>CAJTWE010000051.1 GCA_910579955.1 uncultured Ruminococcus sp. | reverse complement strand
AAAGCCTTCTTTTGAATGCGAAATTTTGTTTTTATTCTGCTTTTGTTACTCCATAATTTTTTACTATGGAGCGTTTCGCCGTCTGCGGACGGCGACCAGCATTTTTGAAAAATTGCTGGACCAAAAAACTTTTATTGATTTGGATTTTTTAATTCTTCATCTCAAAGCTTTCGCCCAGAATATCCTTGTTTGCATCCAGAATTGGCTTAATGCACTCTGCTATAAACTCTTCTGTCTGCTGCGCACTTCTGCCTGTGAAATTCTCCGGCTGAAGTATTGCATCAAGCTCTTCCTTATTTATCATAAACATAGGATCTGCAAGAATCATATCGCAAAGATCATTTTCCAGACCCTCTTCCTTAACATGCTTGCCTGCTATCATTGAATACTCACGAATCTTTTCATGCAGCGCCTGACGATCTCCGCCCTTCTTTACTGCATCCATCATGATATTCTCAGTTGCCATAAACGGCAGCTCTCTCATTACTCTCTGACGTACCATCTTAGGATATACAACCAGACCGTCTGTTACATTCATCATAATATTCAAAATAGCATCAACAGCAAGGAACGCCTCTGGTACGGATACTCTCTTATTTGCTGAATCGTCAAGTGTTCTTTCAAACCACTGTGTACCTGCTGTAAACGCAGGATTAAGGCTGTCGATCATAACGTAACGTGAAAGAGATGTGATTCTCTCACAACGCATCGGATTGCGCTTATATGCCATTGCAGATGAACCGATCTGTGTCTTTTCAAAAGGCTCTTCCATTTCCTTGAAGCTTTGCAGAATTCTCATATCGTTGGAGAACTTGCTGCATGACTGTGCAATGCCGCTGAGTGTCTGGAGAACCTGCGCATCCATCTTTCTGGAATAAGTCTGTCCGGAAACAGGAACTACTGCATCAAATCCCATTTCATTTGCGATCTTCTTTTCAAGCAGCTTTACCTTATCTGTATCGCCCTCAAACAGCTCCATAAATGAAGCCTGTGTACCAGTTGTACCCTTTGAGCCTAAAAGTTTGAGGTTTGCAATTCTGTATTCCAGCTCCTCAAAATCCATAAGAAGCTCATTCATCCAAAGAGTAGCTCTCTTACCAACAGTAGTAAGCTGTGCCGGCTGAAGATGTGTATACGCAAGTGCAGGCATAGCCTTGTATTCCTCAGCGAATTTTGCAAGATTTGCAAGAACGTTTATCATCTTGCGGCGTACTATCTGCAAAGCATCACGAAGAATAATAACATCTGTATTGTCGCCTACATAGCAAGATGTTGCGCCAAGGTGAATTATACCCTTAGCATTTGGGCAAACCTGTCCATAAGCGTAAACGTGTGACATTACATCGTGACGAACGACCTTTTCTCTTGCTTCTGCAACGTCATAGTCTATATTCTCAATATTTGCTTCCAGTTCGGAAACCTGCTCCTGAGTTACAGGCAGACCCAGCTCCATTTCAGCACGAGCCAGTGCTACCCACAGTTTTCTCCATGTTGTAAACTTCTTATCAGCAGAAAATACAAACTGCATTTCCTCACTTGCATAACGTGTACAAAACGGACTTTCATAGCTTTTTGTATTACGCATAAAATATACCTCTTTCTCTATTTTTACTTTTATTTAGTTCAGCTTAACAGCAGTACCGTAAGCCATAACTTCGGCAGCGCCACTCATCACGGAAGATGTAGCAAAGTGAACAGATACGATAGCATCAGCACCAATAGACTCTGCCTGTTCTATCATACGCTGAATAGCGATATCACGAGCTTTATTGAGCATATCGGTGTATGATTTCAGCTCGCCGCCAACGATAGTTTTAAAGCCCTGGCTTATATCTGAGCCGATATGTTTTGACTGGATAGTGCTGCCACGTACCAGACCCAGAGTAGAGTAAGTTTTTCCTGAAATGAATTCTGTTGTTGTAATAAGCATATTTCATTTTCCTTTCAAAAGGTAATATTTTTCTGTATTTTTATTATAACATATTATATTGCACGTTGCAAGGAAAATTTTATAAAGCAATAAAAGCAAATCAATAAAAGTTTTTTGGTCCAGCAATTTTTCAAAAATGCTGGTCGCCGTCCGCAGACGGCGAAATACTCCATAGTAAAAAATATGCACGTGATAAATTTAGCGCAAAAACAAAATTTCGCATTCTAAAAGGGGTTTTCCGTCTAAATAAATGTAAAAAATAGAAAGTCATGCAAAAGTAAGCAGTAAGAATAATATGCGAAATTTTTATACATAGCAAAAGAGAGAGCACAGCGACCAATTTTTGCGGACGGTTTAAATCTCGCTAAATTCAGGATAATTTGTTTTTTGTTTTATCCATAAGCTGGATATTCTAATTAAAGAATACTATATCAGTCCGCAAGATTTGTCGCTTCGCTCCGCTCTTGCTAAGCACTAAAATTTCGCATATTTTTCTTTTCATAAAACTAAAACAAGGCTTTCTGTTATGTGCTTGACATAGACAGAAAGCCTTTATTTGAATGCGAAATTTTGTTATTTTATCATTATAGCCACGGCTCGGCTTTTACTAAGGAGAGTTTCGCCGTCTGCGGACGGCGACCAGCATTTTTGAAAAATTGCTGGACC
>CAJTWE010000050.1 GCA_910579955.1 uncultured Ruminococcus sp. | reverse complement strand
GCAAAATTGCCTGGATACGTCAAATTTTGATGTCCAACTTTTTGTCCGCAGGCCCCTCTTCTCTGCGATTTGACTTTTTGGAGAAAATGTGATATACTATGGCTATACAAATCGGAATTTGGTGTTGAAATACATGGATTGGCTAAATATATTCGGACTAATAATAATGGTAATAATTTTGGTACCAAATATTATTTTTGCAATTAAATTTAAAGAGGACTTTGAAAACAAATGGAGCAATAAATTTGTTGAAATTGCAGAACAAATAGGAAGATTTGGATGTTTTGCTCTTATGATAATTAACATTCCAGGAACATGGTTTGGGTGGTGCTCTGACGAAGCATTTGCTGTATATCTTATTGTGGATACAATATTAGTAATGATTTATTGTGCGATTTGGATAATTTGCTTTAAGAAAAGCAGCATGTTCCGAGCACTAGCACTGTCAATTATTCCGTCGGTTTTGTTCCTGTTTAGTGGAATTATGAGTCGATCAATTCTGTTAATTATTGCATCAATATTGTTTGCATCAAACCATATTTTGCTTTCGTATAAGAATGCAAAATGATATTAGGCAACTTCCAGTTTACCATATTAAAGGAGCGACTAAAAATCGCTCCTTAAAAATTTATCTCTTGATTTGGCTGTAATATGCGTAAATTTCGGAGGTCATGTATTGGTTAGCATTGGTGGTCATATTGATTTCCTCGCCGATTTTGTTTTCTAAAATTAAGGTTAATCGCATAGTGCAATGCCTCCTTTCTGCGGTTTGACTTTTTGGGGAAAATGTGATATACTATGGATATGCAAATCGGAACTTGTGGAGGATGAAAATATGAAACTGAGCAAATATGTATGTGGTGCTGTGAGACAATTTTCAATATGGTTTGCCAATGGTACTCTTGGTTATCCCTTATTAGAAGAGATTGATTATACAGGTGAAGTTTTGAAGGAAGAGAGCAGCTTTGCAGAACAAGCATTTGCAATTTTCATGAATAATCTTGAGATTGATGAAGATGGCAATGTTTTGAATTATAAATACTCTGAAAATAGAGCTGCTCAGTATATCAGACAATATTTTGATAAGAATTATAAAGCAGACCCTCCATTTGAATTTTGGGAGGTTGAATTATATCCCGTCAGCAGAAATTCGTACAGTAAATAAGTTACAGTTTGCCGTATTAAAGGAGTAACTAAAAACCGCTTCTCTCAGACTTACCTTGAGATGTGTATTTGGTGCATAATACATCGGCAATTCGCCGTTGTTCTTTCTCTCTTTATACGTGGCACAGATTTCCACATAGAATTTCTGCATGAATGTGTTTCTGCACCAAAAATAAAGGCATTTCCGAAGTTTGAACCGAACCAGTAAAAACGTACAGTGACAAAAAAGACCTCCTATGGTATAATAGAAACCATAGGAGGTATTGTTATGGCAAGAAGTTACAGACACATACAGGAGTATGAAAAAGAGATCCTTGAATTAAAGGAAGAAGGATTAACATTAAGACAAATTGGAGAACGGCTTGGTTTCTCAGAAAAACAAGTAAAAAATTTTTTGTAGCGTTATCGTAGAAATGAACGTAAGATCGCAGCAGGAAAAATCATAAAGCGCCAAGGTCGTCCATGTAAAGACGATAAGTACACCGAGACAGATAAAGTCAACGAGCTGAAATATATCATAGCTCGCAAGGATGCAAAAATCAAAGCTCTTGAAATGGAAAACGAACTTATGCGGGATTTTCTCTCGCATACAGAAAGGAAGTGAGAGCAGAAGTAAAATATCGTGTGATATTTCGTCATAAAGACAAGTACAGCATCAGCGAGATGTGCAGATTTTTTGAAGTATCCAGAAGCGGCTACTATGGCTTCGTCAAGCGTATGGATAGACCTGCAAAAGACCTGGAGCTCTCTGAGCTCATTCGTGAATGCCAGCAAGAAACGAAGCAGACTTACGGCTATCGACGTGTTGCAATATGGCTGGAACGAAGAGGAGTTCATCATAATCCTAAAACTATATTGCGCGTGATGAACAAGTATAGTCTGCTTTCTGTTGTCCGTAGAAGAAGATATTGCAAATACAGTAAAATTTTGCATAAATACGATAATCTGCTTAACAGAGATTTTCATGCTGACAGACCAAATCAGAAGTGGGTGACCGATATCTCTTACATAAGAACATCTCAGGGCTTTCTCTATCTTTCGGTGATAAGAGATCTTTACGACCGAAGTATAGTGGTTTACAAGACATCGACAATTCAGAACGTCAATCTTGTTCTGAGCACGATAAAAGCTGCCATGAGAAAGGAAAAGGTCACCGGAGAGCTGCAACTCCACAGTGACCAAGGGTTTCAATACACTTCACAACCGTATTTTAACCTAACTAAAGCATACCACATTACGCCGTCAATGTCAAGACGTGGGAATCCATATGACAATGCTTTAGCTGAAAATTTCTTCTCTATCCTCAAAACAGAATGTATTTACAGAACAAAGATCAAAACATTCGCTGAAGCGAGAAAGTTAATTGATGATTACATCTACTTCTACAATCACCAGCGCATTCAACTTAAAACAAAACTGACTCCGCTTGAATTGCGAAGCCAGTTCGTTGCTTAATTCAATTATCCATAGGGGCTTTTTTGTGCTGTACGCTCAAAGTGGGGCGGTTCAAGTTTCGGGAATGCCTTTTCTTGTTAGATTTCCTAATATGCAATTTTTTTAATTCACAAGCAGAATTTTAAACCGCTAAGGTCAAGAGAAACAAATCACAGGTTCTTGCGCTTATTTTACAATGCCTATGCCCCAAATGGTAAATTCAGTACCTGCGTTTTGGACACTGATAGAAACGTTCAAATCACCTGAATTGTTCTGGATATAGGCAACATCGGCTTCCGGACCGCCCCATGCATATTTCTTGTTTCCGCTTATGGAAGAGGTCTTTCCGTTTACTGTAACGTTAAGATTACCGAAAGCCGCATCATCCTTGGCACTATAAACAATGAAGATACCCTTGCCCTTTGCAGTGAAAGTGATCGGAGTATCACCACCCCATGCAGCGTGTTTCAATGTATACGGAAGAGTTGCATAGCCGCTATTTGTCTGTGTAAACGAACCCGCATTGAAATTCGTCAGCTCGCTCAGCGGAACGATAGAGCCTGTGGAATACTCTGTTCCATAAACAGTGGATTCGGGTATCGTGTAGCTGTCTGACTTGTTGACTGTTTTCAGAGCCTGCCTGTAGAAATAAGCGATAGAATCCGAGATCAGAGCATTGCCTTTCTCATGAGGATGGTATTCGTCGGTATAGTAATCGTCTGTAGTCAGAAGTCCGCTGTTAAAGGCGTTTGTAAGTGCATTATCCATGCTTATTATTGGCAGATCGTAATTTTCTCCAATAGCAGCCATCTGTTCTTGCATGGAATATCCGCCCTTAGCACGGTTTATAATCAGAATTACCGCCGGATCTCCCGGCTGCGACAGACATTTCTTGACGAGACTTTCGTATCCTTTTTTATAAATTTCCTCAGGATGATCGTTTACAGAAAATTCAATGAAAATAACATCAGGATTTGAATTAAGGATATCGTTCTGCGCACGCATAAGTCCCACAACTGATGATGTTCCCGATAAACCTGCATTGATAAAGAAAACGTTGTTCCCTGTACCGAAAGTATCTGCAAAGTATTTGTAAGAGCGGCTGACATAACACGTATCGGTTCTTCCACCTTCGGTAATAGAGCCGCCAATATAGGCTAATGTAACGTTTTCACCTTTTTGCGCCTTTTCTATTTTATCGCAGATTCTTGCAGTATTTCCCATCTGATAAATTGAATCGTGATATTGTCAATATCCCTTGACACATTTTCTACCCAAAATGCAAAATAAGTATG
>CAJTWE010000049.1 GCA_910579955.1 uncultured Ruminococcus sp. | reverse complement strand
TAGTTATATCCTTACTTCCATCAAAGGCTGTACCATTGATTTGCCTTGCTGTTTGAAGTTTTGTTGCAGTGCCGGAATTGCCCGGAAACTGAGTTGCCGTGATACTATCCAGAGCGCTCTTGTTGCTGTGAGTGTGACTGTTTTTTGAAAGGCTGTCAACAGTCTTTTTGAGCTTTGTATAAAAATAAGTCAAGCCTTTAAGAGTTAATACATTCATGTTATATATCCTCCTGTTATAATAATTTATTAAATAACGCCATGTGCCCTGCCGCTGCTTTGCTTTCTCTTATGAATTAACTTTGATTATGCAAACAATGCATCAATCTCAGCTTCTGTGACTTCTTCAATGTCAAGCTCAAGAATACCTGAAAGGTTGTCCCAGCTTGTACCGTTCCACGCTACATTGTCACCGGCTTTGATGTTGTGTGCAGCGTCAGCAGTTTCAACATTGTAAACCCAGCCGATTGTAGCTGTTGTAGGAAGAGCAGCATAGTTTTCAACGCTGCCCTTGTAAATGAAAACGCTTGCAATATCTGTCTTCTTGGCGTAATCGTTAAGGGATGTTTTGGTTGCATAGCTTGAAAGGGCTGATGTCTTGGCATAGCTGCTAAGGTCAATGTTTACAGACTTATCAGTTATGGAAACTGCTGTTCCGTTTACCTTTACAGATTCAAGAGTGTTGACCTGTGCACCCTCTGCAACGCCGTCAAGCTTAGTCTTATCAGCGCTTGTCATAAGACCATCTTTAGAAGTTGTGGCTGCTGTATAGGTTGTATCTGTAAACTTTGCAGTTGAGGGGACACTCTTAGCAATTGTAAAACCGCTGTCGGTGATAGTCTTGCCATCGTCACCAAATGTGACAACGTGTCCCTTAGTTGTGCCGTCTGCTGCCTTTACGAAAATGCCTTGATCTTATCAAGAAAACGGGAAAGGTTGCTTAGTGTTATAATCTTACGCATATGTATATCCTCCTAGTAAATAGTTCTTTTATTTTGCAGCGGCAGGGCACATGGCGTTATATTCGTCTTAAAAGAGATTGTCTATATCATCAGATGAAGCCTCTTCTAATCGATTTGGATCATTTGATTCAAGCTCTGAAATACGTCTTATAGCATCATTTACTAATACTTTTATGGCTTCAAGTTCTGCTTTGTCAAAGCCTGTATTGCCCGGATCTTCGGCTATTTTCTGCAAGATAAGATGAAGTCGTGTATATGCTTTTGGCATTTCGCCATCGTATATACCTGCGATTTTTCCAAGGAATGCTTCCATAGTTGTCATAGGTTTAAACTCATTCATATAATCACTCCGTTTCAAGTACTGTGTCGATTTCTGCTTCTGTGATTTCAGATATTTCGACTTCTGGTTTGGACTCTAAAGCTGCTATGCGAGATTCTAAGGTTTTTATTTGTGTCTGCAAATCATCCGAATAAGGCACGTATGTATCGCTTGTTCCAGCTATACGTAACATGGGGTAAAATGTTAAGTTATCAACCTGTACGCCCTTTTCTACGCCAACGGCAACTCTCCATTCAGTTATATCTCCAGTATTAAAGGTTATACCATCACCTATATCAAATTTTCCATAACCATTTATTCCATGCCATGCGGCCAACCAATAAGTATTTAAACTTCCATTTGGTGGGCAACCAGTCAATGTGACATTGGTGTTTGGAGGAAGCTTAAACACACTTGTATGATATTGAGAATTGTTAGGATGCTCTGCGGAAGGAGCAGCCGTCCCACTAGCCGTTATGCTTCCATCAGCGTTGACTACATATGTAATTCCATTTTTAAACAATGAATCTTCTGTATTTTTAATCAGATTCTTCCTTTGCATACCAATTGAATCATACAATATCGCATGCTCAGTATTATTCATCTGAATAAGATTATTTTGAGCTTTTACAATATTCATTACATTAGTCTGTGTCTGTTTAAGCTCGTCATTAAAATCCTTTAATCCATTAAACCACCTCTGAATTTTACCAAAGATAATACTCAACCGTTCACCGGATTTTATATTTTCAAGTTCTTCCGATTCTTGAAACTCACTTGTTATCTTGTCCTTTTCAAATTTCAGATCTTTTAAAAACATGATTCTTTACACCTCCACTGTTCCATCTGTACATTCAACAACTCCGTTTTTGACCATAGATTTATCATAAATCCAATCAGTTGCTTTAGTGACAGCGTTCCATTCAGCGATTGTTCCATCGTATGCGATTCTTACTATGTCTTCAAACAATATGCCCCATAGGATTTCAGAGCCTATTTCTGTTACATCTTTCCCTATATTCAGAGTACGAATATTAGGACAACTATAGAAAGCTTTGTTACTGATCTTTCTGCAATTTACTGTTACCGTGTTTACATTTGCACACGCATAGAATGCCTCTTCTCCTACATCACCGCCGATGTTGATTTCTAAGTTTCCGAAATCTTCTCTTTGCATAAATTCTCGCTTTTCTATGCTGCCTACTCCTGTAATTCTCAAAGTATCGTTGGCATAATATTCAGATTCTGTATCATCGCCTCTTTCTATGTCTACCAAAACGTATGATGATATAATCTCAACAGCTTGCATTACTTTCTTTAAATATGAGAAATCGGATTCCAGTCTTTCTGAAAGACTTGGAAATTCTTCGCCGCTTATGCTGCTGGTTCGTGCGTCGATGATCTCTTGAATATTACCGCCTGAGCTTATATTTTCTATAGCATTCGTAAGTTCCGTAAACCTATCACCGGTAACCTTAGCGTCAGCCGCTTTACCCGAAATAGTAAGTGTAGGGTCAATGATATCAAGCGCAACATTCTTAGCTTCATCAAGCTTTGCCTGAGCCTGTGCAAGTATATCGTTCATCTGAGCGAGCTTTTCTTCTATGATATCAGGTGAGGGAAGATGATCGCCCATAACCGCTGCTTTGACGTAAACAGCAGGCATTTTGTACTTGATAATAACATCCGTGCCCCTTGACCCCACAAGTTCCAATTGAAGCATACCGGGAACAGCTGTTACTGTTTCAGGTACGTTCCATGTAAGAAGTATCTGTTCGCCCTCATGCTGCACATCAAGAACGGTTTCAGTCATGCCACCGTCTGATGCAACAGTGCGAATTGCAAATGCACAGCCCGAAACATCAACGTCATTATTAACAGGCGGCAAAACAAAATGAATGCGGTCTGAAAATTTTTCACCCTGTGTAAAAAGGCACTCTATCTCTTTTGTATCAATGAATTTTTCATGTGCTGTAAGTACCATGTTTTTCTCCTTTATTTACTTTCAAGAGCTGCAAGCCGTGCATAAATATTGGGAATATCTGCATTATACTGATCCCATGTTACACGTATATCTCCGTTATCCATAGCATCATTTGCTCGTGTCATGGCATCACTCGCCGCCCTTTTAGCTTCTTCAATGCCGCCTTTTGCATCGCTTGAAATGATATTTGCATATGCCTTGCATTTTTCCTCAGCATGGCTCGCAAGGCTTCTCTTTGCAGCTTGTGAAAGAACTCTTGAATCAGAGCCTGCACAGCCAAACTCCCAGCCGCCACGGAATTTCCAGACCATTTTTGTGATAACGCTTTCTTTCAATACTCCCGGCTTTTCCTCTATTACTATTTTTTGCCCAAGCTTTGGAAGCTCTGAAAGTTCTTTGAACAACGGACAGCATTCAAGCTTAAACGGTCTTTTTGTAATTCCTGCAAAATGACCGTAAAGCGGATTTATTACTTGAAACGGACTGCAAGCCTTCATATTATGGTAATATCGCCCTGTAACAAAAAGATTGTCCGATAAATCAAAAACCACATTGCCGGCGTGCGGGGCAAGATCAGAAGAACAGCTCCAACCTGTTCCGTCATGTGTTTTTATATATGTACACTGTACATGAAGGTCATAATCGGCAATTTCGCAGCCATCTTCCTTTATTGTTTCATATGGTATTTTTATAGGCGCATCCCAGAGAGACTTGAAAAATCTGTCGTATTCTGTGATCTCTCTTGTGGGCGTGTATCCCAAAGGTGTTATATACATCACAGGTGCTACATCTCCACCTATATCATCACTTCTATACTGTGTTGATGGGATCATCTGAATGCATCCGCCGGCTATTTGTGCAAGAAATGACATGAGATCTCTTGGAGTTTTACATCCGTATCCGCCTGTAATTCCCTGAGGAAGAAGCACATAACCATTGCTTTCTGGGGCTTCATTAAGTATATCATCTCTTGTTCCAAAAAATATTTTGCCGCTGTCTGTAAGAGCCATTATATCATTTACAAACTTTCCGATTGTTTCATTGCAGATAAAGCTTGCAGCAGCAAATACACTTCCTGCCATTTCGTACATTTTGTTAAAATCTGCTTTAGTTTGTTCTCCAACAGCAGTTTCATATGCTCCGTTATCAAGCCATACAATAGCATCGGAAGCCTTAATGGTGTATATATCTTTACGTCTGCTTACTGATGTCACCCAGAACTCACCACGCAGCAACCATGACGCTTTTGGATCGTCCGGAATATTGCTGCATTTGCTCCATAAAATTATTTTTGAACCGTAAAGCGAGAAAGTATTAGCTTCCTGTGCTTTAATACGGAGTTTTATAGATAATTCAGCCGGACGAGCACCGCCTACAGAAAAGGTCTGATCATCACAGCAGCGTGATGTAATACTGCATGAGCCTTGCAAAATATCATTTTCATCAAATTCATATCGCACGGTTTCCCAACTGTTATTGTCCTTTTTCACAGGCATAATTAAAACGCCTTTTATGTTTTCATATATTACCATTTAAACCTCCTCGAGTGATACCGAAAACTCGTAAATACCACGCCCAAATCTATCATAGTACCCAAGCTTTCCATAGGAACACTTCATTCCTGAATTGGGTACAGATACACGTATAT
>CAJTWE010000048.1 GCA_910579955.1 uncultured Ruminococcus sp. | reverse complement strand
TAGTTATATCCTTACTTCCATCAAAGGCTGTACCATTGATTTGCCTTGCTGTTTGGAGCTTTGTTGCAGTTGGGGCATTTAATTCATTTATCTGCGTTTGCAAGTCTGAAAACGAATTATTAACATTCTTTTCAACATTATTTAAACTGTCTTGGATCTCAGTTACCGCTTTCGGGACTTTAGACCAAAACCAGTTGAATGTTGCAGCAGCTGGTCTATCTCCTGCTTGAAATCCATTTGTTCTTAAATTTTCACTCGGTGCTATACCTTCATTTCCCCATTCAGGCAAAGTGCTATTAAACTTCATTTTTAGTTACCTCCTTGAACATATCCTAAATACCCTCCAATTGTTCCACCCTCAAAATCACTAAATCCGTTATCATTACTATGCTCATTTTCCGATTCAGCAAACATAAATGTGCCTTCATATAAGTAAGTGTCTAACGATATACCCGTTGGCAATAGCTGATTGATGACTTCCGAACATTTATCAATGCTAAGTCCAGAGCTGACGATTGAACCTAATGGTAAAACTACCGCCTTTACTTTACAAGGTTCATCTGCTTCAATAATACTGATTTCAGACGGATGACAATTAAAGGTACTGCACAACGCATTCAATACGCTCGGATAGCTTCCATTCGATAAATTATGTACTATCTTTGCTTTTATCATAATTAGATATTGTGTGTCCGTAAGATTGCCACGTTCAACACCCACAGTATCACCGTAATAGTCAAGAGTAATTCCCTTTGTATTATTGATGTCCAGAATATCATATAGTTCTTGTAATGTTTTTCTAAAATCACTTAGTGTCAACCGTTCTAATTCAAGCAGCTTAAAATTATTGCTATTTTTTGACTTACAATAGCAATCAGGCAGATTATTAACGTGATTATCCCTTATAAACTCACTCATATCACAATCACCACATCAACCGAATTACATTCAGGAACTTCCCATTCTTTTATGACAATGTTACTGCTTGCCGGCGTATCAGCCACTTTACTGATAAGCAAACAAGTTACTTCTGTAACGCCGATAACTTCATGAATTTTTCCGTATAAACTCGATAAAATCACGTTTTTGCCAACACCTAAATTGTTTATATACGTTGTAATGTTTTCATATATTTCTTCAATTCCGGTAGTATCGCTAAAGTCATTATTGATTTTTATCTTTATTTTAACAGCTATATCAATTTGAGTTACATGCGAAAAATAAATCTTATGCGTATATCCACCATCATCAATGATGTCATAGCTTGTTTTTCCGTATGTTTTTATTCCTAACGGTTTCTTTTCAAATATAGTTTGAGCTACTGATTCATGATAATCTTCACCACCGAAAATATAGCATTCAAAACTGTGTGGCGGTCGTCCTGCACTATCCTCTGTTTCGCTTTCATTAGTTACAACGCTTGCAGATTTTACTGTTGGAACTCTAAGCAGTGCTGAACGGATAGCATTTTCGTTACAAGCACCTTGCCCTTGTTTTGCTTCATTAAATCGTTGCCTTAGTGCATAATCACTTTCCGTATCAGTTCCGGGTTTCAAAATATTAATGCCTATCACTTCGTCAACATATGCAGACGGATTTTTTATAGTGTTTATTTTCTCAGCCTGTACATTCCCGATTGTGCCGGCTTCGATACACTCTACACATATAGTGCATGTTCCATCGACTCCTATTTCCGTGGCTTGCGTGTTATAATATATCACGTTACTTTCAGTACATACGAGAAACCCGGTTGGCACTGTTTCACCGGCTATGCCTGTAACTTTAACTTGATATTGTGCTGCTATTGCTGAATTTCTTGTTATACCAACAAACGTGCAAAGGCGGTCAAGACTTACGCCTGTTGCGGTATTTGGGAAACGTGCATAGTAAATCGCTTCTGCTTCTTCTTCAGCAAGTGCTTGATCATAAGCATTGATCCTAATAAACTTTCCCAATAATGTTGTTTCGTCAGTTCTAATGTTTTCACCAAAAAGCTCTTTTGCTCTCCGGATTTTACTGTCTAAGATTTCGTTATATGTTAATCTTTTATATCCTAATTCTGTGAGCATTTTTTCACCGCCTATTCATATATCATGCTTGGCTGTATTATAGTGCCGTTATTGTTTTGTGCAGAAAAAGACACATTGAGTTTTCTATTCGATTTGTCATGCTCTGTCCGAAAATTTGTAATAAAAAAAGAACTATCAACTTGTGAAAGCCCCTCCTCAATTTCGCTTCTTATTACATCACTATTGCCATTAGTGTAATTTCCCAACATGTTTTCAAAACGAATCCCCTCATCTGTGTTCAAGCACCATTCGCCTTTATTTGTTCCAAGTACGCATCCTACAGTTTGCCTTGTTAGTCCATTACCACTAATTAACTGTATATCACCGTTTACGATTTTTACATCTTTGTTTTCATCAAGCAAAAATCCGTACAAACCATACACCTCCTCACAGTACACCAACTATAACACAATCCGACATCGTATGATGCCCCGGTGGCGGAAGTGCGTTTATTCCTTTTACGGCTTCTGTAATATCTCTGTCACAACAAACGCATACAGCTACATCTCCTGCGGTTATTGTTTGTGCATTAAGAATGCCGTCGATAATTGACAACTTGTATTTCGCCTGATTCATAATCGGTACACCTGATATAACTGCATGCTTTTTTTGGTCACCGCCTATTTCTCTTGTTAATCCAAGCGGCTGTATTTTTGCTGTGCTGCCATTAACGTTTAAAATTTTTGCAAGAAAAGCAGTATGCAAATCAAGCATTTGTTTTTCTATCATATTCTCAAAATATTTTAAATTTCCCATTCTAACACCTCAAAAAACTTTTATCTTTGTAATGCACTCGCTTGAATTAAAGGTATGTTCACCGCTTCTTACCCTAAAACTTCCACCGGAAATCTTACTTGTTAAATTCACAATAGCCGCCGTTGTCATGCGATGTTGTAATAACATTGTTATTTCATATCCATTGATCGTTTCTTTAAAATCTTCCGCTGTAAGCTCTTCCTCATATGGTTCAGGATAACCTATTAGCCCGGTATCAGGCTGTACCGTGAAGTTAATGTTATCGCCTTCTTTAATATGACGTGCGTATATCTGACCTTTATTTACATATACCGAAATGCCACATACCTGAGCATATTTTTTGATGTTTCCCATTAAATCGCCGTCTACAGTCTGGTCACTCGTATATACATAGTCACGCCGCACTTTATAAACAGCAACCGGAATCCCGGTTTTATCTATAAGACTTTTCAAAATCTCACTTGCTTTTGTATTGCTTGCGAATGTTAAATTTTCAACACTTTTTTGTGTAACATCATCAATACATCTTATAGTAGTTACTTTGTCCGCTCCATCATATTTTGTTGATATTTTTGTAATGAATCCCTTAAATACTATGCCGGTATCGTTCTTATAACCGGCTTCTACAGTTATACTTGCTTTAGTTTTCAGCTCGTTTATTGTTTGTGCTGATAGATTGTAAATAATTATCTCCGCTTCATTTGCTTCCATATCATCATCAAACGGAATCGAAAACTCAATATCTAAATCATTAGAGCTAATAGTTATATAACCACTTTTTATAATCGCTACGCTTCCAAAAACACCATTTGGAGTAACGTCATAAGCTTTCAGAGTATCTGCCCAATTTTTAGCAGCCTTTATAACTTTGCTTCTAATTGTTCTTTGTCCGGCATCTTTTATTAAATGACTATTCATTTGCATCACCCATATTGTTTACTGATAAATAGACAGTGCGGTTCAGGTTATCAAATGTCACACTGTTCATATCACCGCTTTCATCTATCGGAATAATTTCAAGTTCGGGATATTTTCCACAAACATATGAATCATGCCATAGCGGAACACCGTAAACCAGCGGTTCGCCATAGCATATTATTTCTCCGTTTTTTTCTAAAGTTAAAGTAAACATATCGGCAGACGCATTATAGTTCACTGTGATTGTAAATATTTCATCTGCAAGCGATATGTCAAACTTATAGGGCACTAATGATTTGGTTATTTCAATTCTATCTAACATAAACACCCTCCTTATTTCTTGTACCCCATTAACAACTTTGAACCGATTTTTAAAGTGGTGGGGTCACCTTTTTTGGAAAAACAAGTCGGATTATTATCAACTACCCACTGCACACTTGTTCCTAACGATTTATAGCTGCCGTTTACTAAGCCATATACAGTATTTCCTTGCTTGACGGTATGATACACCGCTTCACCATCACCATTTGAAATTTGTTTTGTTCCTTGTGCTGTGATTGCTTTTACCGTTGTGTCACTACGCACTTCAATATCAGCTTTATCGCACCAACCATATACCATTCCACCATCAGTGGATTTCAAACAATATTGATGTATAGACCAACTCGCAGTACTAATTTTTTCAACCTTGCAAGTGCTTCTGTTTCTTGTTACAGTAGCTTTTTTTGCATCTGAAGAAATGTAGACTGAACCGCCCTTGAATATGACGGTTGAGCCTACTTCTATTGTTTCTTGATTAGGCGTTGTCGGCACTTTGGTTTCCGTTTCTTGACTGCCTGAATCAACCGGAGCTTTGTATGATGGTTGTGCAAATCTGACTTCTTTTAGCGTTATATCAAATTCACAACCCCCAAAAACTGTATTGGGGTGGCTGTGATTAAATGACTGAATCTGCATATTAGAAGCGATATTTCGACCGCTGTATTTTACCAGTGAACCGGATCTCATAAGCTTTTCAAGCGCTGAAATTATTTCACTTGCTTTATAAAATCCGGCATCTACGATCATACCGGATATATCTATCGTCTTTGGATTAGGTTTTACAGTGTCAGTTATAACAATACCACTTTCAACAGGGTGTGTTGAACTTTCGACACTTGTTTCTACTTTTTCATCTACTACATGAATATAATAGTTGTTGATTAACGCCATTATCACACCTCCCTCACTACAGCAGTTTTATCTTCATACTCAGAAAACATTTCATCAAATGCTTCTGCGATCCATCTTTTCACTTTTCTTGCTAACGCCCTATCATCATTTGTGCCTGAAATTGTCAAGTTGAATTGCGGCGAAAAAGTTGAATTTTCAACTGTAGTATTACTTATACTTGATTCCGGATTATCTGACGGCGTGTACTTACTGGTGTACAGAATCGAAGTGTTTGCAATTTCAAGCGCCATTTGTTTAACTTTTGGCAACGATTTTTCCATTCCGACAACAGTACCCATACCGGTGTTATAACCGCTGTCTTCTGTAACTCTTGACGGTGAATGAATATCAAGCGCACGGTTAATAGTGTTGGAAATAGAATTTGCGATCTGATTTGCAGTGGCTATTACTGCATTGCTTGCACTTATTAAGCCACGGTTAAGGCCTGACATTATATTGACACCTGCACTGTACAAATTCACATTT
>CAJTWE010000047.1 GCA_910579955.1 uncultured Ruminococcus sp. | reverse complement strand
AGCATAGCGACCAATTTTTGCGGATGGTTTAAGTCTCGCTAAATTCAGGATAATTCGTCTTTTTTATTTTATCCATAAGCAGTATATTCTAATTAAAGAATACAATATCCGTCCGCAAGATTTGTCGCTTCGCTCCGCTCTTGCTAAGTACTAAAATTTCGCATATTATTCTCACTGCTTACTTTTGCATGGCTTTCTATTCTTTACATTTATTTAGACGGAAAGCCCTTTTTAGAATGCGAAATTTTAATTTTATTATTATAGCTCGACTTTTAGTAAGGAGTATTTCGCCCTCTGCGGAGGGCGACCGGCATTTTTTGAAAAAATTGCCAGCTCAAAAAAACTTTTATTGATTTATTTTGCTTTTTTAAAAATATATATAACTTTTTTGCAAAAAGCCCTTGCAAATTATCATTGTTCATGTTATGATGTGAATGATAGTGTATGTATAAAATTATGCACGCTGTAAACAATATAAAGATAACAAAAAGGAGAATTTTTTTCATGAAATACGGATACTTTGATCTTTCCGGCAAAGAATACGTCATCACAAGACCGGATACCCCTGCTCCCTGGTGTAATTACCTCGGATCTCCAGAATACGGCGCAATCATATCCAATAACGCCGGTGGCTACAGCTTTGTAAAATCAGGCGCAAACGGCAGAATCGCACGTTACCGCTTTAATTCAAATATGGCTCTGCCCGGCAGATACATCTATATCCGTGACAATGATTCCGCTGA
This sequence comes from uncultured Ruminococcus sp., assembly GCA_910579955.1. Classification (GTDB taxonomy): domain Bacteria; phylum Bacillota; class Clostridia; order Oscillospirales; family Ruminococcaceae; genus Ruminococcus_C. The sequence goes on along the minus strand of CAJTWE010000047.1, from coordinate 5,902 downwards.
TTATTGGTCTGCTTCATGGCAGCCTGTTGGCAAGCCTCTCGATTCTTACAAAAGCACCTGCCGCCACGGTACTGCTTATACTGTTATCAGTGCGGAATACGCTGATATTTCTTCTGATGTAACTTACTACGTTCCAACAGGCAAGACCTACGAAGTATGGCGTACTATCATAAAGAATGATTCTGAAAAGGTAAGAAACCTCTCCCTCTTCGGTTTTATTGAATTTACAAATGAAAACAACTACGAACAGGATCAGGTAAATCTCCAATATTCTCTTTTTATTTCTCAGACAGCGCTTCAAGGAAATAAAATCGTTCAAACAATAAGCGAAAACAGCCCTACTGATTGCAGACAAAGATTCCTTGGTATGGTAGGTTCTAATGTTACTGCCGCATGCGGAGATCTTTCAAGCTTCATCGGTCCATACAGAACCTATTCCAACCCTATTGCAGTTGAAAACGGTAAGTGCGACGGCGTTATGAACTATAACTCCAACTCCTGCGGCGCTCTCCAGACTGAGATAACTCTCCAGCCCGGCGAATCAAGAGAAATAATATATATTATGGGTCAAAAAAGCCCCGAAGAAGCTGACGCCATCATGAAAACCTATGAGGAAAAGGGCAAGGTAGATGCAGAAATTGCCGAACTGAAAAACTATTGGCACGGAAAACTTGCAAGCTTCTCTGTTGAAACACCTTCCGAAGAATTCAACAATATGATAAACGTATGGAACGCTTATCAGTGCTTTATTACCTTCATTTGGTCAAGAGCTGCTTCGCTTATTTACTGCGGTCTGAGAAATGGCTACGGCTACCGTGATACTGTTCAGGATATTCAGGGTATCATTCACCTTGACCCTGAAATGGCTGCTGAAAAGATCCGCTTTATGCTTTCTGCACAGGTTGATAACGGCGGAGGTCTGCCGCTGGTTAAATTTAACCACAATGCAGGTCACGAAAACACTCCGGATGATCCTGATTATGTTAAGGAAACAGGTCACCCATCATATCGTGCAGACGATGCACTTTGGCTTTTCCCGACTATTTACAAGTATGTAGGTGAAAGCGGAAATACTGCATTCTATGATGAGGTTATCGTATATGCAAACGGCGGTGAAGATACCGTTTACAATCATCTTAAAAATGCTATACGCTTCTCTATGGAAAGACTTGGCGATCACAAGATGCCGGCTGGTCTCCATGCTGACTGGAACGACTGCCTGAGACTTGGCAAAAAGGGTGAATCCACATTTGTTGCATTCCAGCTGTACTACGCAATGTCCATGATGCATGAGCTTGCAGAAAAGCGTGGTGACAACGAATATGCGGAATATATCACAAAGGTACAGGGTGAACTCAGCAATACACTTGAAAAGTGCTGGGACGAGGACAGATTTATCCGTGGCATTCGTGAAGATGGTGTGATCGTTGGCGCTAAGAAAGATCCGGAGGCTAATATGTGGCTCAACCCACAAAGCTGGAGCGTAATTTCCGGATTTGCTTCAAAAGAACAGGCTGATAAGGCTATGCAGTCTGTAGCAGATATTCTCGATACACCTTACGGTGCTAAGCTCCTTGAACCTCCATATAAAGAACACTATTTTGACGGCGCACTTATGCATATATTCAATGCCGACACAAAGGAAAACGGCGGTATATTCTCTCAGTCTCAGGGCTGGCTTATCCTTGCAGAATCTCTGCTGGGTCATGGTGACGCTGCATTCCGTTACTTTATGGAAAGCTCACCAGCTGCAATGAATGACAAGGCTGAGATACGTGTTATGGAACCATATGTACACGGACAGTTCACAGAGTCAAAGGCTTCACCTTATGCTGGTCGTAGTCATGTACACTGGCTGACAGGTACAGCGTCTACAGTAATGGTAGGCTGCACTGAGGGTATTTGCGGTATGAGACCTGATGCAGATGGACTTGTAATAAGCCCGTCTATTCCGTCTGAATGGGACGGCTTTAAGATGACAAAGAAATTCAGAGGAAAGCTTCTGAACATTATAGTTAAGAATCCGAACCACGTACAGAGCGGCGTTGCGTCAATGACAGTAAACGGCAAGGCTGCACAAGGCTGCAAGCTTATGGCTGCCGATATGGCTGACGTTAACGATGTAGAGATCGTTTTGGGATAAATAGATTTATGGGCAATACCGCACAATCTCTGTGCGGTATTGCTTAAAATAAATAGGGATTTTGAGGAAAGATTTTGAATTTTAAGGAGATAAAATAAAAATGAGATCTTATAAGAAATTGCTGTCCTGTATAATAACCGCTGCTATAGGAATAAGCAATATATGCCTGCCTGTTTCCGCTGTAGACAGATATGTAAATGATACTCCTATTACTACATCGCAGACATATGGAAATTACACATATATGGAAGATTACAGAGGCATATATATTAATTCCTACAAAGGTACTGAAGCAACTGTGGATATTCCGGCTCAGATAAACGGCATTCAGGTATATGGTATCAACAGCAATGCTTTTTATAATAACACCTCAGTAAAGATAATAACCATACCGGACAGCGTTCAGTTTATCGGCTATAACGCTTTCTTTGGTTGCAGCAATCTGAAAATGGTGCTGCTTCCGACAAATCTTAAAACATTAAGAGCTGATGCATTTATAGGAACTGCCTGCATCAACAATCAGACAACTCCAATAAAATATGTCGGAACAAGTCCGTTTAAGCCTAACACAAAAACATGGATCGTTGAATGTGAGGAAGATGTGAGTTCAGTTTCCATTGACCCGGAAGCGAAACATATAGGAGGCAATGCATTTGATACATCCTATAATCTGAAATCCATAGCGATCCCCGGTAATATTATCAGCATAGGCGATTGTGCGTTCTCAAACTGTACCAAGCTTCAAAGCATTACCCTGTCCGAAGGTATAGAAACTATTGATACGTGGGCATTTTACAATTGTACTAAAGTGAAAAACGTAACGATCCCTGCAAGCGTTACCTTTATTGGCGAAGATGCATTTGGATATACTTATAAAGATGTCGGCGACGATACAGATTACCATGTAAAAATTTCAGGATTTACTATTTCAGGATATGCAGGAACTGCTGCGGAAACTTATGCAAAGGAAAATGGATTTAAGTTTATAAACCTTGGTGCAGTTTCATATACAAAAGGCGACGTAAATCAGGACGGCAAGATCGATATCAGTGATGCGACCGCAGCACTGAACATTTATGCGCTTACTTCTGCTATGCTTAACTTAAACAATTATACAGATATTCAGCTTAAAGCAGCTGATATAAATGAAAACGGCAGTGTTGAGCTACAGGACGCTTCTGCAATTTTAAATTATTATGCACACAGTATCGCCGGACTTAATCCTACTTTATAGTAAATATCTTAAAAGCTTAGATAACTAAATATCTCCTTCACTAATATTAAAAATAGCAGCAGGGATATTTTTATAAAATTGATTTTTATGGCATCGATCCTACTTATTGTTGACATTTTATACAACGTGTGATATACTATAAAGTGAAAAAATAGTACGGCAAAACAGCCATACAGAAAGGGGTGACTTATATGGAAAATTACGAAATCTGCCACTGCATGGGCGTATCTTTTGCCGACGTTGAAGATGCTATGCATGACATGACCAGCTTTTCTGATGTATTATCCGTTTTCCAGCACGTTCAGGAAGTAACACATTGTTCTACTGGCTGCGGAGGATGTCACGACAAGATTCTGGACGCAATTTCTGAAGTTATGCATGGATAATTAAAAAATAAAACCGCTCGGGAACATTTCATTTAAACGTTTCCGAGCGGTTTTCTTTATACTATTTTCTCAAAATCATCTGCACCATGTTTACATATTGGACAAACGAAATCTTCTGGAAGTGTTTCACCCTCATATACATAACCGCATACTTTACATACATAGCCTTTCTTTTCAGAATCTTTTTTCTCAGGCTTTGGCTTTATATTATTCTGATAGTAGGCATATGTTGCAGCCGGCACATCTGACAAAACGTCTCCATCTGTTACATCTGCAATAAACATTGTATGCGTGCCCAGATCCACTGTATCTATAACTTTACCGGAAATGTAGGCATTTGTTCCATCTGTTACATAAGGCATACCGTTTGCCGCTGTTTTATAGCCATCATATCCCTCAAACTTGTCCGTATCCCTACCACTCTGAAAGCCAAAACGCTTGAATACACTAAAATCTGACTGCTCAGACAACACGGATATATTGAATTCCTTAGTGTACATCAGCACATTGTGAGTGAGATTCTGCTTATTTACAGTGATAGTTATACGATTTGGACTTGTTGTAACCTGCATAGCAGTATTGATAATACAGCCCTGACAGCGCTGTCCAAGCTTCGTTGTAAGAACAAATAGTCCATATGTTAGATTATACATTGCCTTTTTATTCATAATAGTTTTCTCCTTGTTGGTCATATTATTTAATTATTCCCATTGTATATTTTATTATATAATACAAGGAGAATTTTGTCAACTACTTAGAACTGTCTTTTTTATCGAACAAATTGCAAATTGCCCTAACAATACCAAAAAGCACACCTGCAATCGGCCATACTATCCACGTTCTTTCCCATTCATATGTTGTAAAGCTCCATAACAAATAAATTGCAGTTGCAAGAAGCCAGTAAATAGTACTTATTGCCTCTGTCAAAACATTTTTTGGCTTTGATTTCCAATTCAAATAATCAGGGGCTTGAAGCAAGCGCTGCATACTTGCGTGACGTACTCCTGCAATAATAAACATTGCTACCCCTATTCCGGCTATTACCAGCATAATAGAAAGCATGCAAACGGCAAAGGTTTCAGTATCATGAACGCCGATAATAAATAAAGCAACAGGTGCTAGTATACATAAAATTGTACCGATTATATTTAACTTTATATAAGTACTGTGATATGACTTTTGTTTATCCTTCACCATGCCGGATACACCATATTCGGTTTCAAATGGTTCACTTTCCATAAATGAAAATTCAGAGCTTTCAAAGCCTGTAAAAATAAATATACCCACAGCAGCTGCTACAATTACAAACAGCACTATAAGACCTATCAGTCCAGCCATATTTTCCGAAACTCCAGTATTTGGCAGCTCTGAAATAGTGCCGAGTACGAACAGACATATAGGCGATAATATGCACATAAATGTGGCAAGTGCAATTTGCAGCGACGCTTTTTTTCTGAGAGAAAGATACTTATTTGCTTCTTCCATAGTAACCTTTCTTACAGGTGATTGTTCACTGTCATCAATAAAGGTTTCCGTTTCCATATCGTCCTTTAAAAGGTAGTCTGTAGTAACACCAAAAAGATTGCTGAGTTTGAGGAGCTTATCAAGATCGGGAATAGACTGTGCACTTTCCCATTTTGATACAGCTTGACGTGATACTCCGGTACGCTCTGCGAGTTCTTCCTGAGACCAGCCGTTTAATTTTCTGTGTTTGATAATTTTGTCTGCTAAGATCATTTTAGTCACCTCGTAAATTTTTTAGAAAGCTATTTGCCATCTCTTTGCATTTATTATAGCATATTTTAGGGCTTACAACAATCAATTTGACTTGGAAATTTGTCAACTGCGGGTTGCAACCACGGGTTTCAGTACGCAATTTCAAGAAAAATAAGCAAATCAATAAAAGTTTTTTTGAGCCGGCAATTTTTTCAAAAAATGCCGGTCGCCGTCCGCAGACGGCGAAATGCTCCTTAGTAAAAAAATATGCACGTGATAAATTTAGCGTAAAAACAAAATTTCGCATTCCAATAAAGGCTTCCTGTCTATGTCAAGTACAAAATAGAAAGCCATGCAAAAGTAAGCAATAAGAATAATATGCGAAATTTTATTTCTTAGCAAGAGCGGAGCGAAGCGACAAAT
>CAJTWE010000046.1 GCA_910579955.1 uncultured Ruminococcus sp. | reverse complement strand
GGACGGCGACCGGCATTTTTTGAAAAAATTGCCGGCTCAAAAAAACTTTTATTTACATAAGTTCACAGATAAGTTCGGCAAACTTTGATGGCTCATCAATCGGCATGCCCTCTATAAGCTGTGCCTGATAATGAAGCAGCTCACTATACTTCTTAAGCTTATCCTCATCAGTTCCTGTAAGCGCCATAAGCTTTTCATATACAGGATGCTCAGGGTTTATTTCAAGCACGATCTGTGCCTCTACCTTCTGATCGGCACCCGGCATAGAATTAAGTGTCTTTGCCATTTCCATTGTGATCTCACCCTCGCTGGAAAGACATACTGCATGAGTTTTTAATCTACTCGAAAGCTTTACATTACTTACCTTGCCCTCAAGTGCTTTCTTTACACTTTCCAGCATATCCTTACTGCTCGCTGCCTTTTCCTCAAGTGCTTTCTTTTCCTCTTCACTCTCAAGGTTTAAATCACTGTCTGCTACAGACTTGAACTTCTTACCCTTATATTCCATCATCATTCTTATAGCAAATTCATCTACATTATCAGTGAAATATAAAAGCTCATATCCCTTTGCCTTTACTGCTTCTGTCTGAGGAAGTGCTTCTGCTCTTGCAAGACTTTCACCTGCTGCATAGTAAATATATTCCTGTCCCTCAGGCATTCTATCAATATATTCTGCAAGAGATGTCAGCGGATGTCCCTCATTAGATGATGTAAATAACAACAGATCCTGCAATACATCCTTATGCATTCCATAATCAGAATATACACCGTATTTCAGCTGAAGTCCAAATGCCTTGAAAAATTCCTCATACTTAGTACGATCATTCTTCATCATTCTTGTAAGTTCATTCTTAACTGTACGCTCAACGCTCTTTGCAATGATTCTAAGCTGTGCATCATGCTGAAGCATTTCTCTTGAAATGTTAAGGGAAACATCCTCAGAATCTACAAGACCCTTTACAAAGCTGAAATAGTCAGGCAACAGGTCCTCACAGCAGTCCATGATAAGAACGCCATTTGCATAAAGCTGCAAGCCCTTTTTATATTCCTTTGAATAGAAGTCAAAAGGTGCACGAGCTGGAATGTACAACAGCGCATCATACATCGGCATACCCTCATTGTGAACGTGAGAATGTGCCAAAGGCTCGGAATAATCACCAAACTTATCCTTATAGAAGTTACCGTAATCCTCGTCTGTAAGCTCGCTCTTATTCTTACGCCAAATCGGAATCATACTGTTAAGTGTTGTTTCCTCAAGATAATCTTCATAAGCCTCTGCACTATGGTCATCTTCCTTAGCGTCAGCCTTTCTGCGGCTCTTCTTCATATCCATTACAATAGGGAATCTGATATAATCGCTGTAACGCTTAACCAGTGACTGAATGCGATACTGGTTCAAATAATCCGCATATGACTCTTCATTGCCGTTTTCATCCTTTTCATCAGGAAGAATTTCCAGAGTTATTTCAGTACCTACAGTTTCCTTATCACAAGTATCAATAGTATATCCGTCAGTACCCTCAGACTCCCATACATAAGCTGTATCAGCTCCAAAAGCACGAGACTTTACTGTAACCTTTCCAGCTACCATAAATGCAGAATAGAAGCCTACACCAAATTGACCGATTATCTGGCTGTCCTCGGAGAGCTGGTTTTCACTCTTAAATTTAAGAGAACCGCTGTTTGCAATAATACCCAGATTATTTTCAAGCTCTTCCTTGGTCATACCAATACCATTATCAATAATAGTAAGAGTTCTTGCCTCTTCATCAATTGCAATACGAATTTTAAAATCAGATTTAGACATACCAACGCTATCGTCTGTCAGTGACTTAAAATACAGCTTATCAATAGCATCGCTTGCATTAGAAATAAGCTCACGGAGGAAAATCTCCTTGTGAGTATAAATTGAATGAATCATCATATCCAGAAGTCGCTTAGACTCTGCTTTGAATTGTTTCTGTTCCATATGAAGCTCCTCTTTTCTCTTTTTCTTTACTAATTATTATCAATTAGCACTCTCTATCTTTGAGTGCTAATACTATTATAGCACGTCTGCTAAATTCGTCAAGTGAAACAGAGATTTTTTTACATTTTAGAAATAATAAATACAAAGAAAGCCCAAATCAATAAATTTTTCTGATTTGGGCTTGTTTTCTTTTATTTTTCTTTGGCGCTCAAAAACTCCATAACATCAAGAAGAGTATCTTCTTTTCTGTATGCGATTTCCAGCATGTCTTCTGTAGGCTCAATAGTATCTGGAACAAGAATAGCCTTCATTCCGGCATTATAAGCGCTGTACAGGCCATTTCGTGAATCCTCTACGGCATATGTATCTTCTGGTTTAACACCGAGCTTTTCACACGCTGTAAGATATATCTCCGGATCGGGTTTTCCCTTTTCCACAACATCACCTGTTACTATTGCATCAAACATATCTATAAGTCCGGTCATCTTCAAATGATGCAAAGCCGACTCACGTCTTGTTGATGTTGCCAGAGCAGTTTTCCACATATTTCCCCTGAGCCATGTTAAAAGTTCCCTTGTACCGGTCTTGATAGGCATGCCGTTTTCCTCTACCCACTGATTAAATCCTTTGGATAATCTGTTTATAAAGCACTCAAAATCCACCTGCGGATAATGCATTTTAAAATATTCCTCTTCACTTTTTCTATTAAGTCCGGTACAATCTTTCAACGCATTTTCGGTGTTTTCAAGCTTCATATCCTCAAAGATAACACGCCATACTTTGCCGCATATCATCTCTGTATCAAATAATACGCCATCCATATCAAATACTATAGCCTTTGCCATTTTGCATTCCTCCCGCTCGCTTTTTCACTGTTTAAACTTTCAACTTTTGTTTCAACTTTTCAACTTTGATATGTTGAATCGACTTACAGTTTCATTTTAGCATATTGTATGTAGGGTTGTCAAGGCTGGCTATCACAAACCTCCTGAAATGCCTAAGTCACTATATGGTTAGCAATTATCAATAATTATTATATGTATTTTCACGTCTAAGCTTTTGTTTGGCACCACAACACATGCAAACGCAATTATACGTATTATCTTCAATGGTTCTTTGATGTTCAATAGTATATGTTTCATATATCTTTGCTTTTGGCAAGAATGAACCACATTGATAAACGCTTCCGGTTTGCCTGGAATCCGTTTCTGTATATTTTTCCTTTTTTGTACTATGAGTTTCAGCTATTGATAACTCTTCCAATGAATTAAATTTTTTGCACTTATCACAGGTATGTTTAATTCCGGATACTAAACACGGTAGTACAATTGCTACGAAAAAGAATATAGAAAAAACTCCAAGCAAAACACCAAAAAAACCGCCATGCACAAAGCCAATTACTGCACTTCCTCCCGAAAAAAGTATTAATCCTAACAGAGCACCACAGCGTGCAAAAAAGAAATTTTTCATATTTCATCATACTTTCTATTTAAGTACCTCTCAGTATCTTTGAAAAATTGCTCAACAAGGTCATTATTAGGAGGTATATATATGATGTTTCTATCTTTTCCTAAACGAGAAAAACAAAGAATTCTACTTAAATTCTTTTCAACATCTTTTTTGACCTTAGCTTTTTTCATTAAATCAATCAGTTTTTTCGGAACTGTTGTAGTTTTTGCGTTTGCATATTCATCTGCACTAAAAGCAATATAAAAATTTTCTGTTTTGCTTTTTGCCAATATTATATTGTAATTATCTCTTTCCATTTCCAACTTAATTATATGGCAATCTGGAATATTTGCAAAAAATATTTTCTTTGTCGTAAGATTTTTAATGTAATCTTTCATTTCCTCTGACCAATATTTCATACAATACCTCCTAGTTTATCATATATAATATAATCTAATATATCATCTATTTCTTTTCTCGATGATAAGACAAAGAACAAAGCTGTTTATCAAAAGCATAAAGCTTCCAAATGCAATATCAAATGTTTTCAAACAACTTCCCAGCATATCAATAATTTTATTGGTATTATAGGCAGCATTGCGAACTGCGTCATGGATTTCCGTGTAAAAATCTGCTCCAAAAACAGCACTATCTGGATAGCTACCATAGCCAGAAAAGTTCTTACCAAAAAACAGACCCAATCCAGTAAAACCACTGAACAGCAGCAGTACACCCATTAACATACCTACCGCACAGATAATGACTTTAATCTTAAATATTCTTTCGTCCGAATTATTTACTAAAGCGGAAGTGCCTGTTTGTTGTGCATAATAAGAAGGCTGAGTATCAACACTTTGGCTTTTCACTTCGTTTGTGTTGTCATTCTCCGCATTATTGTTATTTTCAGTATTTTCCTCTACTAACTGCTTCGCACCGCAGTACTCACATTCCAATGAATCATCGGCAATATCCTTGCCACAATTTTTACAAATCATAATTTCTTTTCCTTTCAAATGTTCAAATTCAAACTTACTTTTTCTCAAATGTCAACAAAAACGCCCAGCCCCAATCAACATTTTCGTCAGCAATATGTACTTCTAACTGATCTGTTTCGGCTATTTCATCGGCGCTTATACGAGATCCCTTTTTACTAAAGCTCACACTATATATAGAAAAATCACCTTTATGATTTCCTACAGATTCATATGTAAGATAATTTTCATCAAGACTAAAATAATCATCAGCAAACTTAAGTTGAGGGTCATATTCTACAAATAAATCGCACAATACACCATCTTCATCTATACTAATTGATTTTCCCATAAAACGTTCATCAAGGAAAAAGTCACTATAACCGTAGCCCATTGCATAAATATTACATGACGTATCTGTACAATAATACTTTCCTTGAATGCCATTAGTAAAGTTTTTATTTTTTTCGTAGTTAGTTTGAAATACCGCAAAAACAATTATACCCGCAAGTATAATAACAGAAAGAATTATAGCAATGATCTTTTTCAAAGGGCTTTTCTTCTTTTTATCTTTGACTTCTTTCTCTAATGAAAACAGCTCGTTACATTTTTCCTCTTTTGATTTCATTATAAACAACCTCCATAAAAGCTTTATTTTTTATTTACCCATCTTCTCCTTAATAATTTTTTCCCACGCTGCGCAGTCATCAAAAAGAGTAGAAAATGTATTGCTTAAAAACGGATCGTAATAATTGTTTATTGAAGTAGATAATGAAGAGGCATCGGTTATTACGTTTAGAGCAGCCACTGTAACTTCCCAGCTTTCTTTATACAGACAAGCCTCTTTTAATTCCTCAACTGATTTATTTATGCTTCCTTTCTTTGATGACCATCTATTAGACAAGCTGGATATATCAGAAGAAATATCACAAGCATAACCATATTTTGATGAGTTGCTGTAAGCCGTGTTTATTAAATCTAAATTTTCATAGATATCAACCATGATCAATATATCATTTGCATCATCCATTACGACTGCATAGCCGTCAGACAAAGATTGTACTTTCTTTAAAAGTGCATCATAATTAACCAAATCATTTGCAGAAGCAGGCAGCTTTTCAATTTCTTTCATAACCTTTTCTATATCTTGTTTTGCTTTATTCATTTTTGCTGAGGTCTCATCAGAAATTGCAATCTTTTCAATAGAAGTGTTAATTTTACCTGCAAGCTCTTCATTATATGCCTTTTCCGATGTCTCTAAGTCATCTAAACGCTTTGTTTCTACGTTCTTCTTATCGTTTTCGTTAAGCGCATCAAAAGCAGTACGGGCGTTTGCAATATCATCATTGATCTCAACCGAATATGTTTCCGGCATCTGATCAATCATTGCCTGTACATCTTTCGCTTCCTGTGATACCCCACAGCCAGTTAAAACAATCCCCATTGATGCCAGAGCGACAATCATTGCCATAATTTTACGTCTCATCTTCTAATTCTCCTTATCCAATAAATATTTCCCAAAAGTACATGGGTTATATTTTAATTATAGCAGTACACAAATAAAAAAGATAGACTTATTTTTGCATTTATTTTGCAATACATTTTGCTTGCAAATATGCATGCATACATATCAAAATACAAAAAAAGCTGCCGTCATATTGCAGACAGCAGCTTTCAAAGCGGTTTTTTAAGCTTCAATGTTCATTTTTGCTTTGAGAATATTTTTTACACTATACTTTCCGATGCAAAGATCATATCTTATGCATCCGCAACACCCCCAGTTAATTAAAAAAAAATTTACCGATAGATCGCAATACTATTCTAAATGATCAAGAGCAAATCTGATGCATTGGATGATTAATCCATTTACTGATACATTGTTTTCATGTGCCAGCTTCTCAAGCTGCTCTATCAATGGTATTGGTATGCGAAAAGTCTTTGTTTCCATTTCATCTTTTCGCTCAATTATAAACTTTTCCATTATCTGATTCCCTTATGTATTATTTCCAGCATATGGATTTAATTTAAGTATATCAGATTATAATACAAAATGAAAGACTTAATATTGCAATCTCTTTTGCCTACTAGCGCTCTTGTATTTTGCAATACATTTTATTCGCTTTTAGCACTATCTTCTTTATCAGTGTTACTCAGTGCAAATTCTATGCATGATATAACAAGCTGATTTAGAGATATGGAATTCTTAGTTGAAAGAATTTCCAATTCTTGCGCCATAGGCTTCGGCATACGTATGGTTTTGGTTACACTTTCGTACCCTTTTGGAATTTTGAACATATCCGCTTTTAAGATACAGATCTGCCACATCCCCCTAAACATTTAAAATCTGTATCATATCCTCCGCTTTTATTTGCATAGAGGCATATACATGGCATATAACAATTATATCATATGTTAAAAAAATAAGCAAATAAAAAGCCCCATTACAGTAAATGTAATGGGGTAATATATGGTGGGCCATCGGGGATTCGAACCCAGGACCTACCGGTTATGAGCCGGGAGCTCTGACCAACTGAGCTAATGGCCCGAAAAGATAAGGTAAAAGGGTGGAACGAATAGTTCCACCCAAAAGATATAAAAGAGAACCGGCATCGACCAATTTTCCCAGGACGTCGCCGTCCAAGTATCGTAGGC
>CAJTWE010000045.1 GCA_910579955.1 uncultured Ruminococcus sp. | reverse complement strand
GGACGGCGACCAGCATTTTTGAAAAATTGCTGGACCAAAAAACTTTTATTGATTTTTTGCGCTCTCTTATACAACTTCTTCTACAGCTGCTTCTACAGTTTCTTCCACAGCTGCTTCCTCAACTAACAGCAGACGATAAAACAGCTCGCTTAGCTTATATATCTTCTTTGCAAGCTTAGGTGTAAATACACCCTTTTTAACTCTATACTGCCAATTCCCTGACGGTGTCGCCGGTATATTCATTCTTGCATCTGCACTCTCGCTTAAAAAATCCTGTATCTGTGCTACAGCAAGCTCTCCTGTACTGCTCCACGCTGCTCTTATTACAGCTTCCGGCAAGTCGTTTCTATCCTTTACTCTAAGATATCTCTTCGCAAATGATACAGCTCTCGCACCAAGGGAATCCTTCCATCCGTTAAGCGTCATATTATCATGAGTGCCTGTATAAACAACGCAATGATTTGTCTCATAATTATGAGGAAGATCCCCGCAAGCTGAATCACTGTCAAAAGCAAATTGCAACACCTTCATACCCGGATATCCACACGCATCAAGCATTGTTCTTACCTCCGGAGTGATAAATCCCAGATCCTCCGCAATAATAGACATTCTGCCAAGAGCTTTTTCAGCCGCTTTAAAAAGCTCTGTATCAGGGCCTTTTCTCCATTCACCTATTTCAGCTGTAGGATTACCGTATGGAATCGCATAATAGCTTTCAAACCCTCTGAAATGATCAATTCTTACAGTATCATAAAGCTCTGCTGCACTGCCAAGACGTTTTATCCACCACTTAAAGCCGGTCTTTTTATGATAATCCCAATCATACAGCGGATTGCCCCAAAGCTGACCTGTTGCAGAAAAGAAATCAGGTGGGCAGCCTGCTACATCTGTAGGAACTTTTTCTTCATCAAGACAGAAAAGCTCAGGGCTTGTCCAAACATCTACACTGTCATAGGCAACATATATCGGTATATCTCCAACTATTGATATGCCTTTCTCATGACAGTATGATTTAAGCTTAAGCCACTGTGTATAGAACCAGTACTGCATAACACAGTAAAATCCAATATCTTCCGCATATTCCTCTCTTGCAGCGGCAACAGCTTTTTTCTCAAAGCTTGCAAGAGGCTTTTCCCATTCCTGCCACGGTCTGCCGCCATGAGCATCTTTAAGTGCCATGAAAAGGGCGTAATCATAAATCCAATCAGATTTCTCCTCTAAGAACGCCTTATATTCCGCACTTTCTTTATCAAAACGTTCATAGGCTTTACACAGTACAGGGAAAACATTATAGTATATCTTCTCATAATCCACACGTACAGGGTTATTTCCCCAGTTTACGCTTGTATACTCGCTCTTTTCCAGAAGGCCTTCTGCTTCAAGTGTTTCAAAATCTATAAAGTAAGGATTGCCTGCATGAACGGAAAAAGACTGGTAGGGAGAGTCACCATAACTTGTCGGGGAAATAGGAAGTATCTGCCAGACAGAAACTCCGCTTTTTTGAAGAAAATCTACAAAATTGTAAGCTTCCTTTCCCATTTTGCCTATGCCGTAATCACCCGGCAGACTTGAAATGTGCATTAAAATTCCACTTCTTCGCATAAATAACATTCCTTTCGTAACGCTGCATAAAAGCAGCAAAGTTTATAATAATATTATTACACAAAAGTAATTAGATTTATATTTTTTAATCCGGAGGTGTAAATGAAAAGCCGTATTAATATAAAAATTCATATATACGAACTTGTGTTTATATTTCTATTGGGTTCGCTAATATACAGCCTTATTGAAATAATTTTTCGTGGTTACACACACTGGACAATGACCGTTTTAGGCGGTATTTCAGGGACAGTTCTTTACTGCATATCTGCGGACAGACAGCCGCTCGTTTTCAAAGCGATCTCAGGCGCTCTTATGATAACAGCTCTTGAAATGGTAACAGGAATCATAGATAATATTATTCTAAAGTGGTCGGTATGGGATTATTCAAATGTTCCGTTTAATCTTTTCGGACAAATATGCCTGCCATTTTCCATTCTATGGTTTTTTATTTCTTTTCCGGCTATATTTTTCTGCCGTTTTGTACGCAGTAAATTTATTTAGGTTTATTGAGATTTATTTAATAAAAGCTGCTGCATCTCTGCCTTTAACCGATGCAGCAGCTTTTTAATTTTCTATAATATTTATAGTTTTTTATCTCTTCTTTGTTTCAACTTCTTCTACAAGCTTGGCAACCAGTTCATCAAGTCCCATGCTGCCGAGGTCGCCGTCTTTACGGCTTCTTACAGCTGCTGTACCTTCTGCTACTTCGTTATCACCGAGAGTTATCATATAAGGCACTTTTTCCATAACAGCCTGACGAATCTTATAACCAACCTTTTCAGCACGATTATCCACTTCACAGCGGAGACCTGCTGCTTCAAGCTTATGGAGAAGCTCATAGGTATAATCAAGGTGACGGTCAGCAATAGGGATAAGTCTTACCTGCTCAGGTGCAAGCCACAGAGGGAATGCTCCTGCATACTTTTCAATGAGAAGTGCAAGTGTTCTCTCATAGCAGCCTACAGATGTTCTATGAATGATGTAAGGACGCTTCTTTGTACCGTCTACATCTACATATTCCATACCAAACTTTTCAGCCAGCAGCATATCTATTTGAAGTGTGATAAGTGTATCTTCCTTACCGAATACGTTCTTGATCTGAATATCAAGCTTAGGGCCGTAGAAAGCAGCTTCATCAATTCCAACAGTGTACTCAACGCCCAAATGATCAAGTATTTTTCCCATAATAGACTGAGCTTCTTCCCACTGCTCTGCTGTACCCTCATACTTATTCTTTGGATTTGCAGGATCCCACTGTGAGAAACGATAGGAAACATCTTCCGCAAGACCGAGTGTTTCAAGAGTATATTTAGCAAGCTCCAGACAGCCCTTGAACTCTTCTTCCAGCTGTTCCGGACGAAGAATGAGGTGGCCTTCGGAAATAGTGAACTGTCTTACACGGATAAGACCGTGCATCTCACCGCTGTCCTCGTTTCTGAAAAGTGTGGATGTTTCGCCCAGACGCATAGGCAGGTCACGATAAGAACGCTGACGGTTCAGGAACACCTGATACTGGAACGGACACGTCATCGGACGCAGTGCAAAGCATTCCTTTGTTTCATCATTAGGATCGCCCAGAACAAACATGCCGTCCAAATAATGATCCCAGTGACCTGATATCTTATAGAGATCAGATTTAGCCATAAGCGGAGTTTTTGTGAGCAGATATCCTCTCTTCTGCTCTTCGTCCTCTATCCATCTTTGAAGCAGCTGAACTACTCTTGCGCCCTTTGGCAGCAGAATAGGCAGACCCTGACCGATGCAGTCAACAGTTGTGAAAAGCTCCAGCTCACGTCCCAGCTTATTGTGATCACGCATTTTAGCTTCTTCACGGCGCTTTAGCTCTTCTTCAAGCTGTGCTGCCTTCGGATAAGCTGTAGCATAAACACGGGAAAGCATCTTGTTTTTCTCAGAGCCTCTCCAATATGCACCTGTACATGACAAAAGCTTAAATGCCTTTATAGTGCCTGTACTCATAAGATGAGGACCTGCACAAAGGTCGATAAACTCATCCTGCTGATAGAATGAAATAGGCTCGCCCTTGGAAACGTGTTCCTCACAAAGCTCAACCTTATAAGGCTCGTCCATAGCACGAAGCTTTTCGAGCGCTTCCTCCGGTGACAGGGTGAATGCAGTAAGCTCTGTATTTGCCTTTACGATCTTTTTCATCTCAGCTTCGATCTTAGTAAGATCATCCTGTGAGAACGGCTTTTCAAGGTCGAAATCGTAGTAAAATCCGCCGTCTATGGCAGGACCTATAGCAAGCTTAGCGTTTGGATAAAGTCTCTTTACAGCCTGTGCCAAAACATGAGAAGCAGTATGCCAGAAGGTTTTCTTGCCTTCCTCGGAATCAAATGTCATAACCTCAAATTCACAATCGGAATCTATAATGGTTCTCAGGTCTTTTACCTCGCCGTTTATCTTTACGCAGCAAGCAGCCTTATAAAGACCCATGCCTATTCCTTTTACAATTTCCGCAGCAGAAGACGCAGACTCAATTTCACGTACACTGCCGTCTTTTAATTTCAGACTAATCATTATTATCTCTCCTTTTAATTATTTTTACTCTAAAAAAATAAGCCCCTTGCACATCTTTACAATGCACAAGGGGCAATTTTACACATAAAATCACGGTTCCACCCTAATTTGCCTGTCTGTTTCGACAGACCTCTTTTTTGCTCTGTAACGGGAGTATCCGCTGCTGATTGGGCAGACTCGGAGAATGGTATCCTTTTTTCCTGTGAACTCTCTGCTTTCAGCCTGTGACAAAGAATCTCTTTTATGAACACTTATGGAACAAGGCGTTCTCTTCAACGTATTATAAATATTAAGTTTATCCACAACAAAATCGGGATCGTTAAAAGATTGCCGTTCTTGTACGCCTGACAAATCTTTTATACATTATAACACATAAAACCCATTTTGTCAAGGCTTTATTTTGTGGAAATTTTATTGTATAGTTGCCGGCAGAGTTTCAATTCTTTCGCCAAGGAACATTAACAGTGCCGTAGCATCAGAAGTATCTACATTGCCGCTTAAAGCACAGTCGCCATTTGCACTCTGCTGATCATTGAACTTAATAACACCTGTAAGATACTTATTCAGGTATACCATATCTACCATAGTGATCTTTCCATCAAGGCTGACATCACCATATTTTACATTAGGATTGTTGTTTGTTGTTACTGTTGTAGTCGTCGTTTCCTCTGTCGTTGTTGTGGAATCTCCAGATGCGGTTGTAACATCTGTTGTGACCGTGGTTTCGCCTGGTGTTGTTTCAGAACTGACGGTTGTAGTTGTTGTGGTGGTAGTTGTAGTAGTTGTTGTTACAGGTGGCTTTGTCTGCACTGGACCTTCTTCTGGCTTTGTGCCGTCCGGTTCTGTACCCCATACAAGCACATCGTTTACATACATTGTGATATGATCATTAAGTGATTTTGGTGATTTAAGGTCGTTTCCAGCATCCGGAACAGGTTCATAAGACCAGTCGTTTGTAGGATCCCATGCACCCTTTGTAGACTGTCCGTTAATTGCATCCGGAATAGAGATTCTGAACTGAACCTCGTCACGGTGTTCGCTCTGACCTGTAGGCTGGATAGCTCTTGCATCTTCAAACTGGATCTTTGCATAATAGGTATTGCCTGTTTTGTCGCCTTCATATTTGTAAGGACCGCTTACAGTTGCATGACCCTGCTGGCCTTCCTGATACTGCTGTGAACCACTCTTTATAGTAATATCATCTATTGAAAGTCCTGCTGCAAGTATTTCTTCAACATTGAAGTAGTAGTTATAGGAAACATTCTTTTCAACTCTTGCAGGCCATGCTGTATGGTTCATTGCCCAAGCCTTGATCTCAGTGTAGCTGTCGCCGCTGCCGTTGAGAACTGCTGCAACTTCCCATTCTGCCCACTTAGGAGTTTCTACTGGTGGGAAGTCTGCGAGTATTTCACCGCCGTAATCATCAATAAGCGCACAAAGGGCTGCTGTGTAGCCTGCATTATAGTCGATAGCTACTTCTGAATACTGATACTGAGCAACTTCATTGATGTACTTACCCTGCAAGTCAGGACCGCCTATAAGCGCACCATAAAGTGTATGAGCATACTCTGTCTGCCAGCCTTCGCTGCTGCTTTCCTGTCCAAGATCATTCCAATGGTCATCATGTATACCGGAAGCTGTTCTATGGTGAATAGCAGTAGGATTATTTTCGCCCATTCCCAAAATATAGCTCTGGTTCAGGTCATTATCTCCGAAGGCATAATCCATCTGACTTTTTGCCCATTTGTTATACTTTTCACTAAGCGCAGCGTTGTCCTTGAAAATTGTATCAGCTGAAAGAAGAGCGAGCCATGCGGTAGTTGTTGCATGACGCAGAGAACCCCACTGGAAGAGCCATGCAAGGCCGTCCGGAGTATACTGAATCTTCTTGCCGCCGTATCCGTCCATCCAATAATCGAGATGGTGAGAAACCTGATCTATCCATTCCTGTTCACCGGTGTTGATAGCATACAAAAGAGCTGCCGGCTGAGACATATCATCCCAAGCCATTCCCCATGTATACTTTCTCATATCAGACTGTTCTTCCTTTGGATACTGAGGAATATAGTCAGTTTTTACCTTATCAAGATAGCTCTGCTCGCCTGTTGCCATATACAGCCAGTTAGCAGCATACATACAGTCATCAAGCCATGTAGTTGTAGGATACATTCCTGCCATTCCACCTATTTCCTTACAGTCTCTTGTTTTGTCTGCAAGTTCAAAAAGGCTCTTTGCGTGTTCGAGATACTGAGCTGCCTTTTCCGGCTGTTCGTCCTTGAAAATAATATATCCTTCTGCAAGACAAGCAGCAGCAAGCGCTTCTACAGTAGAATTCTCTATCTCATCATAAGGGCGCTCCCAATCCTTGTTATTGAGGTTGTGCTTTCTGAGATATACTTCTGCACTGCACCAGATGTTGTGGTCTGTAGAGCCGCCTGTAAAGTCACCGATAGTACCGATAACCTTATCTCCTCTGTCGCACTGCATTACAAAATCCATAGCCCACTGAATGTTATTCTTATAAACCTCATCCATGCCGGCTTTTGCAATGGCGTCTTTATATTGGATGTAACCCCATGCAAGAACCGAGGCGCTATAAGCGTTTGTAAGTGTGAACTTAAAATGGTCTCCTGCATCGAACCAGCCGCCCGGAACGACATCAGTTTCCACGCCGTTTTCATCTACCATAGAATCAGCACGCCACGGCACGCTATTCCATTCCGGAAGCACGCCTGCCTGCTGAACCTCATAGAAGAACATAGACTTTTGCAGAGCTTCTGCGTAGTTATACTTAGAAGCACTCTCTGCCGATACGCTGCTTGTTGCAATACTGGAAGCTGTACCTGTAAGGCCCAATACAGCAGCACAAGCTAAAGCTGTAAGCTTTTTAATTTTCATAAATATTAGCTCCTTTCAGAAAAAATGTAAAAACTTCATATTTATTTTATTATACCATGATTTCACCACATTGTCAAGGCGTTTTATATAAATTTCACGTAATCCGGCTTTTTGCAAAAAAGTTATATATTTTAAAAAAGCAAAATAAATCAATAAAAGTTTTTTGGTTCAGCAATTTTTCAAAAATGCTGGTCGCCCTCCGCAGAGGGCGAAATACTCCTTGCTAAAAAATATGCACGTGATAAATTTAGCGTAAAAACAAAATTTCGCATTCTAAAAAGGACTTTCTGTTTGCATCAAGCACACGACAGAAAGCTTGTTTTTAGTAAGCAGCAAGAATAATATGCGAAATTTTTTAACATAGCAAAAGAGGGAGCATAGCGACCAATTTTTGCGGACGGTTTAAAGCCTGCTAAATTTAGGATAATTCGTTTTTTGTTTTATCCATAAGCAAGATATTCTAATTAAAGAATACTATATCAGTCCGCAAGATTTGTCGCTTCGCTCCG
>CAJTWE010000044.1 GCA_910579955.1 uncultured Ruminococcus sp. | reverse complement strand
TTTTGTGCATTGTGACGATTTTTTTATCTTCTGCCTACTTTTGCTTGACACTAACATTCCTCTTTAAAATATTGATTTTTGTGCATCTGTAATGTATAATATAATAAGAAGTAAATACGATACAATTTCGATTTAGGAGGACTATATGAAATACAAATTTTATGGCTGGGAAACAGCAACAGTCAAGCCGATAAACAATGAATATCCGAAAATTCATTCACCACTCGATTTATATGACGCACTGTCGGAAATATGGTGTGCGGAAACCTGCGCTCCGAGGATGAGAAACAGATGGACTGTCGATAATAAAACGCTCGGACAATGTTCAATAACCGCATTTCTTACGCAGGATATTTTCGGCGGCAAGGTTTACGGAATACTTCGTGATGGCGGCAATTATCATTGTTACAACGTAATCGGCGACTGTGTTTTTGATCTTACAAGCGAACAGTTCGGCGATGAAAAGCTTGTATATGAAAATAATCCTGAGCAGCTTCGTGAAGTTCATTTTGCAAAAGAGGAAAAGCGGCTGCGTTATGAGTTTCTGAAAAAGGCACTGACGGAGTATTTGAAACGTAAAGTATGATTTGTGACAATCGCAAATTTTAACGGCTAGGAGGTAGCACATGAATTATTTTATAAAATCAGATAATATCCCTGTTAATCTGGAATCGGTTTCTCCGACAGGCAAATATTTTGTCGGCTGGCATTCTGCATCTAGGGCAACAATGTCTTTATACCGCACACTGTATCAAACAGAGGATGCGGTCTATGGAGAGCCGATCATGGAGTGCAGCGGTTCTGATGATATTGGAACAGGTTTCAAAGGTGTCGTTTGGTATGAGGAGTATGGATTTGTAAAGATCATATTTCGTATCTGGGGTACAATGGACAGTGAGTCGGTGCGGTTGTATTTTGACCGTGAATTGTATGAGAGAAAAAGAAAAGAACTTCACGAAGGAAAATCGTAAATATAAAACTATACATTAATATTTGAATAATAATTTAAAGAAAGCGATTGTGATCATGGTGACTACAATCGCTTTTTTGACGTCCATTTTACGTTATTTCTAGGTAAGGATCATTATGATTTATAATTCCAAGCAGATCATCGTAAAATTCATTATTTTGCGAAAAGAGACAGCACGGTATATGTTCATAAAATCCTTGTTTTATTTTATCATATTCACGTTAAAATGTCAAGGGGTATATTAGATAATTTCAACAAAAAATTCATGAGGTGTTAAAATGAAAGGATCGAATATTTATTTGCGTAAAGATGGACGTTTGGAAGGCAGAATTACAATTGGAAATGATAATGGAAAGCGTAAGTACAAGGCTTTTTTTGGAAAAACAATAGATGAAGTTTCTCAAAAAATGGCGAAATTTCGCAGAAATCTGTCTATCAGTTCACTAAAGGCAAACAAAACGCCGGTCTCTCAAATCGCTATATTACGGACATTCTGATACTTATGAAGTCCGTATTTAAATATGTGGGACGAAACTATTCCTGAGGAAGTCATTATTCAGGCTTGCAGAGATGCTTGTATACATGATGATATTATGCTGTTGGCGGACGGTTACGAATCGATTATTGCAGAAGACGGAAGCAATTTTTCGGGCGGGCAGCGTCAGCGTTTTGAGATAGCAAGAGCCTTTGCATTAAATCCTTCAATACTGATTTTAGACGAAGCCACTTCAGCTCTTGATCCAATGACAGAAAAGCTAGTTATGGACGCTGTAAAACGAAGAAATATAACTTGTTTTGTTATTGCTCAGCGCCTTTCAACTATAAGAGATGCTTGCTATTCAGCTTGGTACAGTTTATTTTCAGATAAATCAGACTCAGCATAATAATGTGGAAAATAGTCTTTCCGGTATGGTATTTGAATTTTTAAACGGTATTACCAAAATGTGCCTTGCCACGCAAAACGCAAAAAACTGACATGCAAAATACAAAAAAATCACTCTAAAGAAGCTATTTCATAGTACTTTAGAGTGATTTTTAATGTAAGATTTAATTTTTAATCAGCTATTTAAAACAGCAAACATTCTGAGGAATGTACTCAATAAGCTCATGAATTTGACAGTTTAAGCACCTGCATATCAGTTCAATGTGATCAAATTTAATCCTTTGAGCCGTTTCGTTATATAGCTCATGAATCGTAGCAGGACGAATTCCGGTCATTCGTGAAAGTTCTGCTTGCGTAATACGCCTCTCACCGAGCAAACAAGATAAATGAATTTTTACCATAACATACATTCCTTTCATAGATCATATTGTTTTTACAGTGCAAATCGTAATAAAATTACGAAATTCGTTCTTTGTACTCTAAAAAAAATACGATCAGAAGTTTTTAATAATAAGTTCTTTGTAAGAGCCTTTAGAAAGATTATTTTGCCTTTCTACAGGTATGATCTGATAGTCATGATACAGATCACGTATAAAATCATCATCATTGTAAGACAATATAAATCGCCCTTTAATGCCGTTTAAACACTGTTTAAGGCGTATATGATCATCTTCCTTAAACTCTGCATCATAATATTTTTCCGTCTTATGATAAGGCGGATCGCAGTAGAATAAGGCTTCTGAACGGTCATAAACATGGATCAGATTTTCAAAATCTTTGTTTTCTATCACAACATTTTGTAATCTGCTTTCAACCTTTTCAAGATAGTCTGCTGATACATTTTTCTTGTTGCAGCCATAAGTTCTACCGTCTGCACCATAGCTTATTTTGATCAACACGTAAAACATCGCAGCTCGCTGAATATCTGTAAACCCCCGAACATTCAAACGTGCTTTAATATCTTCAAACATTTCTCGTGAATTGTAATATCCTGAAATTTCTTTCTGCAATTCCGCACGATGATATTTTGCACATCGAAACAGGTTTACAAGGTCGCTATTTAAGTCGTTATAGACTTCAAGAGGTGCATTTTTATCCTTATAAAACAGTATAGAACCGCCTCCTCCGAATACATCAATATATCGGCTGATATTATCAGGAAACAGTGATACGATCTTCTTAGCAAGCTGAGTTTTGCCGCCTATCCATGGTATAAAGCTCTTCATTAAGATACCTCCGTAAAATAAATAATTGAAAAAGCTCCCACAATCGGGAGCTTTTATTGTTATTAAGTGTTTATGATAATTTATTGTCAATGCTTGCAACATGATCTAAGATCTGTTCAAGCGTGCTTTTTTCCGGTTTTTCCTTTTCTAAGTCAGGCTTAGAATCAGGCTTTGAGAAACCATTTAGACCCGCACTTTTTATGATAGACGGATAATCAATATAAGCATAATCAAGGTCGCACTGACCTTCAACGCCGTATACACTGCCTGTTCCCAAAACATCATATTCCGGATGTCCTGCCACGCTGTGTTGCCATATACCATAATCGCTTGTATATGTGCATTTATCATTGTACTGTGCAACCCATATAGCGTAACGATTCTTGATACTGTCAGATATATGACTATTCAAATAGCTTGTACTGCAATATAAACCTGCATAATATCCGGCTTTCTCTATTTCATCGCAGAAAGCCTGTACCATATCGCTGCAAACTTTCTTTCCAAGTGCAAACTGTGACTGCTCTTCCAAGTCAAAATAAATGGGATATTCAAATGTTTTCCCACTGATTATCTGTAAGAAAGTTTTAGCTTCCTGCCTTGCTTCTTCTGCACTTTTGGCATAGCTGTACCAGTAAGCACCACAAGGAATACCAAGACGCTTACACTCTGAATAATTTCTCTCAAAAGTTGAATCTGTCTGGCTTATTTCCTTGCCGTAACCGGTACGAAGCAAAGCGAATTCAACCCGTCCTGATATCTTGACCTTGTCCCAGTCGATTTTTCCTTGTGCATATGACACATCAATGCCTTTTACAAGTATCTTTCTTGAATCGTTCCGAATAATACCGAAATAATTATAGAAATCATCTGTTATGTGCCCGTTTCCGCATACTTCGTTCCCATACCATTTACCGGACGAACGCACATCTACATGAGTACAATCATAGTCGCTTGTTATGTTGGCAATACCTGTAAAACCCAAATCCTGAGCAGTGCAGCATACAAGCTTGCTGCTGATAGGCTGACCATCTTGTCCATAACATACAATGTCAGCTGCTGTGCCTTTAGTGTGCTGTCCTTTTCCAGTGCTGACAGCTGCATCATGATCCGGACAACGGTATCCGCTTGTGATCACTATACTTTTACAGTCAAGAGCAGTTCTCAAAGCCTCAAGCTTTTGTACAAGTTCATCAGACACTAAAGTATCGTGCATTCGACCACACTGGCACTTGAATTCCTGCACATTGAAATGCGGCGAAAGCTGTATAGTATCAGAATTTATGTAGGATTTCACTGTGCTTTATTCCTCCTTTCCAGTAACTTCCGGAAGTCCAGCCACACTTGTAAGTACCGACAACACACCTGCAAGAATAGACGCAGAACCAACAGCGATCCAGTTCACATCACCCATAACAGCAGATGTACCGATAGTTGCAACAGCTGTTTGTGCAACAGTTTTAACAGCTCTGATAAGTGCTGCTTTTATCCATACAATATGATTTTTCATTGACATAACCTCCCTTATGAAATAATAGTAATACCACTAATAAGCGGATGAGAATTGTTTGAACGTCCTACCCAGACAAGATAATATTCACCTGTAGGAACATTTTCACAAGATGACAATGTAGTTATAGCTGTGTCGGAATACAGCCACTGAAATGACAAATCGATATAGCTGCCTTCTGTTTGTGCTTTTTCAAGAATGTCGTCCGGTGAACCGCTGATAGACTGAACCAGTCGTAAAATGCCGATTTCAGTACTTCCTGCAATAAATGTCATGGCTATAAGCGAATTCGGAGTTATTCTAATAGGAGAATTGCTGCATGTATATACCTGCACGTCCCATCCAAGAAAAACGAAGTAATACAGACCATAATTATTGCTTTCGCTGCAAAAATCCGGGTACATATTTGTAAATTCAGAAATGTTATAAATCGTGTCATTAAGCTTTATGTAAATATTGTTTAAATAGGATTCATGTGCATTTGCAGAATAAAGAGTGATCCTTTTGCATTCACCTCCTCCTGATGCTTCCAGAGCTGCTATCCTGCTTTCAAGAGAAATATCTACTGAGTGAAGTGCGGCAACACTCTGACTTATCGCATCAAGCTGTGATTGATCAGGTGCAGTAAAGCTTACTTTTGTTGTGCCGTTTTTATCTGTTATTATAATAGTTATAACTGAATCGACGGCAGAAATAGAAGCTTCAGGACTGAAACCGTCAGCACCATCCTTACCATTCTCTCCATTTACGCCATCTACACCATCTCTACCATCAGTTCCGGGCAAGCCTTTAAGAGCTTCGATAAACTCAGCTTCACTTCCTGTGTTTCCAAGAGAAAGCCATATTTCATATGCAGACAAACCATTCTGACCATCTTCGCCCGATGTACCGTCAGTACCATCTGCTCCGGGATCGCCTTTTTCTCCTTTTAATGAATTCAAAAAATCAGATATTGTTCCGGTATTGCCATTTGCAATCCATAGCTCATACGCAGATAAGCCGTCCTGACCATCTTTGCCTGGCGTACCGTCAATTCCATCCGCTCCGGGATCGCCCTTATCGCCTTTACATCCAAGTGCAGAAACCCCACTATTTACATACTGATTTTCAGAAATGCTCCATATGTACCAAGTATTATCTTGTATATATGGCGTTTTCACTGCAATTTCTTGTGCTTTATTAAGAATCTCCTGCATTTCTATAAGCTTTTTTTCTATCACATCAGGTTCAGGAAGTCCCTCTCCCAAAATAGAATTGCGGATAGTTATTGGCTTCATTTTGTATTTGATGATTATGGATTCGCCCTTTATACCTATGATTTCAAGATGTAAAGCTCCTGCACGTGCAGTAATATATTCACTTACTTCCCATGTAAGTAGAATATTAGATTCTTGAACCGATTTATCAAGTGTAGAATCTGTCATGTTTCCATTTTCATTGACTGCACGAAGAGTAAACTTGCAGTCTGTTAGATCAACATCATTGTTTACACGATCAACCGAAAAGTAAATCTTATCGGAGTATTTTTCACCTTGTGTAAATAATCCTGACAAACACGCAGTATCAATATATTTATTATGTGCTGTAATGGTCATATCACACCTCCACAGTACCGTCCGAGCAGATTACAACGCCATTTTCTACAGTAACTATATCACCAACCCATTCAGGCGATTTGGTTATAGCAGCCCATTCAGCCATAGTTCCGGTATACATCACCCTTACGCCTCTGGGTATATAAAATGCACTGTTAGCTATGATGCCAGAGCCAATTTCTTTGACCTTTTTTCCTATAGTCAGAAAGCCAAGACGAGAGCAATCACTAAATGCTCTATCACAAATTTTAGTGCAATTAACTGTTGCAATGTTAAGCTCAGAACAACCTCTGAATGCCTCTATTCCTGCATTGCCGCCTATATTTACTTCTACATATTTAAAATCATTTCTCTGTATATATGCTCTGTCAGATATGCTACCAATGCCATTTATACACAAAGTAGTATCATCAGAGCTGCCTGTAAACGATTCCTCTGTGTAACTGTTTACAAGCTCAATAACTTTTTGTAGCGGAGTCATAATTGATTCAAAATCTGCCTTTAAACGTTCAGAAAGAACATCAAATTCAGTACCAGTTATACTGCTGATTCTTGCGTTTGCAATTTCGTTTTTAAACAGTTCAAGATCCGCAATGTTATTACATACCTCTGTAAATCTATCACCAGTAGCCTTAGCGTCAGCTGCCTGACCTGAAATAGTAAGTGTTGGGTCTATTTTTACTGCAAGCTCCTTAGCTTCATCAAGTTTTGCTTGAGCCTGTGCAAGTATATCGTTCATCTGAGCGAGCTTTTCTTCTATGATATCAGGTGAGGGAAGATGATCGCCCATAACCGCTGCTTTGACGTAAACAGCAGGCATTTTGTACTTGATAATAACATCCGTGCCCCTTGACCCCACAAGTTCCAATTGAAGCATACCGGGAACAGCTGTTACTGTTTCAGGTACGTTCCATGTAAGAAGTATCTGTTCGCCCTCATGCTGCACATCAAGAACGGTTTCAGTCATGCCACCGTCTGATGCAACAGTGCGAATTGCAAATGCACAGCCCGAAACATCAACGTCATTATTAACAGGCGGCAAAACAAAATGAATGCGGTCTGAAAATTTTTCACCCTGTGTAAAAAGGCACTCTATCTCTTTTGTATCAATGAATTTTTCATGTGCTGTAAGTACCATGTTTTTCTCCTTTATTTACTTTCAAGAGCTGCAAGCCGTGCATCTAAATTTGAAATATCATTCCATACGCCGGGCATGTATGCATTCCATGCATTATTAACACTGTCCGCTGTAGCTTTTGCATAATCCGCTGTATCCCTTACTTCAGCGATTGATGCATTGGCATCTTTTGCGATAATATTAGCATATGCTTTAGAGTTATCTTCGGCATGGCTTGCAAGGCTTCTCTTTGCAGCTTGTGAAAGGACTCTTGAATCAGAACCGGCACAGCCAAACTCCCAGCCGCCACGAAAACGCCATATCATTTTTGTGATAATACTTTCTTTCCACTCGCCGGGCTTTTCTTCTATTTCAATTCGCTGTCCGAGCTTTGGCATTTTTTCAAGCGATTCAAACACAGGGTGGCATTTAAGACTAAACGGACGCTTTTTAACTGTCCCAAGCTGCTCTCCGGCATTTCGTAATACAGAAAATACAAGCTCATTTTCGCCGCCTTCAATCACACCAAAAATCCCTCTCTGATGCCAACGTCCATCAAGAAACGAGTTGTTAGAAAAATCAATAACAACATTGCCACCGTATTTGTGTATTGCACCTCCGCAGCTCCAGCCAGTGCCGTCATATGTTTTTGTATAGGTCATATGAATGTATAACTCGTAATCTGCAATATCACAGCTGTCAAGCTCTATTGCTTCATATGGGATCTTTACCGGATTTGTCCATGATGATTTGAATTTTTCTGATCCGCTTTGCGGTTTGTATCCGAATGGCGTTATAAATATTTTTGCTTTATCAGGATCATCAGGATCTACAAGCACCTGCATACAACCGGTAGCAATCTGAGTGAGATATGCAGCATAATCACGTGGCGAACGAGAGCCGGCTGCACCGGAAATATCCGATGGAATAAGTATAAATCCACGATTAGCTGGAGCGTTATTTGTTATATCAGTACGTATATCATGCAAAACAGGATCTACTCCATATTCTTCAAGCTGTGAGTTTACATATGCAAAAATACCATCGTTCATATTTGCATTCAAAGTACGTGCAGCACTTACACATGTTTGATATATCGGATTATCAGCTTCACTGGTTGTGTTGTCATGGCTTGTAGCATACGACCCACTATCAAGCCAAATGATAGCATCAGAAGCACGAATAGAATAGATAGTTTTGGTACGCTTTGCAGATGTTACCCAAAATTCACCACGCAGAATCAATTTATCATCAGGAACAGGTGTACCACAATATGCACTGTATAGCCTTATTTTCGCACCGTACAGCGTATATGCATTTACATCGGGTATTTCCAAACGCAGCTTAATAGCAAGCTCAGCAGGACGAACACCGCCTATAGAAAACGTCTGATCGTCGCAGCATCTTGATGTTATATTGCAAGAGTCGTGAATTATGTCATCCTCTGTAAAATTGTGCTTTATTATTTCAAAGTTCGGATTGTCATCACTGCCTTTGTTTACAGGTATGTATATTGTACCTTTTAAGTGTTCATCTATCAGCATATAGCGTTATACCTCCTCGAGTGATACTGAAAATTCGTAAATACCACGCCCGAACTTGTCATAGTATCCAAGCTTTCCATAGGAACACTTCATTCCTGAATTGGGTACAGATACACGTATAT
>CAJTWE010000043.1 GCA_910579955.1 uncultured Ruminococcus sp. | reverse complement strand
GATTTACACATTCGTTTTTTTACTTTTTGCCTATTGACATTTTACCGTAGGACTCTATGTAAGCAAACGTGTGCCCTCGTGTGCGATTTTGTCATCATAGGTAGGGTAACTGTACCCTTGTATGCAATGACGCAAACGTAAGCGAAATTTGAAGCTCTTTCGGAAAATCGCTGAAACAAAATTGTATTAGGTTTGCCGAAATGCAATCGGAAGATTTTGTTGCAGGTTAAAGTTTTGGCGTCTGAAGCCGCCAAAACATTGGACAGCAGCCGGCAAAGCCGACTGCATTGCGAGCTATTTTCACTTTTCGGCGTTGGAGTCAAAATGGAGGTTTTACAGAAATCATGGAGTCAAAAGCATACAAAAACAAGGATTCTCCGCAGGATTGCGGAGATTTGAGTACGGTCAAATCAGAAAAAATCAAGTTTCCGCTGTATCTGCATCCTGATACGATGGAGCAAGTGGAAATGCTCTATAAATCAGATAATTGTTCTTCGAAAACAGAATTTTTGGAGAAAGCAATTCGATTTTACTGCGGATATTTGCAGAACGAATGTGCGACGGATTTTCTTGCCCCTCAGCTGTCAGAAATGGTAGATGGAATCGTCAAAGGAACAGAGCAAAGACTTTCCCGTGGGCTGTTCAAGGTTGCTGTTGAACTTGGAGCTGTCACACATTTGCTTGCTGCAGTGCATGAAGTCGATGATGATACACTTCGCAAACTTCGTGCTATGTGTGTGGATGAAGTCAAACGCATTAATGGTGTGATTAATTTTGAAAAAGCTGTGCGCTATCAGCGGAGTGATGAGTAATGGCACGGCTCATTGTCACAAGCAGATTTCTGAAGAAAGGTTCTGCGAAGCTGAAAAATTATGTAAAGTACATTGCGACTCGTGAGGGCGTTGAGGTGCGTGACCAGATTGTCACAGACAAAAGTATTCCAGCTACAGAAAAACAGCTGGAGTTAATACAGTCATTACTTACAGACTTTCCACAAGCAAAACAATACCTTGAGTACAGTGACTTTCAAAGTACAAAAACAATGGAAAATGCGTCAGAATTGATTGCAGCGGTGGTGGAACGGAATGCAGATGTTATTGGTAACCGACAGAACTTTGTCGGCTACATGGCACTGCGTCCTGGCGTGGAGAAACGTGGTTCACACGGATTGTTTACGGATTCTGATGCACCAATCGTGCTGGATCAGGTTGCAAAAGAAATTGCAAATCATAAGGGAAATGTCTGGTCGCATGTGGTTTCACTACATCGTGAAGATGCTGTTCGTCTTGGCTATGACAATTCTGATGCCTGGCGTGAACTGGTGAAGCGTCATGTTGCTGATCTTGCTGAGCAGACAAAAATTTCACTGAAAAATCTGCGCTGGTATGCAGCCTTTCATGATACCACACATCATCCACATATTCATCTGATTGTCTACTCTGCTGACCCAAAACAGGGATTTCTCACAAAGCAAGGCATTGAAAAAATTCGCAGTAATTTTGCAAATGACATCTTTCAGGATGAATTGCAGTCATTGTATCAAGCGCAGACACTTCGAAGGGATAAGCTGAAACAGGAATCCAGAGAACAAGTAAAAAATATCGTAGCAGCACTTAAAAATGATTCTTTGGATAATCCAGTTCTGGAAGAATTGGTGCGAAAATTGTATTTGCAGTTGCAGAATGCAAAAGGCAAAAAAGTATATGGATACTTGCCGAAGTCTGTGAAGGAAACAGTCGATGCTATTTTTTCTGAGCTTGCAAAATGTCCTGAAATTAATTTTCTTTATGAAAAGTGGTGTGAACTTGAGCGTCAAAAATACAAGACGTATACACTCAAAGAAAAAGAGTTTCCTTCCCTGACGGAAAATAAATCGTTTCATTCTATTCGCAACGAAATTATTCGTCAGGTCTTGCAGCTGGAGTATACCGCACCGGAGCAAAATGAAA
This sequence comes from uncultured Ruminococcus sp., assembly GCA_910579955.1. Taxonomy (GTDB): domain Bacteria; phylum Bacillota; class Clostridia; order Oscillospirales; family Ruminococcaceae; genus Ruminococcus_C. The sequence continues at coordinate 8,500 of CAJTWE010000043.1, read as the reverse complement.
ATGCACTTACAAGGGAGAATTCTGTCTATATGACGAATACAGTTTGTAGTCTGGTATCATCTTTGGCAAGCTGCATTGAGGAGGATTATGACCAGAAATTCTTTTCCGGTCGAGCGGCTGTTGACCGTAAGCTGTGGCAGATGATTCGTCAGAAAAAACAAGCACTGGGCTTGAAAAGTGAGCCAAAGCAAAATCAAGATTTAGAATACTAAGTGGCATAGGGGTGGTGTCATGGTGGCATGACAAGAAGTAGAAAGTTTAATTTATTTATATCATAGCAGAAAGAGAAATATTTTATGCACACTGTCAAGTTACAAGTAACTTAGAAAACAGTGTGCATTTTTTCGTCAATTCCGTCCATTTACGTCAGGTTTTTCAAGACAAAATTCGATGGATTTTGCTATTATTATATCATATTTTAGAGAAATGTAAAGGGGTTTCTAAGAATTTTTTTGAAAAATTGCGGTGAAATACTGTTTTTCAACATCAAAATCAAGCTGTTTCGCCGTCTGAAAAACAGTCAGGAGGTTTCGATTATGTCAAAAAGAGGGAGCAATATTTACAAGCGCAAGGATGGTCGATATGAAGGACGTGTGCCGATTGGATACAAAGAAAACGGCATGCTGAGGTACAAATCTGTTTATGCAAGAACACTTTCAGAAGTCAAAGAAAAAATGGCACAATGCTATACTGTACGTCAGAAACAGACAATTTCTAACATAAAGTTGTCAGTTAAAGATGCTGCAATAGAGTGGCTTTCTTCTGCAAAATTGCGTGTAAAACCGGCAAGCTATGCAAATTATGTAAACATTGTTTTCAAACACATTTTGCCTGTACTGGGTGGTGAATATTTTTCAGCGCTGACCACACAAAAATTGAACAATTTTATTCACAGTAAGTTACAGTTTGGTCGGTTGGATGGTCGAGGCGGATTATCTGCAAAAACTGTTCGGGATATCATGACTGTATATCGCAGCATAGAACAATATGCAGTGCAGGAATATGGCGTAAAAACTACACATTTCACTATGCCTAAAATTCAGAAGAAACAGCTGGATGTACTAAATCCTTCAGAGCGAAAACGACTGGAACAGTATCTTCTGCATAATCTGACAAACACAAATTTAGCGATTTTGCTGTGCTTGTTTACAGGTTTGCGTATTGGAGAACTTTGCGGATTGACTTGGGGTGATATAGATTTTTCATCAGGTACACTTTCTGTTCAAAGAACTGTTCAGCGAATCAACAAACGTGGAAGTTCTGAAGTCGTCATTGGCTCACCGAAAAGTAAGACATCTATACGCACAGTACCGATTCCATCATTTTTGATGAGATTATTATTGCAGATGAAAAAAGATAGCAAATTATTTTTGATTTCCGGTACGGCAAAGCCTGTTGAACCAAGAACGGTGCAGTATCGCTTTAAGTCTATATTGAAAGCTTGTCAAGTACGAAATATTCCATTTCACCTACTTCGTCATACTTATGCAACCGTTTGTATTACAAGTGGTTTTGATCCTAAGACTCTGAGTGAGTTGCTTGGACATGCTGATGCAAGCATTACACTCAATCGCTATGTGCATTCTTCCATGCAGATGAAGCAGCAGTATGTGAGCCGTCTGTGTTTATCCGCTTAATTTTTTTTACCGTCAAAGTTTTGTCTTTCTGATTTAAAAAAATATAGCAGTTTCTATGTGTTTCTACGTTTAAACCGTGTATGGACGGAATTGACGAAAGGAAAATCTCCTTTTTAAAATATTATATTACAACAAAAATTCTTTATTCAGCTTGATTTTTGTAAATATTTGTGGTATGATTTTGACAAAAGGAGCGATGTGAAATGATTAGAATTGCAATTATAGATGATGAAGAACTGATTTGTTTTCGAATAAAGCGATTTTTAGAATGCTACTCACAAGAAAATGCAGTTGCGATTGAAAATTATTTATATCAAAATGAAAATCTGTTTCTTTCTGATTTAAAAAACAATATACATTTTGATTTAATTTTTTTAGATATTGAACTGCGTAATACTACAGGCGTTCAAATTGGACATTGGATTCGAAATGAAATGCAAGATGAATGGATGCAGATTATTTATATTTCAGGAAAAGAAGGATATGAAAGGCAGTTGTTTTCTGTTAATTGTCTTGATTTTTTAAGCAAACCGATTTCATATCAAGAAATTTCACGTGTAATGAATCGTTTTATGAAATTGACACATAGACCGGAGGATGTTTTTGTCTTTCAGAAAAATCATGTTTTAGGACGAATTCCATTATCAAATATTTTGTATTTTGAAAGCAAAAATCGAAAGATTTTTATAATTACACAAACAGAATGTATTGAGTTTTATGAAAAATTGGATGAAATTGAAAAACGACTTCCTGTTCAATTTTTGAGGATTCATAAATCATTCTTAGTAAATTACTGTCATATTCGTCAGTTTCATTATGATGAAGTGATCATGTCCAATCAAAAAAATTTGCCAATCAGTCAGTCTAAAAGAAAAGCAATCAAGGAGGCACAATTGGAACTGGAGGGAATTATGCCGCATGCATAGTGTTTTATACAATGTTTTTTATTTAATTGCTGATATATTTGAAATTTTTATAATATATCGATATATGGACTTGTTCTTTGGTTGGAAACAACATACCAAGGTTACATGGATTGCATTTCTCTATTATTTTTTAGCGACAGGTGTAATGCACCTTATTTTAGATATTCCTATTTTCAATTTATTCTTTTCAGTTTCTGCTATATTTTTTATGGCTTGTACATATCGAACGAAGTTTTGGAAAAAGGTTTGTGTTGTACTTTTTCTCTATTGCTATACTGCTGTTGTAGAACTGATTGTTGGTGGAGCAACAGGTTATCTGAAAGTTGATATTGTAAAATCAGGCAGTTATCAAAATGTAGCAGGGTTAATAATTATGAAATTATTATTTTTTATAGGGACATTGATATTTTATAATATCAAAAGCATCAAAATGGAATCTAAGTTACAACCTTCTATTTGGATTGCTTCGTGTTCTATGCCAGTTATTTCAATTATTATTGCATTTACATTATTTTTCAATGATGGCATACATGCTGTCTCGTTATTATTGTCCCTTTCTTTGTTGATTCTTGCAAATGTGCTCACTTTTTATTTATATGATCTTTTATCGCAGTTTTACATAAATCGAATAGATACCGAAGTTTTGGAGAAAGAAAAGCAATATTATTTTCATCAATGTGAGTTAATGAATCAAATTCATGAAAATATGACATCTTATCGGCATGATTTGAAAAATCACATGATGATTATTTCCGAATTAGCAGAAAAAAAGAACTGTTCTGAAATTCAAACTTATGTAGAAGAAAATATGGCTACACTTCCTAAACTAAAAACATATAGTCAAACCGGAAATGTTTATCTTGACAGCATATTGAATTTTAAATTTTCGGAGGCAGATCTACTTGGAACAAAAATACAGTGTGAAATAGAAGCATCTGAAATTTGTACAATATAACGGAGAGATTTGACAATTATTCTTGGAAATCTTTTGGATAATGCAATTACTGCAGTTTCTGATGTTCCGAATAAGGAGATACAATTTTTATTTCGAGAAAATAAAGGACGTATTATTATATCAATTATAAATAGCTATGATGGAACAGTAATATTGAAAGATAATAAATTTATTAGTCGTAAAAAAGATGCACAGTTGCATGGATATGGATTGAAAAATGTTCAAAGAACTGTAGAAAAATATCATGGTACTATGAAAGTAACACACGATATCAATTATTTTCAGGTGCAAGTTCTTCTCTATCCAATTTAATATATATTTTTAATTACAGCTTGATTTTATGAAGTCAAGCTGTTTTTTTGTAAATTTCAACATGAAAGTGTATAAATTTCAACAACTATGCACACAAAAGCAAGAAAATATGGTAAGATGTATTTCGGCAGATAGAAGGGAGGATGCGATGAAAAAAGCAATTTTAAAATTTGGACAATGTTTTGCGGCACTTGCACTTGTTTTCGCTACAGTAACAGCTAATTCTGCTTGTATGATTATTGCATATCAGCCGGAAGAACCAGATGCTGTAAAAAAACTTCGCAAGTTTTAAGTGATTGAACAACTTGCAATCAGAATTACTATGTGGTTTCATAAAAGAAAATTAATTGATGAAAAAAATTCTGATGTATATCAATATGGAATTCAGCAATTACTAACGCTGATATTAAATTTGATCTCATTTTTGATAATTGGTGTTTTATTTCAAGTTGTTTTGCCAACACTATTATTTATTTTCTTTTATGCACTTCTTCGAATATACGCTGGAGGATATCATGCAAGTACACCGATACGATGCTATTTGTTTTCAAACGTCATAGTCATTTTATTTATCATAATATTTAAATATCTGCCAATGACTTATGTCGGATGTAATTTTTCTTTATTGGTTAGTTCTATTTTTATTTTCTTTTTTTCACCTGTTGGAAGTAAAAATAAGCCGTTGGATGAAAAAGAAAAAAAGCATTATCGAACAAAATCGATTGTAATATTACTTGCTGAAATTATTGTGCAGCAGATTCTTTGGAGAATTGGTTTTTCAATAGGAGGATATAGTATATCGCTTGCCATAGATGCTGTTTGTTTTATGATGCTTCTTGGATGGACAAAAAACAAGTGCGATAATAAATTGAAAAACAAAGCAACACCCATGTAAAAATAGAGGAAACATAAATCAGCTGTGAGAAAGAATGCGGTTCAAAGTGAAAATGTTTCCTCTTCATTTTATTTTTAGGAGGATATGAATGAATAAGAAATTAACCCGAACATTAGCTGGTGTAATGTCTGTTATGTTTGTGGGGCAAGTTATGATATTCGGTGATGGCAGTGCACAAGGTATTCTGCATGTCAATACGATTGCATCTGCAGCAGAAGCAATTCAAGGTGTGAAAAACGCTGATCAGCTTGCAAAAGAGTTTGACGAAGCCACAAAAGGATTAGGCGAAGTGGAATATTTCGGAGCACCGGATGAGGGCATAATGCTTATGAATGATACAGATGATGAGAATGCTGCAGCAGAAAACAGTATTTCATCTGGAATCAATCTGATGTCTTTAGATCTAGAAGGTGTTGATGTTGGTGCTGCCAATTCATTGACAGTATCTGGTTGTGTAAAGAAAGGCATTGTCAGTGGTCATGTAGCTTCTGATAATACACCAATATATGTTCGTATTTTTGATGGTGACTGGAATGAACTTACTTATCAGGAAATATCTGATGGAGGAAACTATTCCGTTTCTGTAAGTGGAAATGATGTTCATCATGTTAAATTTGAATGCGACGGTTATCTTCCGTTTTATTTAAAGGATTTTGGTACGGGTTCTTATCAGATAGGTTCTGGTGATTCCTGGGATACAGTAACTCTTGTACCTGGTGATACAACTTATAACGAGGATAATGAAGATCAGTGGAGTGATGATGTCATAAATGGTAATGATGCTTCATATGTGCAGGGTTGTCTGGGTGCATATCGTGGCGATACAGGCTTCAATCCGAGTATGGATCATGACGGTGATGGTATAGTAAGTGACGCTGACTGGAATTATTTTTACAGACTGTATGAAGAACTTGAAGAAAATGAGTTCTATGATATGAATCAGTTTGACATATATCGATATGATCTTGATAATAATGGTGTTATTAACTATTATGACCTACAGTTAAAACAGGAAGATGAAAGTGCAACAGATTCAGAATTGACTGATTTTGCAAATGTTGTTGACTCGGCGAGGGAATATCAGACTTATGCATTTATTTATAATCATTATTACACAAATGATGGAAGAGTAGATAAGGATGATTATAATGAAGGCATCAACAAGATAAATGAGCAGATAGGATTAAGAGACCGATCCAATAACTATTACGAGTATATGGATAAGGATAATAATGGTACAATTGAAAATTCTGATGTATCATGGTTTTCTGCAGCTTATGCGAATTCTGGTGACTTAGACTGGGATCATGCTTTCAAGAGAAATTTGAAAGTAATTGCAAATGGTGAATTTCCATACAGTTTTAATCTGCATGATACCAACTTGGATCTGAATGGTCGTGGATTAAAAGTAAATGATTGTATGTCCTTTACCACAGATATGCCACAGTTCTGGTCTGGCGGAAAAGGTGCAACTCTGGATATTAACGGTGGCGCATTGGTAATCAAAAATAATCTAGTGTTCCGTACAGCCTCTCCAGATGGATGGGGTAGCAATGCTGGACAGCTGATGGATCTGAATGGCGGTACAGTTATCATTGGAGATTGTTTTGATTTTGGTCAGGCAAATTGCTATGATACCATTGAAATGACTGACGACGCAGATTTTTTGATGGTTGGCGGTAATTGGACGTACATAACTATGCAGGATATGGAAGGCAAATGGACGAACGGTATAATTTATTTTGCAGGACCAACATGGGAAGTCAATGAGCTTTCTGGCGATAAGTCCATTTATTCTTCTGGCACTCAATCCATTATTTTCGGTTATGAAGATGGTAAGCAAACAATTCTTTGGGATAATCCAGAAACATATATTGATAACGTGGATGGCTCTTATAACACGGATAGACGCTTAAATTTTGATTATGAATATGGTATTATTTTTACAAAGGAATTTACTGAAGAGAATTACTGGTTCAGACCATGGTGGAGACCATATGATTTACCAGACTACACCCTATATCGTAAAGGCTGGGAAATTGGTGATGGTGTTCATATTGCAACCGGAAACTACACTAAGACCTTTACAGATCTGAGCATTGCTTCTCCTGGTGTTACATCTGACTTTGTTCGTACCTACAACTCTATGAGTGACGAGGAAGGCTCTTTCGGTATTGGTTGGGATTTCAATATTGATGTAAGCAAAATTGTAAAACCAGCTGCTGGATATTATCAGGTTGTTCTGCCAGATGGCTCTAATACTACATTTAAGGACAATGGAAATGGTGGATTTGAGTGCCTGAATGCACACAGCATCATGACAAAGTCCGGCAATGAGTACACAATCACCAACGCAGCACAGTCGCAGTATCACTTTAATGCAGACGGTGAACTGGACTGGGTAAAGGATGCGGAAGGCAATAAGCTGACAACTTCTTCTAAGAAAAATAATCAGCGTATTGTAACGGATTCCACTGGAAGGACTTATACCATTACCTACAATGGAAATAGCGAGCATTCTCGTATTACAAAGATTGAAGATACTACTGCAGATCGAATTGTGACTTATGAGTACAATGGTGATTTCCAGCTGATTTCCGCAACAAGCGTATCTGGTGGTACAGAAAATTATGAGTATGACGGAAATGGCAGACTTTTCAAAATCATAAACTGCTACGATGAGATGACTGATCAGATCGTTTATAACGACAACGGTTCTGTAAATTGGTTGACCAATGCATCTGGTCTGAAGCAGGTTTATACTTACAATAAGGCATTTAAGCAGACTGGTCTGAAAGAATATGATGGTGAAACGTTGATCAAGACTTTCAAATATGACTATGATGAAAAATATGCAGTAAAAACTAATACAGTAGAAACAGACGGTCAGACATACGAGGTTGATAAGATCACCTACAGCATGGTAGATGGTGAAAACAAGTATGATGAAATAACCGAAAGCGTTGATATCATGGGTAATACGACAAAGTATGACCGTGATGACAATGGTAATGTAATCAAGACTACATATGTAGACGGCACATATATTCTTGCAAACTACAATGACAAAAATAGTGTGATTGCAGAAGTAGATGAAATGGGCAACGCAACAATTTATGCCTATGATTCTAACGGCACACGTCGACTTAAGCAGGCAACCAGTCTCAAACCACTTTCCCAGGCTGACATAAACACAGTAACCGCTATAGATTTTAATCCGATTACATACCTGGAAGCAAATGAAAGCAGCTATGCAGTCACCAGTCACGAATACTATGCAGACAGCTACGTCAGCGGTATTGCAGGTCTGATTCGTGCAACAACTGATCCCGAGGGCAATGTCACCGAATATGATTACTATCAGGACGGCGTTGGAAAAGGTCTGGTAAAGAGCAAAACTCTGAAGGACGGCGATACTGTTGTCAGCACAGTTACTTATGAATATAACGCACAGCTTCAGGTTTCTAAGGAAACTACAAGTTATGATCTATCCAAGAATCTTTATTCTGTCAAAGAATATGAGTATGATAAGTTCAACAATATAACTGTTACCAAAGATTATGGTACAGGCAGTACGCCGGCAGTTACAATTACAGAATATGACCTGCTGAGCCGTGAGACAGCAGAATATACACCGAATTATTCTGCAAATAAGAGTCATGGTACATTGACCACTTATTATCCGGATGGAAATAAGAAAACTGAAACTGATGCAGAAGGCAATGTTACTTCTTATGAATATGACGCATATGGTCAGGTTACCAAGAAAGTTAAC
>CAJTWE010000042.1 GCA_910579955.1 uncultured Ruminococcus sp. | reverse complement strand
TGCGATTTCTTTCACAGCGCCTGTATAGAGCTGATAATATCTTCCTGCTTGCGCCATCAGTTCCTCATGACTGCCACGTTCTATTATTCTGCCGTGGTCAAGTACCATTATAACATCTGAATTCTGAATTGTTGAAAGTCGATGCGCTATTACAAATACAGTTCTGCCATGCATAAGAGCATCCATGCCTGCCTGTACTATACGCTCTGTTCTCGTATCAATAGAAGAAGTAGCCTCATCAAGAATCATAACAGGCGGATCTGCTACCGCTGCTCTTGCTATAGACAAAAGCTGTCTTTGACCCTGTGAAAGTCCTGCTCCATCTCCTGAAAGTATCGTATTATATCCATCAGGCAGAATTTCTATAAATTCATGCGCTCCCGCACGCTTTGCTGCTGCTATACATTCCTCATCTGTTGCATCAAGTCTGCCGTAACGAATGTTATCCATAACAGTACCAGTAAAAAGATGTACATCCTGAAGAACTATGCCCAGTGAGCGGCGAAGATCTGCTTTCTTTATCTTATTTATGTTTATGCCGTCGTAACGCACCTTGCCGTCTGCTATGTCATAAAACCTGTTTATCAGATTGGTAATAGTTGTTTTACCTGCACCTGTTGTACCTACAAAGGCTATTTTCTGACCCGGCTTTGCAAAAATGCTTATATCATGCAGAACCGTTTTCTCTGGAACATATCCGAAATCCACCTCATTGAGACAAACCTCGCCCTCAAGCTTTTTATATGTCACAGTACCGTCCGACTGATGTGGATGCTTCCATGCCCATATTCCTGTTCTTTCGCTGCATTCGCTAAGAGAACCATCTGCATTTTCCTTTGCATTTACAAGCGTAACATAACCATCGTCTGTTTCCGGCTCTTCGTCAAGAAGCTTGAATATTCTCTCCGCACCGGCAAGCGCCATTACAATAGAACTTGCCTGCTGCGCTACTTGACCGATAGGCATGGTGAAACTTTTTGAAAGCTGCAAAAATGCGGCTATAGTACCAAGAGTTATACCTCCCACTCCGCCAAAAGCAAGACATCCACCCACAATGCCTAAAAATACATACTGCAAATGACCCAGATTGTTATTTACAGGGCCTATAATATTAGCAAATATATTTGCTTTAGAGGCACTGTCAAAAAGCTCTTCATTTCTGCGGTCGAATTCCTCCGCTGCTTTATCCTCGTGGGAAAATACCTTTACAACCTTCTGACCTTGTATCATTTCCTCAATATAACCGTTTACATTGCCAAGGGACTGCTGCTGTTTGATAAAATACTTTCCGCTTTTGCCGCCTATGGTTTTTGTAACAAATATCATAAATGCTACAAAAAGAAGCACAAATCCCGTAAGCCACAGACTAGTAGACAGCATGGAAATAAGAACTACTATAATAGTTACACCAGACGAAATAAACTGCGGTATACTCTGAGTTATCATTTGTCTGAGGGTGTCTGTATCGTTAGTATAAAGACTCATTATATCGCCGGCAGCGTTTCTGTCAAAATAACTTATAGGAAGCGACTGCATATGGGAGAACATATCGTCTCTAACCTTTTTAAGTATGCCCTGAGCTATTATTATCATAATACGTGCCTGAACTAAAGTAGATATAATGCCAAATGCAAATATACCGCCCATCATAATTATAGCACGCAAAAGCGGCGCAAAATCATTGTCGCCTGTCAGAAGCATTGGAGAAATATAATCATCTATCAGTGTTTTCAAAAAGAGTGAGCTTGCAACACTTGCGACCGCACTTATCAAAATACAAATAACAACAGGTATCATCAAATAACGATATCGTCCGAGATACTGCATCAGCCGTTTAAAGGTTTTTCCTGCATTTTTAGGCGGCCGTCCGCCCATAGGCGGTGCATTTTTTCTGCCATTCATTCTCATTGCGGTACACTTCCTTTCTGCTGAGCTTCATAAACCTCACGATAAATTTCATTATTTACAAGCAGCTCTTCATGAGTGCCAACTCCGGTAATATTACCATTATCAAGTACTATTATAAAGTCTGCATCCTGAATAGAGCTTATTCTCTGCGCAATAATAAGCTTTGTCGTTCCGGGAATCTCGTCTAAAAATGCACGTCGTATCATGGCATCAGTATGTGTATCAACAGCGCTGGTAGAATCGTCGAGAATGAGTATTTTCGGCTTTTTAAGAAGTGCTCTTGCTATACAAAGTCTCTGCTTCTGACCGCCGGAAACATTTGTACCGCCCTGCTCAATGTAGGTATCATAGCCATCCGGGAATGTATTTATAAATTCATCTGCACAAGCAAGCTTGCATGCATGAACAAGCTCTTCATCTGTAGCATCTTCATTGCCCCAACGCAGATTCTCCTTTATAGTACCAGAGAAGAGAACATTTTTTTGAAGAACCATTGCCACCTGATGACGAAGTGCATCAAGGTCATATTGGCGCACATCAATGCCGCCTACCTTAACAGAACCAGACGTTACATCGTACAGTCTTGGGATAAGCTGTACAAGAGATGATTTTGCGCTGCCTGTACCGCCCAAAATACCCACAGTAGCACCTGATGGTATCTTCAAATCTACATTCTTGAGGCAACACTTATCCGGTTTTCCGGAATAGCTGAAATTAACACCGTCAAATTCTACAGAGCCATTCGGAACTGTAGTAACTGCATTATCCGGACTGTGAAGATCGCTTTCCTCATTCAGTATCTCTGTGATACGCTCCGCAGACGCTCTTGACATAATTATCATAACAATAACCATAGAAAGCATCATAAGGCTCATAAGTATCTGCATAGCATAGGTGAACATACTCATAAGCTCACCTGTTGTCATTTCGGAATTTACTATAAATCTTGCACCCAGCCAGCTTATAAGTATAATACAGCTGTACATACAAAACTGCATAAGCGGATTTGTGAGCGTCATTCTTTTTTCTACCTTTACAAAATCATCGTAAATACTTTGAGAGACGCTGCCAAACTTTTTCTTTTCGTGTTCTTCTCTTACAAAAGATTTTACAACTCTAACACCATGAAGATTTTCCTGTACTACATTGTTAAGCTTATCATATGTACGGAACACACGCTTGAATATAGGGTGTGCCTTTGATACGATAAGATATATGCCCACAGCCAAAATTGGCATTGCGCCCAGAAATACAAGCGCTAAGCTGCTGTTTACCGTAAAAGCCATAACAAGTGAAAATACAAGCATAGTAGGCGTACGCAGAGCAATACGCACAAGCATCTGATAGGCGTTTTGAAGCGTCTGTACATCAGTAGTCATACGAGTTACTATACTGGAAGCTGAAAACTTATCAATATTTCCAAATGAATATGTCTGCACATTGTGAAACATATCATGTCTCAGGTTCTTGGCAAAGCCTGCGGACGCTACCGCTGCATACTTTCCGGCAAGCACTCCAAATGCGAGCGACATAATGACCATTACAACCAAAGTCAGACCTACAGTAATGAGTGCGTGAAAATCGCCTCCGTCAATACCGTCATCAATAAGCTTTGCCATCATGAGCGGTATGACAACTTCCATTACAACTTCAAGTGTAACAAAAATCGGTGCAAGGAGAGTCGGCTTTTTGTACTCTCTTATGCACCCCATGAGTTTACGTATCATGATTTTCCTCCTTTATACATTTATTATAATTATTTATTATAATAATAGTATAGCGCTAAAATTTAAAAATATAAAGCGATTAAGGTGTTAGTTTTGTGAAAATTAAAATTAATACTAAAGTAAAATGTATATTATATATTTTTTGCAAAAACTGGTGACAAAATAAAAAAAGTGTGATATAATAAAATAAGTATACCATCATGGCACATGGCATGCAAAAAAACAGACGCTTATGCGTATTTGAAAGGACTGTTCTCAAAAATGGAGAATACCTATGATGTTATAATTGCCGGCTGCGGTGCTGCCGGACTATACAATGCTTTAAATTTACCTCGCACCTGCAAAATACTTATATTATGCAAGCAAGAGCTTACTCTTTGTAATTCTGCCTTGGCTCAAGGTGGAATCGCCGGTGTATACCATCCACCCGGTGACGTTACTGACGACAGCGTTGATCTTCACGTTCAGGACACACTGATCGCAGGCGGCTTTAAAAATAACCCCGAAGCTGTTGGTCTGCTTGCTGATAACGCTAAGTTTGAGATCGAAAAAATACTGGAGCTTGGCGCAGATTTTGACAGAACTCCAGATGGCAAGCTTCATCGTACACTTGAAGGCGGACATTCAAGACATAGAATATTCCACCACAAGGATTCTACAGGTGCGGAAATACTCCGTACACTTATCGAAGCTGTAAAGGCTCTGCCAAATGTGACTATTCTTGAAAATACAATGATGGTTGACCTGAAAAAAACCTCTACAGGCTTTTCTGTACAGATACTAAAGGACGGGGAACTTTCCGCTGCACACTGTCACTTTATGACTCTGGCAACAGGTGGCATAGGCAGAATATATGAATTCACCACCAACAGCAAAATTTCTACAGGTGATGGAATTGCTATGGCAAGTGAAATTGGTGCGGAAATACGCAATCTTCACTTAATTCAGTTTCACCCTACCGCTTTTAATAATCACCACACAAGAGAATGTTTCCTCATATCGGAAGCCGTACGTGGCGAAGGCGCATACCTGCTCAACTGCAATAAAGAGAGATTCATGCATCTTTATGATGAGCGCTTAGAACTTGCTCCACGTGACGTTGTATCTCACGCTATTGTAATGGAAAGCAGACGGACAGGCAGCTGTGATTTTTATCTTGATATTTCCTACAAGGATTCTGAGTTTATCAAAAAGCGTTTCCCTATGATATATGAAAGCGTTCTTGAACAAGGATATGATATGACAACAGGCCCTATTCCAATATATCCATGCCAGCACTATCTTATGGGCGGCATAAACGTAAACCAAAATTCAGAAACCTCTGTCAAGAATTTGTTTGCCTGCGGTGAATGTTCTCATACAGGCGTTCACGGCAACAATCGTTTGGCAAGCAATTCCCTGCTTGAAGCCCTTGTATTTTCACATCAGGCAGCACTTACAATCTCAGAAAGATTAAGCTCCTGCACTGATGAATTTGAGGAATTTCGTTTTCCTGAAAGAGAAAACGCTATTCCGCTGCCGACAGGCTTCCGTACTGAAATACGTCATATTATGCAGGAAAGCTGCTTTGTTATTACTGATACATCAAAAATTCTTGATGGTTTTGAACGTATCCGTGAGATACGCCGTAATCTTATGAATGAAAATTACATAATCGACAGCAACTATATCGAAGCCCGTTCTTTGGCTGAGGTAGGTTATCTTATTTTGAAAGAAGTAATTTAAGGAGAGAAATTATGCTGCTTCAAAACTTTTACATTGATAAAATTATTACAACCGCACTTGAAGAGGATATTCACTACGTAGACGTAGCTACAGATTATCTTCTGAGCGACGAACATAAGGCTGAGGCATACTATGTCGCTAAGGATGACGGCGTTCTCTGCGGAATTGCCATTGCAAAACGTGTATTTGAACTTGTTGGTGGAGATTTCCAGATGGAAATACTCATTGAGGACGGCAGCCATGTCAAGAAGGGTGATATCATCGCCAAAATGAAAGGAAGTACAAGAACACTTCTAAAGGGTGAACGTACAGCGCTCAACATTCTCCAGCACATGAGCGGCATCGCTACTGCAACACGCCGCTGCGTAGATCTGGTTGAAGGTACAAATGCTAAAATAACCGACACAAGAAAAACACTTCCGGGACTAAGACAGCTTCAAAAATATGCCGTTACAGTAGGCGGCGGCAGAAATCATCGCTACAATCTTTCAGACGGTGCAATGCTCAAGGATAATCACATTGACGCATACGGCAGCATCACAGGCGCTGTAAATGCACTTCGTCAGAAGATAGGTCACATGGTGAAAATCGAGGTCGAGGTACGTACTCTTGATGAACTCCGTGAAGCTCTTGATGTAAATACAGAAATAATCATGCTTGATAACATGAGCTGTGAGGATATGAAAAAAGCCGTTCAGATAACAAACGGACAGGCACTTCTTGAGGCTTCCGGAAATGTTACTGAGGCTAATATTCGTGAAATAGCTGAGACAGGCGTTGATATAATTTCACTGGGCGCACTTACTCACTCTGTAAAGTGCTTCGACATTTCTATGAAAATACAGAAATAAGAACAAGCTTTAAAAGTTTTTTTTAAAAAACTCTTGCAATCAATATTTTTATATGCTATAATGTATTTAAATGTCCGTATGCTGGACAGTTATGTCAAAAATCTTCGGTTTTATGATGTAACAGATAAAATATTAAATAATGAAGGAGGAGACATAAATGACAACCTTAGAAATCATTATCGGCGCAGCTATCCTTCTGGTATGTCTGATTATTACAATTATTTGTTTGATGCAGGAACAGAAGCCACAGAATGCTACATCTGCTCTGTCCGGTGCAACAAATGATTCTTTCTATGACAAAAACAGAGGCAGAACCAAAGAAGCAAGACTTAAAAAGTTTACTACTGTTCTGACTACTCTATTCTTTATCATGATTCTGTTCATGGATATTGTAATGCCGCTGATCAACAAATAAAGAAAACAGTTCCTGTGATGCAGCTCATCTGTTTCACAGGAATTTTTTTAACTTAGGAGAAAAACAAACAATGAATGAAAAAAGAAATAATATTCCACAAGAGCTTATTGAAAGCTATACTAGAAAAATTTTAAAGGCTCTGGAAAAAGCCGGCGCTAAGTGCCTTGATAAAAAAGAGCTTGAAGCTAAATGCAAAATAAATAAAGGAAGTCCCGCCGCTTACAATGCCGCTCTTAAAGAATTGATACGTATAGGCGATGTATGCATAAGAAAAAAGGGACTTGCTCTTTCACGAATATTTGGATATTATCCAGCGGAAGTAGTGAGACTCAGCGGAACGTTTGGTTTTGTGCGTCCTGAATTTGATGATTCTGATGATGTGTTTATTCCCGGAAAATTCCTGCTCGGTGCTATGCCCGGAGACAGAGTTCTTTACAGAGAAATTCCTTCCAGAAGCGGAAAACCGGAAGGCGAAGTCGTTGACATCATAGAAGAAGCCGACAGCCGTATTACTGGCAAGATAGTTTGTGAGGACGGCATTCTCTGTCTTTTGCCGGATACTATGTCAAGAACTCCTATTCGCATAAACCGCAGACAAAGCGTTGATTATAACGAAGGCGATAAGGTTTTGGCTGAGATATGCATAAGAGGAAAAAGACACTCTGAACACATGGCTAAGGTGGTTTTCAGCTTCGGAAGTGCACAAGCAGCGCATTCATGTGCTAAAGCTATGATAGCTCTGCACGGAGTTACAGAAGAATTTTCCTTTGAAGCACTTGCAGAAGCGCAGAATGTTCCCAGCGAAATATCAGTAACAGAGAAAGAATTATCTAACCGTATTGACCTGCGTCCAATGCCGATTTTTACTATTGACAGCGCATATTCAAAGGATCTTGATGATGCTGTTTCTATTGAAAAAACTGAAAAGGGTTATCGCCTTGGCGTTCACATTGCAGATGTTTCGCACTACGTTCGTCCAAAGTCACCTCTTGATATGGACGCTATAGACCGTGGTACAAGTGTTTATTATGCTGATAAGGTTATCCCTATGCTGCCGCCTGAACTTTCAAACGGTATTTGTTCACTCAATCCGCAGGAAGACAGATTTGCATTTTCTGCACTTATGGAGCTTGATGAATTCGGCGAATTGGTAAGCTATGATTTCAAAAAAACGATCATCCGTTCCCGTGTAAAGGGTGTATATAAGGAAGTAAATAAAATCTTGGCAGGAGAAGCCGATGATTTCCTAAAATTAAAATACTCGGAAGTTTCTCATATGATACCTATCATGAATGAGCTTTGCGATATCAGAATACGTGAAAGAGAAAGACGCGGCGCTCCTGAGATAGAGACAACTGAAAGTGAACTCGTTCTGAATGAACAGGGAACTTGCGTAGATGTAAATCCTCGCAGCCGTGGAAAAAGCGAATGTATCATTGAAGAAATGATGCTCCTTGCAAACGAAGCGTCTGCTAAATTTGCTGCTGATAAGGGTCTGCCTTTTGTATACAGAATACACGAAAAGCCATCTATGGAAAAAATAGAAAATCTGGAACATGTACTTGTTCGTCTTGGAATAAGTGTTCCGGACTTCTCAAATGTAAAACCAGTTCATCTGGCTCAGATACTGAAAAATGCTAAAGATACACCGGCTTATCCTGTAATAAATATAATGGTTCTTCGTTCTATGGCAAAGGCTCAGTATGACACAGAGCCTATTGGTCATTTCGGACTTGCACTTAAAGACTACGCCCACTTCACATCGCCTATACGCCGTTATCCCGATCTTGCAATTCACCGCATAATGAGCTATTGGTGCGAATGTAAAAATGCTGAAAAGGTCAGCAAAAGATACAAAGCATTTGTAACGGAAGCAGCAAAATCATCAAGCGATGCAGAAGTAAGAGCTATTATGCTCGAACGTGATTGTGAGGACTGCTACAAAGCAGAATATATGCAGCAGCATTTAGGCGAGGATTTCGAGGGCATAGTTTCAGGTATAAGTGATTTTGGCTTTTATGTACAGCTGCCTAATTCTATTGAAGGTATGGTTCATGTGAGAACTCTTCCGGAGGACGGCGAATGGTACAATGATGAGAATATCTCTTTCAAAGAAGTAGTTGGCGACAGAGAATTCCGCCTTGGCAGCACTGTTAAAGTAAGATGCGTAAAAACAGATGTAAACAGCGGTAATATAGACTTCGAGCTTGGAGAGTAAGTGAAAAGTATGTGTAAATGTATGGAAACACTTGCAATTTGTACTCAAAGGCATTATAATGAAAGTGTAAGGCTATACACGTAGGACTTAAAATAAGTTCTTAATGTCAACCAGAAAGGATAATATCTTATGAAGAATACTAAAAAGTTTAAAAAGGCTGCCGCTTCTATTGCTGCTGTTATTGCTGTTGCAATGCCAGTTTGCACAAGTATGACAGCTTCTGCTACATCAGTAGGCGACGTTATCGCCGCAGCTTATGCGGCAGGCTGGCCTGATTGGATGGTTCAACAGGCTATCAACACCTATTCAGGCGGAAATTATACTTCTGAACAGTGTGATAAGGCTATTTCCATGATTTATCAGTACGACGAAGAGGCTGCAAAAAAAATAGAAGAGCAGTACGGCATCAAAGCACCAACAGCTTCAACTACTACTTCACCTTCTAATAATAACGACTCCAAAGAGACAACAACCACTACCGTTACTACACGCAAATCAGACAGTAATTTTATAAACGCATCTCTGGAAGAAAAGAAAAATTATCTCAACTCTATGAGTGATAAGGAAAAACAGGAATTTATCAATTCCATGACACCAAGCGAACGCAACAGCGTTTTAAAGCTTCTCAGCGCTGAAGATAAGGCAGAGCTTCTTGCAAACTTTATGGACGTTGGCAAGGAGTTTGGAATAAACTTCAACATTGATGAGCTTTCAGGAGATGATTTGGTTGTCAGCGCTGTTGATGAAAACGGCAAGCTTATAAATGTTACATCTATGAGCGTAACTGTTGATCCGACAGGTTATTCCTACACTATTCCGGTAGTTGTTTCAGGAGCAATGCTGCTATTATCTGTAGGAGGTATTGCACTTATCACCAGATCTAAGAAAAACAGGGAGTAAAGAGACATCTATGAGCAAAAATAAAAAACAAAAAACAGAAGATAACAGTCAATATATGAGCAGAACAGTTCAGATAGTTCTGCCTCTGCTCATACTTATTTTGTGTATAGCTATTGCAATCCCAGTACTGATACGTCCATATGAGAAGATTTCTACATTTACCAAAATCGCTTTTATGGACAATATGAAAAGCTCTGCCAGCAGCGGTCTTGAGATAGTTAACAATCAGATTGATACTGAATATAACGGCAAGACATACTCAGAGGGTAAGGTAACTATCCCTGTATTTGGTGAACAATATGCTGTTCTGGAAATAGAATCAATAGGCATGTCTGTACCTGTTTATTGGGGCAGCAATGCTGAGCTTCTGGAGCTTGGAGCAGTACAAACCACATCTTCAACAGCAGCAGGTTCAGGGGGAAACGTCGTTATAGATGCCCATGTAAATACTTTCTTTAATAAACTCAATAAAGCTGCTGTAGGCGACAAGGTTACTCTATATACGCAGTATGGAAGATTTACATATGAGGTATCAGAGCTAATTGAATTCAATGCTGATAACAAAAAATATGTTCTGCCTGCAAAAGAAGAAAAGCTTACACTTTACACCTGTGAAATGCAGGTATTCGGTTCTTCCGAAAAGCGTGTAGGCGTTGTATGCAAACCTGTAGAAATGGTTTACTATAATCAGAAGGAGGCAGAATAATGAGCAAGGGTTATACTATAGGACGAATTCTTCTTACAGTGCTGCTTTCGTTCTTTATGTCAGCGTTTATTCTGACTTCGGCAGCTGTTCCATTTTTAAGCAATTCCGGAATTTACACTAATATCATCCGTGAAGAAAAGCTTGCGGATAAGGTGTATAATTCAATTGAAAGCGACTTTGGAAGTCAGTATAATACAACAGCGATACCGGCAGAAGTTTATATGGACGCTATAAGCAAAGAGTGGATAGAAGATGAAATGTGCCGACGTGTAGGCATATATTTAGATGAAATAAACGGCATTGAAGCTGATTATGTTACAAATAATACAGCACTGGAAGAAAGCATAACCACATTCTTCCATGAATATGCTGAATCCATAAACTATACTCCGGACGATGCTTTTGACAAAAAGCTCAGTGAAACCATTTTAAATGCAAATTCCACGATAGGAAAGCGAATGGATGCATTTTACATGAAAACAATCAGCGAGAATAATGCAGTAAAAACAGCTGCAAAATATCTGTCGCCGATTCAATGGTTATTATTTGCAGCTATTATCATTATGTCATTTGTACTTGCATTTATTGAGAGAACCAGAAATGCAAGACGTCTTTATTGGATAGGTACAGGTTTCTTCTGTGGAAGTGCGCTTACAGCAATACCTTGTGTGTATTTGCTTTGTACAGATGCAATAAGCAGCTTTGCAATCAAGGAGCGAACGACATACACAGCTATAACCACGCTTTTAAACAATGCTACTTGGAGTGTTTTAGCACGTTGTATGATATACGGTTTTATTGGTATAATAACTATCGTTATTTATATTATAATGAGCCGTAAGTTTGAAAGAGCG
>CAJTWE010000041.1 GCA_910579955.1 uncultured Ruminococcus sp. | reverse complement strand
ACGGCGACCGGCATTTTTTGAAAAAATTGCCGGCTCAAAAAAACTTTTATTGATTTATTTCATTATCGTCAGTTTAAAACAATTCTTTCACCGGATTTTCGCCTTTCATACTTATTTTCGCTTGCAATGTTTCATATATTATGTTATAATACTAAATGTATGGCTTATTTCAATTGAAATGGCAGGAGAGCAGACCTGATCGAAAATCTCCCAAAAGGTCTGCTTTATCACTAATAAATGTAAATACTATAAATAAGGAGGACTAACGCTATGTGCGGAATAGTCGGCTATGTTGGTAAGCGTGATTGCACAGATGTGCTTATAAACGGACTTTCAAAACTAGAATACCGAGGCTATGATTCAGCTGGTATTGCGGTTTTTAATAAAAACCAGAAAATTGAGGTAGCTAAATCAAAAGGTAGACTTCAAAACCTTGTGGATAAAATGAATGCGGACGGTAAACCTATGGGCAATGCCGGTATAGGCCATACAAGATGGGCTACACATGGTGAACCTTCTGACGTTAATTCCCATCCCCACAGCGGCGGAAGAGTTACTATAGTACATAACGGTATTATTGAAAATTATAAGGAAATAAAAGATTATCTTACTGATAAGGGTGTGTCCTTTGCCAGCGATACAGACACAGAAGTTGCTGCAAAGCTCCTTGATTATAACTACAACGGCAGTCCCATTAAGACTATTATGGATACTATCCGCAGTCTCGAAGGCTCATATGCTCTGGGTATTATATTTGCGGATCATCCGAATGTTGTCTATGCAGTTCGAAAGGAAAGTCCGCTTATAGTAGGCGTTGGTGAGGGCGAAAGCTTTATTGCCTCCGATGTTCCGGCAGTGCTTGAATATACGAAGGATTATTATCTCCTAGAGCATGAAGAGATCGCTGTGCTTGATAATAACGGAGTAAAGATATTCGACAGCTTTGGAAGACCTATTCAGAAAGAGCTGAAAACAGCCGATTGGGACGTTGAAGCTATCGGAAAGGGCGGCTATGAGCACTTTATGCTTAAAGAAATTCATGAGCAGCCTACAGCTATAAGAAACACCATCAAGCCGAGAATCAAGGATGGTTTGCCGAATCTTGAGGAATGCGGCATAACCCCTCAGGTGCTTAGAGAGTTCAGACAGATATTTATCGTTGCCTGCGGTACGGCTATGCATGCTGGTATGATGGGCAAATATGTTGTGGAAAAACTGGCAGGAGTTCCTGTTATAGTTGATATTGCTTCTGAATTCAGATATAGAGATCCAATCGTAGGCGAGGGAGATCTTGTTATAATCATATCCCAATCAGGTGAAACAGCTGATAGTAAAGCGGCTATGCACCTTGCAAAGGAAAAGGGTGCAAAAACACTTGCTATTGTAAACGCTATGGGCAGTTCTATTGCAAGAGAAGCCGATATGCTTATCTATACTCATGCAGGTCCTGAGATCGCTGTTGCATCTACAAAGGCTTATATGGTTCAGATAGCAGTAATGTACCTCTTCGCTTTTGAAATGGCACTGGCTGTTGGAAAAATTGATGAGAACGAGTGCAGAAGACTTGTATCATTGCTTGAGAAAACTCCGGATATGATAGAAAATCTTCTTGAACATAAGGAAACCACTCAGTATATTGCAGCAACTCTTATAAATGCGGATAGTCTGCTTTATATAGGAAGAGGTCTTGACTATGCTCTTAGCATGGAAGGTTCTCTCAAGCTTAAAGAGATCTCATATATTCATTCCGAGGCGTATGCGGCAGGTGAGCTAAAGCACGGTACTATTTCTCTTATAAATGAAGGTATGCCGGTTATTGCTGTTGCAACACAGCAGGCTCTGTTTGACAAGACCATCAGTAATATACAAGAAGTAAAATCCCGTGGTGCTAAGGTCATACTTGTTTGTAGAGACAGCTATCAGCCGGAGCAGAACACAGCAGATATGAAATTTGGTCTGCCTGATTTTGATGATATGCTTATGCCTATGCTTGCTGTAGTTCCGCTTCAGCTTATTGCATATTATACATCCGTCCATAGAGGAAATGATGTTGATAAGCCGAGAAATTTGGCTAAATCTGTTACTGTTGAATAAGATAAGAAAGGGTCGTAAAATTTATGTTTTCTAAAAAGAAAGTGACTGCATTTATTTTAAGCTTTATGCTTTCTGTTTCATGTATGGGTGCAGCAGCAGTATCAGCTGTGGCAGATGGTACAGAAACAACTGTCTCCGAAGCAGCGGAGGAAACCACAAGCGAAACAACTGTAGAAAAGCCGGAGGAAATAACCTCCGGTGAGTATACATACCACATTGATGAAGAATACGGCGGTGCGGTTATCACTGCGTATGAGCCGGAGGACAAGAATGTTGTTTTTCCTGAGAAAATCGACGGAGTTGTTGTTGTAGGACTGGGTGACTTTATTTTTAATAATCAGTCTAAGATCGAAACTGTAACGATTCCTAAAAATATTTGTCATATTGGCGCAAGCGCATTCTACGGCACAAGCATTAATGAGTTTTTCGTAGAAGAAGGACATTCCATGTATAAGACAGAGGACGGCGTTTTGTTTTCAAAGGATGGAATCGCACTTGTTGCTTACCCACCTAAAAAGGAAGATACTTCATACGTTGTTCCCGACGGTGTAGAGGAGCTTTATCACGGCTGCTTTGCAAGCAATACATATCTTACCGATATTCAGCTGCCGGATGGTCTTATCTATATCGACTCATGGGCATTTGCAAATACTACTATTCAAGAAGTCGACATTCCAAAAACGGTAACAAGCATAGACAGCTACGCATTTGCTTATATGAAGAGACTTACTTCTATAAAAACTCCGCCTGAGCTTGTTGTTATTCCAAGTGCAACATTTGCAGGATGCTCAAATCTTGATGACGTTACACTGAATGAAGGACTAGTAGAAATCGGTCAAGGTGCTTTTGCGGGAACAGCTGTACGCAGTATTGTAATACCAACTACTGTTGAATCTATAGACTACTGTGCTTTGGGTTATAGCGAAAACCTCCAAACATCTTACAGTACATTGGTAATATACGGTCTGGGCGGCTCTGTTGCTCAGATATACGCAACTGATAAGGATGAGGAATACGACTATAAAAATAACTTTACATTTGTATCAAAGACATCTGCTCAGATAAAGGCTATGCTTTCAGGCGATGAAGAGGACGCAGCAGCTGACAGTGAAAGTGAAGAGGCTACAGATTCAAACGTTATCGTTGAAAAAGAGAATAGCAGCACTTCGCAGTTTACATGGAAAGTTATAATTATCGCACTCGGAGCAGTTGTACTTTGCGGCGGTGTAGGTGCTATTGCAGTTTCGGCAAAGAAAAATCGCAGCAAGAAGGGTTAAGTCTTATGAAAAAAAATAAGCTTTGTTTTATACTCGGAGCTGCATTTATAGTGAATTCGTTTTCAGTAATGCCTGCCATGTCTGCAATGTCTGTAAACGCTGAAGAGAAGCCGTTTGAATATGAAGACCTTGAGTATGAAATCGCAGACGATGGACATGTTATAATTACAAACTGTTACCAAAACGCTGAGAAATGTACTATTCCTGAGGAGATAGACGGTGCTCCTGTTACAGAAATCGCAGACAGTGCCTTTTCCGAATGTTATTTCCTAAAAGAGGTTACTGTTCCGGACAGTGTGAAAATTATCGGCAGACAGGCGTTTTCCGCTTGTTCTGAACTAAAAACAGTAAAGCTTCCTGTAGAAATTGAACAAATGGGAGCAGGCGTATTTGATGCCTGCCCTGTGCTTGAAAGCGTTACCGTTCCAAAGGGAATTTCAGAGCTTCCGGAGGCAACGTTTTATGAGTGCAAAGGACTGAAAACTGTTATCATGCCCGAGGGTATTGAGGTAATTAATTCAGAAAGCTTTTATGGTTGTGAGTCTCTTTCTGAGATAACATTTCCGGATAGCCTTACTACAATAGGAGATTATGCTTTTCAGGGCTGCTCGTCACTCAAAATCGTGACGCTTACGGAAAACGTGCATAATTTAGGTTCATATATCTTTTTCGACTGCAAATCATTATCAGCCATTGAAACAGCGGATGAAAACTCAATGTTTACAAGCCGTGACGGAGTTCTCTTTACAAAAGACGGTATAACGCTTGTGCGCTATCCAGAAGCAAAAAAAGATGAAAGTTACGCCATTCCAGAGGGCTGCATGCAGCTTGCAAACGGCAGCTTTGTAGACGCAGTTTACTTGAAAAATATTGATCTTGGCGGCGCAAATATTTACGGCATTGATGTTTTCTTCCGCTGCACGGGACTTGAAAGCATTGTAATTCCGGAGGGCGCAAATAGTGTATCTTCAAATATGTTTTCGTATTGCTCGTCAATGAAAAATATATCATTGCCATCGACTTTAAAATATATAGAGGACTATGCGTTCTATACCTGTGCTGCTCTTACAGAGGTAACAGTTCCGGAAGGCACTGAAAAAATTGGTGCATATAGCTTTTTCAACTGTATAGAGCTGAGAACACTCCATCTTCCCGATTCCATTACAGAAATAGGTGATGGTGCAATGGGGTATTATGCTGAGTCTGAGGATACAGAGCCGAAAAAGTTTGATGGCTTTACTGTGGAATATTCTAAAAATGACGTTATACACGGCTTTGTAGAACAGTATGACCTTAATGGAACAGGACATGGAAGCAGTAAATTATGGATATGGTTTGCTGCTGCCGGCGGTGTGATACTTCTGGCAGGAGCAGTGGTGCTTATAGTTGTTCTTCGCCGAAGAGCGTATATCCCAAGGCCCGTTAAGGGCGGCAGAACAGGCAGTGCCACAAAACGTTCTGAACAAAAAAAGAAAGGATAATCATAATGAAAAAATCCATATTCCGCCGTTTTATAGCTGTATCTGCTGCTGCATTCAGCTTTGCGTCAGCTTCTGCTTTTACAGTTGCGGCAGCTGATAACGGCGCATATACACCTGAGGACAAAGAAGTAACATCATTCAGTGACGGTATTCTTACATATAATGTTATAGATGATTCACGTTTTGTAGAGGTTACGCAGTGCAGTTCTACAGCGGCTAATGTAAACATAATGCCAAAAATAGACGGCTACACTATTACTTCTATTGCAGAGGGTGCTTTTGCAGGATGTCAAAATTTGCAGTCTGTGACTTTGCCTCAAAATGCAGAGCTTACTTCTATTGGCGCATATGCCTTTGCAGAATGTTCTTCTCTTAAAAGTGTAACACTTCCTAATACTGTAAAGGATATACCAGTAGGTATGTTTGCGTATTGTACATCTTTGGAAAGCGTTACATTTGGCAGTGAAACAGTTTCCATAGGAGATGAGGCGTTTCGTGAATGCAGCTCTCTTAAAGAAATAGTTCTTCCAGAAACGCTTACTAATATGGGAAATCTGGTATTTTATATGTGTACCAGCCTTGAAAGTGTAGAGATACCTGAAAGTATTACTGCACTGGGCGGCTATGATTTCGCACACTGTGTGAGCCTTGAAGATTTTTACATCTCAGCATCTTTAGAAAGTCTTGGAGATGCACCGTTTATGGGCTGCACAAATCTTACTAATATTACAGTAGATGAAAACAATCCAAGCTATACGGTAAATGACGGCGTTCTTTACAGCAAGGACGAAACGATTCTTTATTTCTATCCGCCGGCACGTGAAGATAAATCATTTACAGTGCCTGATGGTGTGGTAGATATATATGATGGTTCGTTTTTCCGTTGTGAAAACCTACAGGAAGTAATTTTCCCTGATAGTCTGACAACTATTGGTTTAGGCGCTTTTGATTTCTGTTCGTCTTTAAATTATGCAAGAATTCCTGAAAGCGTTACAAATATTATGAGTACAGCTTTTGCGGATTGTGATTCTCTTGAAAGTGTTACATTTGTTGGTGCTGATAATGAAACAGATGGTGAGGGAGAAGATCTTGTTATAGGCGATCATGCGTTTTATGCGGATGAAAAGCTTATGGAGGTAATCCTGCCTAAGCGAGTAGTAGATATAGGCGAGGACGCATTTGGCGTAACGGAAATAGTTGATGAATCCAGTAATACTATTCCTATGGCTGTGGAAGGCTTTATGCTGAGAGGTTTTGATTCTGCTGAAAGATATATTAAGAATTGCGATGTAAGCGTAGGCTTTAGTCCGAGAAACTTCCCATGGAAAAGGATCGTATTCTGGGTTTGTGCAGGCGGTGCACTGATAGCAATAGCTTTCATATCTGTTATCATAGTTAGGAAAAACATGATGACACCGGAAGAAAGGGAAGCTCTTCGTCAGGCAAAGGAAGAACGTGCAAAGCATGTGGAAGATGAAGAGACCACCGAGGACGACGGTTACAAGAGCATTATCGGAGACGATGAGGGCGACAGTGAAGAAAAAACAGAAAATAAAACAGATGCTACAGAGGAATTAAATCATTTCCGCAGTGCATCTCCTGCCAGACTTCATCAGATAGGACACACAGACGAGGAAGAATAAATATATTATTATAGCTTATTATTAAATAAACAAAAAGCGGCAGTGCATATCAAATGTGCAACTGCTGCTTTTTCGTTTGCAGGTTATTTGATTTAATTTAATTTTATTTTACAACTTCTATCTCGTTTACATTATAGAACTTCAAAACCTCTGCCGTCCTTTCATCTATTATCTCACCGCTTATTACAATAGGAACTGCCGGTGGACAGGGGACATGTACTCCGGCGCATATTCTGCCGATTGCATTTTCTACAGATATGATCTCACTTTCAGATAACGCCGCCTTGCGCATATTCATTATGACTTCTGGTCTGGTGAACGACGGCGGCTTTTTTGCCGTATTTGAGCTTTTTATAAGTCCGGTGCATTGCTGTAATGCATTATCAAGCCGTAAAAGCTCTTGTATCCTTTCAGCTGCTGATAATAGCAACACTACTGCTTCCTTGCCGGCATATTCTGCAAAGCAGCCGAGTTTTTCAAGCTCCTTTGCAAGAGCTGTTCCGCATATGCCCATTGCGGCAGTGTCGATAACCAGATGAAAAGGATCATGCCCGCCAGCAAATATATATTTATTTTGCAGGCGTTTTTTCATTTCTTCTATGTTTTTTATAATTCCTGCAATGTTTTCTCTTGCTTCATTTTGCAGGAAAACATTGCATAGGTCAAGAGATAAAAGCATAAGATATGATGGACTTGTAGAGCCAAACATATTCATAGCACCTTTTAATTTGCCTTTGTATTGTTTATTTGATGTATGCAGATAGGCGCAGCCCGTAAGACAGGGGAGCATTTTATGTGCAGAATCACAGCACAGATCAGCGCCAAGTGCTATAGGGTGAATATTTTCAGGGAAAAAAGCAAGATGTGCGCCATGAGCGTTATCCACAAGCAGTGGAGCGTTATATCGGTGACTTATTTCGGAAAGTGACGCAATATCTGCCATGTTCCCTAAATAATCCGGAGAAGTTACATAAACGCAGCAAGGTGAAAGTTTAGCATCATTAAGCGCCTTTTCAAAATCTGCCGGATCAAATTTGCCTGAAAGTATACCATGTTCTTCTTTGGGATAAACCCATGTTACTTCTATTCCAAGCAAAATGCAGGCATTTAGAAAAGCCTTATGTACGGTTCTGCCTGCTATAACACGTCTGTTCTCCTGCTTCATAAGATATAGCATTGCCTGTATGCACAAGGTAGAACCCCCGCATGAGTAGACGGTTTCCAGAGTGCCAAAAAGTGCAGAAGCGTTTTCTTCGCTTTTTTTGATTATCCCGTCAGCTTCAAAAAGGCTGTCTGCGCCTGCGATCTCCGTTATATCAAGAGAATATGCACTCATAAGCTCCGGTATAGGGGATATTCCCTTATGTCCCGGCATATGTGCTCTTATGGGTGCGCTGTTTGAATATTTCGTTAAAAAGTCGTAAATTGGCGTTTCCATCATAATATGTATCATCTCCTGAGAATTTCCAGATAGAATTTGATTCTTTTAAGCGCTTCTATTTTTGCATGTGATACAGCTGATTCTGTTACACCGAGCTGTTTTGCAATGTCACGCTGCTTCATACCTTTATAATAGTATAACACAATTACTTGTTTTTGTCGACGTGTGAGTCGGGATTTTATTAAAACTTTTAAGGCTGATGCCGCTTGCTTTTGCCAGCATCTTTCCTCTTCGTGGTCCTCAAAGGGTTCAAATTTCATAGAATCATAGAGTGAAACTCGTTTCATCTTCATTTGCAGTACTCCTGTAAGCCTTTCATTATATTTAGAATATCAAGTCTTTCCTCCCTGAGGGTGCGGCGTCGGTTTGAAAGTTCCCTATATTGATTTTCCGTTACTGTGAATTTAAGCTGTTTGTTTATTTCTTCGATTCGTTCGGTGAGTAAGTTACAGCTTACCCTGTAGTTTTCCATAAGTGTTTGCATTTCCATAATTCCCATAGGTTTTGCTCCTTTCCGGTTAATTCAGCTTTGGTGGCTTTTTTTCAAATTGAGTAAAAAATTGTAATCTCTATTATTAGTATAACTCGTTTTGAATAATATGTCAAGAGATATTTCTCGTTTTGAGTAATATTTTTAAAAAATACATTTTTAGTAAGGTCAAACTCACTAAAAAAGCAGCATATAGATATTTGGATATGAGCAAAAAAACGAAAAACAAAACGTTCAATTGAAAATAAATGAAATCTATTGAACTTTTAAAGCACTTGTGGTAATATTAAGAGGTAACTTAGCCGGTGATATTTATTAAAATTCGGCAAGGTTATATTTATATAGCGTACGAAAATGTGCCTTTATCTGCAAAATGCAGCGTTATTTAGGATTGGTGAGATTATGAAAAATAAAGCAATAAGCACCTTCACAGGCTTCTGTATAGACAAATTGAAGTGGCTGCACAGGTGCGTGCAGAAAATATGTATCTGGCAGAATAAACATACACTTAGGTTTCCAATGACCAATCGTTTTTTGCTGATACTCTTTCCTGTATTTTTAGTTTGTATGTCTGAGCTGACAGTAAATAAATACCCAAGCAAGTTGGTTTTGTTTATAGCAGAGCATCCGGGCATTATGCTCTTTGACATTTTGATTATAGCGTCAATATTCTGGGGACTTATGCTTATCTTGCGGCGAGGGTGGCTTGCCATGCTTATTGAATCAATAGGAGTAATGGCGCTTAGTATAGCAGAGCTTTTTAAATATGGTACTAATGGCAATCATCTTATGCTGCCCGATATGATGCTTTCAGGCAACATTATTTCTCTAAAAGGCTTTGCCTATATAAAAATAACCACAAGACTGGTTATAACAGTACTTATGGTTATAGGTTATATTGTAGCGGCGTTTATTCTGAATCCTAAGATCAGTAAGAAATTAAAACTCCCTGTACGGTTTGTATCAGGACTTGCCTGCTTATCCTGCTGCGTTTTGATGGTAATTTTTCCATCATTTTCACAGCCTTTATATGATGTTTTCGGAATTGATACAAAGCCGGCAAATAATACGTTTATACTCAATGAAAAGTACGATAATAACGGCTTTATTGCATTTTTTATGCAGACAGGTTCAGAAGGTTTTGTCGGAGGGTTATCAGAGCCTGATAATTATGAGGTAGATGGTGATAGCGTTATAGAATCCTATCTTTCCGAGCCTGAGGAAAAGGATGAATACTTTAAAAATGGCAAGCCTAATGTTATTGTGATAATGTCGGAGTCCTTTGCAGATTTCAGAGCGTTTGACGAACTTAAAGATGTTATAGGCAGTACATACAGAAACTTTGACAGAGCAGCTGATATGGGATATTCCGGAACAGCTATTGCGCCTACATATGCAAGCTATACTGTACGTACGGAGTTTGAGCTTATGTTTGGTTTGCCGGTAAAATCTCTGGATGATCCGAGCATGCCTAACAGAGTACTTCTTGATAGACCACAGCCTACAGTTCCTGCATATTATAAGTCATGGGGATATAACACAGCATATATTCACCCATATCTTGCAAGCTTCTACGGCAGAAATAAGATATATGCAAACTTTGGTTATGATACCATGATCTTTGATACAGATTTTACAGTACCGGTAGAATATTTCGGTACGTATTTTGATGACAACACAGTTCTTTCTCAGATAGAGCAGCTTCTTGATGAATCTGAAGAACCTATGTTCATCCACACGACAACAATGCAGAATCATCAGCCATATACTCAGGGTGAGGGCGATGAATTTGATAATTATCTTACATGGGTAAGACATACAGTCGATGGGCTTAAAGCGTTTTTGACACGAATGGAAAACTTTGACGAGCCAACGGTAGTACTGTTTATAGGCGATCATTTCCCGTCCCTCAGAGGAGATGACGGTATATATGCACAGCTTGGAATAACCAGTGAAAATTGTGATACACTGTATGAGCAGAAGTATATATTATGGAACAACTGTGGACTTGATAACAGTGTTCTGCCGGAGGAGAATGTATCAGTATTTTATCTGCCGTATGCAATTATGGAATGGATAGATGCACCGAGAGATGCGTTCACGCAAACCATGATTGATGAAATGCTTGTAACGCCTGTATATTCGACTAATTATAATCCGAATCAGGCACAAAATGAAAAGCTTGACGCACTTACCTATGATCATATACTGGGAGATATAGTAGCACCTAGTGCCCTTGATACTCTTGGTGGTAAAAAAACAGCAGCTGAGGTAGAGGCAGAGAATCAATAACAGTATTAAGGAGAGAATGTATATGAAGCCAATAATGATCGGGTCAAAGGGAACAGCGAAGACCAATGTAGATGAGAGTAAGCTTGCGGTTACAGTTGGAAGCGGATCTTTGAGGGTGTATGCAACACCGATGCTTTCCGCACTTATGGAAGAAGCAGCTTGTAAGGCAGTAGAACCTTATTTGGAGGATGAAGAGACTACTGTTGGGACTTATTTGGAGCTTAGTCATACAGCAGCGACACCAGAGGGTATGGCAGTGTATGCTGAGGCGGAGATAATAGAAGTAAGCGGCAGGGAGGTAACGTATAATATAACAGCAAGAGATGAAGCCGGGGAGATAGGCAGCTGTACGCACAAGAGAGTACAGGTAGGAATAGATAGATTCATGCAGAAAGTGGGCAACAAAAAGTCAAATAAATAAAAGTTTTTTTGAGCCGGCAATTTTTTCAAAAAATGCCGGTCGCCGTCCGCAGACGGCGAAATGCTCCTTACTAAAAATCGAGCTGTGGCTGTAATAATAAAATCAAAATTTCGCATTCAAAAAAGGGCTTTCTGTTTATGTCAAGTACATAACAGAAAGCCTTCTTTTAGTAAGCAGCAAGAATAATATGCGAAATTTTTATACATAGCAAAAGAGGGAGCATAGCGACCAATTTTTGCGGATGGTTTAAGTCTCGCTAAATTCAGGATAATTTGTTTTTTTGTTTTATCCATAAGCAGGATATTCTAATTAAAGAATACTATATCAGTCCGCAAGATTTGTCGCTTCGCTCCGCTCTTGCTAAG
>CAJTWE010000040.1 GCA_910579955.1 uncultured Ruminococcus sp. | reverse complement strand
GGTTCATTAGGGTGCTCTTGAAAACATCCTAAAATCTATTATACGAGGAAAATGACATGAAAGATTTTATTGCAGGCGTAATATTTACACTTGTTGCAGAGGGTGCAGTTGCTGCTGCAATTCTTGCAAATACAATTATGAAAGGGGCTGATGAAGAGTGAAACCAGTGGTAGAAGTGGCTGTTGAGATTGCTGTATGTGTGGTTAAAATATTCAAGGTCATTATTAAGAAAAAATAATTAAAAATGGGCAGAATGCAATGCTTCGCCCGGATTACAAAGGTGATAATATGAGAAAAATTGATTCAATAAATATGATACAGACAGAACTGCCAAAGGGAGAATTTAAAGCTTATCTTATCAGAAAATATAAAGGTATTTTGCAAGATTACGATCTGAATGACATCAGTGGTATGTTTTCCATTGTACTTCTCGAAAAAGAGGATATTGGATATATTTCAGATAAATTTCTTGAATTTTGCGAAGAGGTAACATTTGATGATACAGCATGGCTGCATACTGTATGGGCTGCTTCTGATGGTTACAGCGAAGATATTTACATACCTTATTGTGACGATATAAAAGCGGTCGTAGAAGGGAGATGTATTTAATGTTTGAGTGTGACAAGTTTATAACCAACGGAGTAATTAAAAGCGTACCAATAGAATTGCAGTTATTCATTTGGTCAGCTATTGCCAATATGCCTGTTCCAAAAGATTATTTACAGGTTTTTGACCTGAAAATAGAAAATAATTTGCAGGTGATACATCATTATTCCGAGCAGCCAGAGTATAACAAGACATACATTCTTACTGTCGTCGAAAGACCAATAATTGCAAAGATTTACGTTATTGACGATTACTTTGAGGATGAGAATAAGCATATTGCAACAATGCTTTTAGCTGAGGAATACTAAGAAAAAATTATTCGGGGAGTACGTTTTCTCCTCGAATTTTTTTATAAAGGCACGTCGAACATTATTTTATAATTTTGTGAAGGAGGCTATATTATGCCGTTTACAGCACATTTAAGAAAACGAGAAACTAAGTCCGGCATTACTACTTATCAGATCGTTGCCGAAGAAGAAGCTGGGTTTGCCACAGGAAAACGTAAGCGTTTTTACAAGACTGTTAAGGGTAGTAAAAAGCAGGCTGAAAAAGCAATGCGAGATTTTATTAGCGAAATTGAAAATCAAACGTTTACAAAAGACAGTAAAATAACTGTTAAAGATTTTATGCACCAATGGCTTGAACTTTATGTCAAGAATCAACTTTCGCCTACGACTGTTTTGCACTATATTGATCAAACTGAAAAGTACATTATTCCGCAGTTTGGCGATATGTATTTACAGCAGCTAAAAAATATAGATATTCAAAAGTGGGTGTTTTCATTACAGAAGGAATCACCGCTTACAGGTAAGCCATTGTCGCCTAAGACTATTAAGAATATTGTGCTTAATTTGTCGGCAGCCATGAAAAAAGCTGTAATGCTGGAACTTATTCCTAAGAATCCTTGCGATAATATTACAATGCCGAAACTGGTTCGTTTTCAGCCTGATATTTATAGTATGGAGGAAGTGGAGCATATGCTTAATTGTGCTAAAGATACAAATATGTATCTGCCGCTGATGATAGAGATTTGCATAGGTTTAAGACGTGGTGAGCTTCTTGCTTTGAAATGGAAACATATTGATTTTGAGAATGGTTATTTGTCTGTTGAGGAGAATCTTGTAACTGTTGATAATAAACGTATCACCAAGAGTCCAAAGACGAAAAGTGGCAAGCGTACTATACAGATACCGAAAACTTTGATTGATCTTCTCAAAGATACAAAATCTGCAAGAAATGCAAAAGATAGCGATTATATCATATGTCAAGAGGACGGCTCGCCATACAAAAGTGACTCGTTTTCTTTGAAGTTTCGCCGTTTTCTGAAAGCTCATGATCTTAAACATATTCGATTCCATGATCTTCGTCACATAAACGCAACAATTATGCTTTCTTTAGGTATTTCTCCAAAAGTAGCACAAGAGCGTTTAGGTCATTCAAGCTATCAGATCACTATGGATGTTTATAGTCATGTTCTTAAAAAAGTTGAAAAGGAAGCTGCTGATAAGCTCAATGCGGCACTTTTTGAGAAGCCGTCGGCATGATAAAAATTGCCCGAATCCTTCATCTGGATTCGGGTTATATTTTTTTCACACATAAACCATAGCCTTAAAAAGTATTCCCTTTTATCTATATTATTCTTGTAATTATCCGTAAAAAAATTACGGGGAACAGAGAAGAAAGTCGCTTTGTTGATTGACTGATCGTGCAAATTGTGCTATAATAAAATACATAGTAATGATTTTGTAGCATCTTAAACGAAAGTGAATTTTTACCATGATAGATAACAAAAAAGAGCAGGAACGTGCGGAGCTTCACCGCACAATATGGGGTATTGCTAATGATCTGCGTGGCAGCGTTGACGGCTGGGATTTCAAGAATTATGTCCTTGTTATGCTGTTTTACCGCTATATTTCTGAAAATTTGACCAATTATATCAATGCAGGCGAGATCGAAGCAGGCACTCCCGATTTTGATTATGCAAAGCTGTCTGATGATGTAGCAGAAGATGCCCGTGAGGATATGGTGCAGACTAAGGGATTTTTCATTCTTCCGTCACAGCTTTTCTGTAATGTACTACAAAGAGCAGATACGGACGAGAACCTCAACGAAACGCTTGAGGGCATATTTCGCAGCATTGAAAGTTCGGCACAGGGCTGTGAGAGCGAGGACGATTTCAAGGGACTGTTTGACGATTTCGATGTAAACAGCAACAAGCTCGGCGGTACAGTTGCCAAGCGTAACGAACGTCTTGTAAAACTCATGAACGGTGTCGCTTCAATGAAGTTAGGCGATTATCAAGAAAACGCCATAGATGCGTTCGGAGATGCCTATGAGTATCTCATGGGGATGTATGCTTCTAATGCAGGCAAGTCGGGAGGCGAATATTATACTCCGCAGGAGGTTTCGGAACTTTTAACACGGATTGCAACGGCAGGAAAAACCGAGGTCAATAAGGTATATGACCCAGCCTGCGGTTCGGGTTCGCTGCTGATAAAAGCTGCTAAAATACTTGGCAAAGACAAAGTTCGTCAGGGCTTTTTCGGACAGGAGATCAATATAACAACATATAACCTCTGCCGTATCAATATGTTCCTGCACGATATTGATTACGATAAATTCAATATCGCTCATGAAGATACGCTTACAGAGCCGCAGCATTGGGACGATGAGCCGTTTGAGGTAATTGTATCAAATCCCCCATACTCGATAAAATGGGAGGGCAATGCGAATCCGCTTTTGATAAACGATCCTCGTTTTTCTCCTGCCGGAGTGCTTGCTCCAAAGTCTAAGGCAGACCTTGCATTCATTATGCACTCACTTTCTTGGCTTGCAAATAACGGTACAGCGGCTATCGTATGTTTTCCCGGCGTTATGTATCGTGGCGGTGCCGAACAGAAAATACGCAAGTATCTGATAGATAATAACTTTGTAGATTGCATTATTCAGTTGCCCGCTAACCTTTTCTATGGAACTTCTATTGCCACTTGTATAATGGTGCTGAAAAAGAATAAGTCTGAAAACAGCACGCTTTTTATTGATGCATCTAAGGAGTGCGTAAAGATTACAAATAATAACAAGCTGACCGAAGAAAACATATCAAAAATCGTAACGGCTTTCATGGAGCGTACAGACAGCGAATATTTCTGCCGTCTTGTGCCAAATACGGAGATTGCCGAAAATGATTATAATCTGTCCGTTTCGACTTATGTTGAACAGGAGGACACACGAGAAGTTATTGACATTGTAAAACTTAATGCAGAAATTGCGGCGATCGTTAAGCGTGAAGATGTGCTAAGGGCGGAGATCGACCGTATTATTGCGGAAATAGAGGGTTGAATCATGCTGAATAAAAATGAAATAGACGCACAAAGCCTTGAAAACGCAAAACAGCTTTTTGTCAGCGGAAAAATTGAATGTATGGAAGTTGGAACGACAAAAGGCTTGCAAGCGATCCACAAGGCACTGTTTCACGGACTTTATGATTTCGCAGGACAGATACGCACAAAAAATATTGCAAAGGGCGGATTTCGTTTTGCAAATTGTTTGTATCTGAAAGAAGTCCTTGCAGCAGTGGAAAAAATGCCGGAAAATACATTTGAGGAGATCATTGCAAAGTATGTGGAGATGAATGTTGCTCACCCTTTTATGGAGGGCAACGGCAGAAGCACTCGAATCTGGCTGGATATGATCCTGAAAAAAAGGCTCGGTAAAGTTGTTAACTGGGCTAGCATTGATAAATCGCAGTATTTGCAGGCAATGGAGCGCAGTCCGATTAACGATCTGGAGCTTCGTTTTCTGATACAGCCCAATTTGACAGATAAGGTTAATGATAGAGAAGTGATTTTCAAAGGCATTGAGCAGTCATATTATTATGAGGGGTATGAGCAATGACCAAACTTGAACAAATGATAAAAGAGCTTTGCCCGAATGGTGTGGAATATAAGAAATTGGGTGATGTAGCCACTATCATCAGGGGAGGAAGTTTTCAAAAAAAAGACTTTTGTGAGAATGGTGTGCCTTGTATTCACTATGGACAGATATATACACGATATGGCTTATTTGCAGATAAGACACTGACATATATTAGTGAAGAAGTCGCTCAAAAGCAAAAATTTGCTGCAAAGAATGATATTGTAATGGCTGTTACGAGTGAAAATATTAACGATGTATGTAAATGTGTCGCTTGGCTCGGCGAGGATAGTATTGCTGTCAGCGGTCATTCTGCAATCATTCATCACACCTTAAATCCGAAATACCTTTGCTATTATTTTCATACAGCTATGTTCTATGCTCAAAAGGTCAAGCTGGCTCATGGTACAAAGGTAATTGAAGTTTCTCCTGCTGGACTCGCAGATATAATTATCCCTGTACCACCTCTGGAGGTACAGGCTGAAATTGTCAAACTCCTTGATACATACACGGAAAGTGTTGCTGCATTACAGCAGGAACTTGAAAAAGAACTCACGGCACGAAAAAAGCAGTATGAGTATTATCGTGATATGCTGTTAGATTTCGGAACTGTCTGCGGGGGGGGGGGCAGGTGAACGAGAATGGAGGACAATCAAGGATATTTGTTTTATTTCAGCAGGAGGTGACGTTCCTAAAGACAGTATTTCAAAAAATAAAACGGATTTTTACAATATTCCAATAATTAGCAACGGCATAGGAAATAACGCTTTATATGGCTATACAAATATAGAAAAAATTACTAAACCAGCCGTAACCGTTACGGCAAGAGGAACAATTGGGTATGCTGAATATAGAGATTATCCATTTTATCCAATCATACGTTTATTATCAATTATTCCTAAAGATACAACTTGCTTAAATACTAAATATTTATATTATATTTTGCAAAAACAACATTATGATGTTCCGAAAACAGGTATACCACAATTAACATCACCAATGATACAAAAAGTATCTATTCCAGTCCCTACTCTCGCAGAACAAAAACGAATTGTCTCCACACTCGACCGCTTCGACCAACTATACAACGATATTTCTGAGGGCTTGCCTGCGGAGATAGAAGCAAGACAAAAACAATATGAATATTATCGGGACAAGCTGTTGTCCTTTGAGGAAGTGAGAATGTGAGTTATTTTAACATTGTAGCCGCCACAACCGAAAACACCGTTGTTACGGAGTATATCCCCGAACCTCGCACCGCCGACACTTATCAGAGCGAAGCAAAGCTTGAGCAGGAGTTTATCCGCAGACTTGGCGAGCTTGGCTATGAGTATCTGACAATACACAAGGAAGATGACCTGATAACCAATCTTCGTGTGCAGATCGAACGACTCAACGGCTATACGTTCACGGAAAGTGAATGGAAACGCTTTTTTTCTGAATATATTGCCAATGCCAATGAGGGTATCGTTGAGAAAACAAGGACGATACAAGAAGACAGCGTAAAGAATTTGAAGCGTGATGACGGCACGACAAAGAACATCACGCTAATTGACAAAAAGAATATCCACAACAACAGCCTGCAAGTCATCAATCAATATGAAGTCGATACAGGCAAGCGACAGAACTGCTATGACGTAACGGTGCTTGTCAACGGCTTTCCGCTCGTGCATATTGAGCTGAAACGGCGTGGTGTGCCAATCCGTGAAGCGTTCAATCAGATAGACCGCTATCAGCGTGACAGCTTTTGGGCAGGCAGCGGTCTGTTTGAATATGTGCAGATATTCGTAATTTCAAACGGCACGAACACAAAGTATTATTCGAATACTACCCGTTTCAATGCCATTAAGGAAGCAGGCAAGGCACGCAAAAAGACGAAAACAAGCAATTCTTTTGAGTTTACGTCCTTTTGGGCAGATGCGAATAATAAGGTCATTCCCGATCTTGTGGACTTCACAAAGACCTTTTTCGCAAAGCATACGATCCTCAATATTCTGACGAAATACTGTATCTTCACTTCGGAGAATCTGTTGCTTGTCATGCGTCCATATCAGATCGTTGCTACGGAGCGTATTCTGAACCGTATTGAAATTGCCAATAACTACAAGAAATACGGCTCTATCGCAGGCGGCGGATATATATGGCATACAACAGGTTCGGGCAAAACATTGACTTCGTTTAAGTCCGCAAGGCTGGCTTCAAAGCTCGATTATATTGACAAAGTGCTGTTCGTAGTTGACCGTAAAGACCTCGACTATCAGACCATGCGAGAGTATGACCGATTTGAAAAAGGTGCCGCCAACAGTAACACCTCGACAACTATTCTAAAAAAGCAGCTTGAAAATCCCGACTGCCGTATCATCATTACTACTATTCAGAAGCTCGCTACATTCATCAAAAAGAATACTATCCATGAAGTGTATGATAAGCGTGTCGTTATTATTTTTGATGAATGCCATAGAAGTCAGTTCGGTGATATGCACAAGGCGATCACAAAGAAATTCAAGAAATATCATCTTTTCGGTTTTACAGGTACGCCGATATTTGCCTTAAATTCGGGAACAAGCAAAAATCCAAACCTCCGCACAACAGCACAGGCTTTCGGAGATCAACTTCATTCCTATACGATCGTTGATGCTATCAATGATAAGAACGTTCTCCCGTTCCGTGTGGATTACATCAAAACAATGGATAAGGAAGAAGATATTGAAGATGTCAAAGTATGGGATATAGACCGTGAAAAAGCGTATATGTCTCCGAAGCGTATTACCCTCGTTACAAAATATATCTTAGATCACTTTAATCAAAAAACATATCGCAACGAGCGTACATACAGCTATAATGTTTTGACGAATGTTTCAGAAGTAGCAGATACTAAAAAACGTGAACAGGTACGGGAAATCAAGCAAAAACAGCGTATAAGCGGTTTCAACTCCATATTTGCAGTATCCTCGGTTCAAGCTGCAAAGCTCTACTATGAGGAGTTTATGAAGCAGATGACGACAAATCCTGAAAAGACTCTTAAAATCGCTGTTATTTACAGCTACGGAGCGAATGAGGAAGATCCCGACGGTATCCTTGATGAAGAAAATCCCGAAGACACCTCCGCACTCGATTCAACTTCAAGAGATTTTCTCGAAAAAGCGATAAATGACTATAATAAGCAATTTAACACAAATTACGATACATCAAGCGATAAATTTCAAAGTTACTATAAAGATATATCACTCCGTATGAAGAACAAGGAGCTTGACCTGCTGATCGTAGTTAATATGTTCCTGACAGGATTTGATGCGACCACGCTCAATACGCTGTGGGTAGATAAGAACTTGAAAATGCACGGTCTGATACAGGCATACAGCCGTACTAATCGCATACTTAACTCTATCAAAACATTTGGTAACATTGTATGCTTCAGAGCTTTACAGAAGCGGACTGATGCTGCAATTTCCCTCTTTGGAGATAAAGAAGCAGGCGGTATCGTAACCTTGCAGAGCTTTGACGATTATTATTTCGGCTATGATGACAGCAAGGGCAAGCATATAGACGGATATGTTGACATGATAGATCAGCTCTTTAAAGAGTTTCCACTTGATGAACATCAGATCGTGGGCGAACAGCGGCAAAAGGATTTTATTGCTTTGCTTGGTGCTATCCTGCGTATGCGTAATCTGCTTGTTAGCTTTGATGACTTTGAGGGTAAAGAGATCGTATCGGACAGGGATTTTCAGGATTACCTCGGACGTTATCAGGATTTGCGTGATGAGTGGAATGAGCGTCGCAAAAAGGGAGAACTTACTGATATTGATGATGATATTGTCTTTGAAATAGAGCTTATTAAGCAGATAGAGATCAATATCGACTATATTCTTATTTTTGTGGCTCAGTATCATGATAGTCATTGTATGGATAAGGAAGTCCTTATCACAATTCAGAAAGCCGTAGATTTCAGCCCTGAATTGAGAAGCAAGAAAGACCTCATCGAGAACTTTATCAACGGCATAAATGATGTTGATGATGTAATGCTTGAATGGCACAGTTATGTTGCCAAGGAACGTGAGAAGTCTCTCGCCACGCTTATTACTGAGGAGAAGCTAAAAGAAGCAGAAACAAGAGCATTTGTCGAAGGAGCTTTTCGTGACGGAGGTATCAAAACAACGGGTACGGATATAGACAAGATACTACCTGCAGTATCACGTTTCGGCGGTGGCGGAGGAAACCGCAAGGCTAAGAAAGAAACGGTTATCGAAAAGCTAAAGGCTTTCTTTGAACGGTTTTGGAATATAGGATAACGAATGACTGTCCGGTACAAAGCGTACACATAATTTTCGATGTTGTCGAGATTGCTTGCCAATTTATGAATCTCCCAAAGCTCATTTTAGCATGAGGACTACTATGGATGTTTACAGTCATGTTCTTGAAAAAGTTGAAAAGGAAGCTGCTGATAAGCTCAATGCAGCACTTTTTGATAAGCCGTCGGCATGATAAAAAATTGCCCGAATCCTTCATATGGATTCGGGTTATATTTTTTTACACATAAACCATAGCCTTAAAAAGCTTTTCCTTTTATCTATATTATTCTTGTAATTATCCGTAAAAAAATTACGGGAAATCATTGACTATTGAAGATAATAGTTATATAATAGAGTAGAAAGGATGTGTTATTATGCTTAAACGTTTTGAGGTTGAAGGATTCAAAAATTTTGAAAAGAAGATCATTATAGATTTTTCAGATGTACATGATTATAAATTCAATACAGAATGCGTTACAAACGGACTTCTTAGCAAAATAATAGTTTATGGAAGAAATTCTGTTGGAAAAACCAACCTTGGACTTGCTATTTTTGATGTGGTATCACATCTTACTGATAGGAACGTTACTCCGGAACTTTATGATTATTATTTGAATGCAGATACTTGGGATTCCGCTAAGTTCAGATATGTTTTTGAATTTGAAAATGATATTGTAGACTATAAATATATTAAGGATAAGAAAAGAAATCTTGTTTATGAAGAGATTTCAATTAATAATGTATTGCTTTTTAACTACAACTATGGTACTAAAAAAGGTGAGTATACTGGAATAAAAGCTTTAAACCCTTCATTGATTTTGGATTTTGAAAACCTTGATTCTGTTTTGCGGTATATTATAAATAATACTAAACTTGAAGATGCTCATCCATTAAAAAAGGTGATGAAGTATGTATCATCAATGTTATGGTTCAGAAATCTTGATGAAAACCGATATATAGGATATAAGACAAATACCAAAGATTATTTGGATTTTATATTTGAAAACGATACTCTCGATGAATTTCAGGATTTTTTATATAATGCAGGTATTAATGATAAACTGTCGGTAAAAGTGGATATTGACGGAGTTAAGCGACTTTATCTTAACAATGGAGTTCCAATGCCGTTTTTGAAAATAGCGTCAAGTGGTACTAAGGCGTTGTATACATTCTTTTATTGGTATAAGACAGCTAAAGATGTTTCATTTATGTTTATAGATGAATTTGATGCCTATTATCATTATGAACTTTCAGAAAGTATAGTAAAGCTTCTTGAGAAGATGACAAATACTCAGGTAATTCTTACCTCTCATAATACTAATTTGCTTTCTAATAGAATAATGCGTCCTGACTGTTACTTTATTCTTACAAAAGATAAACTGACATCACTTGTAAATGCAACTGATCGTGAATTAAGAGAAGGTCACAACCTTGAAAAACTGTACATGAGTGGTGAATTCAATGAATGAGAAAGTACCTAAGATTCTAATGATAGTTGAAGGAGCTAAGACCGATGTTAAGCTTATGACTCATTTATTGGATGTTTATGGTATTAGTCATAATCATGAGATAGTATCATATAAGACAAATATTTATACTCTTTATCAAGAAATGTTTGTAGACGATGACCCTGAAAGCATGGATATTTTGCAAATTCTAAAATCAAGAGAAAGAGATCAGAATAAAAAGAAAATATTTGATGAATCTTACTCCGATATTCTTTTGATTTTC
This sequence comes from uncultured Ruminococcus sp., assembly GCA_910579955.1. Lineage (GTDB taxonomy): Bacteria > Bacillota > Clostridia > Oscillospirales > Ruminococcaceae > Ruminococcus_C. Next base: position 1,187 of record CAJTWE010000040.1, on the reverse strand, counting down.
GATCTTGACCCGCAAGCACCGGATTATTCGTCAGATAAAATAAAGAAGATGCAGCAATATTTTACTGAATCTTCTGATATGGGAAAGTTATTTCTTAATTATCCTATGGTTGAAGCTTTTTATCACATGGAGGAAATCCCTGATATTAATTATTTGGATAGATATGCTGATCTTGATGAATTAAAAAAAGGTGAGTATAAGACAAGAGTTAACAAGGAAAACCGAAATCATGATTATACTAAATTTGCTGTTGATCGTGAAGAATGCAATATTGTTATTAAGCAGAATATTGAAAAAGGTTTTTCTATAACTGGTGAAGATGCAGATGTACGACTGCCAAATTTTAATAAGATTCTTCTTAAACAAGTAAATAGCTTAGAAAATGAGAAAAGGGTATGGGTGCTATGTACGTGCGTTTATTATATCGCTGAATACAATCCAAATTTGATTGAATAGTTATTTGATAAAACTTTTTTCAAAGCAAATTAGCTTTACCATTTGCAAAAAAATACCGTTGCGAGGGTGGTATCAATTGTAATGAGTCGGCAGTTACGTCGTCACTTCGTCGGCGAAAGAGTTTTGTTAGTATTGAATTTTCTCTATATACCTTTGTTTTTCAAACTTCGTTTGAGCTGCTCATAACCCGATGAAATAAAGAAAAATCAGAAAAATAAAATGCATAAACCCACGTAATACGGTCAATTACGTGGGTTGTACTTTTTGTTTTGACTGTTTTGACCCCTTATTGACCCCTTATCTTTGAAAAGAGATAAACATTATGGGGCAGGAAACAGAGTGATTGATGCACTTGAAATTACAGCCTGAAAGATGTATAATGATAAAAAGGCAGGGGATAGAAAATGTATAAACTTGTTCCAAAACATACCATAAAACGAATTGAAAACATGGATGAAAATGAAGAACTCCGTATTATGAAGCTAACGCTTGAACTTGCAAAGGAAGCAGATGACGAATTGTGGAAAGAATTAATCCTGCTGCATCTTGATGATATTAGAATCCTGAACAGCGAAGACGGAGAGAGAATAAAAAGAGATTTTAACAGGATGCTGAGAGGAATTTAGTGATGTATGATATTGATTATGAAATATACAAATATATCAATGAGCTGGCTGACCAGTATGTAGAATTTGATGAATTGCTGAAACAGAATCATCTTACTTTTGATG
>CAJTWE010000039.1 GCA_910579955.1 uncultured Ruminococcus sp. | reverse complement strand
GACCAGTATGTAGAATTTGATGAATTGCTGAAACAGAATCATCTTACTTTTGATGAAGTAAAACAAAAAATAAAGCAGTTCAAAGAACAGTTTTATAGTCTGATTTCAAAGTATTCTATCGGTAGTCAGAATCTTGTTGAAACCTGTTATGACTTGATAGAACGTATGGAACAGCAGCCAGATAATCCCGATTTGCAGTATCTGTATTTTTGTGTTATAACAGATGTCGGCTTGCTGAATAAGGTATTAGGTGAACGAACAGAAGAGCAGGAAATCAGAAATTATCTTCGCCAGCGTGAATCAATACAAGAACTGACAGAATTTTTGGAGTCTCAAACCGAAAGCATTAAGAAATATCAGGAATTACTGGAATATTTGAAAAAGCCGATAAAAATAAAAAATGCAGAATGTGAGGAAGAATCGGATTTTCTGTATCATCTGACCATACAGCATACTTTTTTGCATGATTGTATAAAAAATGAGGTCTACAAAGATAACCTGAAATCTTTGCTGATACATATTAACAGCGATGAAAAATTAAAACCTATAAAGCCATATATCATCTTTGCAGTGCTTGCCAGAAAAACAGGTATGATGCAGAAAAGGGCACATTTCATGCCGAATCTGAAAGCAATATTTCAATATCAGGATTACAACATTTTAAAGGACAATGGTAAAAACTTCAATCAATATCAGTACGAATTAGAATTGTACGACCATTTGAGAAGAGCATACAGTGATGAAGCTGATATTGATTTTTGTGATTTTTGCTTTGCAAATCTTTCGCCGCTGAGCGAATGGTATTATCTTTACTGCGAACCGAATGAAGAGATACCAATGGTCACAGACAGAAAAATCCTTATGGTTATGCCGAAATCGTTTCCTAACATTTTGAGCTATGAAGATTATGAGAGTTTGAGTGAAGAGGAATCTCAGATGTACAGCGAAGCGGGAGAAAAGCTGAAGGAAAAAATGCTCCGAACGGCGATGTACCTATAAAAATTGAATGTCAAGATAAAACAGTTCCGAAATTTAAAAATATTTTCGGAACTGTTTTGTATTTACTTATCTGAAATTCTGTGGTATTCTGTTTTCAGGAGGTGACAGTATGCTGATGAACGGTGAATATCTGGAAAACCTAAACGACCTGAAACGCTGTTTTTGCATTGACGAGTTGATTTATGATTACGGTAGTGGCGAACTGGAAATATGGCTCAGGAAAATCGGAGAAACAGAAAAGGCTGACAAAATCAGCAGAATTCCAAAAGTAAACGCCTATATCCTGCTCCGACTGTATGAAATTCTGGATTTGAATCCTGACCTGTCTGAAGAAGAAATTCGCAGTCGTTTTACTCTTCAGAAACAGAATGAATAAACGCATTGACAATGGTAATCAGATTGTTTCTGTGTTTTTCAGGGCATTTCTGGTTGAGCAAAGACAGCATTTCCAGTTCCATGGAATTCCCCTGTATGCATTCGCCAAACAGAATATAATCTGCACTGAGATGCAGAAGTTCGGTAAGTTTGGCAAGAGTCTGAATGGAAACGCCTTTTACACCGAGTTCAATATCGGAACAGAATTTTGTAGATACATCCAGTTTTTCTGCAAGCTGTTCTCTGGTATACCCTAAAAGTTCTCTTTGCTTTCTGATTCTGATGCCCATTTCGTGATAATTGACTGTTTTCATCGCTGGCAATCCTCCTGTAAATGTAATTATACTACTCTATTGTACAGAAAAAATTTTTGAAATAAAATTAGTTTAAAGAGTTGACAAATGGAACTTTAAGTGTTATAATGTTGAGGAATGGTGTTTTAGCTTAATTTAAGTGAGATGAGATGAATTTTAATATGTTTTGCAAGAATTGTGGTAATGAGATTAAAGACAATGCTAAATTCTGTAGTAGGTGTGGAACACCAACTATAAGTGATAATTCTGAACAGCAGAATACAGATACAGCTGACAACAATTCAAAATCTGATAGTGAACAGAAGGCAGAAGAATTTGCTAATAAAGTGGGGCATGGATGTGCTGGTGTATATATGCTTCTGATTGCTATTGGAATTATAGGCGTATTAATTGTTGTAATTGGTTTAATCATAATGGGAATTAAGCATATCGCTCACGGTAAATTTGATACAGAGGAAGTGCAGGAAGCATATCTTGAAGATTATGACGATATGACAATTGGGGAGGCATTTGAGGATTATTCCTATTTTTTTGATATTTCATGGAGTGAAAATACTGAACGATATGGAGTGGAAGAAATTGATGTAATTACTTTCAGTGCAACCATTGAAATGTATGATAATTATAGTGATACATATATAAATAAACCTATAGAGATTCAGTTTATGCGTGATGATACCTCGTATGATGTTGAAGTTCTGAGGATTGTTGGTAATGGAAGTACCTTTTTTGACTTTTATGAAGAAGAGATTATCGAATCTATTTATCAAGATGAAGTTGTTTTAGTAGACACAAACGATATTTTTACTTGGGGACAACAATAAACCTAAAGGAGCGATTAATTATGTTTTGCAAGAATTGTGGCAATGAAGTTAGAGACGGAGTGGAATTTTGCGGTAAGTGCGGCACTAAGCTTGGCTCTGTATCAGAAATAAAAGAAACCGTATCTTCGGATAATATAAGCAATAATGCGACAGGGCATAGCTACAGATTCAGGTGCTGTGATGGAGTGCCTGGACGAATGCCTATTATTGCTTTGCCTTTATTTTATGCCATTATATATTTTACTGGAGATACCGTTGATTTTACGTTTCAAGAGGATACAATAAAAATTAATTCCAGTAAATTGAATATGGAAGAATCGTATGAAAATATCAAAAATGTTTATTTTCAGGATAACGTACCGTTCAAAAGAAACTTTCCTTTGATTGTTTCTGTTATAATTTCGTTTTTGATTGTTGCGATATTAACAAACTCCTTTGAGTCAGATATTATTTCAATTCTGAGTATTATATTGACCTTAAGCACATCATTATTTCTGAAATTTGGTAAGAAAAAGAGAACGGCAATAATTGTAGAGTGCAATGACGGCAGAAAAATTTGTATACCTATGAAAAAGTTAAATGAGAAGCAGTTGCATTTAAAAGAACAATTTCTAAAAGATATAAATTGTATAAAAAGGTGAAAAAATGTTTTGTGAAAACTGTGGAAAACATATAGACGATGATGCAAAATTCTGCGAATATTGCGGAGCTGCTATCAGTGAAAAAATGGAAATAGTTGAAAAGACAACAGCAACAGTTTCCGTTACGAAGAAATCCAAAAAGAAGCCAATTATTATAGTTATTGTTTCAGCAATTATATTATTTATTGCAGCAGCCGTGGCATATTCAGCTTACGAGTGGGTTAAAGAGAAGCGTATGTCAGAGGAAATAGATTCACATAGTATATTTAATTTAGACAATGAATCTAAACCCAAAGATACAACTAAACCGACATATGTATTTAACAGCTGAAGGTGGAGATTGGATATTTGGTGATATGACGTATTTTAGTGTTAAAACAACAAATTTAATACTAAATGTTAATCCCGGAACGGATTTGCAAGTAACAAATTTTAGTTGGAATAGTGTTCCTACAGCAATAAAATATGGAATACGTATTTATGAAGCTGATAACTGGGATAATCAGGTTTATTCCAACTGGAATCATACTGGATATGATGACTCAATTCAATTAAGTTCAGGTAACTATATGGGACAATGTATGTATTTAACAACTGAAGGTGGAGATTGGATATTTGGTGATATGACGTATTTTAGCGTTAAGAAAACCAACTTAATAACTCCAACTATTAGTACTGATAAAATTTCTTATGTAGTTGGAGATACAATAAATATTACCTGGAAGGCTTCGGCATCAAGTTCGCTTCTTTCACATTACTGGCTCGTTGTCAAGGATCCAAACGGAACAGAAATTATAGGCGAAACTATGGGTAAAAACACATCATATTCATTTACTGTTGATAAAGCTGGAGAATACACAATAATTACATATGCAACGCCTTTAGGATCAAATTCTGGCGAAGGAAGTTTAACGGATACAAAAATAATATCAGTAACTAAGTCTATAAAAGGCGATATCAACGCCGATGGAAAGTTCAATATATCTGATGCAGTTATACTCCAAAAGTGGCTTGTAGCCGTACCTAATACAAAACTTGCCGATTGGAAAGCAGCTGATTTATGCAAAGATGACAGATTGGATGTATTTGACCTTTGTTTGATGAAGCGTATGCTGATTGAAAAATAAAAAATTACTTAATGGTTAAAATTAACTCAAATTAATTTTGCTACACCCCTATTTCACAGTGAAACAGCATAAATGCACAACAGCCCCTGTGTCAAAAATGAATTTTCTGTGCAAAACAGAAAAAAGCCTCAAAAGGCCTTGACAAGGGTTTCAATGTGATATACCATATAAATGACAATATAGCTGTCAAAGCTCGTAAAGATTTAAGAATCTTTGCGAGCTTTTTTATTTGCCTAAAAAAGTTTTCATCAAAGCGCCGCAGAGTTATCTTGTGTGCGCCGCACAGGTGAAATACAATAAATTCAAGGGAGGACTGATAAAATGAAGAAGTTTGATTCAAAGTCATGCGAGGAGATCATGACTACTGTGTACAAGCCGATTGAATTTATGGTCGACGGTTTGATTGCAAAAGGTCTGTATATTCTTGCAGGAGCACCGAAGATAGGAAAATCATGGCTGTCGCTTGATATCTGTCTGAGTATAGCAAAAGGAGAAAAGGTTCTCGGGCGCGGAACAAAATGCGGTACGGCGTTGTATCTGTGCTTGGAGGACAGCTTTGAGCGTATTCAAAAACGCTTATACGAGCTAACGGACGAGCCTACAAATAGATTGCATTTTGTAATTATGTCTGATTTGATTGGTAATGGCTTAGAGGAGCAGATAAGCGACTTTAAATCTGATCACGACGATTTAAAAATTGTGTTTATCGATACTCTGCAAAAGATTCGTGAATCTACAGAGAATTGTTATGGCTCGGACTACAAAGAAATTTCTGTTTTGAAAAGCCTTGCGGACAAGTTGGAAATAGTAATCGTACTTGTGCATCACACTCGAAAGTGTTACGACAGCGACCCGTTCAATATGATTTCGGGCAGCACAGGACTAAGCGGCTGTGTTGACGGCAGCATGGTTCTTGTTGAAACAAAGCGTGGCAGCCGTACCGCAAAGTTATACTGCGTTGGTCGTGACATTGAAAACGCTGAAATCAATTTGCAGTTCGACGTTGATTTAAAAAAATGGATCGTGACTGACGAGCCTGCCGCTCCAAAAAGCAATGATAACATTTTTCTTGCTGCTGTTTACCTGTTCATCAAATTAAAAATTCATTTTGAAGGCTCGGCTACCGAACTGATAGAGCAGCTAAAGTCTATTAGCGATGAAGAATTTCATTCCAATCGTGTAACTCGTGAACTTGTTCAGAACGGTTACACGCTCAAAAAATATGGAATCGATTTTCAGTACAAGCGTGTTCACGGCGGACGCAAAATTATTCTTCACTACAACTGCGAGCGTGACGGTAGTGACAGTAAAAACGGCAGCGGAGTTACTGTCACGAAACAGCTTGCCGAAGTGTTGTAAAGTTCGTAACAGCGTTGTCTGCGGTGCGTGTCAGTAGAATTTTAAAAGTAATTTTTACTGTCGCACTTCAAAGTTACCGTCACGCTTGGAACAGGGCAAAATAAGCCGATTTGTGCCCTCCAAATTTCAGTCGGGCAAGTTATCAGCGGAAAGCATAAAAGCGGCACACAGGTCAACGTGGAGCGTTTGTGAGCGATGCATGAAGATAGCTTTAGTATGGCAATGAAAGCAAGGCGACAATCAATTTAAATTCCGGATTTTGGAGACTAAATATGCTTTAATATTTCATTGCTAGTTAAAGCGACGGGGTCGCAGTCACAGCAGACGGCAAAGCCGACCGCCATTCTGCGGCGTTTGCGGAGTTTCTGCATAGGGGTCGTGAAATGGGGATTTTAGAAATTCAGGGGTCGTAACCGCAGAAAACTGCGTAGGTACGGCGTTTGTATAGGGGTTGTTGATAGTTTTAAAGTAAATAATTATAAAAATGATATTGGATTGATGTCCGAAATCTTTTGGGGAAATGGAGAAATATGAATACAAAAAATATTGGAGCGATTTATCCAAAGAAATACAATCTCAGCAAGGCGTTGTGCCAGGATAATTTTGATGTACAGCATACAGAGTACACTGATCACTACATTGACGGTGTAACTTATCGGGTGTGGTCTGCATTTGAGGGGAGTACCGACGCTGCTGAAAGCCTTGAAAATTTAATGCTCCGCAGGCTTGAATCAGGAGAGAAAATTGAAAAAGTTGTTGACGAGCTTGAAGAATTTATTAGGCAGAAAAACAATGAACTCATTGCTCTCAATTCAAAAAAGTAATTTTTATTGATATTTAACAAAAGCTTTGCAGCGGAAAAAATTTTGCTGGCTTTGCATTGATTTTTATGATATAATTATAGTGCAAGGCTATGCAAATCCGCTGCTGAGAAAGGAGTTATCATGAAAAATCAGCAGCATTACAGTGCGGCTCTTTATTGCAGACTTTCGGTTGACGATGGGAATTACAGCGGAAGCGTTTCGATCGAAACACAGAAAATTCTGCTGGAGCAGTACTGCAAAGACCATAAAATTAAAGATTACACTTTCTATTGCGATGACGGTTACAGCGGTACAAATTTTGAAAGACCGTCGTTTAAAACTATGATTTCGGACATCGACAACGGCAGGATCAATCTCGTTATCGTCAAGGATTTATCACGTTTCGGACGTAATTATGTTGAAACGGGTATGTATGTTCAGCAGTTTACAGACAATGATATCAGATTTATTGCGGCGGATGACAACTATGATTCTCTTGTGAACAGCGACGATCTGCTCTTTCCTATCAAGAATGTTGTGAATGAAATGTACGCTCGTGATGTGTTCAAAAAGACTAAAGCGGCAAAGAAAGCAAAGGCTCGTGATGGACAGTTTATAGGCTCGAAAGCTCCGTTTGGATACAAGGTTGATCCTACGGACAGGCATCATCTTATCATTGACGAGCCTGCTGCACAGGTTGTAAAACGCATTTTCAGGCTTGCTTCCGAGGGCGTTGGCTACAACAAAATCACCCGAATCTTCCGTGAAGAAAAGGTTTTGAATCCGATTGCTTATTTCAATCAGAATAATCCTGATTATTTCAAATCGGATTACTGGCGCAGGGAGTTTGACTGGCACGTTACTTCGATTAAATCAATTCTGAGTAATGAAGTCTACCTCGGACACCTTGTTTATGGAAAGAGAAAATGTAAGTCCATGAAAAGTAAGGAAAGAGTAAAGACTCCTAAAGAGGACTGGATCATTGCTGAAAACTGTCACGAGCCAATTGTTACACAGGAACTGTGGGATACGGTTCACAAGATACTGAATGCTAAGCGCCGACCTGTCAATACGGGCGAAGTTCAGATGTTTGCAGGATTGTTATACTGTTCCGACTGCGGTCATGCTCTAACTTACTCCCAGAAAAAACGTAAGGACGGCAGTTATCATGGAACGTACTCCTGCTGTATGTACAGAACCCACGGCAAAGAATACTGCACCTCGCACTACATTACGTTCGATACAATTTACAATCTTGTGCTGATCGATATTCAGCGTAATCTGTTCAGCTATCGTCATGACTGCAAGCGGTTCAAAGAGTTTCTTAGCAGTAAATATCAGTCAAAGTCTGACAAAGAAGCAAAGCAAGTGAAATCTGAATATGAAAAGAAAAAGAAACGCGGTGAGGAACTCGATAAAATCATCAGTCGTCTTTATGAGGATAACGTGCTTGGCAGGATAAGCGATGAGCGGTATGAATCAATGTCGCAGAATTACGAAACTGAACAATCAGAAGTCCGCAGCTCTATCCTTGAACTGAAAGCACGGCTTGATGAACTGCAAAAGCAGTCCGACAGTGCGGATATGTTCATAAATGTTATCCGCAAATATACTATCGTGGATAAGTTGGATGCGGCAATTCTCAATGAACTGATCGATAAAATAGTGGTTCATCAAAAGGAACAAACCGAGGATGGGAATATGTTTCAGCAAATCGAGATCTTTTACAGGTTCGTAGGAAAACTTGGCAATGAAAACGATATTGCCAAATCAGCATAAATGAAAACGTAAATATAATATACGTCTCTTTATGGACAGCTCATGGTCGTCAGTTCAAATCTGGCTCCCGCAACCATACCTGCACCCTTATTTTGATACAAAATAGGGGTGCAATTTTATGTCCTGAAAACAACGCAGTATCGGCACTTTCTGAAAAGTGCCGTTTTCTGTTGCCTGAATAGGGGAGGGATATTTACCTCTAAAATAGGTTTAAATCCTGCTTTTCAGGGGTCAGCGTTTTCTTTTGCACCCATTTTAGGGTCGATGCAACCTTGCGTTTTATGTTGCTAAATTAAATGAAACATTATTTTCATCTATTCCAATATTGCTTTTCTGTTGTTACTTTTAAAGCACATCAATCCTGACATAGCGGTTTTGCATACAATTTACATACAAGTGATTTCAGACTTTACATGAAAAGTGTTATGCTGAATATGCTGAAAGGCAATGAAAGATGAAAGGAATGTGTTGATAATGAAAACACAAAAAATTGTATGTACTGCGATACTCGCAGCGGCAGTTGCAATGGGAATGATGACAGGATGTTCTGAAAAGAAGACTGAAAACACAATGTCAGATGTTGAAACACCTGTGCAAAGTACAAATGTTCCAACAGTTGCGGAAGGGACAGCTAATTCACTGTCAAATGAAGGAAATGCACCGAAATATGTATTTCTTTTTATCGGAGACGGTATGAGTTATCCCCAGTTTCAGGCAGCTTCCGATTATTTGGGAGCGTGTGCCGACTCTGATTACGAACAGGCAGAGCCAAGCATTGACTATGAGAAACGAAACGGTGCAGCTCTTGACGGCCCACAGAAGCTGAACTTCATGAATTTTGAAACCGAGGGTTCTGCTATTACATTTGACTCCTGTAGTTTTGCTCCCGATTCCGCCTCGACCGCCACATCTATCGCAACCGGTAATAAAACCTATTCCGGTATGATCAATGTTGATATCAGCGGTACAGAGCAGTTTGAAACGATTGCCGAAAAACTGCATGAGCAGAAGAACTGGAAAGTCGGCATTATTTCTTCCGTGAATCTGAATCACGCTACTCCTGCGGCTTTTTATGCACATCAGGCAAGCAGAAATAATTACTATGAGATCGGTCAGGAGCTTGTGGATTCTGGATTTGAATATTTTGCCGGAGGCGGTTTAAAAAAGGTTACCGGCTCAGAGGATGACAAGGAGAATCTGTATGATCTTGCAGAAAAAGCAGGTTACAAGGTGTCATATACACAGGCAGACGCTCAGAAAATTACTTCTTCCGATGAAAAGGTGATTCTGATTGATGAGCATCTTGCTGATTCTGATGCCATGAACTATGAGATTGACCGTGCTGACAGCGAATGGGGACTTTCTGATTATGTGGCAAAGGGAATTGAAGTCCTTGATAATAAGGAAGGATTTTTCATGATGTGCGAGGGAGGAAAAATCGACTGGGCATGTCATGCTAATGATGCAGGTTCAAGTGTAAACGATACTATTGCATTTGCCGATGCTGTACAGGTTGCAATTGATTTTGCTGCCGAACATCCTGATGAAACGCTGATCCTTGTCACAGGCGACCATGAAACAGGCGGACTTTCCATCGGATTTGCAGGAACGGATTATGATACATATCTCACGAATTTGAGCAGTCAAAAGATTTCGTTTTCACAGTTTGACGAGCAGTACATTGCGAAATATAAAGAAGAACATACTTCTTTTGAGGATGCTATGAAAGATGTCGAAGAACTTTTTGGACTGAAGCTTTCCGGAGATGAAAATGACCGGCTGGTTCTCACTGACTACGAAGTAAAACGTCTGCAAGATGCGTATGAACTCTCTATGACAGAATACGATTCAGAAAAATATTCTCAGGAACAGTATGTGCTTTACGGAACTTATAACCCATTTAGCGTTACCATTACGCACATCTTAAACAACAAGTCTGGAATCGACTTTACAAGCTATTCGCACACGGGTTTGCCTGTAGGTGTTTTCGCTGACGGAGTAGGGGCAGAAAATTTTGACGGCTACTATGACAATACTGACATTTTTCATAAAATGGCGGAGTTGCTTGATGTGAAATAAATTTTAAAAGTTCATTGGTTTCCTTAAATATGTATACGATTCGGAGAGCATTTGGCTCTCCGTTTCAGTTGGAGTGAAAATATGAAGAAAATTAAACTTTCGTGGAAAAATAACGCTCCTGTTATTTTTTCTGTACTGTTGATTATTGTGCTTATGATGATTCCCACAGGATATGAGGGACAGCTTACCTATCAGAATGCGGACAGAGTGAGGGCGGAGATTATCTCCACAGACAACAGTGATATGATTGATAATGGTTTGCTCAGAACAGGTGAACAGCGATGTGAGGTAAAAATTCTCGGAGGCAGATTCAAAGGAGAAGTAGTGACAGCCGTTAACAGATTAAACGGTTCTCTTGCACAGGATAAAATCTTTTCAAATGGAGATATTGCATTTATTGTGATAAGTCACAATAATGATGTCATTACAGCCGTCACCATGATAGATCATTACAGGTTGGATAAGGAATTCATTCTTGCCATGCTGTTTTTGATACTTCTCATACTGTTTGCAGGAAAAACAGGCGTTCGTGCGATACTATCCTTTATGACAACGATTCTGCTGATGTGGAAAGTTCTTGTACCATGTATGCTGAAAGGCTGGAATCCGATATGGCTGTCGATCGGAATCGTATTGCTTATGACAACGATCATACTTAGCCTGATTTACGGATTTGACAGACGATGCCTTGCGTCTGTATCAGGGGCGTTTCTCGGAATAGCAGTCACGGCTGTACTTGGCATTGTTTTTACAGATCTGTTTCGGATTCACGGCGCTGTGATGGAATCAAGTGAAAGTCTGCTGTATGCAGGCTATCAGCATCTTAATCTGACAAGTATTTTTATGGCATCGATTTTCTTGGGTTCGTCTGGTGCAGTCATGGATTTATCTGTTGACATTTGTTCTTCTGTATACGAGCTTGTGCAGAAAAAAACTGATATTTCAGCATGGGAAGCGATTCGTTCCGGATTTTCTGTCGGACGTGCTGCCTGCGGTTCAACGACAACAACGCTTCTGCTTGCCTATTCGGGAAGTTATATCGCACTTCTTATGGTGTTTATGGCACAGGGAACTCCAATTGAGTTCATATTGAATTACAAATACGTTGCTGCTGAGATCGTTCATACAATTGTAGGTTCATTTGGACTTGTTACTGTCGCACCACTGACGGCAATTACAAGTGGATTTCTTCTGACACGGAAAAATAGCAGGGCTTAACATACAATTTACATACAGATGATTTCAGACTTTACATGAAAAGCGGTATACTGAATATGCTGGAAAGCAAAATAAAAATGTAAATTCTGAAAGGAAAATAATTATGATGAAAACGACAAAAATTTGGAGTAGCATGGTAGTGGCAGCTGTTCTCGCCATGGGAACGATGACAGGCTGCGGTGACAGTTCGCAGAAAACAGTATCCACAGACGGCTCGACTTCCATGGAAAAGGTGATCGGATATCTGAGCGAAGCATACATGGATAAGAATTCAGATGTGAAGGTTACATACAATCCCACAGGTTCAGGAGCAGGCATTCAGGCGGTACAGGGGGGACGATGCGATATCGGTCTTGCAAGCCGTAACCTCAAGGATGAGGAAAAGGCAGATCTGAATGAAACAGTCGTAGCCATTGACGGTATTGCCGTGATTGTCAATCCTGAAAATCCCGTTTCTGATCTGACAGTTGAGCAGATTGCACAGGTCTACACGGGAGAAGTCACCAACTGGCAGGAAGTCGGCGG
>CAJTWE010000038.1 GCA_910579955.1 uncultured Ruminococcus sp. | reverse complement strand
AGGTTCATTAGGGTGCTCTTGAAAACATCCTAAAATCTATTATACGAGGAAAATACTTCATTTCCTAATTTACCTTACAACCCTCCCTGGGGAGGACAGTGACAACTCTATCATTATTAGTTGGTATTATTGGGTGGGGAATTGCGGTCAAGCTGGCTCCAGCTTGGACTTGGATTTTGTTCTACGATTCTCCCTCTGAATTTCTTTTTCTAACAGCTGTAATTCAATGAACTCACGTACATTCTGCGGCACATTTTTCTGATATAAATTCTCAATGCACTTGTCCATTTCTTCGGTCAGGTGCATATTTTTCTGCTCCAAATACATGGTCAGGGCAGAGAATTTTTCACTCTCCACACTGACAGAAATCTGCTTTTTCATATTAAAAAACTCCTTTCACTCTGAATATGCGATGTACGGAATCTGTAACCAATGCGTCCAGCCACGACCTGCAAGCTGCGTTTTTACAACGCCATACTGCGTTCCCATGGCTTCAATTACTTCGCCGTTTCCGATATAAACACCGATATGACCGTCATGCCAGACTGCAAGTCCAGGCACTTCCGGCATTGTATCGATCGTTCCTTTGACCGTTGCTGCATCAAACATACCGTTTGCAGTTACATCTGCCATGCCGTTCGCACCAATTAAAATCTCTCCGCTAGAATTATCATACCAGCCATAACTTTTAATGAGTCCGATGCAATCCACTGTTCGTTTACCCATCCAATATTGATGAATGAAATCCAGATAATCGGTAACCTCATTTCCAAAAATACTGGCTCTGTCTTGCAAAACTTCTTCTGTCAGTACGTTCCCATACGTACCGTAAACATAACCCCATCCAGATTCCTGTGCCTGCATTGCCCACTGCACAAGGTCAAGATTGTTCTTGATATTTGGGTCATATGATTGGAATTCGATTGCCGTCTGTGGCGTCTGTGGATAGTATACATCCGTCACATAGAACCAGCTTGTCCAGTTTCGCTCTGAAAGAGACTCTTTTACTACACCATCCACCACTGATTTCGCATAAATGACTTCGCCATTTCCTACATAAATTCCAACTGTTTCGCCATCTAATAAAGCGATTCCAATCGTATCCGGTAGGGTATCCATGCTGCCGCTTTGCTCCGAAATAGAAATCCACTCATTTGTAGAAAGATACGAAATTGTGCTGCCATCAGCATTCATTTCTTTTGAATTCCAGTCATAGCAAAGATATGATTTCAGCAGATTTTCATTGTCTACCGTGCGGCGATTCAGCCATTTTTGACAGTCATCTGTTACCCAGTCAGGATGCTGTGCCTGTAATTCTGCAAGCTTTTCTTCTGTGAAAATCTCACCATCGGTGAAGGGAACATATCCCCACTGCGATTCATAAGCATTCCAAGCCCAGGCTGCAAGGTCAATATGATTCTTGGTTGTTGTATCACTAAAAAGATTTTTGTCAATATGCACGTTCCGAATAACTGCGTAGGAACGCATACATTCATCATAAGAAATGGATAATCCATAGGCTTCATTCAGCATAGAAATCAACAACTGCATATCACCGTTTGCCGTTTGAAACAGGGAACAGTAAGACGAGAAAAAGTCACTGTTTTTCGGTACATCTTGAAAATAGGTAGCGTAGATCACCTGTGCTTTCAGTATTTCTGATGGCAAATTCATGCTGTTTAGTGTGTCTGCAATAACCTGACCATCTGCATCTAGTTGCAACATTTGCTGTTCCTGTTCTGCTGTTAGGCTGACGGTAAAACCAGAACCAGCATTCGCAATGCTGCTACTCATTGCCAAAAGCAACATCACTGGCATCAGAATAATGCAGACGGCAAGGACAATGATACTGCCAATTACTTTCCATGTCCGTTTGTCTGTCAGCAGCAAAATGATCAGTTTTTTCGCTGCTGCAATGATGGCTGTACTCATCTTCCCCCCGCCTGACCGAACAATTTTTCCTTGTACTCTGGCGCTTTCACCTGCAAAAGATAGCGCTCATTTCCGCATCGATACAGGCAAGAACCTCTTGCCGGATGCTGAATCAAACGGAATTCTGACTGCTCGAGCTGTAAGGTATCCATGTAGGCTTTCGACTCAATATTACCAGCATAAAACAAAAACTGATGAGTCGGAATTGCAAACAGCGGTTTTGTGAACTCCTTGATTTCTGGAATGAGAAAATCATCAATATTCTGCGATGCCAGTATCATTGCCGACTCCTTCTTTCTTACACGTTTCATGGCATTGCGAATATATTCAATAGCAGTCATGTTAGAAAGAAACAAGTACAATTCATCAATGCTTGCCACCGTATTTCCTTTGCACAAAAGTTGGTTAGACATGTAGGAAAGCACATTGAACAGCAGCGTATCTTTCAATCGTTTATTCGTATCTAGCAGACCCTTCACACCAAAACAAAGCATCTCACCATCACGAATATTAGTGTATCCATTGAAATAAATGGACTCTGCACCTTTGCACATGGAGTGCAGTCCAAGACAAATATTCTGCAACATTTCCTCCGTATACAAGTGCTTTTTCGTGTCATCAAAGTGCTTGTACTCATCCTCTATTAAATCGTATAAATCCTGCATAATAGGATATTCTCTCGGTGACAAAAAGTCAAAATTAGTGCTGTCCGTCAGTCCAAATTCCGCATACAGTTTTAGCAGCATCAGTTCAATCGTATCAATTTCACTGTCTGAAAAGTCCTTGTATGCACAGAAGAAATCTTTCAAATAGCTGATATGCTGACGCAGTTTTGTAACTTTCTGGAATGCTTCTGGAGATGTTTCATCTGATTCTGCATCGCTGCTCCAAGCTTTTGGCTCAAGAGGATTGATGCGGTATTGTCCAGACATGAAGTCAAGATATGTACCGCCTAAGTTGCGAGTCAAGTCCTCATATTCTGATTCTGCATCTAAAACAATAATACTCTTTCCCGATTCACGCAGATTGGTCAAAAGCAGCTTCATTAAATAGCTCTTTCCCTGACCAGAGTTGCCCAGAATCAACACATTGGCATTCGTCTTATCCTCCGCCCTTTTATCGAAATCCACCAGAATATTTGTACCATAGCGGTCACGCCCGATGTAGAATCCCTGTGGATCAGTCTTGCCGGAATAGTTCAGCGGATAAAGATTTGCCACAGAACTGGCTGGCAGAATTCGCTCAAATAACGACCCAAACTGATTGCTCCCGAAAGGAAGAACAGAAAGAAATCCCTCCTTCTGACGCAGCAGCAACGGATCAATAGAAATATGACTTCTGGTAAGTTCCATACGCACATCAGACTGCAATTCTTTTAATTTTTCTTCCGATTCTGCTTTTAAATCCAGAAAAACAGCCGTATGCAAAAGCGGCTCTTTGTTTCGTCTCAGCTCTGCAATCAACTGCACCACATCCTGCAAATTGCTTTCCGCATGAATGGATTCCGTCACATCCGTTACCGTTGTCATCATACGATTCTTTCGGGCAGCATGCTGTATCATCTGCCGCTGTTCATTGCTGTCAACCAGACGATTGTAAATGCGTATGGTCACATCGCTTCTGTCACCCAGATGAGCAAGAATCGCTTGTTCTTCTGTTGTCGGTGAATATTCTCGAATTGCCCAAGTACAGTGATAGGCTGTGCCGCAAAGATAGCGGTCTGGGAAAAATTTGATGGTACTTGGAGTCACTCTATCAAAGAATTTCTGTACTCGAATTTGTTCTTCTTCCTCTGCTGTAAGCGGCTGTTTCTTACGAAATATCGTCATTTTTCTGCACCTCCAAATAGTTTTCTCCTTCCACATCCGGCATTTGTTCACCCTGCATACTACTTTGAAAATAGACTGCGAGCATGTGCTTTAAATCGAATTTTTCCATATGTCTGACCGAAAATCCGTACTCTGCAATCGTTTTGTAAACCTGACTGATCGCTTGAGACTGCTGCTTTTTCAGATTACGTACACGAATGCAGAACAGAAACTGTCTTGCAGTTGCACGCTCCGTCTGCATCTGATCTAAGAATACAAGGTCAGCTTGTAGTAGCCTTTTCACCTGTGGATTTTGTTCCTCTGCAAGGCGTTTTTTAAGATAAATCTTGTTCTCATCAAACCTCTGACAATTGTCCAGTGCAATGATTTCCAGCTTCGGCACACAGCTCAGAAGCTGCATAAGCTGATAGATTTTTCCGTCCATATGCTCTGCTGACAGTACCGAGATATTGGTCGGCTGGACATGAAAAAAAACAAGTTCTTCTTTATTTATACAAAGTCCGAACTTGCCGAATGTTTCTAAGCCCAAAAGGTTTTGCGTTGATTTTTTCTTTTTCATTTTTACTTATCATCTCCAAATATACAATTGCTGTGCTGTTATAAAAAATTTCACAGCACAAAACAGATAGTCCATGACTGTTATATCCTCTTTTCGAATCGTCAGAAAAGCATAGGCAGCCGTAATTGCAAAAGGGAGAAATGTCCACAACTGCGTCAAAATCACCACTGAAAGAATCAGTCCTAAACAGATGATGATAAAATCACGAATACTCCAAAGCCACAGTTTTGCACCGGATTTCAGATTTTGCGGATAAATATATGTTTTCATATGCCCTCCTATGCCAGCTTTTTGGCAATTGCCTGACCTGCACGAACAGCTGTCCCCACTGTATGCGACACGCTGCTCATATTTACTTTTACGCTGGTATCCAATCCAAACTGCTGTGCAATTCTTGGTACTTCATTGGCTGATAGCATAATGCCAAACCCTAACAGCATATTCGTCTGCCATGTCAGCAGTCCCAGAAACATCAGGCTTGTCTGCAAAAATGTTGTCAGGCATAGTGCAATAATCTGCTTGCACCAGCTATTAAATCCCTCGGCATAGCCTCTTGGAATCGAAAACATGTAAAATGCGCCGACTGCAATTTGGCATAGCAAAATGCCGCCTCGTTTGATATTTGCAAAGAACAGTTTCAACACACAATAAGCAAGTGCAATCACCGTTAAAATTCCCGTCACACCACTGGTAAAAGTGACGGATTTCAGCGTAATTTCCGCCATTGCTCCTAGATCATTGCTGATTGTACCGTTGAATACTCTCATCAAATCCAACGAAAAAATCCACTGCAAGGTAACACTCATTTTGTAAAGTCCAACCGGAACTTGCGTAAACAGTCCGGCTGCCATAAACCCTTTTAAGACATTTAGACTCGTTCCTTGCATATTTGCTCGTCCCGTCTGATATTCCAATGCACAGTCAAACACAGCGACTACTACACCTACAATGAACAGCGACCATCCAAAATAGGAAAACAAGTCCAGGAATGCTTGTACCCAATTCAGATCAAAAATGCCGGTTGCCATACCGTTTATCATGGAAAACAATGTGTCAGCTGTGACATAAATCGTATTGAACAACCATTGCAACATCACATCCCACACTGCTTCTGAGATAATCGAACCAACATCGCCAACTGCATCTCCTACCCATCCAAGGGCATCGCCAATCCAGTCAAACATTTGATTTTCCTCCCTTCATTTTTAATTTGTAAAGCGTTGAACTGCGACCGCCACAGGGACGGAAACGTTCTTCTCGTTCAATCAGTCCTGCTATTTCCAAGTCCTTTAATGCCCGAAATACTGTAGATTTCGACAGATGTAGTTCCTCTGAAATCGTTCGCACAGATGGAAAACATTCTCGTTTTCGTCCAGCACGATTGGAAAGATACATATAAACAGAAACAGCCCTATGCGGCAAATCATATTCATAAATTTCACGACAAAATCGCAACTTAGCCACCTCCTGTTTTCACAATAGTTTTTCGTTTTGGAAGATATTCTGATATGTCCAATTCATCTAAACTCTCCGAAATTTCTGATATTTTTTCCTCCTGCGGATATTTGACCTCTATCTCACGCAACAGCTCGCCCTTGCTCATGTAAGTCACTACACGCTTAGCACGATCAGGCAATTGATAGGTATCCTCAAAAGAAATACCCCACTGGAAGAACAATTTCAGCGGTGAAATCATAGGATGCGTGCCGGTTTTCATCACAATAAACTGCCCTTTTGGCATAGATTTCAACTCGTTTATTGTCATGAGCGGTCTGCCAATCATTTGAAGAGATTTGGAACGATTGTCTTTGCCTGTAGAAATACTGCCTGACAAAACAGTTTGCTCACCGAGTGCCTTTGAGAGAACTTCAGCCGACTGCGAATTGGGTGCAAAGCCACCAAATACAGTCAGCTGTGTATTGTCTGTGATGATTTCCTGACCCTGCTTTCCGTAGTTTTGCTCCAGCTGGGCGAAGGACTGAATGATTGCTACGATAGATATTTTTCGGGAACGTCCTGCGGAGAACATGGCTTCCATGCCTTCAATTTTTGGAAACGTGCCTAATTCATCTAAATAAAACATCACACGATTTGGAAGCTTACCGCTATGTTCGTCAGCAATTGCAAGAATTTCACGGTAAAGCTGTCCTATCAGCAGCGAAACCATAAAATATTTGCTGGTATCTTCCTCCGGCAGCACAATGAAAATTGCCGATTTTTCAGTACAAAATCGCTCTGCATCAATGGCTGTTCCGAAACAAAGCATTTGTTCAAGTTCACTGTCCAGGAAGGCATTCAGTCTAGATAATGCAGTAGAAATAACGGACAGCATACCCTGATCGGAAGAGTGCAGAGCAGCTCCGGCAAGCCACTTTGCTTTGTGATTTTCAGGCAAGTTTTCCATCAGCTTTTGAAATCCTGTCTTAGATTTTTTCTTGCTTGAATCCTCCTGTTCCAGCAAGTCCTGCATCAAGCGAAACACTGATACAATATGCCGCTGAGATTTATCACCGAACTCTGCTAACAGCAAAATCAAAGAAGAAAGCAGTCCCTCTGCAGAATCGTAAAAGTACGCATTCTGTCCGTAATTTCCATCGCCGCCGATGTTGATAATCGTTTTCGCTGTGATTTTGGCGTATTTCTCTGCCTTCGCCTTGGCTGACAGGTTTATGGGGTCAGCCAGATATTCATCCATGTACTGATTCACCAGATGCAAAATATTGTTCTCATCGCTGCGTGTAGGGTTACGTAAATCCAGCACAGAAACATGATAGCCATAGTACTTTTTTGCAATTGTGCCGTAGTTTCGGAAAACGTCTCCCTTGCTATCGGTTGACACGAATGACATACCCGAAGCACAGGCATATTCGATATTGGGGTATAGGAAAAAAGCAGTTTTGCCCACACCTGCTGCACCGACCATAAGGGTATGGACATCGCCTTCATCTACCAATGCAGTAGTATGTTTTCCATGTGTTTGGCATCCAACTACTGTTCCCTGAATCTGCGGTAAATGTTCGCTTCTGCGCCATTTTTCCGGTTCAAACGGAATTTCTTTGTAGGTCTTTTTTATCTCTGACTTGGTTGCCCATCTGGCTGTGCCATGCTGTCCATCACCGATTTTCTTTGATTTGATTCCATTTAAATTGTAATTATTAGAACAATGTACCAGCACCAATAGACCTACAAAAACAGCCGTCAGCACAAGTAAACCTATCCATTGTGGCATTGTTAAATTTGTTGTTTCATACACTGACTTTCCTCCATTTCTTCGATTTTTTCTATTTGCACAGGCGTTTGCAGCTGCAATTCCACTTCGCATCGAACCGCATAGTCTGACAAATCATACAACATTTTTGCGGTCTGCAAAATCTGTTCTCTGGTGCGAGCAGTCTGCTTCAAATCCTGTAAAACAACTTTGCTCTGATTATGCAAATTGTTTGATTTTGCGTGAAATCCAGCCTTATCTGTATAAGGCTTGTAGTCTCTTTTCAGTTTGCTGCGCAGCTTTTCAAATGCCTGTTTTGGCTCTTTTGGAGCAAGAAAAAATGCTGCACCAGCCAGTGCATACTCCGCAAGATAGAGATATTGTCCATGCTGCACAGTTGCAGAAATTCGATTTTTTAACTGTTCTAATCGACAGGGATAATATTGTAAACCAGATACAGTTTGCAGGTAATAGTTCTTTCTTGGATGCGAAATAGAAGGAAGCGATTCCATACCATTTTTATCTTTGAGAACCTCATTCCAATCTTTCTTCTCTGGGAATTTCTGCACAATATCTGTATATCCAAGTTCTTTCAGTTGGTCTGTCAATCGATCAGCTGCTTCGATGCCGCCAACATCATGATCAAGGCAAAGATGCACAGATGTAAGATTCGGATAATCAGAAAGTGCCTGCACCAGGGCATTTTCATGCACACCGTTCAGGGCAAGATAGCTATGTTCCTGCCAATCTTCTGGATGCAGCGTCAGGTAACTGAGCAAATCAATAGGTGCTTCAAACACAAAAAGTTTGTTTGATTTTCCGAAATGTGCAAAACTGTATCTTGTATCAGAACCTTCACAGGTGATACGAAAACTTTTTCCATAAGTAGAAGTTGACCGCATGTGAGCTTGCCTCGGTATACCATCCTTATTCAGTCCTACAAACACTGCATTGTGATGATTTTTCTCCTCGTACAGTGTGTGTTGCTTTGCAAAAAATGCGATAATTTCAGGAGAAATACACCGCTGATGAATGAGATATGCAAACACTCTGTGCATATTGGAATTCGCTTCCGGCAGTGCAAACTCTTTTTTCTCTTTTGCAATTTCCAAAGTAGCTGGCGGACTGCGGATGACATTTTCACCACTTAGCAGTATTTGCACAGATTCTGGAAAAGATTTTCCATAGAACATCTGCACAAACTTGACTGCACCGCCGCCGACCTGATTTTTATGGTCAAACCAGGTGTTGTCACGCAGAGTAATGCTGTCGTGCTGACCGCTGCCGTCTGTGTAAATCAGCTTGTATTCCCGACCGGCACGCTCCAGCTTTTCGCCGTTTCTGCGCAGAAATTCGGGCAAATTCACACTATTTGCTATCATTTTTTCTTCCTCTGTAAATGGTATATATGCCATATTTTCACCTCATTTCATAAGTAAAATCCGCCAAATGGTGATATCTGTTTTCTTTTGCCTGCTTTTCTTTTTTCAGCAAAAAGAAAAGTAGGTTACATACCGACGATACTCCAAAGATACAAAGGCGCAGTTAGCGTGAAAATCAGACAACCAAACAAAATCGCTGGTGCTGTCCATTCCATCTGACCGTGCTTACGGTAATCGCTGTATAACATTCCAAGCTTAACAAACAGCAAAATTGCCAGAATCACATCAATCACCGGAAACACTACATTATCCACAATCGTGCGAATCTGTCCTTTTGCTGCATTCCATGTATTTTCCACTGCATTTGCCACTTCGCCACCTGCGAATGCAGTCAGACTGCAAAACGTTATCATAACCATCACAGTCAGTACAATGGGCAAAATCTTTTTCCATTTCATATCTATCACCTCATCATTCTATTTGAATTAACTTTCCAGTCACAACAACACGCAAATTTTTTCCTGCCGTGGAACAGGTCGACATCATCAGCAATTTATCTGATTCTGATACATCTGTTTCTAGCCAGACAGATGATTTTTCTTTCAGCAAAGCCATACGCTGCGCCTGTGAAAGCCCTGTTGCATAAATGGCATCTGTAGGTTCAACTCTTGCTGCGAAGAAGAACTGCACACAATATGTTGCGTTCGGCGTGAATATCCACCCATAGGGATGGGACTGCATATATGCTACATTCATGAACTTTTCCACATCTGCAAACATACTACCATTGTTCATGTGATGCCCATACAGAATGCTAACCGTCCCCGAAAAGTCAGGACTGCACCTTCCGTCCATGAAAATTGAACCAGCATACAGATAACTGCCGTCAAAGGTTCGGTGCAAATAAAAATCATTGTCACCAGAATACATAACCGGGTAATTGATATTCGTATCTGGAAGGTACAGCCAGCCAATATCGTCCGTATCATTATCTGGAATCTCCTGAATTTCCTCCACAATGTATGTGTCGGATTCATCAGCAACATTTGTATTTTCATTTTGCATGACTGTTGTGGTCGTTAATCTTTGAACTTTTTTAGTAGCCTGTGATTTTGGAATGCTCTCTGAAACGAGCCTTGATGTTGTATTATTATCTAATACATCGTCAGAAGTTGTAATCAGCGTTTTCTGTGGTTCATCCAAGTCTGAAATCTGGCTGAATTGCGTTACTTTTTCTGTTCCTATGACTATGGAAGAAGTCGTTTGCAGTGGAGGAATTTTATCCTCCAGACCTGCAAACATATTCAGATCGGGTGCATAAGCAGACAGTTCCTGTTCCACAAAATACTGCTGCACATCATCTTTACACTGCAAAAACAATCCTATTCCAATCAGTAAAACGCCAAGCAAAATCAGCAGAATCTTACTTTTTTTCTTCATGAGAATGTACCTTTTTATCTAAAAACAGAACTCCTGCAATCAATGCAATTCCCATTCCAGCAAACACAAGCGGCAGAACACCGGTGCGTTCATCACCCGTGCTTGGAGTATCCTGCTTGGGAACATTCGGCGCACTCGGAATCGTTTTTCCTGTTCCAGTAGTTGTGGATGTTACAGTTGTACCTGCACTTGTAACGGTACTAATAGCAGTTGTAGTTGTATTTTTTGTGATTTCTGTTGTCATTTCTGTGCTGATGATAGTGGTTTCAGGTGTGACATTGGTTGTTGTAGATGTACTTTCTGATGAAGTCACTGTTGTTTGCACTGCTGATGTTGTTGTAGTAGTTTGCAGCATTGAAGTAGTCGTCGTAGTGCTTGTCATTTGTTCTGTTGTGGTTGTAATTGGCGTAGTCTGCGATGTGGTTGCTTGTGTTGTAGAAGTTGTTGTAGCAGGTGTTGTTTGTGATGAAGAATTGGTTGTCTGAGTGGTAGTAGTTGATAGTGTGGTTTCAGTCGTAGTCGTAGTGACTTCTGAAGATGTGGAAGTCGTTGTTGCAGCTGAAGTCGTTTCTGTGGTCATAGTAGTAGTCGTTGTTTCCGTTGTAACAATGGGAGCCGCCTTTACCGCTGCATAATAAATCGGCGTATCTGCACAAAGTTCCGCAAGTGTCTGATGAGATTCGAGTGCCAGTGTAATAAATCCAATACCATCATTCTTCGCTGTCATGGTAATCCATGCTGTTTCTCCGGTATCTACTTGAATTTGTAATGTGCTGTCAGTCAATTCAATGACCTGTCCGTTCATAACAGTCACTTTAAACTGCGATAAAACAGCATTATCATCAGTGAAAGTATACAGGTTATTTTCATCCGCTTCTACAGTAAATTCCTCTGCCTCATATTCTGATGAATAAGCAAAACTGACCGATTCATTGTGGTTTTTGATTGCTTCCTCATACTGAAGATAATATTTTCCCACCTTATCCGCAGCATAGCTGTTTTCAAAACAGGTCAGCACAAGAGACACAGAATCATAACCATTGTCTGCCAATTCAAAATTCATATCACGCTGTCCCACTACTACTTCCCAAACCAGAAGCTGAGTTGCCACGTACTGAAAGTAGGATTCTGTTGTGTCTAGATTTCCGGTATAGGCATGCTGAAATACACGCTTGAGAAGCTGCTGAATTTCTGCACTGGTCAGCGTAGGATTCTGCACGCAGTCGAGATAACTGTAAGTATCATCTGTTTCATAGACATCACCGCTGGACACGCTTCTTCCAGGTTCCAGGCAGTACACAGCACGCATACTGTCCGTTGTGTGCATCATACACCAGTAGTTTCGGTGATCGATAAACAATCCGTCACCGATTACAATTTCTTGTGTCGTACCAAAGACATCAGCATTTTCAATCTGAATTCTGCTTTGTGCAGAGGCGGAAACAGGCAATGCTGTCAGCAGAATCAGAGCAGTTGCGAATAAAGCAGTCATTTTTTTCAATATTGTTTTCATTTTTCTTTTTCCTTTCAAATTAAGCGTTTTCAAGTTCATATTTACAGTGATTGTACTGTGGACAATGCTGACAATCTGCGTACTGTTCACAGACATCGTCAGGTTCATCTGGAAAGAACGCAATTTCCAGCGATTTTCCCAGGTGCAGTTCTGCTTTCAGTGAAATACCATCCGGCAGATACACTTTTGGAATTACAATTGTTCCGTTTTCTACGGTTGCAAATGCTGTCACAAGATTTTCTTCACTCATATTAACCTCCTATCTATCAAAAAAGCGTCAGCTGCTGTGCCGACGCTTTTCTCTCATGTGTATTATAGTTGGAAATTAACAGCTCTGCATACTGACAACCGCTGTCATATCTCTGTGCCAGGTTATTCATACGACTGATTTCCTCCAGTAAAATGCCTTCCTGACTCCAGATTTCACGAATTTCTGAACAATCATTATATGATACCAGAAATTTCCCTTTGCATTTCAGCAGTGCGTCACGCAGACGGATGTGGTCATTTGCAGTAAATCCAACGTCTTTGTAATAACTTTCCGTTGCAAAATATGGCGGATCGCAATAGAAAAAGCTGCTTTCCCTATCATAATGGGCAAGCAGCTTTTCAAAGTCTTTATTCTCGATAACTACCTTTTGCAAACGGCGTGATGCAAGGTCAATCTGCGGAAAGTCATTCCAGAATGAATGCGGCTGGGCAGCGAAACTATCCAGTCCACTGGCATAGCTCAGTCGAATCAGTTGATAAAATTTTGCTGCACGTTCCACATCGGGAAACATCGAAAGCGACTGATTTTGGTGCAATTCTGTGAGAATATTGAAATCCTCTCTGGCATTCAGGCAATAGCGAAGCTTCTCTTTGAGTGCTTCCGGCTGCTCTCGTACACAGCGATACAGATTTGTCAGATTGCTATTGCGGTCGTTCCAGACTTCAAAATCTAGTCCGAGTGGCTTGCGGAACAATACCCATCCAGCACCGCCGAATACTTCGATGTATCGCTCATAATACAGGGGGAAACGGTCAATGATGGCATCTCGCAGTGCCTTTTTACCGCCGACCCAACTCATGAAACTATCCATTTTTCTCCTCCTTTTTCTGTTGCTTTTCGTCTGCATATTTTGCTGCAAACATCATAGATGCTGTCAGTAATCCTACCACCCCTCCCACTGACATGCCTAATATGAACCATAGCATTTTATATTCCTCCCATCTCCATGCTTTCTTCTAAGTTTTCATCATATTCGTAAGTTCCGGTTTCCTCATTATATGACAAACAGTAATCCGCTAACTGGATTCCTCGAATTTCTGCTGCCATCTCAAAGGCTTCCTTCGTATAATAGATTTTAGGATGTTTTCAAGAGCACCCTAATGAACCTCTGCCACG
>CAJTWE010000037.1 GCA_910579955.1 uncultured Ruminococcus sp. | reverse complement strand
TACACATTCGTTTTTTTACTTTTTGCCTATTGACATTTTACCGTAGGACTCCATAAATAAAAATTGCCCTCTCGGAATCAAACCGAGAGGGCTTTGTGTTAGGTTAATATTCTTCTGCTAAAAGCATGGTGCTATATGTGTCACTATCAATGATGTAAACCTTTGATGTGATTAGGGTGTCTATCGGAATAATGTATTCCTTGCGGTATTCCGGTTGTTCTGAAAAGTGCGTGATTTTCTGAATGCCGTTCAGATTTTCCAGTTTGAACACCTGGAAATAATCCCGTTCTTCCGGTAGTCTGTCAATACATCCCCACATAAAAAGCTGGAGTGGGATAGGTATTTCCGTCTGAACTCCTCTAGTAAGATAACGCTGATTATTAAACATTGTTTCACCTCCTGCTCGTTTGTTACGCTCCTATGTTCCGTCCGAAGACGGTTTTGACCTATGCGGTCGACATTATCGTATAATCAGTACCTGGCA
Organism: uncultured Ruminococcus sp.; assembly: GCA_910579955.1. Lineage (GTDB taxonomy): Bacteria > Bacillota > Clostridia > Oscillospirales > Ruminococcaceae > Ruminococcus_C. The sequence continues at coordinate 13,679 of CAJTWE010000037.1, read as the reverse complement.
TAGATTCACTACTATGATATATAATTAAATATTTGTACCCATACAAAAAACTTCCTGTACTACTGTTGTCGAGGCATCATAGAGATAAATCGTTTATCCAGAATGCGGAATAATTTGTAAAAATCGCATTCGGAGACAGAAAAAGTATCATGGGAAACAGTTTTATTGATTTCTTTAAAAATCAACCTAACATAACAATAAAAGATAATAAAAAATCTTAAAAAAATCAGAAAGGAAGTATTTGACATGGAAAATGAAATCATGAGGTTTGAAGAGGTCATGGAGTTCCTGAACATCGGTAAGAATACGCTTTACACACTCCTGAACAATGGTGAAATCAATGCGTTTAAAATAGGGAAAGTCTGGAAAATTCCAAAGAAATCAGTGGAAGAATATGTGAATAGAAAAGTGCAGAAAAGCTTGAATGGAGGTAACTGATGATGTATAACAAAAATGTATCGCCCGTTTTAAAGTGGGCAGGCGGAAAAACACAGCTCCTGGGAAAGCTTACATCTATGATGCCCACTGAGGAAATCATTACATACTGCGAACCGTTCCTTGGCGGCGTAGCAATGTTATTCAGCATACAGCCTGGAGTGGCTTATGTGAATGATATTAATATGGGACTGATGAATGTATACAACGTCATCAAACATTTTCCCGAAGCATTGATTGCGGAGCTTAGTAGTTACGAAAATACAGCTGAGTTCTACTATAAAATCAGAGGACTGGACAGAGATGCAAAAGAGTTTACAGCATTGTCGGCAGTCGAGCAGGCAGCGAGATTTATCTATCTGAATAAGACTTGTTTCAACGGTCTGTACCGTGAGAATCGTCAGGGACAGTTTAATGTTTCCTATGGGAAATACAAAAATCCTGATTTTGTCAATGCTGAGGGCATTCGTGCGGTCAGTCAGTATTTCAATGCGTCAAATATATACTTTACATCGATGGACTTTTCAGAAGTATTGAGAACTCTTCCAGCAGGTTCTTTTGTATATCTTGACCCGCCCTATGACCCAGTATCCGAAACGGCAAATTTTACGGGTTACACCAGATACGGCTTTACAAAAGATGACCATATCAGGCTGAAACAATGCTGCGATGAGTTGACTGCAAGGGGAATCAAGTTTATGCTTTCCAATTCCAATACGGACTTTATTCGTCAGCTGTATACTGGATATTTTATCACGGAGGTTTCCGCAAGACGGGCGATTAACTGCAACGGTAACGGCAGGGGTGGTGTTACGGAATTGGTTATCAGGAATTATTGTATGAATTATTTCATAAAACAAAATTGATATTAGTAATGCGGAGCCATAACAGCTCCGCATCACATTTTCAAAACATCCCCATCATCTTTTTACAGTTTTTCATCGAAGTTCGGTTCAATATGCATAGAACCGCCTATGATCAGCTTACTTTTTCCGGGTTCATCTTTCACAAATTTCAAAATGGAAAAACCACCTTCCGGATAATATGTTTCTTCTTTCAGCAGAAAACCGGTTTTATCGAAAGTCAGAGTTGTGAAAACGTCTGTTTCGGGAGAGTAGAACTGTGCGATTCTAAGACCTTTCGAGTCTTCAAAATAGCAGCTGTACTCTTTCTGATCTTTGTGTGTAGTCATACCAAAATCACTCCATGTGGTTTCTGAATAGTTTTCTACAGCTGTTCCTACAAAATCAGGCAGCTCGTTTCCACTATATTCGTACTTGTTGATATTCTGCGTGATCTTACACACAGACGGATCATATCTGGTTTCTGAATAAAATACATTCATATTATCTATCTCCTTATTTTTATTGTGTACATTTCAGTTTATCCAGTGTATTTCTGGCGACTGTATTAATATATTCGTAAAGTGTTTCTGGGAGGTTATTTTCATCGTTTTGATACAGCTCTTCAAAATGATTACACATAAATTGATTGAGAATACTGCGGCGAATCTCCTTTAATAAGCTGTCATCATCTGCGCCATTTTTTATCATATTCCAAAATTCCATGGAAAGAACATAGGGTGCAATTTCAGATGTAAAGTAGTAGGAAAAGGGTAGACAATCTGTATCTGGCATAATATATGTCCAAACGCCATTAGTTACTTCCTCAAGATGTTCATATGCTTCTTTGAGCAGATCCTTTGCTGCAAACGGAAGATAGTCCTCATGTATATCCGGGTATTCGATTCGTATAAGGTCTTTCACATATTGATATATCCCCCTTTTTTTGAGCGTATATGTTCCATCAGAGTCATTTTGGGTAAATTCCCCTGAAAATATTGCAGTCAGTTGAAAATCAGTCGGATGTTCTCCAATATCCATCTTATGTAAAACATCAGCGCAATATTTAATCATACCGATTTCTTCTTTTCTGTGAAAATGTTCTAACATAGTTGTTCCTCCTTATGAATTTGTGGTTTTTCTGAGCGGTGAATCAGGGGCAAGAGCAGTTGTGCCTGAAATAATAGATTCTTCAGGGCAATTGGTTTCAAAGTTATAGATTGTTCCCTGAATAAAACATTCTCCTGTATGAAGTTCACCCAGCTTGTAAATCTCACTTTTTTTCAGTCCAAGCATATTGGCAACGGATGCTCTGGAAGCCAGATCAGGCTGAAAGTAAACGGAAATGCCCGCTTGTTTCAGCATACGATTTTGTTTTATGTCATTCACGTATTGTGTTGCAAAATTCATGTCAATCAGATATTTTCTGCCTTCTTTTAAAAGTTTACTGATAACACTGTTTTCGGAAAGATTCTGGTTCTGGATCTCATCAATCAATATGCTGAGCTGATGCGGTTCAGTTTTATGCCTCTGTGCATAGTACAGTGAAGCAAGCAGCATATCTGTCAACTGATCCCCATTTTCACTTAGGCTCTCTTCCATTGAGATAATAACAATTTCCTTGCATTTGTTCAGAAACGCTGACCAGTCATCCGTTGTTCCCATTCCACTGTCAATCATTTCTTCAAAGACAGAATAAAGTTTGCCTGCAATGCTTTTTTCAGAGATGTCTTCTGCGTTTTCAAACTGTTCCAGAAGATCGATGTAAGTGGGTGAATCCGTTTGTAGCATCATTTTCTTGACAATATTCTTTAATGCTAATTCCTGATTCTGACTGGGATCGTGAATCGCTTCACCTAAAATGTTGCAGAGCATTTTTCTGCGGGCAAACGGCTTGTCCGTGTCATACTTGTGGAACAGATTCACAGGTACACCATCCTCTTCAATACTATGAAATGTGATATGATTAGAAATAAAATCTTCCGGCAGGCATTCTATAAGTTTTTCCTTGGTAAAGGACGAGTTGGCATCGAATGCAACAATATGATTTCCCGTCCTGTGAAGATGATACAAAAGCTGTATCAGAAATACTGTTTTACCGCTGCCGCTTTTTCCAGTTATGAATCGATGCTGATTGCTGGCAGGTGTCAGAACTTGTCCGGCAGTATGACCAAGATAGTTTTGAACTAATGGTACAAAATTCTGAAAATGCACATCATCTCTGAAATATTGCTTTATTTTCTGGCTTTCAATATATTGCAGTACATCTGTGTTGACGATTCCTTGAAACTTAAAAGCAATCAGTTTCTTTTGCTGAGGGATTTTGTTTTCATCATAGACAGTTGTAGGTTTACGATGACCATTGGTAGCAACAAGAAGGTCTTCTTCTTTCAGAGCAGTCAAAATGCTGTTGACTATTGAGGCGGTAGTGATTTGGTAAAGAAAGGCATTTTTTATGGTAGATTCTTCTGCTAAAAGCAGTTCACCATCATGAATTATCATGTTTTGATTTTCTGTAAAGCACATATCTCTGTTCAGTTCCCGGATATCTATGATTCCTGCCGACAATGTTTGATTCAGAACACGGGTAAATTCATTTATGATTGCTGCGGAATTTCCGTTTTCTGTACGTAGACTGTTTTGAATCAGAGTAAGCAGAAATTCTTTCATGTGATTAGGCATTGTTATGTGAAAGATACAGCACAACAAACGTAAAACGGAATAGAGAACTGCAAAAGTATTTTTGCTGTCCTCAGTCGGAAGCAGCTCATTTACTTCTTTTTTCAGCTCAGCTGTCCATGTCTGCAATTTCTGATCATAATCATAAAAATGGGCACAGAATGTATCAATAAAGATTCTGGTCATTGCATTCAGAGATTCACACAATTGACTGCGCTCTGCGGCAGAAATTCCGGCACCAAAGTTTTCATCTATTTCCAAAACCAATGCTCTTCCACTGGGAAGTTGATGTTGAATGGTTTTTGATATAATTGCTGTAAGATGTGGTTTATACGCTTCGTTGGAATGCTCAGAGCAGATGACATCCAGTGAACTGCTGCGTTTTACTTTGCTTTCAGAAGTGGTATCATCAATGAATACAACTGTTTCATCTTTACTTTCATTTAGAAGCCGGGTCAATTCTGTTTTACTGATAGTCAATGAAGTTGGCGGCTTGTGACAATTGTAAGTCTTGATAATGCTACATGCAAGAGCTTCGGAATCCGGATGATGTGATGAAATAACGGAAATCACGGATGGCATCAAATGAATATCATTCAGATAGGAAGAGAGCAGACCAGTAAGTCTGAATGTCATCAGTACGAATCCTGATGGCGATTTTAGGTATGGTATAATTGCTTCTGCAATTTCTTCAGGCAGTTTATTGGTCATTGGGAGTATTTTGCTTTGGTAAGGAGCAGAGATGTATGGCTTTATGAAATCCGGAAATTGGGAACTACAGCATGTGTATGCAACAGATTTGATTTTACCATTTTCCTTGTTCAAAGTAAGACCTGGGAACTCTGGAATGATAATATACCTGATGTCCGAACTCTGTATGCATGTCATGAGCATATCATAAAGAAATTCATTTGCAAGACTTTTGCTGCATTCTCTTTTGAATCTAGTGAAGTACTGCATCAGGTTCCCCTTGCTGATTTTATCTATAGGAACGAAAGCGGACGACAGTGAATTGATACCGGACCAGTATATCACATGAATATAAAACTTTGGTATTCTATTAGTTGTCACTACGAAAATGTAAAAACATTTTAACTTGAATATGCCGATTTCTTTGTGATTTCCGTTTGGTTCATTGCTGCGAACTTTTCCATTTGCATCTGTGGAAAAGGTTCTGGGTGAATGTTCACTTATTGATTTGAGAAAGGCGATTTGTGCAGTAAGCTGGGATATGGTTTGGTCTTTGGCAGTAAGCATAGAGTTTGCTTGAATTACCATCTGATTGCATTGATTCTCCAGTTCGGAGATTCTTACGACACATTGGTCACGCTGTTGGATAATTTGACCTACGTCTTCAAATAAACCATGAGAAAATTGTCCTTGCATCATAGTATAACTCCTTTTCTGATTTGTATATCACAAGTTTTCCTGTGATATATCCAGTATAGCACAGCATCTTTGTGATCACAAATAAATAACATAAAATAGTGAAAAACATAATAAATATTATATAAAATATATATTTAATAAAATTAAAATATAAAATAAACTATAAAATAGTGATTTTTGTGTAGACAAGTGTGTGGTGGTGTGATATGATATAATAAAAAAGAAAATCATATAGAGGAGTTGATTGCATGAAGCAGGAAATTGAATCACGTGAAATGGCTGAGATGGCGGTGATTGTTTTGCTAAATGGTACAAAAAGCAAGATTGCAGTAAGGGATGATGCCGGTCATTTGAAATTAGAAAATCATTCTATTCTGACCCAGTATCTCAACCCATATCACAACAGAAAGAAGATGACAAAAAGGCTGGCAGATACGCTTAGTCTTGCATTTCAATATTATCTTTTCTATGGTGATAATAAGCAAACAGATATTTGTGCAAGGGCGATTCTGTTTATTTATGCAATTAGCTCTGTAGATCTTACATATTGGCATTATGATATTGCAAATGGTAAAGATAAAACAAAACAGGAAGCAATATTAAGTTTGGTTGATGCGTTGTTTCATGCATTTCAAGGTAAGGAGAAAGTCAAGAGAGCAGAACTGCAAAATCTTGTCTATACGACAGCAATCAGCAGGCATTGGCATATAGATACAAAACCAATGAAAATTTCAATTGCCGGTTATTTGAATATTCTGAATGCGTACCAGCCTTGTGATATACCGTATGATCATATGACAACTGAAACATTTCATGAAAAATTGCATAACAGAGCAGACAAAGTGATTGATGAAATAAGTGACTTCTTAATTTTTATTTCAGATTTATTAGAAACAGACAGTCTGGATGCATTCAAACAAAAGTATCCAAGACTGACTTATCAAATGCTTCATAAGCCTATCAACGAAAACAATAGAAAGTGGAAAGAACAAGTATTGACCTGTAATTTAGGCTTTTTTGATTTTCAGAATCATATAAATGACCTGTTTCAAATACTCAGTTTTACAAATTTGTATTTATTATACAATGCATTGCTGAGTTGTTTTGATGAAAAGTTATCAGAATTTCAGATAAAATATACCTTTGAAAAATCAGCAGAAAACAGTGAACTGATGGAATGCGGAACGTTTAAACGCATTATCATAAAGGTAAGAGATAACATCCGGTATATACAGCTGCAAGCTCGTGTCAATATAGAGATTGGGACATTTGGAAGCTGTCACTGTATGAAAAACTCTGTTAGAACAAACAAGATTACAAATAGCCGGGAACTGATTGGAACTATGGTGGAGTATTTGTTTTATGGCGTTAGTACGAAAATCGGGAAAGAAGATCCGAATTGTTCTTCGTCTCAAAAGTTAAAGGAAATCCGGAGTGATATTGTTTATAAATATCTGAACGGCGAGCAGAAGAAATTTACAAATCATGTGCGTAATGCGTTATACTATCGAATAAGGTATTATTTATATCCGAATGAAAGACTTGATGGAAAAGAGACGACGATTTTACCGCAGCAATTTGGAGAACTTTTGTGGCAATTTTTCTATTATGCTTTTGGAATAGATTTCTATATGCTAAGAATGGGTAGTTCTGATGACCGGACTCGAAAAGAATATTGGTATGAGCTGGTGTGTAAGGTGTTTAAAAAGATTATGAATAAGAGGGCGATGCCGGAGCTGGATAAAATGTTAAATCAAGAGTTTGTCAGACTTCAATTTAAAATGGAGGGAAAGTTCATTTCACGTTTTACACCGGATGAAATAGAATTTTTCAGACATCAGGAGACACAGGGACTGGCAAATTATGATATGATTCATAAAAAGGCAATGTTGGGAGAAGCAAATCATGAGGCAATGTCATTGGCTGAAGATATCATGAGGCGATTGATAGAAGCAAAGATAGCATCTATGTTGGATAGAATAAATAAAACGAAGAATTTGATTTTTAAGCTGTTAAGAGCGAATGATACAAAAACTGATGATGAAAATTATAAGTATAATTTCTATTCTTCTTTGCAAGAAGAAAATGGAGAGCCAATTGCAATAGACGATACACAGCTTGATGAATTCATGCGGTGGATTTCTACAGGTGTAATGGCAAATAGACTCCAGAATTTAAAAATTGATTTTAGTGAAATCAAAGAGAAACTGTGGATTCTTATAAATGAATTTTTTGAAATGGAGCAAATAAGTTACAAGACTCTTTATGGTGAAAGTTACGGAAAAGCGGAGGAGCCAAAATTTAATGCAATCAATGAGAAGTTTCTGGAAAGTGATAAAATACAAAACGTAAATCTGATGCTGCAAAGGATGTATAAGTATCTGTTATATGAAGAATGGATTGATGCAAACTTGAAACTCGAATGGTTGTGATTTTTTGTCTTTTCTGAAAATATTACGGATTTCAAATTTTTTTGCCTGAAAAAATTCGTAATTCCCTGGCTTTGTGAGAAAAATCTCATGAAAAAATTTGAAATCCGAAAAAAATTCTAAAAAGCAAAAAATCCCCTGTGCCACTGCCGCACAGGGTGTCATTAGAGAAGTAAAGAGCTTGACACGAGGATGTGAGATACAGAGGTCATAAACAGTGCCCCTCTGTCTTCGGCTGGATTTGATGCTCCGCCTGAAGCTCTCCTCCTCAAATCCAGCCATGGTGTCTATCTATATAATTTAATTAAATAATTTTCTGTCTCTATCATGATGTCATGTCTTTGATTGAAGGCAGATTTTTTTATCGCTAAAATCTGCAAAATATGCGTTTACTGATATGTTGTCAGAAGATAAAAAAATAACACACGCCAAACAAGAAAGTAAAAAAACTTATCTTATTAGGAGTGTGTTATCTATGAAAGAATATCAGGTTTCATTTGATAAAAAACGTCATTCAGAAAAGCCCACAGGAAATGAAATCGGGAAAATCAATAATCAGCTTTATACTCAAAGTATCGCTTATGATAAGCTTGCATATGAGGTAGGGGAGTGTGGTTGTACATTTAGTCCTGCAATTTATAACGAAAAACGTAGGAAAGAAAAATTTATTGGTCAGCAGTTAATTGCATTGGACTTTGATAATGGCGTGGCTTTTGCTGAAATTAAAGAATGTGCCGAACATTATAGACTTCCAATATTGTTTGCGTACAAGACATTTTCATATACAAACGAACATGAAAAGTTTCGTGTTGTATTTGCGTTAAGCGATATGATTTGTGATGCATTTACAGTTGAAATTATTCTTGCAATGTTTATGAAAATCTTTGGTGAATGTGATAAGGCATGCAAGGATAGTTCTCGTATGTTCTTTGGCGGTAAGGGTTTGCTTGAACTTGCAGATGAACCAATTGAAATTTCAGGGCAGGATATGCTGATTTCTTTTGTTACATATATGAATGACAGATATGGTGAAAGCCATTATACAAGAGAGATAAAGAAATTTTATCACGGTCTTGGTGTAAAATATGACGGGATTTTACCGGTCTTAAATGATGGTAAGTTTGTTTATGAGGGAGCAAATTTTCCTGCTCCAATCTGTAACGCAAGAAGCAAAAATAGAAGAATTGTAACAAGGGATTTCAATTGGAATGTACTGTATAATAGATGTCGTTTGTATAGGAATTTCGTTGATGGTACAGAGTATTACTATTATCCTGAATTATTTCATATTGCCACCAATCTTATCAATATCGAAAAGGGAAAGAAGGAATTTTTAAGAGTTCTGAATGCGCCTGAAAATGAATACTGTACATCATATCATACTCGCAATTGGAATGTTATTTTAAATATTATGATAGCAATGAATTATCAGCCACAAGGATGTAATAGCTGCCCTTATGCATTAGAATGTTTGCATGCAAAGAATATGATTTTGACTGCAAAACCAGGGCATTCTACTATTTTACAGACCATGAAGAAAGAATATGTATCCATCGAAGAAGCAGAGATTGACTTAAAAGGAAAGTTCCTGCAAGCAATTTCTTCAGAACATCATGGTGTACATATTATCCGAGCTCAAACAGGAATTGGCAAGACAAATCTATATCTTGATTATCTGTGTCAAAATGCAGGGAAAACATTTTTGATAGCAGTACCAACGCATAAATTGAAAATGGAAGTGTACTATAAAGCAATTTATAAGGGTATTAAAAATATTACCTATACGCCTGAAATGCCTGATTTTTCATCCGAGATACAAGAGAAAATCAAGCATATTTATGCGATTGGAGCGGGCAAATATGCGCTGAAAATGATGAATGATTTATGTGAACAGATACCGTCAGAGCATCCCGATTATATCGCTTTAAGAAACTATCTTGAAGCGCTTGGAATGGTAAAAGATTTTAAAGGTCATATCATTACGACACATGACAGATTGCTTTTACAAAAGAAAAATAGTAGTCTGTTAGATGATAGAGAAGTTATTATTGATGAAGATATTATGCGTACAATGTTATCTACACACAGTGTTGATAATAAGGATATTCTTTGGGCGATAAAGAGTGATTGTTTTTCCTATCAGGTTGTGAAAAAGCTAAAAAGTATTTTAGCTACGGAGGGTTATCGGAGATATGATTATCATGAAAATGATGAGATTGAACTAACAGAAGAATTGATTTCAGCCTTAGAAAATGTAGATGGTAATATTCTTGATTTAGCGGAATCATGTTATATTTATAATGATGGTAAGACAACAACTTTTTTAAAGAGAAAATGGCTTCCGTGTGAAAAGGTAATTGTTATGTCGGCTACTGCAAATGCTGAGATTTATAGAATGCTCATGCATTATTCTGTTTATGATTATCCTTGTAAAATGGCTGAATATATGGGAAAGCTAAAACTTTATCCGAAGTATACATTCAGCCGTCATGTACTGCTGGAACAGAAGGGTATTATGGAGTATTTGAAAGATAGAATCGGTGATGATGTAGTTATTACATTCAAGGCGTTTGAGGATTTGTTTCATACCAACTATCACTATGGAGCGATTGAAGGTTTGAACTGTATGGAGGGTAAAAATATATCTGTAATTGGTTTGCCGAATGTAGATGAACTTGTGTACAAGCTGTATGGTATGGCAGCAGGTGTGAATGTAGATAATTGCAATATGCGTTCGATGAGAACAACGTATAACGGTTATGATTTTCATATCAATTCTTTTGATAATGAAAAACTGCAAATGATTCAGCTTTGGATGCTGGAATCGTTGTTAGAACAAGCGGTAGGCAGAGCAAGACTACTAAGATTTGACTGTATGGTGAAAGTATTTGCACGTTTTCCGATTGACCAGGCTATGATGGAATGAGCGATGCAATTCTGGAATTTGGTGATTTTTGCGCAATCCCCCTTAATATATATATGGGGAATGTGCATTTTTCACCATTGAAAGATTAAAAAACTTCCAGAGTTGCGTCCTTGACTGAGAGATGAAATGAAACATAATAAAAAAGTAACAGAGTGCGGTTTTGCTGCGCTCTGTTACTCTTGCATAAATAATATATTCAATCCGTAAATTCGCTAATCTTTTGTATAATCCCATAGTAAGATATCCGGCTCATCATCTACGCCATGCATATAAACATCACTCGAATATTCGTAATTAAATCTTTCATATATCTGAATAGAATAATAGCCTAATTTCGACTCATCTTCATCTGATTCTGTATAATAGATAATACGCATACGATATGTTTTGCCGTCTACATCAAAGTCAAAAGAGGGCGTCAGCATATATGTTATCTTACCATGATTGGACCAACGTTCAGAGGTATCTGTCACTTCATAATCATCATTCCATCCCGGGAACTCTTCAATCAAGCGATCGATTTTTGCATCCAGATTGCCGATATTACTTTGTGCGTAAGGAGAAAACTTATCTTTAATCGCTTGTGCATCCTTTCTTTCTATCGCATCAACCAGAAATGCAGCTTCATTCTGCGCACTTCTATATTCCGAATTTTTATGTTCTTCTACAGCTTTTTTGAAATTAGAGATTTCATCTTTTATATCTGCACAGCCTTGAAATGTAGCTGTCATAATTATAAGCATACATACTGCTGCGATTTTTTTCCATTTCATTTGATCACCTGCCAGCTATAATTCAGGGGCATATTATCCCTGTTAATACATATCTACTTGAGGAAAGATCTCTTGGAACACCATACTTCTTTGTTGTATTATTAGATAGTATATTTATTTCAGAAGGTATCTTTTATCCTTGCCTCTGCCATCAACAACGATAAGCCCAAGTTCCCGCATTTGTTTTGTAAGATTGAATATTCTTGTTTTTTTAAGACATAGTAAACTTCCTATTTCTTCATCTGTAATGTACCCATTATTGGCTATATGGTCAAGTATTGATTGCATCTGTGGAGTCACCGGTATTTTGTTTGAAGGTTCTGATAAAGCCGCAGTATTCATATTTGGGAGAATGATTTTGAAAGTATTTTGAGTTACTTCAATACGTGGCTGTGCAGGACAATTATGATAAAGACTGTATATCTTTCGTATACCTGTGCCATATGATTCGATCAAATGAAGTCGATGAAAAATTTCAGCAAGATTTTTATTTCTTGGCTGAGATATTCCACTGCGGATGTCATCAGGCATAAGCCCCGGAAGAAGTCCGCCAATCGAAATAAACTCTGCTTCCTTTTCGTTAATATTTATAATAATACTTCCACTGAATCCGTAGTCTCTATGAACGATTGCATTCAGCAAAGCTTCACGGATTGCTTCTTCCGGATAATCATGCCTGTCAATACGCTTTAATCCTTCAAATGTAGAAGCAGTATTGTTGCAGAGCATCAGATAGGTGTAAGTGTTTTCGAGCTGTTTAAATACTGAACCACTAAACTCTCTGCTGTCCTTGAATATCGTGTTAGCCTCATCAGCAAATACGGCTACCTTTACAGTATGCTGACATTGATCAGAAATAATCATTGCAAGATTTGTGTACAGACCGTTATTATTCTGCGTAATTCCAAGTACACGATATTTTTCTTTGCTGAAATCCACACTATAGTTTTTAAAGGCATCTGATGCTGAGATAAAGGTGAGTTCCTGATTCATGGAACGCATTTCTTCAAAGTTATCTCCATCGCTTTCTTTTATCATCTGACGAATTTTTTCAGGAGATGCCGAAGCACTTGATGTTCCTTGACGTACATATACACCACTCGGCTTCAGTCCTTTGCCTTTGAGATAATATGGTTTGTTTGTACCTTCATTGACAGTAATACGTACAACTTTATTTTCCTGTATGGTGAATCTTACAAACATGGTTACATCGGGCATAATGGCATCACGAATTCCATTTGTGATACGTGTGTATTCTTTATCTACGTCATCAAGTCCTTTTACATTTCCATCATCGTCAATACCTACATAAATAATGCCGCCGTCTGTATTTGCAAAAGCGATTACCTCTTTATAAATTTCCTCAGTAAACTGCGCTTTAAATTCAATGTTTTCTGTTTCAAAATTCATATAAACATCTCCCTGATTAAGATACTCTGTTTTTATTATACTTATAGAATTCACTTTTGTCAAGCGAATATAAGTGAATTTCTGTGAAAATTCACTATAAAAGAGGATATTCGCATTAATATTAGTATTTACACTTTTTATATAGAATAAGCGACGCAATTCTGGAATTTGGTGATTTTTGCGCATTTCCCTTATTATATTATGGGGAATGTGCATTTTTCACCATTTAGAATTTTCAAACTTCCAGAATTGTGTTTTTGAACTAATATCTATATCATTCCGGTGATTAGAGACTTGAAATATATATAAGTCAGATTATTTTTACTGAGCTTTTTTAAAAAATAAAACACCAATAACAGTATAATAAAATAAATGCATGAAATCAGGTGATAACGGATTATATGAAAAAATAGCACTACCAAAAATCAAAAAATTCAGGAGGAAAAGATTATGTACAATTATTTAGACACGTTCAGGAGACCATACATAGACATAATGATTGGATATCTCAACAGAATACAGCTTGGATATTCAGATTTGATTGTTTTTGCAATGTAAAACGGTTGGAGTGAAGAGGTCATTATTGCTGACATTGAAGATATGGTAAGAAAATGTCTTGACAATGAAAATGTAAACATGATAAAACAAAAATGCCTTTCATGTTCATATGAAACTGAAGCGTACATTAAAAAATATCACACGATATTTTTTGGCGTCTAAAAATATTAAATAATTATTGATTGCAGGAGTCCTACGGTAAAATGTCAATAGGCAAAAAGTAAAAAAACGAATGTGT
>CAJTWE010000036.1 GCA_910579955.1 uncultured Ruminococcus sp. | reverse complement strand
TGGCTTGTATCAAATGCACTAGCCGGAGCTGGATTTAAAGTTCTAATGGAACATTTTGAGAATAAATAAACAAATAAATAATAAATAATAAACAATAAATACAAGTAAGCAATAATAAGAAATGCTCCACCTAAAACATAAATCAAAGCATTAATCAAAAAATTAATCAAAACATAAAGCATAAGAAAAATGTTCCACGTGGAACATTTCTATCAAAAAAAATAACAGATAGAAATGTAATAAACGGAATTTGCAATTAAAAATCAGCGATTAGACAATAAAGTGATAAGGTTTATCTCAGGAGGATTAAAAAGTCTAAGCTTACCAAGACCTGCTGAAACATATAGTTGAGATGAATTCAGCTTATACAAACCCCGAGTATATACAGGAAATAATTTGCGTTCAGGAGAAAGCAAACCGCCAATAAAAGGTAATCTGATAACACCACCATGAACATGTCCGGATAGAATTAGATCCGCATTCCATAATGCTAAAGTTTCAAAAACGAGAGGATTATGTACAAGCAAAACTGTGCATCCTGAGCGTACACCAATATCATTTTCAAGCTTTTCCAATGAGTATGTATCCAAGTTATCATACTTGAAATTCCCATCATGATAAACACTTATATCAAGCGCAGCGCCAACAAATTTAAGTATATCACTGTCCTTTTGCATCGTATATTCAGAATTAAAAAGAACATGTACACCTGAATTTTTCAAAGTTTCCAAGTAAGTTTTCATAACCTTTTCGGGCAAATCAATTTCATGATTTCCAATAGAAAAGAGAACAGGAGATATTTCAGATAACGATTTGCAAAATCTTCCTGCGGATGAAAAATCCCGCATATAACGTGAAATAAGATCGCCTGTAATAACAATAATATCAGGCTTTTCCTTTTTTACACGTTTTATAATACGTGATTGATCTTTTCCGAATTTTCTGTGATGAATATCAGAGATCTGCAATATTTTCAAACCATTAAAAGATAATGGCAGATTATCAAGATAAATTTTCTGTCTGCGAGTCAGAATTATGAAACGTTCTATCAAAGCGCAGATAAATAATATCAAAATAAAAGCAGCTATAAAATATAAAAAAACAATCATTTTATCAGTCACCAAAATAAAAAGCAAGTAGCCATTAGAAGGTCGATCATAAAAAACGGGTTTCCGGCAGCGTGTAACTGCCGGTACCCGAAAATATATTATTCAGTTTCGTCAGTATCGTTTTCGTTGTCAGAATTATCAGCATTATCAACAGATTCAATTTCAATAGTTTCAGCTGAATCATCATGAGGAGCGCTTGTAAACGCAACAACAGTATTTCCGGAAGTAACCTTCATAGTACGAACGCCCTTTGCAGTTCTTCCCATAATACGAATATCCTCACAGCGAACACGAATAATAACACCATCACTTGAGATGAGAATAATATCTTCTGAAGGCTCAACCATACGGATTCCACATACGTCGCCACGTTCCGAGTCAGTGTTATAATTTTTAATGCCGAAACCGCCTCTGTTCTGAATTCTGTATTCAGACGCAGCACTTCTTCTGCCATAACCATTAGTAGTAATAGTAAGAAGATCAGCATTTTCACGTTCACGTGCGATAGCAATGACCTCATCGCCCTCACGAAGAGCAATAGCACGTACGCCATGTGCACTTCTGCTCATTGGTCTTACATTATTTTCATTTGTACGCAGTATCATGCCATTTCTTGTTGCAATAAAGAGATTATCATCGCCTTCAGTAAGCAGAACACCGGCTATCTCATCACCTTCATCAAGACCGATGGCAATAAGACCATTCTTACGTACATTTTTGTAAGCAGAAAGTTCAGTACGCTTGATTTTACCCTTTTTAGTAACAATATTTACAAACTTACCTTCTTCAAAGTCAGAAGTATGAAGCATAGCAGCAATATGTTCATCACTGCCCATAGTTATAAGATTAACTATATTAAGGCCCTTTGAAGTTTTACCGCCTTCTGGTATTTCATAGCATTTCAGCTTATACATAATACCCTTATTGCTGATAAACATAATATGATCGTGTGAAGAGCTTATAAACATTTCGCTTACATAATCCTCAGCACGCTGCTTCATACCGTTTACACCTCTGCCTCCCCTACGCTGGAGCTTGTAGGTATCAGAAGGCATACGCTTCATATAGCCCCCATTTGTATAGGTAACAACACATTCTGTAACAGGAATAAGATCCTCGATCTCAACCTCACCGCATACATTTTCTATCATAGTACGTCTAGGATCAGAGAACTTACGTGCTATCTCACGAAGGTCAGTACGAATAATATCCTTAACAAGATTTTCATCAGCAAGAATAGCAAGATATTCAGCGATTTTCTTTGTTATCTCATAAAGCTCATCAGTAACCTTCTTACGTTCCATACCAGTAAGAGCACCAAATCGCATCTGAACAATAGCGTCAGCCTGTTCATCAGTAAGTCCCACTTGAGCATCAAGATGATATTGTGTCATGTCATATTCGCTGCGATCAAGAAGCTCTGACATATCAATATCCTTAAATCTCTCAACAAGTCTTTGCTTACCTTCCGGAATAGTCTGGCTTGAACGAAGAATGCTTATAACTTCATCAATATAGTCAATCGCAACAACGAAGCCTTGAAGTATATGGGCACGTTTTTTAGCCTTTGCAAGCTCAAACTTAGTACGATTAGTTATAACTTCTATCTGGAAATCAAGATAATTTTCCAAAACCTGCTTTATTGATAGAATTTTCGGCTCACCATTTACAAGAGCCAGCATAATAACGCCAACAGTATCTTGAAGCTGAGTATAACTATACAGCTTATTGAGAACTATCTCAGCATTAGTATCCTTTTTAAGCTCAATTACTATTCTCATACCCTCACGGCTTGATTCATCCTGAATATGAGCAATACCTTCAACACGCTTTTCTTTAGCGAGCTGTGCAATGCTTTCTACAAGACGAGCCTTATTTACCATATAAGGTATTTCAGTAACAATAATAGCGTCTCTGCCACGAACCTTTTCAAAATCAACCTTACTACGAAGAGTTATCTTGCCTCTACCGGTATTATAAGCAGCACGAATACCGGCTTTGCCCATAATAATACCGCCAGTTGGGAAGTCAGGGCCTTTTATCTTGCCCATAATATCTTCAATAGTACAATCAGGTTCATCCATAAGCAGCTCCAGGCCCTCTACAACCTCTCCAAGGTTATGAGGAGGGATATTAGTAGCCATACCAACAGCAATGCCTACAGAGCCGTTTACAAGGAGATTAGGGTAACGTGACGGAAGTACAACAGGCTCCATAAGTCTTTCATCATAGTTAGGCATAAATGGAACTGTTTCTTTTTGAATATCGGTAAGCATCTCAAGAGAGATCTTAGACATTCTCGCTTCGGTATAACGATAAGCAGCAGGCGGGTCACCGTCTACAGAACCAAAGTTACCCTGACCGTCAACAAGCATATATCTCAGAGAAAAAGGCTGAGCCAGACGAACCAAAGCATCATAAACGGAAGCATCACCATGAGGGTGATAGCTACCAAGCACAGAACCAACAGTATCCGCACACTTATGATACGGCTTATCAGGAGTCAGATTTTTTTCATACATTGTATAGAGAATACGGCGGTGAACCGGCTTCAAACCGTCACGCACATCCGGAAGCGCTCTTGAAACAATAACCGACATAGCGTACTGCAAAAATGACTGCTGTACCTCGGTACTTATTTCAATAGGAACGATCTTGCCCTCACGATTCTCTAGGTTTTTGTCCATGTTTTCATTATTTTCACTCATGTAAATTCACCTTTAAATTTTGCAGCGGAAACGTTTGCCAATCTTATTTTCAAGATGACAGCGAATTACTTCCGCCTGATTATCATACAGTGCGTATTTTGGAAGAACATAAAATGCCTGTTTGCCACGACAAATGAGAAAGAATTCATACTTTTCGATTACCGAAAGATTACTATCGAAGTAAATTTCAGTAGGCGGATTAGAAGCTATCTCATCATTAGGTACATCCTGAACATATTCAGGCGGAACGGTAGAGAAAGTCATTTTCTCATCATCCATAGAGAAAATATATTCATCACCCTCCATCTCACGAACAACATCCATAACGCTTCTTCTCATTCTTCTTGGATTATACCAAAGTATAAAAATGAGCGCAGCACAAAGAGCAAGCAGAAAAAATGCCATTTTATTATCAGGATTCACAGCGCCATGATAAGCAAAGTCTACTGCCAAAACAAGCAGCACAAGCTGTAATATCCTATTTTTAGGAAAAATAAAACGTTTCTGATAACACTTGTAAGCACTTCCATAAAGATCGTAGCTTATCTGATACGGCGAGGTCTCAGGAATTATTTTATCAGAAGTATCTGTATAAGCTGCCTTCTCCTCTTCTTCTGCATCAGTATTAGACTCAGAAGAGTTATCAATATCAGTAATTTCTAAACTCTTCGCATCACTGTCATTTTCTTTAATATCTTCTTTAGCGTCTGTATCAATATCACTTATAATTTCATCTGTTAAATCATCTGTATTATCTTTATAATCAGTCATAAAAAACTCCTTAGATATCCAGATTCTGTACGTAACGTGCATTATTTTCAATAAACTCACGTCTTGGAGCGACCTTGTCGCCCATAAGAATCGTAAATACCTCATCAGCACGTTCCGCATCATCAAGGTCAACACGTATCATAGAACGTGTTTCGGGATTCATAGTAGTATCCCAAAGCTGCTGAGAACTCATTTCACCCAGACCTTTGTAACGCTGAACCTCAATCTTAGCATTGCTCTTATCGTTTTCCTTAAATTCAGCAATAAATCTATCACGTTCAGCCTCATCAAAAGCATACTTAAACTTTTTGCCCTTTGAAACCTTAAAAAGCGGCGGCTGTGCAAGATATATATTACCGTTAGTAATAAGCGGACGCATAAAGCGGAAAAAGAATGTAAGCAAAAGTGTACGAATATGAGAACCGTCTACATCGGCATCCGCCATGATAATGATCTTGCCGTATCTGAGTTTAGACAAATCAAAGTCCTCACCAATAGAAGTACCCAGTGCTGTAACAACCGGCATAAGCTTTTCATTGCCGTAAACCTTATCAATACGAGCTTTCTCAACATTCAGCATCTTACCCCAAAGAGGCAAAATAGCTTGATATCGTCTGTCTCTGCCCTCTTTTGCAGAGCCGCCCGCAGAATCACCCTCGACAATATAGAGTTCAGTTCCATCAACGCCCTTTTCAGAGCAGTCTGCAAGCTTACCCGGCAGACTTGCGCTTTCCATAGCAGACTTACGTCTTGTAAGATCTCTTGCCTTCTTAGCAGCCTCACGAGCCTTCTGTGCAGAAAGACTCTTTTCAAAAATACTTCTGGCAGCCTCAGGATTTTCATCAAGGAAGTCCATAAGCTTTTCATAAACAAGCTTCTCAATAAATGGCTTAACCTGTGGATTTCCAAGTCGTCCCTTAGTTTGTCCTTCAAATTCGCATTCAGTCAGTTTAACAGAAATAACAGCTGTCAAACCTTCTCTTACATCATCGCCAAGCAGCTTCATGCCATCTTTAAGCAGATTCATTTTTTTGCCGTATTCGTTTATAACTTTAGTAAGAGC
Organism: uncultured Ruminococcus sp.; assembly: GCA_910579955.1. Classification (GTDB taxonomy): domain Bacteria; phylum Bacillota; class Clostridia; order Oscillospirales; family Ruminococcaceae; genus Ruminococcus_C. The sequence goes on along the minus strand of CAJTWE010000036.1, from coordinate 10,674 downwards.
GTTTTTAAATCCAACCTCATGAGTACCGCCGTCAATAGTATGGATATTATTTGCAAATGAAAGCACAAGCTCATTGTAGCTATCATTATACTGCATAGCAATTTCACCAAAGGAATCGCCATCCATACCTGATAAATAAATTATTTCATCAGATAAAGGCGTAACTCCTCTTACCTTGTGAAGATGCTCAACAAAGTGGCGTATACCGCCCTCATAGTAAAGCTCTTCTGTAACAATAGCAGAAGACTTTCTCTTATCCGAAAATATAATTTTTATGCCTGCATTAAGAAACGCCTGTTCACGCAGTCTTTTCAGCAAGACCTCGTAATCATATACAGTACTTTCAAATATCTCAGGATCAGCCTTAAACATAACGGAAGTACCGTTTTCAGTTGTTTCACCAATGATTTTCAGCTCTTCGCTATAAGCTCCACGCTCAAATCTCTGAAAGTGAATATGTTTTCCGTCCTTAACAGTAAGTTCCAGCCATTCAGAAAGCGCATTTACAACAGATGCACCAACGCCGTGCAGACCACCGGAAACCTTATATCCGCCGCCGCCGAATTTACCTCCGGCATGAAGAATAGTATAAACTACCGTGGCAGCAGAGATACCCTCTTTAGGATGAATACCGACAGGAATACCTCTTCCGTTATCTGAAACACGAATAACATCATCAGGCAAAATTTCTATGTTTATCTCAGTACAGAACCCTGCCAGAGCCTCATCAATTGAGTTGTCCACGATTTCATAAACAAGATGATGCAAACCCTTAGTACCTGTAGAACCGATATACATACCCGGACGTTTACGGACAGCCTCAAGACCTTCAAGAACTTGAATTTGATTTTCATCATAGCTCTCAGCATGAGGAATCTGTTCTTCTATCATGTTTTTTTCCTCCTATAAAAATTCATGTCAAGGATGCACCAAAAGGTGTTCTCAACATAAGTGTACAGTCTTTCCACAGTGTTTTCAACAGTCTGTGGAAAACACATTTTTCTTAGCAATTTCTGAATAATACCAAATTTTACTTTGAAATTATCCTACCATTTTTCAACAAAATACGCTGTCCGTCAAGCTCAGGTATCAACACCTCGTCATGACAAGTGGTTATAAAAACCTGCATATCCCTGATTATGGTATAAACTACTTCCTGACGATTTCGATCTAGTTCACCAAGAACATCATCAAGAAGAATAACAGGCGATTCTCTTTTAGCAGCGCCATAGAGCTGTGCCTGTGAAAGTTTAAGTGCCAGTGCAAGGCTCTTTTTCTGCCCCTGAGAACCAAATTCCCTTGCACTTACACCATTTATCAAAAGTTCAAGATCGTCTCTGTGTACGCCGCAGGACGTAAATCCAAGCTCAGTATCCTGCGTTCTTGCAGATTTCAGCTTCTCATAATAAAATTCTTCAAGCTCTGCCGATGAATCCTCAGATATTTCCGGTCTTTTTCCAAAAATCTGACTTTTATAAGCCGCATTTATCTCCTCCGCACCGGAAGAGATCCTGCCATAAAGCTCACTGCATGCTTCTTCAAGCTTTTCAGAATAAGATTTTCTTCTAAGAGATATATACGTTCCCACCGAAGCAAGCTGTCTGTCCCATATATCAAGTACAGGTTCTGTCTGAGAAAGGGGCAAACGCTGCTTTAAAACGGCATTACGCTGAGACAATATAAGCTGGTATCGCCTTACAGACGATACGCCTCGTCTATAAAGCTGCGAAAAACAAAGATCAAGAAAGCTTCTTCTGATCTCAGGACCGCCTGTAATAAGCTCCGTATCATCAGGAGTAAAAGCCACGCAGGTATATATATCAAAAAGATCGCTTGTCTGCCTTACTGGCACACCGTTGAGAGTTATCTTTTTTTCACGGTTTCCCGGCGACATTTCACAAATAAGTTTCTGTTCACGTCTGCCGTCGTGAAAAAATATCTCAACATAAATCGAACCGCCATCAAAGCTTAAATAATCCTTCTCTTTTGTTTTTCTAAAGCTTCTGCATCCTGTAAAAAGCCACAGAGCTTCAAGGAGATTTGTCTTTCCCTGAGCGTTTTCACCTGATATTACGTTATATCCCGCATCAGGTACAAAGCTTACCTCACAGAGATTTTTAAATCCATCAATATTTACTTTAGTAAGCCTCATGTCATGGCAGATTCAATACGCAAAGTGGCAGCACCGGTTACAGAAACAACATCCCCCGGTCTTATCTTCTTGCCTCTCATAGTACAAACTTCTCCGTTTACAAGAACCTCACCATTTAAAACGGTTTCCTTTGCAATTCCGCCCGTTTCACATATTCCTGCAAACTTAAGAAGTGCGTCAAGCTTAATAAATTCAGTTTTTATAGCAATTTTCTCTTCCATAATTATTATCAATCCTTTAACTGAATAGGCATAAGCAGGAAGATAAAGCTCTCGCCCTGCATAGGAACAATTTTAACTACCCTGTTTCCGCCTGACATTTGAATTTTTACAGAATCGCAGTCCGATGCACGTACAGCTTCCAGTAAAAAGCGATTATTAAGACCGATTTTTACATCAGGGCCGCTTATCTTAACCGGAATAGTATCGTTTATCTCACCAATACCGGTTTTGCAGCGTACATTAAGGCTTCCGCCGCTGAATGTACATCTTATAGGAGCATTGAATTTGCTGTTTATCAGAAGCGAGCATCTCTCAAGACATCTTGTAAGATCGCTTGTGCTTACAATTACCTCAGTGTTAAAAGTTGCCGGTATGCTGCTCCTATAATTGTGGAATTCGCCTTCCAAGAGTCTAGAAAAGACGATATAGCCATCAAACTCAAATATAATGTGGCTTCTGCTTACAGATATAGCGCACTGTTCCTTTGCATCATCTTTAAGCATATTTGCAACTTCGGTAACAGTTCTCTTAGGTACAACAAACTGCATAGATTCCTTAGCATCAGCCTTTTCATTACGTATAGCAAGTCTGAATCCATCAATAGCAACAACGCTGAGAACATCATCTCTCACTTCAAAAAGCTCTCCTGTCAGAACAGGTTTTGCTTCATTAAGGCAAGCAGCATAACTTGTTTGATTTATCATGGATTTAAGAACTTCCTGATCTATATGCATACCTTCATCCATATTCATATCAGGCAGTGCCGGATATTCCTCCGCAGACATAGCAGAAATATGGAATTCAGTAGCTTCACAGTACATACTTACATTCAGGTTATCGTCTATTTCAAATCTCACCATATTGCCGGACATACGGCGTACGGCTTCGCTTAAAAGTCTTGCATTTATAACAAACTCACCGTCATCATCGGTTTCAACATCGAGATTTTTCTGAATACCGAATTCCAGATCATAGCCTGTCAATTCAAGATTATCAGAACTGAGTCTGCATTTAATGCCTTCAAGGGCTGCAATTGTTGAACGCTGTGCAATACCTTTTGAAACGTGGGCAACAGCGTCATAAAGTGACTGCTTATCGCAGGTAAATTTCATCATATAATAAATACCATCCTTTATTTGAATGAAAAGCAGCTTTTTTGTTGAAATGCACATTTAGCAGTATATTTAATATAATATACTATGATATAACAATATAAGAATTAAATGCTACTGCATAGAATATACTTTTAACAGAAAAGCTTGTTGCATATTTTTAGTTTCAACACTTATTTGCATAAACGCAGCTTTGCTGCGTTTAAACAGAATAGAAATAAGAAAAAATAAAATAGTAGTAGTAGTAGTTACGTTGAAACTGTGGAAACGACGTACATTTGGCGATATTACGGCAATATTATTCAAAATGAGCAATCTTGAAAAAACGTTGAAAAGTCAAAACTGATTTTTCATTTTGAAAAGTGCAAAATTTGTGGAGTTGAAACTAAAAGAATGTGGAAAAATAAGTGGAAAAAATCACCCGTCGGCATATAGCCGACAGGAAAAAGTGGAAACTATAAAATATGTTGAATGTTGAAGATCACACATTCCCAGCAGCCATGCATTGATAAATAATGGAATTTGCTGGGAAAGTTTTTTCAACGTCAGTTTCAACACTCTGTTGAAAACCGTGTTGAAATCAGTTTAAACCATGTGGAAACATGTCATATGCGGCTTTTATCACGTATATTTTTAATAATATCGGAAACCAGCTGCTTCAAGTTTTCATCACGCTTCATGCCTGCTTCAATATTATTTATAGCATAAACAATAGTAGAGTGGTCACGTCCGCCGAATTCAGTACCTATAGACTGTAGCGGCATCTGGGTTATCTCACGTACAACGTAAATAGCAACCTTACGAGCAGTGGAGATCTGACTTGAGCGCTTGCTGGAACGTATCTCCTCAGGAGTTACGCCGTAAACATCAGCGACCTCAACAATGATCTTTTCTACTGTGATCGGAATAGGCTGGTCGTCGTTCAGAATGTCCTTGATAACACTCTGAGCCATAGAAATAGAGGGTGGTGAACCTGCAAGGTGCTTGAGCGCTTTCAGCTTCTTTACAGCGCCTTCCAGCTGACGTATATTTGATTTCAGTCTGTTTGCAATAAATTCTGAAACATCATCTGGTATTACCAGGTCAAGCAGTTCTGCCTTGCGGCGGATAATAGCTATTCTTGTTTCAAAATCAGGAATAGAAATATCGGTAATAAGACCCCATTCAAAACGTGTTCTTATTCTCTCTTCCAGAGTTTTCAGTTCCTTTGGTGGCTTATCAGATGTGATAACGATCTGTTTGCCTTCAGCGTGAAGCTTATTGAATGTATGGAAGAATTCTTCCTGCATACGATCCTTGTTGCTGAAAAACTGAATATCGTCAATGAGCAGCAAGTCCGCACTGCGGTACTTATCATGGAAGCTTATCATGTTGTTTTCATTTATACCTTTAATAAGATCGTTTCCAAATTCTTCGCTTGTAACATATATAATGTTGTAGTTTGGATAATTCTGCTTTACCTCATGTGCAATAGCGTGCATAAGGTGAGTTTTTCCGAGTCCGGAAGGGCCGTAAATAAAGAGCGGGTTGTAATTTTTGCCCGGTTCTTTAGCCACAGCAGTACATGCAGCATAGGCAAACTCGTTTGATCTGCCAACAATGAATGTAGAGAAGGTGTACTCATAATTTGCGCCTTCAAGAGATTTTTCGAGGGATGCGTGACGCTTGTCTATTTCCTCCGCATTTCTGGGAGAGGATTCACGCTGATTGATGTAATCATCATCTGTTTCGACTACCTGAATGACCATTTCAACCGGAAAGCCGAGGACATTCTCAAAAGCTTCTTTCAAAAGATCCTCATAATTTTGTAGAACGATATTGCGCTGGAAGTCAGACTGTACAGTAAAGGCAGCGATCGAACCGCTGAGACTGAGAGGCTGAAGAGAGCCTATCCAGAGCTTGACAGCAACTTCCGAAAGCCCTCCTTCTTTTAGACAGTATTCCTTTACACGGGCAAAGACATCTTCAAATGAATTCATATGCTTCGTCTCCTTTAAAAAATATTGTTGTGTTATTAGACCTGTTTAATGATTTGAGTATTTTTGAGTATTGAGAATACTTAACAGGTCTACCTAGATAAAGTGCAGCAAGAAGCTGTTTTCTTTGTAAAAAGCTGTTCTTCCATAAGAACAATATAATACTAATTTTAACAGTGCATAGCTACATTACACAGCTGTTGATATATCAAAATTAGTATAAATAAAGCTGTAGGTTCAACATCTGTTTGTTGAAAGAAGAGTAGATATTACTTTTAATATTACTCTTAATAATAGTATACCACAAATTCCCATTCAATGCAAGGGGTTTCAATTTATTTTTCAACATTTTTTGTTGAAAGTTAAAGAATATGGCAAATATCACTGTGGAAAAATTATAAATAAAACTGCACAGGCTGTTGGTATGCGTGCATGAATAAAAAAACGTGGATAAAAAGCAGAAGAAAAAAGGAAAAAACCCTTGACAAGGGGGAAAAAATGGGTTATAATATTGTGGAAAAGGTCTTTGTATGTAGTGAGCGAGTAAAAGGCTCACATGGAAAGAGCCTTATATCAGATAATGAAACCCGAGAGGAGGAAAACAGAAATGAAAAGAACTTATCAGCCGAAGAAGCTGCACAGAAAGAAGGAGCACGGCTTCATGAAGAGAATGGCAACCTCGAACGGAAGAAAGGTTTTAGCTCGTAGAAGAGCCAAGGGCAGAGCAAGACTTAGCCACTAACGAGTCAGACCACAAATTATTTTGTGGTCTTTTTGTTTTGGTGCAGCACCGTGCAAAGAATGTGCGGTGCTGTACTAGTAGGAAAACTTCCATAGGAACGGAGGTAATTATGCTGCATACAGACATCCTTAAACGCAACAAGGATTTTGTAACGCTTTATCAGCGTGGAAAAACGATAGTATCACCATATGTGGTAATCTATGTGCGGAAAAACAGACTTAAATACAACAGACTTGGAATAACAGCCGGCAAAAAAGTAGGCGGAGCTGTGCAGAGAAACCGTGCGAAGAGAGTGATAAGAGCTGCATACAGAGAAGTAGAACAACTGCTTCCGGTGGGTACTGATATAGTAATAGTAGCAAGAGCGGCTATATGTAGCATTCGTTCGACGGAGCTTACGCAGTTTTTAATGGGACAAGGACTTCGCAGAATAAAAAAGTGTTTGTCTGAGTCAGGAGGAAAGAGCAAGTGAAATACCTTGTGATATTTCTTATAAAGATTTATAAAAAGTGTATATCTCCGTTTAAACCTCCATGCTGCCGATTTTATCCGACTTGCTCCAGCTATGCCATAACGGCAGTAAAAAAATTTGGAGCAATAAAGGGTACATACCTTGCAGTAAAAAGAATACTAAGATGTCACCCATGGAATATAGGCGGTATAGATTATGTTCCGGAAGAATTTCCAGGTTTTATTAGGAAAAAAGAGATAAATGAAGATAAGATGATTTATCACCGGAAAGGAAAAATCCAATGAACATTTTGTATGACATTCTCGGTGTACCGTTCGGTTACGTAATGCGCTTTATCTATAATTTGGTACAGAATTACGGCGTGGCAATTATATTGTTTACGCTTTTCTCAAAGCTGCTGCTGTTTCCGATCAACTATAAAACACAAAAAAGCTCTGCTAAAATGCAGAAATTAAATCCGAAGCTTAAAGCACTCAGAAAAAAGTATGAGAAAGAACCACAGAAGCTTCAGGAAGCACAGATGGCGCTTTATCAGGAAGAGGGAGTAAATCCCGGAGCGTCTTGTCTGCCTATGTTTCTTCAATTCTTCCTGCTTTTTGGTATATTGGCAGTTGTGTATAAGCCTCTTACCCATGTACTAGGATACAGCGGTGATGTAATTGATAACGTAGTAAACCTTGTAAAGGATCAGTTTCCGGAGATTGCAAGCAAATTTAAAGCTGGCGACCTTCGTGAGGAGCTTTACGTTATGGAAGCCTTTAAGGAAAACTCAAGTCTTTTTAACGTAGCAGGCTTCGACAACAGCGTCGTTAAAAACTTCCTTGATAACTTTACTTTCCTTGGCATAGACCTTGGCAAAACTCCGAATATCAAGGATTTTAGCAATATCGGACTTTGGTGCATTCCGTTTATTTCAGGTATTCTTCAGCTTGCAATGACTTTCTACACACAGATCGTAAACAAGAAGAAAAATCCTGATCAGCCAAATATGGGCTGCATGAACATCATGCTTTATGGTATGCCTATTTTCTCAATTTGGTTTGCATTTAACGTACCAGCAGGTGTAGGCTTCTACTGGGCTTGTTCTTCATTGGTATCCTTCCTCATTCAGATCGGCCTCAATAATTATTTCACACCTGCAAGAGTGGACAAGATCTGTGAAAAGGATAATGCTAAAAACAGAGCAAAGTATGCAAATGGCAAGAAGAGCTTTTCTCAAAGAATGATGGAAGCTCAGAATCAGGCAGCAGCTGCTGCTGGCATCAATTCTTCAAGAGATGCCGATACAGAAAGTATGTCTAAAAAAGAAAGAACAGAATATGAGAGTCAGCGTATAAAAGAAGCAAGAAAGCGTATGGCTGAAAAATATGGTGAAGATTATTCCGATGATGAATAATGCACCGCTAGGAAAAGTGAAAGGTTGAGCACAAATGACTGAGATATTTACCGTAAAAAAGATGGAACAAGCGAAGAAAATGGCGTCTGATCAGTTTGGCGTATCTGAAGATCTCATAGTATTTCGGGTTCTTGAAGAGAAAAAAGGCTTTTTTGGCAAAATGAAGGTGGAGGCTATATATGAGGAAGCAGTAGCTCCAAAAACAGCAGCTCCCGCAAAGAGAGCAGACGCTGCACCTCCTATTGTTGATATGCCTGATGTATTTGATATTGAAACAAAGGAAGAGCCTGTAAAGCTTTCAGATGCTTCTGAAAAGGCTGAGAAGCTTGAAGAAAATGCAGTTGAAAGTGTAGCAGCAGAAGAGAAAGAAGCAGCGATAGCAGAGCAGACAGTAACAGAGGAAGAAATCTGTGCAGCTGCAAAAGAGCTTTCCGAGGATGAGATTTCTGATAATCTTAAAGCTGCAAGAGACTATATTATTTCTATTTACGAGAAGATGGGCGTTAAGGTAAACGTAACTGTCTCCAGTATAGAAAATGGTATTCTCATGAATGTAACGAGTGATAATAAGAGCGGCATCATTATCGGCAGACGTGGTGAAACTCTTGATTCTATCCAGTACCTTGCAAGCATTATAGCAAACAGAGGTATGGAAGAATACAACAGAATCATGCTTGACAGCAATGGTTACAGAGTAAAGCGCCGCAAGACACTCGAGCAGCTTGCAGAGAAGATCGCAAGAAACGTTCTCCGTTCAGGCCGTCCTACAACGCTTGAACCTATGAATCCTTATGAAAGAAGAATCATTCATTCAAAGATAGCAGAGATCGACGGCGTTGTATCACATAGCGTAGGTGAAGATCCATATCGTAAGGTAGTAGTAGCACCTCCGAGTGGACAGGGCCGCAGAAACCGCAGAAACGGCGGAAATAATGCTGGTAAGAAGCCATATCGTGAGAAGCGTCCGGAGGATTTCAAGCCTAGCAATCTCGACAATATGAAGACAAGCTTTGAAAAAGACTATAAGAAGCCAAGACCAGAGGATGAACTGGGCACAGGTCTTTACGGAAAGATTGAGCTTTAATCGAATAATAAGAATCAAGGGAAGCGGAGGGTCTGCTTCCCTTATTTTTAAGGAGGTAATGAAAAAATGACCGGTACAACCATTGCCGCAATATCTACTCCACAAGCAGAGGGCGGAATTGCCGTTATACGAATCTCGGGAAGCAAGGCACTTGAAATTGCTGACAAGGTATTTAAAACAGCATCAGGGAGATTGCCTTCAGAAATGAAAGGCTATACCTGCGCATATGGTCATTCTGTAAAGGGCGCAGAAATTATAGATGAAGGTGTTCTTACTGTTTTCAGAGCGCCAAAGAGCTATACAGGCGAGGATGTGGTAGAGATTTCCTGTCATGGAGGAATATATGTTTCACGTCAAACATTGCGTACTATCATAGAAGCAGGAGCAGTACCAGCAGGAGCAGGCGAATTTACAAAGAGGGCATTTGAGTTTGGCAAAATCTCTCTTATAGAAGCTGAAGCTGTAATGGATATAATTTCAGCTGATTCAGAAAGAGAGCTCAAATTTGCACGTTCTCTTCAAGAGGGTGCAGTATACAGAAGAATAAGAAAGATAATAGATAAGATAGTTGAGGTTTTAGGTGCGCTTGCAGCATGGGCAGATTATCCGGAGGATGATATTCCCGAAGTCGAGCCTTTGGCGCTTAAAGAAAATCTCACGGATATACATTCCGATCTTTTGGAAACTATAAGCACAAGTGATTATGGCAGAATAATCAAAGAGGGTGTTTCGGCTGTAATAATCGGCAGACCGAATGTAGGCAAGTCCACTCTTTTCAATCTTTTAAGCGGTTGTGAGAGGAGTATTGTTACAGATATAGCAGGTACAACTCGTGATGTGGTAGAAGAGAGCATACGTCTTGGGGATGTTACTCTTCGTTTATGGGACACAGCAGGGCTTAGAGATACTGATGATGTTATTGAGAAGATAGGCGTAAATATAGCAAGAGAACGTTTAGAGAGAGCAGATCTTGTACTTGCTGTATTTGACGGCACAGAGTCGCTTCGTAAGGAAGATGAGGAGCTTTTACAGCGTCTTAAAGGCAAACGCACCATAGCCGTTATAAATAAGATAGATAAAACCTCTGAGAGCGCTCTTATGGAGCATATGTCAGGTCAGTTTGAAAGATGTATAGGAATGTCCGCTAAGGAAGGTACAGGGCTTGAGGGATTGCGTGAATCTATAGAAGAGATGTTTTATAATGGAGAAGTAACACCGGAAATGGGAATACTTTCCAATGAAAGGCAGCTTGAATGTGCAAGGTCAGCTGAGAGAGCAGTGTTGATGGCGTTGGAGGCACTTGAAGCAGGAGAAAATCTTGATGCAGTTACAGTACTTTTAGACGAAGCAGCAGAGGATCTTATGAATCTTACAGGAGAGCGAGTATCCGAAAAGGTAGTAGAAGACGTATTCTCAAGATTTTGCGTAGGAAAATAAATATAGAGAAATAAATATAGGAAAATAAATCAATCAATAAAAGTTTTTTTGAGCCGGTACCCCAAGGGCACTTCCGTTGGGC
>CAJTWE010000035.1 GCA_910579955.1 uncultured Ruminococcus sp. | reverse complement strand
CCGTTTTTATAAATTTTTTTCTGACTTTTCGACTGATTAAGTGGCAAAGTTGGGAAAAAATTGGAAAATTGCTTGATTTTTTTGTGAAATGGTGGTACAATAGTAATACTGAGATTACGGAAAGGACTGTTTTTATGAGAATACGGAGTATCGCTGCTTGTACTATGCTTGGTATAATAACTGTGTCTATGCTCAGTGGATGTAAAGATGATGACCTTATGGATAGTGCTGTTGTGGGTGAAAATAGTTTTATTTTAACATTATATCCTGATATAGCACCTATTACCTGTGAAAATTTTAAACAGCTTGTAGATGACGGATTCTATAATGGACTTACGTTTCACCGTGTTGTAGATGATTTTATAGTACAGGGCGGAGATCCTAACGGTGATGGTACAGGCTCAAGTTCCCAGTCGATTACAGGTGAATTTTTTTCAAATGGTGTTTCAAATAATCTGTCACATGTTAGAGGAACTGTTTCTATGGCTCGTGCAGATGATTTTAATAGTGCTACATGTCAGTTTTTTATATGTCTAGACGATCTTACGTATCTTGATGGAAAATATGCTGCTTTTGGTAATGTCACTGAGGGAATGGAAGTTGTTGACAACTTTTTAAATGTACCGAGAAGTGTAGGAAGGATGGGTGAAATATCATCGCCTGATATTCCTATTTATATAGAATGTGCAGAAACTATTGAAGCCGATTCAGCAGGAAACCCCAGAATACAGTTTTTGATTCGCATTGGAGATAATTCAGAATCAACAACTACAGCTTCTACAGATGTAACGGCTGCTGAAACTACAGTCAAGGCAACAGAAACAGTAAGCACAGAAGAAACTACTGCGACGGAAACATCTGATTTTTCAAGTGAAACAGTGCTTAGTGAAAGTGCTGCATCGGATAGTACAGAAACAACAACATACACATCTGTAACATCAGAAGCAGTCGGATGAATCTGAGTTAAGTCATAAAAAATACTTGCAATATTATGCATAGTGTGTTATAATGAATTGAAATACATCTCCAGAAAGGAAATATAATTATGAAGTATACAAGAATTTTTGCAGGAGCTTTGGCTGCTGTTATGATGATGGGCGCATTTACAGGTTGTTCTAAGAAGGTTAATGATACAGATAAAAAGGAAAATGCCTCAGCAGGTGGAAACACAATAATTATTACATTAAACCCAGATGCAGCGCCAATAAGCTGTGAGAATTTTGAGAATCTTGTAACTGATGGATTCTATGACGGTCTGACTTTTCATCGTGTAGTTGAAGATTTCATGGCTCAGGGTGGCGATCCGAATGGTGATGGAACTGGCGGCAGTTCTAAAACTATTAAGGGTGAATTTGCTGATAACGGCGTTGAAAACAACCTTTCACATCAGAGAGGTGTTGTATCTATGGCACGTTCAATGGATCCAGACAGCGCATCAAGCCAGTTCTTTATTTGTTATGGTGACTGTTCATTCCTTGATGGCCAGTACGCTGCTTTTGGTGAAGTAACTGAGGGTATGGACGTTGTTGACTCTTTCCTTAAAGTTGAGCGTACAGCAAACAGTATGGGAGAGATTGCAGTTCCTACTACACCTATTGTTATCGAAAAGGCTGCTATGATCGATGCTGATGAAAGCGGTAATCCACGTGTACAGTTTACAATGGGTGAAATCAAGGCAGCTGAATAATTCTTAAAAATCAAAGAAAAGGCACATTTCCATAGTGAGAGGTGCCTTTTTGTGTGTTATTGTATGTAAACAAATTTTGGGAGGCAGACTATGAATCGAATAGAAGCTTTTTTTGAAAAAATGCAGCAAAAAAGAATTGCATTTATTGGTGTAGGTGTAACAAATACTGATATTATTCGTCTTTTTTTGAAAAAGGGGATAGGTGTGACGCTTCTTGACAGGAAACAACCAGAGCAGCTCGGTGATATTTACAGTGAGCTGAAAGAATCGGGAGTTGCATTTCGTTTGGGAGATGGTTATCTTGACGATCTTTCGGATTTTGATGTTGTTTTTCGTTCACCCGGTATGTATTTTAATAATCCCAAGCTGACAGAAGCACGTGAAAAAGGCGTAGTTGTTACAACAGAAATGGAGATCTTTTTTGAGCTTTGTCCGTGTAAAATCTATGCGGTAACAGGTTCTGACGGTAAAACTACTACTACATCAGTTATAACAGAGTTTCTGTCTGCTTCCGGAGTTACCGTTCATAAAGGCGGAAATATCGGACGTGCGCTTCTTCCAATCATTGAAGACATAAAAGAAACAGATGCTGCCGTAGTGGAACTTTCAAGCTTTCAGCTTCTTTCAATGCGTCAATCTCCTGACGTTGCAGTAATTACAAATATTGCTCCAAATCATCTTGATGTTCATGGAACAATGGATGAATATATTGCCGCTAAAGTGAATCTGATTGCTCATCAGAATGCATTTTCAAAGACTGTTTTAAATCTTGATAATGAGCTTACAAATAATCTTTCCTCTATGGTAAGAGGTACTCTTGTTAAGTTTTCCAGAAAATCTGTTCCTCAGCGAGGTGCATTTCTCAGAGAGGACGGCATGCTGTGCTATAATGATATGGGAACTGTTACTCTTGTTGTTCATATGAACGATATTCGGATTCCCGGCATGCATAATGTGGAAAATTATCTCACTGCAATAAGCGCAGTATGGGGAGAAGTTTCTGTGGAAACAATAATAAATGTTGCTAAGAATTTTGGCGGAGTTGAGCATAGAATCGAATTTGTACGTGAACTTGATGGTGTAAAATGGTATAATGACAGTATTGCTACAAGCCCTACTCGTGTACTGGCAGGACTTAATTCGTTTAATCAGAAGCTTATTGTAATAATGGGCGGTTATGATAAGAAGATACCGTTTGAACCTATGGCTGAAACAGTTTGTGAAAAGGTAAAGGTTATGATCCTTATGGGTGTTACTGCCGGTAAAATTGAAGCTGCCGTTAAGGGCTGTTCTGCATACAGCGATGGAGCACCGATAATTCTTCACGCAGAATCTATGGAAGATGCTGTAGAAAAGGCAAGAAATATTGCAGAAAACGGAGATGTTGTAACACTTTCACCAGCATGTGCAAGCTTTGACCTTTATCCAAACTTTGAAGTAAGAGGCAACCACTACAAGAAACTTGTAAAGGAGCTTGAAAGTAAATAATGGATTTACGGGAAATACTGAATAATCTATCTTCATCAAATGGAGTATCAGGTGAGGAATCATCAGCCGGAGCGGCAGCACTTAAGCTTTTAAAAAAATATTGTCCCGATGCTTATATAGATGAAATGGGCAGTGTAATAGGTACAGTAGGTTCATACAAGGCGAATGTACCGCATATACTTCTTGATGCGCATCTTGATCAGGTTGGATTTATTGTAACATATATTACAGAAGAAGGTTTTGTAAAGGTTGGCAATGTGGGTGGTCTTGATATGCGTATCATGCCTGCGCAGAATGTACTTCTCCATGGCAAGCAGACTATAAATGGTGTTATTGCATCAATACCGCCTCATTTAAGTAATGGTGAGCAGAAGGTCTCAGATGTTACAGAGTTGCTTATTGATACAGGATACGACAAGGCAGAACTCAGTGAAATAATAGCTCTTGGTGATAGAGTAACATTTGACACTCCGTTTATGCAGCTTCAAGATAAACGCATAGCAGCACATTCTATGGACGACCGATGCGGAATCGCAGCAATTCTTTATGCATTAGAGCTAATGCATGAAAAAGAACTTTCGTGTAATTTAACTGTTCTATTTTCGTCACAAGAGGAAGTGGGCGAATGTGGAGCTGAAACTGCTGTATATAATATAAATCCAGATATAGCTGTTGCGGTTGATGTTACATTTGCAATGGGACATGGAGATGATCCTGTCAAATGCGGTAAACTGGAAAACGGACCTATGATCGGTATTTCGCCAACTCTTTCAAGAGAAGTAAGCAATAGCCTTATTCATACAGCTAAAGAAAAAAATATTCCGTGGCAAAGTGAAATAATGAATGGCACAACAGGTACAAATGCAGATCGTTTTTCTGTAAGCAGAGGAGGAGTAAAAAGCTGTACTCTTTCTATACCGCTCAGATATATGCATACTCCGTCTGAGGTTATATCTATTGCAGATGTAGAAAATACAGGCAAGCTGCTTGCAGAGTGGATCATGGGAGGCTATATATGTTGAGCAAATATTTGAAGGAACTTTGTCTTTTATGCGGAGCGTCTGGCAATGAAAATTCAGTTCGTGAATATATCTGTAGGAATGCAGAGACTTATGGAGACAGCATTAAAATAGATTCACTGGGAAATCTTATTATAGAAAAAAAAGGTGCAAATCGCTCTCCTAAGAAACTTATGATAAGCGCTCATATGGATGAGGTTGGACTTATCGTAACCTATATAAATGATGATGGAACAATGCAAATTGCACCTGTAGGCGGTATAGATGCGTCTGTTGTCATCGGAAGACCAGTTGTTGTAGATGGAAATATAAATGGTGTTATAGGAGCAAAACCAGTTCATTTGCTAAACAGCAAACAGCGCAAAGAGCTTCCTGAATTTTCAGAACTTTATCTTGATATTGGTGCAGAAAATAAAGAACAAGCAGAAAAGCTGATATCTCTGGGAACATATGTTCATTTTCTGCCGTCTTTTACTAAAATGGGTAGCAGCAAAGTACGCAGCAAAGCACTTGATGACAGAATAGGCTGTGCTATTATGCTTGAACTTTTAAAGGAAGATCTGCCTTATGATGTGACTTTTGCATTTCTTGTACAAGAGGAAGTTGGACTCAGAGGCGCAAAAGCTGCTGCTTATTCTGTTGATCCAGATGTGGCTATTGTTCTGGAAGCTACAACTGCTGCGGATATTACAGGTGCAGAAGGCGATGCAAAGGTGTGTTCTTTAGGAAACGGACCAGTTGTTTCGTTTATGGATAGAAGTACTATTTATGACAGAGAACTTTATTCTATTGCTTTTGAAGAATGTAAAAAAATGGACATTCCATGTCAGACCAAAACTCGCATTGCAGGTGGAAATGACAGCGGTACTATACATTTAAGCAGAGGTGGAGTACGTACTATTGCTATTTCTGCTCCGTGCAGATATCTTCATTCTCCATCATGTGTTGCTGATATGAATGATATTGAAAACTGTCTTAAACTTACAAGAGCAATGATAGAGAAAGCGGTACAGATATGATAACTCGTGTATATGATTTTTCTGAAGAAGAAAAAGCGATTATAAAACAGAGCTGGCGTGGAAAAAAGCTGCTTGCATATTTTAAGGCGTATGGCGGTGAATACGATTTTTGTCGTTTTTTTCGCCTAAGCTATGAAAATGCGATAGGCTATATGTTTATTCTTAATTCTACTCTTGTAATATGTTCAAACGACGATCTGCCGGCAGAAGAAGCTTTAGACTTTATAAAAATGCATCTTCCTTTTAGAGTTGAGTGTCCACAAAGTATGCTTACTGCACTCAGTGAAATCTCTAATTACCAGATGCTTCGCAGAACTCTTTTTGCACTTAAACCGCATAAGGTTTCAGACAGCTTTAATGAAGCTGATGTAGAGTTTAATCCAAAGCTTTCTGATGTTTACGATATTCTTAAAGAGGGATTTCCTAACCTTACGGATTATTCACTTTGGCTCACTGATACTTCTCATAGATGCAGACATGGCGTAAGCCATGTTCTTACATATAAAAATAGTACGACTGTAACTATAGTTTTTGATCAAGAAAATAGTATAATGGTAGGTCAGGTTGCTACTCGTGCAGCTAATCGTGGAAGCGGCTATGCACGGGATTTTCTTAAATGGCTTGCCGCATGGATCGGTGAAATGGGCAAAGAAGCTGTTCTCTATGCCCTTGATATAAGACGAAGCTTTTATCAGCAGATAGGCTTTGAAGAAATAGAAACAGAATATGTTCTAGAGAGAACAGATGTTGCAAAGGAAAACACAGAAAAAGGAGCTTTATAATAAGCATGAATATAAAAGATTTTTTTAATATAGATGACAGAATATTAGAAATAGCCAAGGCAGCTGAAAATGACGCTTGCGATGATTTTAAACTCATCGAGAAAACAGCTGCATATAACGGAGCAAAGGTACTTGCTGCTTTTCAAAAAAACCGTGTAAGTGAGCCATGCTTTTATGGAAGTACAGGATATGGCTACGGAGATATGGGACGTGATGCTCTTGACCGTGTTTTTGCAGATGCTTTCGGTGCAGAGGATGCTCTTGTACGTCATAATTTTGTTTCCGGTACGCATGCTCTTACTGTTGCACTTTTTGGTATTCTTCGTACAGGTGATAAAATGGTATCCATTACAGGTAAGCCTTACGATACCCTTGAGGAGGTGCTAGGAATTAGCGGCAAATCTGGTGACGGATCGCTTAAAGATTACGGTGTAGAGTATGCACAGGTCGATCTTCTATCTGATGGAACTCCAGACTACGATGCTATTGTAGATGGCGTAAAGGGTGCGAAGGTTGCTTACATACAGAGATCAAGAGGATATTCTCTCAGACCTGCATATACTATGGCTCAGATGCGTAAAATGACAGAAGCAGTGCGCAAAGGAAATCCAGATGCAATAATTATGGTTGACAACTGCTATGGTGAATTTGTAGAGGAAACAGAGCCTACTCAGAATGGTGCAGATATTATAATAGGTTCGCTTATTAAAAATGCAGGTGGTGGAATCGCAAGAACAGGCGGATATATTGCCGGTAAAAAGGAACTTGTTGAAAAATGTGCTTTTCGTCTTACTTGCGTAGGCATGGGTAAGGAAGTCGGATGTACCCTTGATATGAATAGAGAAATGTTTCTCGGATTCTTCCATGCACCGGAATGTGTAGCAAATGCACTTAAAACTGCATCTTTTGCTGCGGCATTGTTCAGTAGATTTGGATTTGAATGTTATCCCAATATAGGAGAAAAGCGTGGAGATATCGTAGAAGCTATATGCCTTAAAAATGATAAGAATCTCATAGCCTTTTGTCAGGGTATACAAACTGGCTCTCCTATTGATGCTCATGTTGTCCCAGAACCTTGGGATATGCCAGGATATACAAGTCAGGTAATAATGGCAGCAGGTGCATTTACTATGGGTGCTTCCATTGAGCTTTCAGCTGATGCACCGCTTCGTGAACCTTATGCTGTGTGGATGCAAGGTGGTGTCACATATACAAGTGGAAAGATAGGAGTTCTCTTGGCTGCTCAGAAAATGCTTGAACAAGGTCTTATTACCCTGTAATTTGGAAAAAATTGTATTCACAATTATTGCGATAATCATTTCTTACAAAAAGGCTACAATTCAATAATATGAGATGTCAATTTTATAAATTGGTTGACAGAATCGCAAATGCATGGTACAATAAATAAGATAGGGTATTTGTAGCAGCTTGTGCTGCTAATATTTTGAGAACGGAGGGAAGTTCGTGGGAGAACGAAAATTATGCTATGGCTGTATGATGCAGACTGAATATGTAGACGGAGTATGCCATCGCTGTGGTTATAATGAGAATGTTCCGATAAATGAGATATTTCTCCAGCCGGGAACAGAGCTGAAGAATAGATATATAATTGGTACTGCTCTTTCTATGAACGGAGAGGGAATTACATATATTGCGCTTGATCATTCGCTCGGCTGTCGTGTTCTGCTTCGTGAATATATGCCGCTGAATCTCTGTTCACGTTCAGCAGGTTCGCCGGTAATATATGTAGACAGTCCTAATTTGCCTAAGTATAAAGTACTTATGGAAGAATTTTCTGAACTGAATAAATCAGTGGCGCAGATACGTGAACAAATACAGATTTATCAAGTAATTGATATTTTTTCAGAAAATAATACTGCTTATGCAGTGTATGAATGTGTTGATGGAATGCGTTTTGTAGACTTTTTGAATGAAAATGCTGGAGAACTTAGTTGGGGGCAGCTTTCAAGTATGCTTCCATCATTTCTAAACACACTCAGTATTTTGCATAGTAACGGAGTGCTGCATCGTGCAATAAGTCCGGAAACTATATATGTTACAAAGAAATGTGAGCTTATACTGACCGATTTTTCTGTATCTGCTGTACGAACCGCAGATACAGAACTTGATTGTGAGATTTTTGGAGGATATGCTGCTCCAGAACAGTATTCTGCAAGTAACAGACAGGGCACATGGACGGATGTTTATGCTGTATGTGCTGTTTTGTATCGTGTGCTTACGGGCAGTATGCCTACCAGCGCAATAAGTCGTATGGAAAATGATAATCTGATAGCACCATGCCTTCTGAATCCCAATATTTCACGTGGTGTATCTGATGTAATAATGAGAGGTCTGAATCTTGTAAGCGCTGATAGAATTCAGACAATTAGCGAACTTGCGTCTCAGCTTTTTGATGAGAAACGTCAAGCACATCTAAACGCTAACAGAAAAAAAACAAGCAGATCTACCGCAGTTCAAAATACGCAAAGCTATGGCAGAAATGAATATTATAATGATGACGGCGGCAATCAGTATAATGAATACAATCAGCCAGAAGAGTATACAGATGACTATTCCTATGATGGATATGGCAATGAGAGTTATCAGAGAAATACATATAGTGAACCACAGTCCAGTGCAATTGATCGTGTAAAAGTTCCGTTGATCATAGGAATGCTTCTGCTGGTGATACTTCTAATAGGGTTGTATTTTATCTTTTTGAAGGATAGCGGTGGCAGTGAAACACTTGATTCTAATACAAAGCCAACCACTGCGACGGTTACAACACCTGAAAAAACAACGGAAGATACTACGCCTGAGGGTGACGGTATAATGCCGGGTCTTATAGGCAAGACATATGAAACACAGCTTGAACGATATAGTTCATGGATGAAATTTAAGGTTGAAGAAGTGTTTAACGATGAATATCCAGCCGGACAGATAGTATGGCAGGAAATTGCCGAAGGTGAGTATTTCGATACTTCTGTTGCAGTTAAGATACAGGTCAGCAAAGGTCCGTCTAAGGTTAATTTGCCTGATTATGTTAATGTATATGTAGGAGATTACACAAAACTTCTGGATGAAATGGGAGTCGTATATAAACTGGAAGCTGAAACGAGAAGTGATTGTGCGGCTAATACCGTTTCAAGATTGAGTATTGACTTAGATTCAAAGTATGACCTTGAAGCACGTAATGAGATTACAGTTTACTATGCAGTAGCGCCAGTTGTTACAACTGAAGCACCAACAGAGCCGCCGCAGACATCTCCGCCAACCGAGCCGCCGGTTATTACTGATCCGCCAATTGTTACTGATGCTCCAATAGATGATCCTAACATTCCTATGTAATAACACTATTATTATAACTATAAATATTATTAAAAGCTGTACATTTTCCATAAATGTATAGCTTTTTCTTTTTGTGCAAAAATGCTTGGTTAATAATATTAACTCGTATCAGGCAAAACGCTCGAGTTATATGCGACACAGATTTATAATTTTAATCAAATTGTGCATTTCGCATTATAAAACAAAAACAAGCATTTTATAGTAAAAATATCATAAAAACACTTGACAATTATCGAAAAATATAGTATTATATAGACAAGGAAAGAGAGTGATGCAAAAGCAATCACAGAAAAATCTTTCAACGATTTGCTTTACAAGGTTTAAGATATTATAGTCTTTTGTTTAAGCGATGACGATCAGTAAGGAGGCTGAGATCCGATGGCAAGTGATGAAACACAGTACATATGCTGTCTGGGTCAGTAAGCGATCGGTGACGAAAAGAGGAGTGTAAAGGCTGTTGAAAGAAACAGCGGACCCCATTAAAGTAATGTATTTCGTACTGGTTTAAACTGATTTAGCAGATGTAACTGTATGAAATAAACGTTATATCATAGGACAGCATAGGTGAACGTAATTCAGAGTGATGACGATTCTGAATCTTCGGCGATATGCCTTTAAATAGATGCTGAAGTATAACGGAAGAGGGTTGTTCCCATGTACGGTAGATGAGATTTAACTGTACATAAGTAAAAGCAGGAAGGGTGAAATCCGATGGCAAAAGAAACACCACAGTATGTTTGTCATTTGGATTGGAAAAGTGCCTGGTGAACGGAGAATTAGTGAGTGAGGGCTGCTGAACAGCAGTGAGGGCCACTGTTAAAGTAATAAACTCGTGCCGGTTACAATCAATCTTGATGGTTAATAACTGACTACAATTGAATATTAAAAAAGGCTTATAAAATTTATTGAAAATGGTGATTCCAATGGCTTGGCAAGATTATAGTTAAGCTAAATAGCATGGTGAAAAAATAATTAAAGGTGAGACCGATGGTATAAGTTTTTACTTATTTTTGAATCTTTTGAATTTAATGAGATGGCGTGATGAATATGAAAATTGTTGTTGCATTTAGACTATTTAATCCGTAACAGTAAGGAGTGAGTCCCATCGAAATTCAAGTGAAAGAATGAAAGTTCTTTCAAATTAAAATAGGCAAAATTGAATATTGTGTATAATAGGCTGCCGTATCTGCTTGATTCGGCAGCTTTGTTGTACTTGACTTTTGAAGAAAAATGTGATATAATATATTTTAATGTCTTTTTAGATATGTAAAATAGAGCTACGCTCCACGCATATCAGATTATTGTTGTACATAAATGTAAAATTACGATGCTTTTATTTAAAGAGAGGGAATTTAATATATGAAAGTGTTTTTGTGTATTTCGTTTGGATATTTACTTGGCTCGGTAAGTCCGTCTGCATTGCTGTCAAAATTAAAAAAGAAAGATTTACGTGAAAATGGTACAGGAAATCTGGGAGCAACAAATGTTATGCTTAATTTCGGAAAATTATATGGATTACTTGTAATGCTTTTCGATGTTATGAAAGCTTTTTTCACTGTAAAACTTGCGGCTTTCCTATTTCCCTTGAGTACGTTGATTCCGCTTGTTGCAGGTACGGCAGTTGTAGTAGGTCATATTTTTCCTTTTTATATGAAGTTTAAGGGCGGAAAGGGACTTGCTTCTTTAGGAGGTCTTGTTTTAGCATATGATCCTACGGCTTTTTTAATACTGCTGATAATTGGACTTTCACTTATGTTGATTTTGAATTATGCAGTTTTCATTCCTGTTTCGTCATCTATAATTTTTCCAATTTTTGTTTGGTTAAAGACAAATACTGTTGCTGATCTTGTTGCATCTATAATTTTGGGAGCAGTTATTGTTTTTGCTCACTTAGAAAATTTATCAGATGCAATTCACGGCAGTGCAGTTAAAATCAGAGAATACATAAAAAACGACCTTATTTCTAATAGTAAATAAATATGAAAAGACGCTGAATTAAATATCCAGCGTCTTTTTGTGTTTATAAAGCATCAATAAATTTATCCAAGAGGAATAAGCTCAGATACTGAGGCGTTGCCTTGTGAATCTGTTACAATGAACATACAAACATAATTTTCAGGATTTTTAATAGATGTAACTTCCAGAGAATATCCTTCTGTAAGGTCCTGTTCAAATCCCAGTAAACTGCCTGATTTCTCCCAATCAAAGAACGGCAGAAGATTTCCGTTTTGGTCTCTTGTCAAATAATTACAAGTGCCGGTAACAGCCATATATGTGTAATCGTCAAGTGAAAGCAGCTGTTTGCTTGCTCTTTGTATTTCATCTTTTCCAATAATTGGAACAGCACTTCTGATTTCACCATTTGGATGTTCACTATCTACAATTATTTGTAGATTTGCCGCATCAATTACCCAATCTGAAATATCTTCAGCTGCATATGTCAGAACAACTGAACTGAGATATCGTTTTTCCTTAGATGACGAATCGTTATCTATAAGAACCATAGGTATACTTGAAAGCTCACCGGTTTTTTCGCTTTTCATGTAGACAACGTTATTGTTATAGTAAGCGTGCAGAATTCCGGCATCGTCCATTTGGACATTTTTTCCGCCATGAATGAATACATACATATCATCAATACGTTCATCATATATTATATCCGCAAATTCACTATCGCTTGCTTTGCATAGAATATAGTATGAAGCACTACCAAAGTTTGCTTTTTGCTCAGGAGTAAGCTTTAAGCAGATATCTTTTCCGGGTTCAAGGATATTATCTGTATCATCATCGTAGTCTGGCTCATCTTCTGAATTGTCTTTATCGTCAATATCATCAATATCGTCATTCTCAGAGTCTATTTCATCATCATCCGGTTCTGCAATAGGAACTGCAACGTCATAAACAGAACTTTCAGCGCCTGCTATATTCCAGTCAGGTGCAATTGTTTCACCATTGTGTATAGCATAAAAGTCATTTAAATATTTTACGTAATTTTCGGAAAAGCCTATAGATTCGTCTAGCTTTATACACGCTTTTGAATATTCATCATTAGGATTTTGTGGATAACAAATTGATACGCCGGATGCATTTTCAACGTTTGTACGCATATAGACGGTCATATCTCTTATAGCACTAATAACTGCATCTTCTGTTTTTGAATCATCTATTGCCAGCTTGTCTATAAGATCCACTGCATCTACCAAACAATAATTAAAGTTTGAAGAGAAACCGCCAAACTCTTTGACACGACTTCTTTGCTGTACTGTATTAGGAAATGTTTCTACAGACAGCGAACTGTGAGCTTCTGTGAAAAAATTATTGAAAGCATCTTCTGCCTGCTGATATTTATTCAGATCAAGACAAGACAAAGTAAGATCAGAGTAAGCATTTGGATTTACTTCAAAAAGTTCTTCACCATATTCCATATAAGAATCAATTATTTCCTTGCCGAGATGTGCTCCGTCCATATTAGGCTGAGAAAGAGCAGACAAAAATTCGTAATTCCAGCCCCAACCCGGTTCAGTTTCCTGAGAGGCTATAATATAATTTGCATAAGGTGCAAACGCATCGCAAATCTCCATAGAACTCATAAGACAAGCATCAAAGCCTATCCATTCCAGTTTTTTACCGGATTTTCCAACTGAATTTTCCAGAGCGTTTTTCATTTCGGGAAGACTCATTATATCGTCAAAGTTTTCATCAAGGCCATAGCCAAGAATTGGACCTGCACCATGATCCCAAAGAATAAGGCTATATAAATCACTTTCGCAATTTTCCATACACTGTTCTATGAAGCTGCAAAGATTTTCGGATTCACCCATATTTTTTGAATCTAAAGTATCTACAATGCTAAATGCGCCATCCTTTAGATTGAGAAGAGTCTGATCATCTTCCGAGATCATAGTGTTCTGCCATTTTGAAGCACCGCCTGTGCATACGATAATATTATTATCACCTGTAGACGGCATTGCTTTTTCCATTTCTGTAAGGTCAAGTGTAGCTGCTCCATATCTAGACTCAAGATCAGAACCTACCATGTAAATCATGATAGTTTGAGAATATACCTCACCGGTTTCATCACCGTTACTATCCACATTATCAATAACGCCATCGTAGCCGTTATCTTGTGCAGATGATTCGTCGTAGTTACTTTGACCGTTTATGTCCTTACTTGGCTTAACGCTGTTGCTGTCAGAGCATCCGGTTATAAGTCCTACCATTATTGTGCTAGTTAAAATTAGCGCTGATAGTTTTACTTTACTGTGCATTTTATCCTCCATTATATTATTATAAAAAATCTGCTGTAGTTTTAAGCTTTAAAGCTACAGTAGATATAAAACTAATATTATCAGTTTATTAGTTGTTGTCGGTACTGTCCATGCGTATTTTTATAAAATCTGCAAGCAGATCAACTGTATGCTCAAGACCGAGTTTGCTTGAATTAATGGAGATCTCATAGCTTCTTGAATCTCCCCATTTATTTGGACAGTGCGAATTGTGATAAGCTTTACGTGTCTTGTCATGTCGATTCATTATGCTGATGGCTTCGGAAGCAGTTACATTACGAACCATTTGAACGCGTTTGCTTTTCTCAGCCTCATCACCGAGTATGAAAATAGGAATCATTCCCGGATAATCACTAAGAACATGTTCAGCACAGCGTCCAACTACTACAAAGGACTCACCGGATTCAGCTTTTTTCTTCAAATAATTAAACTGAATCTCTGCAATAATTTCCTCAGGAGAGTTTGAATGTCCACGAACAGTTCTGGATATTATCGGCTTCTTTCTTTTTTCATCATACTTGTGGAGATTATCTACGTCAACATCCATATACTTAGCAATATCATCAAGCATATTTCTGTCATAGAATGAAATACCGAGGCGTTCAGAAAGCATTTTAGCTATTTCATGACCACCGCTTCCGTATTCACGGCTGATAGAAATAATCATCTGTTTGCTCATATATACACACACTCCTTATTATAGATATACTGCACAAATATAGATTGTGCTGATTAAAAGAACGATAACTGTTGCTGGTGCCATTTTTTTGCAATACTCACCCCAACCAATAGGATGACCAGCCTTAGCAGCAGCGGATGTACCAACAACGTTAGCAGATGCGCCGATAGGTGTTGCACTGCCGCCGACATCAGTACCCATAGCAAGAGACCATGCAAGAACATCAATATTTACTCCAGCTGTAGCAGAAAGTGCCTTGATAACGGGAACCATAGTTGCAGCAAAAGGAATATTATCAATAAATGCGCTTGCAATAGCGGAGAACCAGATAATTATAGCAATCATCAGATAAATATTTCCACCGCTGATCTTCTGGATAAATTCGGCAATAATTTCAAGAACTCCGGTTTTTTCAAGTCCGCATACAACGATGAACAGACCTGTAAAGAACAGCAGGGTTTTATAATCGACTTTTTTTAGTATTTCCAGTATGTGTTTACCAGAAGTTATCATTGTAACAACTGCAACAGATACGCCGATAAAGGCAACAGTGAGGTGTGTTGTAGCATGAGTTACAAGGAGAACGACAGCAGCCAGGAAGATTATTGTGTTAATAATAAAGCCGGGCTTGTCAGTAATTGCGCTTGCAGGAGATGGCAGATTAGCGAAGTCTTCCGGAGAAGCATTTCCTTTTAAATCTTTACGCATGATAAGATAAAAATATGCAAGAATAAATACAAAGGAAATTATTGCAATAATACCAGTATTAGTGATAAAGTCTGTAAATGTATAACCTAGCTGAGTGCCGATAATTATATTAGGCGGATCACCGCACATGGTAGCAGAACCGCCGAGATTAGCACAGAAAATTTCTGCCAATATCATAGGCACAGGCTTAAATTTAAGTAGACGAGCCAGTTCAATTGTAATTGATGCAAGGAACAGTATAACAGTAATACTGTCAATGAACATGGCAAGAACGAATGACATGCACATAAATGCGAAGAAAATCGGAACAGTCTTGTAATGAACAAGTTTAGCGATGAGCATACAGAGCCAACGGAAGAATCCTACTCTTGCCATACCCTCAACCATGACCATCATGCCTGCAAGGAACAGAATAGTTGACCAATCTATACCGCCTGATTCTGATTCCGCACCGGTTGAGTGCCAAAATTCCGGATTTACGATTGCTGAGAGATTAATAGTATCCCAGATTGCGCCGAGGTCACGCATACAAATACCAAAAACGAATATTAATGTAAGCGCACCGCAGCAGAGAGTTGTGATGTGTTTCTCGATTTTTTCGGTGATAATCAGGAGAAACATAGCAACAAAAATTATTATTGCTACTATAGATGCTGCTGTCATAGAAATAGACCCCTTTCATCAAATATATGAATTTTGCAGATAAAAAACCTGCACAGCTGTAATATGAGTTATGTAGAAACTCGCATGGGAAAAACGACAGCAATTTCCCAAAAAATTACAAGCCTTTTTTATTATATCACTTAAAACTCATATGTCAAGCGTGGGGCATTATTTTTCGGCAGTTTATACAATTGAGCAATAAAGTTTTAGGCATATAGTCATATTTTATTCTAGCGTATACTATTTATAATATAACAAAAGGATTTATTTTAAAAAAATGGTATGAGGAATTGTTATTATAGTTTTATGTTTAAAATGATGAGAAAAGTTGTCATTATAGGCTTATATTTCTATTGACAAAGTGATAATCATGTGATAAAATTAATATGACCATCATATATAGTAATATATAAATTTTATAAAGATTTATGTTTTTATGAAAATAATGAGTTTTTCTTTAACGCACATAGGGAGAAGCTTTACAG
Organism: uncultured Ruminococcus sp.; assembly: GCA_910579955.1. Lineage (GTDB taxonomy): Bacteria > Bacillota > Clostridia > Oscillospirales > Ruminococcaceae > Ruminococcus_C. Next base: position 573 of record CAJTWE010000035.1, on the reverse strand, counting down.
TACACTATTCAATTTGTCATATATATTACTTTTCTGCGGACAAGCAGGATTAGGTGGAATTGCTTTTTACCAATATTATTAAAATTACGTTAAAAAGGGGAGGAATGAACCGTGAAAAAAGCAGCTTTTTCATTTGAGGAGGTGGTTGTAGGAATATTTAATTCTGGATAAAAATATTTGTTTATTTTTAAGGAGGTAATTTGACAAATGAATAAGCCATTAAAGAGTAGACTATTTAGCGGCTTTCTGGCTGCTGCAATGGTTGCGACAAGTTTAGTGTTGCCAAATGCTGCTACTGTAAGTGCTGCAAATGTGGTTACAAGCCTTAAGGGCGACAATGAAACTGATGATGTAACATTGCTTAAGGGTAGTAATACAAATAGTACACTACATGCAGATACTGTAGAAGGTGTTATCAACAATGCCAACAGCCAGTATGCTCTTGGTATTGCTTCACAGTTTTGTGTTTTCACATTTGAGAATTTTGAGCCTAATGAATCTGACGCTGAAGGAAGAGTTGCTGTTGGTGGAGATTTTGTTAATAACACTGCATGGAATAGTTATGCAGTTGGC
>CAJTWE010000034.1 GCA_910579955.1 uncultured Ruminococcus sp. | reverse complement strand
ATAGTTTGTTTTGCTCGTTTTTGTGTTTTTTTGTATCTTTTAGCTCGTTTCGCCTTTCAGGGAAGGATTTTGTAGTGCTTAATCATATTTCTTCGTCGCTTTCTATTATTATATTCTCTGCTTCACACTGTGCTTCGATCATATGAGCACGTATTTTTATAAGAGATTCCCTCTTGTACATACTTATATCAGCACCTTTTGCATTTATTATAGTGCAAGTTGCACTTTCTTTATCATATTATGCCACAAAATGCGTTTAAAGTCAATAGAGTAATTTCTATCATGATAGAATATTTATAAATTAATGAAAGGAAGATTATCGTGGTATACTATAAAAGAGTACGTGATATACGTGAAGATTCCGATATGACACAAGCACAGGTTGCCGATCTTCTTTTCGTTAACCGCAGAACTTATTCATGCTATGAAATAGGTACACGTATGATGCCTCCATACATTTTAAGCAAGTTTGCTGATCTTTTTAATACAAGCGTTGATTATCTTATGGGGCGCACCGATGTAAAAAAGCCTTATCCTAAATCAAAAAATCCTACCGTTTCTCCTAAAACAATAGATGTGACCGGACTTACCGACGAACAAATTCAGCATATTAAGTATTTTATAAGCGATTTGAAAAAACTCTAAAGCAAAAGAGGTACATTTCATGGCACGTTGTTATAGAAGAATAAGAGATTTACGTGAAGACGCTGATATGACACAGCAACAAATAGCTGATATGCTTTTTATAAATCGCCGAACCTATTCCAGTTATGAAATCGGTATTCACACTACTCCTCCCGAAATTTTAAGTGATCTCGCTGATATTCATAAAACAAGTGTTGATTATATCATGGGAAGAACCGATGTTAAAACACCATATCCTAAATCTAGGTAGAAAAATATGACATATTATAAAAGAGTGCGTGATATACGTGAAGATGCTGATATGACACAAGCGCAGGTTGCTGATCTTCTTTTCGTAAATCGTAGAACATATTCATGCTATGAGACAGGTAGGCATATGATGCCCACAGAAATTCTAAGCAATCTTGCTGACCTTTTTAATACAAGCGTGGATTATCTTATTGGGCGTACTGATGTAAAAAGACCTTATCCTAAATCAAAAAATCCTACTGTTTCTACCAAAACAATAGATGTGACCGGACTTACTGACGAACAAATTCAGCATATTAAGAGTTTTATAGGAGACTTGAAAAAGCTCCAAAGTAATGATAATTCTAAATAACATTAAAAAAGCTGCCCTCATAGGACAGCTTTTTTATTATATTAAATTTTAATCTTAATTTAAACGTGAGCTGAATAGTTAGGAGCTTCCTTTGTGATCTGAATATCATGAGGATGGCTCTCAATAAGACCTGCGCTTGTTATCTGAACAAACTTAGCCTTCTTATGCATATCATCAATAGTTGGACAGCCGCAATAACCCATACCAGCTCTGATACCGCCGATAAGCTGGAATACACTGTCGGACACTGCTCCCTTATAAGGAACACGACCTTCAACGCCCTCAGGAACAAGCTTCTTTGAACCTGCCTGGAAATATCTGTCCTTAGAACCACAGTTCATAGCAGCGATACTTCCCATACCTCTGTAAACCTTAAACTGTCTGCCCTGATAAATTTCTGTTTCTCCCGGAGATTCTTCGCAGCCAGCCAGCAGTGAGCCAAGCATAACTACATTTGCACCAGCAGCAATTGCCTTTACAATATCACCAGAATACTTGATACCACCGTCTGCAATTACAGGGATGCCATACTTCTGAGCAACCTTTGCAACATCATAAACAGCAGTGATCTGCGGTACGCCAATACCTGCAACAACTCTTGTTGTACAAATAGAGCCCGGACCAATACCAACCTTTACAGCGTCTGCACCGGCAGCAATAAGATCCTCAGCAGCTTCCGCAGTAGCAATATTACCTGCAATTACAGGAATATTTGGATATGCAGCCTTTACCTTTTTAAGGCATTCCATAATATTTTTACTATGACCATGTGCAGAGTCAAGAATAAGCACATCTACCTGAGCTTCAACCAAAGCACCGGCTCTTTCCAAAACATCGCCTGTAATACCAATAGCAGCGCCGCAAAGCAGTCTGCCTCTTGAATCACGTGCAGAATTTGGATACTGTACAGCCTTTTCAATATCTTTAATAGTAATAAGACCCTTCAGATAACCCTCTTCATCAACGATAGGAAGCTTCTCAATCTTATGCTTGCGCAGGATAGCCTGAGCTTCTTCCATAGTAGTGCCAACAGGAGCAGTAATGAGATTATCCTTAGTCATAACGTCCCCGATTTTCTGATTAAAATCGCTGAGGAAACGCATATCACGGTTTGTGATAATACCTACAAGCTTACCTGACTTATCTACAATAGGTACACCAGATATTCTATATTTACCCATAAGGCTATCAGCATCGGATACAACATGATCTACAGTCAGAGAGAAAGGATTAGCGATTACGCCATTTTCAGAACGCTTTACCTTATCAACCTCATCAGCCTGCTGTTCAATTGTCATATTCTTATGAATAATACCGATACCACCTTCACGAGCAATAGCAATAGCCATTTTTGCTTCAGTTACGGTATCCATTGCAGCTGTCATTATAGGTGTATTAAGAACCACACCTTTAACAAGAGTTGTGTGAAGATCAATCATATTCGGCGTTACATCAGAAGCAGCAGGAATCAGCAGTACATCATCAAATGTAAGACCCTGTTTGCCGAACTTGTCAGAACACATTTCTGTTACCATATTATCACCCTCCATATCTTACAAAGGCAAAGCTTTTTCCGCTTCGCCATAATTCAAGTTATTAGATAAATTATAACCGATTTTCAGAGTTTAGTCAAGAGGGTTCTTAGGTTTTTATGTGACATTCGATTGAATTTTTTGGTTACAGGTCATTTTTTGATTTATTATCAGTTTTTGATTGACAACACATATACGCTTTAGTATAATATTATTAGTATAATATTTGTTAGGAGTAAACTTAATATGCGTATACTTAAATCATCTCCAAAAGCAGACGGCTTTTCCATGCCTGCTGAATTCGAGCCACACTATGGTACTATTATGATATGGCCGGAAAGAACTGATTCATGGCAGGCTGGCGGTTATGCTGCACGAAGAGCCTTTGTAAAAATTGCAAAAATAATATCTCGCAGCGAAAATCTTACTGTTCTTGTAAGCAACGGTCAATATGAAAATGCACGTGCTTTTCTTCCTCCGGAAGTGCGTCTGTGTGAATGCACAACAGATGATTCATGGGCAAGAGATACTGCTCCTACTTTTGTTAAAAATGATGCAGGTGAAATACGAGGTATAGACTGGGGCTTTAATGCGTGGGGCGGTCTTGAGGATGGACTTTATTTTCCGTGGGATAATGATAACCATGTTGCACGCAAAATATGTGACCTTTATTTCAAAGATGCCTACAACTGCCGTGATTTCATATTAGAAGGCGGAAGTATTCACAGCGACGGCGAGGGAACGATTCTCACCACAGAAAGCTGTCTTTTAAGTAAAGGCAGAAATCCACATATGACTAAAGCCGAGATAGAATCAATGCTTCTTGAATGTCTCGGTGCTGAGAAAATCATCTGGCTGCCAAGGGGTATATATAATGATGAGACAAACGAGCACGTTGACAATGTATGTGCATTTACTGCACCGGGTGAAGTAGTTCTTGCGTGGACAGATAATAAGAATGACCCGCAATACGAGCTTTCAAAAGCGTGTCTTGATACGCTTGAAAATGCAACAGATGCAAGGGGTAGAAAAATAAAAGTAAGGCTTTTGCCTATACCGGAAGTTCCTGTATGTATGACAGAAGAGGAATGCAGCGAGCTTGATTTATGGGATGGAGAACCAACGAGAACACCGGGAGAACGTTTAGCAGCGTCGTATGTAAATTTCTATATAACGAATGATTCTGTTTTAGTTCCGCAGTTTGGGGATAAGATGGACAGGACTGCAATTGAGATTTTAGCTGAATGTTTTCCGACAAGAAAAATAGAACCAATTGCAGCAAGAGATATACTTATAGGCGGCGGGAATATTCATTGCATTACGCAGCAAGTACCAAAGTTTAGTAATTTATAAAACAAACCAATAAATCAATAAAAGTTTTTTTGAGCCGGCAATTTTTTCAAAAAATGCCGGTCGCCGTCCGCAGACGGCGAAACACTCCTTAGTAAAAAAGTTGTAGTGCATAAAAATAGAACAACAAAGCCAAACAAAAATTTCGCATTCTAAAGAACATTACAATTTAAGCAAAGTTATATTTAAAAAATCTTGTAAAAGTGAGCAGTAAGAAAATAATGCGAAATTTTTTCTTAGCAAGAGCGAAGCGACAAATCTTGCGGACTGATATAGTATTCTTTAATTAGAATATCCTGCTTATGGATAAAACAAAAAAACAAATTATCCTGAATTTAGCGAGACTTAAACCATCCGCAAAAATTGGTCGCTATGCTCCCTCTTTTGCTATGTAAAAAAATTTCGCATATTCTTCTTACTGCTTACTAAAAATAGGCTTTCTATTTTTTTACTTTATATTGACAGGCAGACTTTTTTTGAATGCGAAATTTTGTTTTTTCGCTGAATTTATTGTATTGCAATTTTTTTAGTTGGGAGCTATTTCGCCGTCTGCGGACGGCGACCAGCATTTTTGAAAAATAGCTGGACCAAAAAACTTTTATTGATTTGAGCTTTTATTTTAAAATATATTATAAGGGAGAAATAACCATGAGAAACGTTACCGTTGCAGCCGTACAAATGGCTTGCGATACTGAAGTATATGAGAACATACAGACAGCCGAACGCCTTGTACGTCAAGCTGCTGCGCAGGGCGCTAATATTATTCTGCTGCCAGAACTCTTTGAACGTCCGTATTTCTGTCAGGAACGTCAGTACGGCTATTATCAATTCGCTCAAAGCGTAGATGAAAATACTGCCGTCGCACATTTTAGAAAAGTCGCTAAGGAACTCGGCGTAGTGCTTCCTATAAGCTTCTATGAAAACTCCGGAAATAATACTTTTAATAGCATTGCAATGATAGACGCAGACGGCAGCATCCTCGGCACTTACAGAAAAACTCATATTCCAGACGATCATTTTTATCAGGAAAAATTCTATTTCACTCCCGGTGATACAGGCTTTAAGGTTTGGAACACACGTTTTGGATGCATCGGCGTGGGAATATGCTGGGATCAATGGTTTCCCGAAACTGCACGCTCTATGGCTCTTATGGGTGCTGAAATGCTGCTTTATCCTACTGCTATCGGTTCAGAACCTATACTTGATGTAGACAGCATGCCGCATTGGCAAAGATGTATGCAGGGTCATGCGGCTGCAAATCTTATGCCCGTTATTGCTGCTAACCGCATTGGTACAGAATCTGTTATTCCTTGTGAGGAAAATCAGTTTCAGAACTCAAGTCTCACATTCTATGGTTCTTCTTTTATTACAGATAATACCGGAGCTGTTATTCAGCAGGCTTCAAGAGATTATTCAGGTATAATAATAGATTCATTTGACCTCGACGAACTCCGTGATGCAAGACTAAGCTGGGGGCTTTTCCGTGACAGACGACCTGAAATGTATAATATTATAAGCAGCAGCATAAAATAAACTACAAAGTAAATGTGCACTATGCATAAAAAGATTTTAATTTATTTCAACTAATAAATCTTTTCTGCTGAAAAATTGCGAAAAATGTCTGAATATGCACCTTTCTTCCTTGACAAATCATTTTATTGTGATATAATAGGTAATGATGACAAATCGGTGACAAGGAAACCAATTTGCGTTATTTTTTGATTACAAATTAAAAACTTGGAAGGACGTGTGTGCGGTGCATCACATTTTACGCAGCGGCGCAGCGCTTTTAAGCTGTGTACTAGCTGTACAGATAATGTCAACAAACGCTTTTGCAGACAGTAAATGCACATTTATTGAAATAGGTGACAACGGGACATACAAGGAAGTTTATACTATTGATGAAAGCAGCATTTCGGAAGAAGGCTGGTACATAAGGGACGGCGAAACTACATTTTCATATTATTATGAAGACGGCAGCTTTGCAAACGGTGCTTCTGTACTTGGCGACGGCTGTACATATCTCTTTACTTCTGACGGTACTCTTAAAACAGGCTGGCAGGTAGCAAATGGCAAACGTTATTACTACGATCCTGCAAACGGACAGATCTGCCTTGGCTGGGTAAATTACATGAATAATACATATTATGTAGACCCAGAGCTTGGCAAGGTCACAGGAATTGCCGAAATAGACGGCACTGCTTATGAATTTGATGATTTCGGCGTATTTATCGGCGAAGTACAAACAGGTATTTCATACGATGCGCCTTACTACTGGCAGGCTGACCCACGTTGGGGAGATGTTTACATAGGTTCTAAGACTATCGCAAGAGTCGGCTGCCTTACAAGCTGCATGGCTATGATGCATTCATATTACACCGGTACAGAAATAACTCCCGATGTAATGTGCAAACAGTATCTCACATACAGCGACAACTCACTTCTCTGGGCAGAGGTTTATAATCTGGGTTATCAGGTTATTTCCATTTCTGGAAACAGCAACAGCTATAATTTAAATGCACTTTACGAGCACCTTCAAACAGGACCTGTTATCGTAGGTGCAACAAACAGCTACGGCGGTATGCATTATGTACTTGTAACAGGCTGTACAAAGACAAGTGCAGATAATCTTACTGCTGCTGATTTTACCATCAATGATCCGGGTTATCAGGATAAGACAACCCTTGATGAGCACTTCGCTGATTACGGCAGTTGGCTTCAATTCTATTGCAAATAATTTTAAAGTCGTTTTTATATAAGATTATAAAAACAATTTATTGAGGGCGGTCCATTGACCGCCTTATGTTTTATCAAAAGGAGGAATTTTTATGGCAAAAAAATCCATGACAATTGCTTATCCTGTTGAAGATAAGCTTTATCTTAATCTTACAAATAAATGTCCATGCGCCTGCATTTTCTGTATCAGAAACAATGGTGACGGTGCATACGGTTCAGAACCTCTGTGGCTGGAACATGAACCATCACTTGATGAGATAATAGCAGCCATTGAAAAAGCAGAGCCATTAAAATATACTGAGATCGTATTCTGCGGATACGGAGAACCGACTGAGGCCTTAGAGCTTTTATGCAGCATTGCCGATTATCTCAAGGAAAAATATCCGAACATTCCAACAAGACTTAATACAAATGGATTATCCGATCTTATAAACGGAAAACCTACTGCCGGTCTCTTAAAAGGACGTATTGATACTGTATCAGTAAGTCTCAACGCCGCTACAAAGGAAGAGTATTTAAGAGTAACCAGACCAAAGTTCGGAGAATGTTCTTTTGAAGAAATGCAAAAATTTGCATCAAGCTGCAAGGAATATGTAAACAAGGTAATGTTTACCATCGTTGATATTCTGTCGCCTGAGGAAACAGCCGAATCTCAGAAGCTTGCTGAAAAGCTGGGAATAGGTTTGAGAATAAGAGAATATATTGAAGAATGATACGTCTTATACAAAAAAATAAAACGTAAAATCAAAAAAGCCCTTGCATTATCTAGGGAATTATAGTATAATATTTATTATACGATTATATGTATGTATAGTATAGTAATAGTATTACAGCATCTTTAAGATGCAATATCTTTTGGAGGTCAATATTATGGCATCATTTTTTGATAAAGTTGCAGATAAAGTAAACAATCTGGGAAATAAAGTTGCTCAGAAAACTACTACTTCAACTGAAAACATCCGCCTTTCAAGCTCTGTTAAAGATGAAGAGCGTCAGATAAATGAAACTTACATGGCTATAGGCAAGAAGTACCGTGAAATTTTCGGAGAAAATCCTGCCCCTGAATTTGCTGAACTTATTGCTGACATTGAAAAACGTGAAGCTCTTGTAAATGAATATCGCAAGAAAATCCAGCAAAACAAGGGTAAGACAAATTGCGAAAACTGCGGAAACGAAATAGAAGCTACTGCTCCTTTCTGCGCTAAGTGCGGAACTAAAAATCCTATGGCAGAAGAAATAGCACGTGCAAAAGCCGAAGCAGAGGCAAGGGCTAAGGCTGAGGAAGAAGCCAAGGCTCAGGCAGCAGCACAAGCAGCAGCACAAGCAGCTGCACAGGCTGCGGCAGCACAGGCTCAGGCAACAGCTGCTGTTAATGCTCAGACTGCACAAACTGCTGCTGAAACATCTGCTGCTCCTGCTAATAATGCACCTGCTGAAAGCGCACCTGTTTTCTGCAAAAACTGCGGCAATGCTATCGCTGCCGGAAATGTTTTCTGCACTAACTGCGGTACTCGTGTTGACTGATAATATTTTAAATCACACGCCGTTTTGCCCTGAAAGGCGAAACGGCTTTTCTTTTGAAAGGATAATATTATGAAATCTTGTAAAAATTGCGGTGCAGAGCTTTCTGATAAAGCTATTATCTGCACTGAATGCGGAGAAGTTCAAAGTAATTCTGATAACACTTCGTCAGACGATGGATTTTTCTCAATGCCATATCTTTCTGCTGCTGCCCCTGCTGTAAGCAATAAAAGCAGTAAAAGTAATAAAAATGATTCTTCTACAGAAGATGAAAAAAGCTCCCCTGCTTCCAGTAAATCAGTAAGTAAAGATGATATCATCAACGATAAACTCACCGACCCTTTGGAAAGAGCCTTTGCTAAGAGGGATAAGCGCAATAAACTCATCAGAATCATAGCTATTGTAACAGCTTGTATTATTGTTATCTCCGTTGGTGCTTATTTCATTTTCAGAAGCAAGGGTTATCACCGTACACTTGATAATTACATTGACGGACGTACAAGCTCCGGAGGAACTAAGTATTTATCTATTGTTCCTGAACTCTATCTTATAAATGCAGAATCTCTTTATAATATGAGAAGACCTGATATAAAAAGCAATACAGGAAACTACCTGCAATACGTTGAGAATCAACTGCAAGCCGATTACGGCAACAATCTTTCCTTAACATACAAAATTACGTCAGAACGCACTGTAGAGGATAAAAATTCTCTGGAAACAATAGAGAATACTATTACTTCCACCTACAGTACAGATATAAATATTTCCGAAGCAGCTTATGTAAATATACGTCTTACTACAAAAGGCTCTGTTACTCAGTCAAGTGAGAATATGTCCCTTACATTCTACAAATATGATGGTGATTGGTATTGTCTTGACGCTATGGAAGTTATACAGTTTGCCTGCGAAAATGCAGGATATAATTTGTGGTAAAGGAGCAGTAAATTATGGGAAAGAGCAAAAAAACAAATAAACTTTTAGTTGCAGGTATTTCTATGACGGCTGCCGCTGTGTTGCTTATAGGCGGAGGAATATTTATGCTTATAAAAGGCAACAACGAAGAGGTAGTAACTCCGGGTGGTTTTGCCGCTATAGGCGAAGAGGATTCTGCTACAGCTTGCCAGAATCTCATGTCCGAATATTACTCAGCAATTATGGGCGAAAACGGCGAAAGCCTTTATAAGCTTATGGCACCTCCTGAATATTGGACATACTATATGGAGACATACGGCAAAACTGAAGAAGAGGTAATCGCAACATATAGTGACGCTATCAACAATACAAAGGCAAACTGGAAGGCACAATGCGGAGACAATGCCAAGGTTTCATTTAAGATAGTTTCCTCCGGTGATCAAACGGAAGAATTCTTGCAAAAGTGGAATGACAATATGGGATCTATTGTGGGAAGCGGAGAGCTTAATGCGGAAGAAGCTGTAACTCTAAACGTTGAACAGACTGTCACCGGCAGCGGTGGTTCTATTGAAACTAACAATACACCTACGCTTATTAAGGTAAACAGCAAGTGGTATATTCTTGATGAGGGTACAGGTACAAATGCAAATAGTGAGAAAGGTGCTGAATAAATGGATTTCAAATCAGAAGGTAAATTAAAAAGAAAAACAAATTTAAACCCTGCCAGCTATCTTTTAAGATTTCTTGCAATTCCCTTCGGACTTTTAATGTGCTATGGTGCATTTCAAAAGCTTTCTACAGTAAACATGTCGCTGTCAATTGATCACTGGGGTAATCTAATCACAGGAATCATATTAACAATCGCACCATTTATCATGAATCGCTTTTTATCAATCATTCTTATAGGTATGAGTACTTTTACAGTTGTAAATCTGTTCCAGCCTGATACGCAAAGCTGGCTTAATTTAGTACTGTTCATTGCTGTTACGCTGCTGCTTTTTAAGCCTTACAAGATATGGATTAGAATACTCTTTCAGCTATTATGCCTAGGAATAATAGCTGCCTGTCTTTATTATGTGTATCAGGATTTCTATAAAGGAATTGAACATTTTATTGTTACAGGCAAGCTTACAGACGATTTCCTTTCCAACCGTATCAAGACCTATCTGCCCGGTGATTTCTCTTACTATATGTGCATTACATTTATTGTTATTTCCATAAGACAATATATACCAATGAAAAAACAGCCTATAATACAGGACGATAATAAATTCTCAAAGTCAAATGAATCCAACAAAGATCTTTGGGGCTATTGATTGACTTTTAAATTAAACCAGAGAATAATTTATACTTGTTATATATTATTCTCTGGCTTTTTTTAATATTATTTTAAGGCTTGTTATTTATAATTATAGATTAAAGGCAACGAACAATAATACATCTATTTTGATGCAGCGCTGCCTTAGAATTAAAAAAGTGGAGGCGTTTACTATGAAGATATTAATTGTTGAAGACGAGCTTGCTTTGTCAGATGCTCTTACAGAGATATTAAAGCGTAATCAATATAGCGTAGATGCTGTAGATAATGGTGAAGATGGTCTTGAATATGCTCTTACAGGTCTTTATGACTGTATTATTTTAGATATTATGCTTCCGATAATGGACGGATTAAATGTTTTAAAACATCTGCGTAAACATAAGATCTCAACACCTGTCATGCTTCTTACTGCTAAATCTGATATAGACGACAAGATAAATGGTCTTGATTGCGGTGCTGATGACTATCTTACAAAACCATTTATTACAGGCGAGCTTCTTGCACGTATACGTGCGCTTACAAGGCGTACAGGTGAAGTAAATGTTGATGCCTATGATTTTCATGGACTTTCGCTTAACAAAAATACTTATATGCTTTCATATAAAGATCAAAGCGTCAAGCTTAGCCTGAAAGAATATCAGATCATGGAAATACTTATTATGAATCCCAATCAGATAATTACAAAGGAACGTTTCATTGAAAAAATATGGGGCTTTGAAAGTGATGTGGAATATAATAATATTGAGGTTTATATCTCCTTTCTTAGAAAGAAGATCCAGTCAATAAATTCCAGTGCAAACATCTTCACTGCCCGTGGCGTAGGATATTATCTGGAGGAAAAAGCATGATAAAACATGTTCGTAAAAGTTTTATAAAAATAACTATGACCATGCTTACACTGGTGCTTATCATTCCTTTGGCTGCACTTAATATAATCACTGCTGCACTTACTTATAACAGCAACAAACAGCTTTTAGAGCAAATCGCTCAGAATGAAATACATATTATTTCTCCTCAAAATAATAAGTATGACGGCCCTCCTCCTGATGAAGGCTTTATGGGAGTTGGAAAACAACAGCATACACATACCATACCTATTGCCACTTCCGTTACAACTACAACAGCTTCCCCTGCTATTGCAAATACTACTGTAACTACTACTATTAAGGCTCAATATACTTATAACAACAATGAAAACAAGCATACATCAAACACTATAAATACTAATATAAATACTCAAACCTCACAAGTCCAATCGTCTGGTACGGTTACGTCTATATATACAGTAAGTAAGACTGTTCCCAGACCTCCGGACTGGGGAGAGAACAAACCGCCTCATGGAGAACCTGAGCCAAATGTAAGTCATACACGTCCTCCAAGGCCTGATTTCTGGCAACCTGCGAGTTCATATAATGACAATCCACTGAACAACTTCCATAATGATTACGGTGCTGTTATGATTTCTCCTGTAAATATAAATCTTATGGCATTAAGCAATTCAGTTGATTTTACTGCCAGCTTAATAGCAACTAATAATACTACAACTATAACAACTACTACAACTACTATTCCCCCATCATCTGCATCTGCTAATATTTATGAACCTGAGCCTGAAAATAAACAACGGGTTATTTCAAAAAAACAATTTAGCAAAAAATTCATATGGCATAAGCCGCCTAAAACAAATCCATCAAATACAATTGATCATTTTATTGTTTATATTAATAAGGATGGCATTGTTACAGATATGCACGGCACTGATGATTATAGCATTCAGGACTGTACTGAACTTATTGCAAACATAAATAAAAAGTCCAAAATGGACGGATATTATAATACATTGCAGTATGTAAAGAAAAATTATGCCGAAGGTTCTATTGTTGTATTTTCAAATCGCAAGTCTGATATTGATATGATGAAAAAGATTTTATTTGTCAGCATTGGCGTATTTATTCTTATGGAAGGAATTGTATTTATACTCACAAGGATTCTTACTCAAAGAGCCATGAAACCAATGCAGATATCATATGAAAAACAACAACAGTTTATTTCCGATGCAGGACACGAACTGAAAACTCCTCTTACTGTTATTTCTGCAAATGCTGATATTTTATTTGATGAGATCGGTGAAAATAAATGGCTTTCGTATATAAAGAGCCAAACTGAAAGAATGAGAATACTAGTTCAGGAAATGCTTGATCTTACAAAATTCAGCTATACAGAAGATAATATCGCTCAAAGCAGATTTAATATAAGCAGCCTTATCGAGAACGTTGCACTTCCGTTTGAATGTCAGGCGTTTGAGCAGAAAAAAACCTTTCATATTGAAATCGAACCTAATATTGAATTTTTGGGAAACACTGAACGAATTCGACGTATGATCGGTATTTTCATTGATAACGCATTTAAGTACAGCAATGGAAACGGTACTATAAAAATTCAGTTAAAAACTGAAAATGGAAAAAATATACTTAGGATCTACAATACTGGTATCGGCATAAAAAAAGGTGAAGAGGAAAAGATTTTTGAAAGATTTTATCGAAGTGATTCCTCACGTTCTACTCAAGGAGGATATGGTCTGGGACTTGCTATTGCAAAGAGCATAGCTGACCAGCACAACATTAAAATTCAAGTTCAAACAGAACCCGGTCATTGGATAAGCTTTAATTTGATTCTTTAAATACAAAAAAGACTGATGCATTTTTTTACCGCATCAGTCTTTTTTATTATTGCATATATTTACTTTTCTACTTCGATCTTATCTGTAAACATGTATCTCTGGAGAGCTTCCGGTATTCTGATACTACCATCCTCGTTGAGATTGTTTTCAAGGAAAGCGATAAGCATTCTAGGCGGCGCTACAACTGTGTTATTCAGTGTATGTGCAAAGTACTTGCTGCCGTCTTCCGCCTTTACTCTGATGCCGAGACGTCTTGCCTGTGCATCACCCAGATTTGAACAGCTTCCTACTTCAAAATACTTCTTCTGTCTAGGTGACCATGCTTCTACGTCTATGCTCTTTACCTTAAGATCTGCCAGATCTCCTGAACAGCATTCAAGCGTTCTTACAGGTATATCCAGTGTTCTAAAGAATTCAACTGTATTCTCATACATCTTCTTGAACCAGTTCATGCTATCCTCCGGTTTGCAGACTACTATCATTTCCTGTTTCTCAAACTGATGTATTCTGTAAACGCCTCTTTCCTCAATGCCGTGTGCTCCTACTTCCTTACGGAAACATGGAGAATAGCTTGTAAGACACTGCGGCAGGGTTTCCTCTGGCACAATAGTATCAATAAATTTGCCTATCATTGAATGTTCACTTGTACCGATAAGATAAAGATCCTCACCTTCAATCTTATACATCATGCCTTCCATTTCAGCAAAGCTCATTACGCCTGTTACAACATTGCTTCTGATCATAAACGGCGGGATGTAGTACTTAAAGCCCTTATTTATCATAAAATCTCTTGCATAGGACAGAATGGAAGAATGCAGTCTGGCAATATCACCACAGAGATAGTAAAAGCCATTGCCGCTTGTCTTTCTTGCAGAATCAATATCAATTCCGCCCAGCTTTTCCATAATATCAACATGATACGGAACTGGAAAATCAGGCACAAATGGTTCTCCGAATCGCTCAACCTCTACATTTTCACTGTCGTTTTTACCAATTGGAACAGATTCATCAATAAAATTAGGAATAACCATCATTATTTCCTTGATCTTACACTCAAGCTCTGTTTCAAGCGCTTCCTTTTCTGCAAGCTGCTTACCAAGATCTGCAACCTCTGCCTTTACCGCTTCGGCTTCATCCTTCTTGCCCTGAGCCATAAGTCCACCGATCTGCTTGCTTACTGTTTTTCTCTTATTTCTCAAGCTGTCACAGGTTACCTTTGTTTCTCTGAACTGCTTATCAAGCTCTACAACCTCATCTACCAAGGCAAGCTTCTCATCCTGAAACTTCTTCTTTATATTTTCTTTTACAAGCTCCGGATTTGTTCTTATCCATTTAATATCTATCATTATTTACAATTCCTTTCAAAATATGTATAAAATATTACCAAGTGAGCTTTTCTGCCAATGCATTAAGATCATCCTGATCATAAAAATCAAGTGTCAGAGTACCCTTATTATGACCATACTTAACAGAAACTCCACGTTTAAGGCATTCTGCCAAGCTGAGTTCTATTTCCTTAAAATAGTTCTTTGTAATAGAGTCTGGTACATAAGGCTCAGGTTCTATAGATGCTTCATCAGCAGCAATTCTTTCAACTGCTCTTACAGTAAGCATACCTCTTGCAGCCTTTTCAGCTGTACTTTTTCTAAGTTCGGGATTTGATATGGAAAGAAGCGCTTTTGCATGACCAGATGAAAGTTCACCGCTTTCAATAAGACTTTGTATTTCCTCATCAAGCTGGAGAAGTCTGAGTGAATTTGCAACTGAGCTTCTAGACCTACCCACTGTTTTGGAAACATTTTCCTGAGTCATACCGTATTTTTCCATAAGTTCTTTATATCCCATCGCTTCTTCTATGGGATTGAGATTTTCCCTTTGCAGATTTTCTATAAGCGCTATCTGCATTGTTTCAAGGTCTGATAATTCCTTGATTATTACCGGAACTTCATCAAGTCCCAACATCCTTGCAGCTCGCCATCGACGTTCACCTGCTACTATCTGGTAACCGGCTCCGTTTGGTCTTACAAGAATCGGCTGCAACATTCCGTACTGTTGAATTGAATCTGCAAGTGCGGCTATTGATTCTTCGCTGAAGTTCTTTCTTGGCTGATTTCTGTTAGGCTCTATCTCTGCCATCCTAACAGTTTTCTTCACCTGGACATCTGCTGCGTTATCATCAAATAAAAAATCAAGTCCGCTGCCAAGCCCGCCTTTTGCCATTTTGCACCTCCTGATTATTTATCACTATCTTTGTTCTTGCCAAAAAATAGACGCTTTTTTTCTTTCTTAGGCTTTTCTTCATTTAAAAGCTCATATCCTAATTCTTCGTATGCTTCCGCACCCTTAGAATTTTTGTCATAATAAAATACCGGCTTGCCGTGACTTGGAGCCTCTGAAAGGCGCACATTACGTGGGATCTTTGTTTTAAACACTTTGCCCGGGAAGTATTTTTCCACCTCTGCCTCTACCTGCCTTGAAACATTAAGCCTTTGATCAAACATCACAAATAATATACCTGCTATTTTCAAGGACGGGTTAAAACTGCTTCTTACAATTTTAAGTGTATTTGTAAGCTGCGATAAACCTTCAAGTGCATAAAATTCTGCAAGCATCGGAATTATCAATTCATCAGCAGCTGTAAGTCCATTAAGTGTAAGCAGACCCAGTGCAGGAGGACAATCTATAAGTATTATATCATAATTTTCCTTACAAGTAAGCAGCTGCATTTTCAGTCTGTTTATTCTGTTATCTAAACGACTAAGTTCTATCTCACATCCAGCAAGATCATCTGTAGCCGGAAGTACTGATACTCCCTCAAATGGTGTCTCCACTATTACATCTTCAATATTAGCTTTACCTACTATTACATCATAAGATGATTTATTTAACTCTCTTTTTTTTATTCCAAAGCCGGAAGTTGTATTGCCCTGAGGATCAATATCTACGCACAGCACTCGTTTTCCATGTATACCGAGCCATGCTCCAAGATTTACAACTGTTGTTGTTTTACCTACTCCGCCTTTTTGATTTCCTATTGCATAGATCATCTATTTCACTCCTTCCCATTTATTATTATATCATGATTTATACTATTTGTAAAGCACTTTTATTGCTTTATAATGTGTTTTTATTCATTTTAATATTAATTAATGCTAGTTTTTATTCTATAGACAAAATGTTCCACGTGGAACATTCCTACAGCAAGTAAGAAATTGTTCCACGTGGAACATTTTTTTAATTTCAGCTTATCACCCTAATAATTATCGGCATGGTAACATAAATCACATTTTATCACTCATATTATATGTATTGCTTTTATTAGGTATCCTGAGTCTTAATTCCAAACAATTATCATGCTCAAGTCTCTGAGTGTCAACGTTTACTCCGGAGGATGAAAGTCCTTCAACCGCCCTCATTATTGTATTTAGGTAAGTTCTAACACTCTGAACTGAACGGCTGCGCTTTCTATAAGGCTCTCTTGGATGACGATGTCCTATTATCTTATCAACTGCAAGTTCGGTTTTTTCCACGTTAAACCCGTGCTGTATAACCAAATTCAATACACATATTCTCTCCTGCGGAGATGCAAGTCTGAGCAATGCTCTTGCATGTCTTTCGGTTAAATGATTGTCAATGATAAGCTTTCGCTCTTCCTCTGTAAGCCTTAAAAGCCTAAGCTTATTTGCAACTGTACTCTGAGCTTTTCCCAAATGTGCGGCAGCGTCTTCCTGGGTCATACCATAATAAGATATGAGTTTTTCTATTTCTTCAGCCTCTTTAAAAAAATTGAGGTTCTGATCATTTATCATTTTGATCTGATTGATCATAGCGTAATTTCTATCATTTTCCTCCATTAAAATACAAGGTACAGATGATAAGCCTGCAAGTTTTGCTGCGTAATAATCATTCAATTCTGAAAGCAGCTCATAACCTCTATCTGTTTTACGTACCATCAACGGACTATTCAGACCATTTTTTTCTGTATTTATAGCTAACTTCTGTATTTCATGGGGATTGCAAGTCATACATTTTTTATGATCGCTTATAAAGATATCCATCATCTGAAGCTCGATAATACTACCTGCATTTCTTCTTCCCGTAAAAGTTAATATTCCTGACATAATGCACTCTCCCTTGTACTAAGTTCTATTTTTATATCTATAATTACATTATAACAGATAAAAAATATAGTGACCAGAGAGATTTATCGCATCAAATAAGAATATAACTTATATTGCGACATAATACTATTTTTTTACAAAGGCATCTGCTGAATTCGTTTGCTTCTTCGAGGATATTTTGTCGGAGTTTGCGATACTTTTCTAATTATAACTAACTTTCTATCGTCACCACAAAGGTTATAAGCGATTTCCTTCTCTAAACTTCCACCAAGTTCTGCAATAGCATTAACAGCATCAGCCGCACATTCATTTGGACCTTTAAGAGCAATAAAGCAGCCCCCAACTTTTACAAATGGAAGACAATATTCACATAAAACAGGCAAAGCAGCTACAGCTCTTGCAACAGCAACATCATACTTTTCCCTGTGTTCAGGAACTTTTCCTATATCTTCTGCTCTTCCGTGAATGCACTGCCAAGATTTAATACCTGTTTTTATTGCAAGCTGCTCTAAAAACACAAGTCTTTTATGCAAGCTGTCAAGCATCGTTATATTCAGATCATCTCTATAAATTGCCATTGGTACACTTGGAAATCCTGCGCCTGTACCAACATCTATAATAGATGAAAATTCGGAAATATCAGCAAGTCTTAGTGGATATATACTATCAAGAAAATGCTTTTTCCATATTTCATCGGATTCAACAATTGCTGTAAGATTAATTTTTTCATTATATTCAAGCAAGAATTCCCTATATATTTCGAGTGCTTTAAACTGTTTTTCTGTTAAACCCAGACCGTTTTCCACAAATAACTTTTGAATTGTTAAAAAGTCGGTTTTCATCTTTATTTTTCCTTTCTTGAAAGCTCCCAAACAACCAAAACTGAAATATCAGCAGGAGAAACACCAGAAATACGGCTTGCCTGACCTATATTTTCAGGCTGATGTGCATTAAGCTTTTCTGCTGCCTCAAGACGTAAACCACGTATTTGCGAATAATCTGTTCCATACGGCAGGTTTATTTTCTCAAGTTTACGCATTTTTTCAATAAGTGCAAGCTGCTTTTCAATATAGCCCTCATATTTTATCTGAATTTCAACTTGTTCACCTATTACCGGATCAAGTTCCAGACGCTCTGGATCATATGCTTTCAACACATTATAACCAAGTTGTGGACGACGAATTAGGTCAGCAAGTTTACAACCTGTTGAAAGTGGTGCTGTTCCTTTAGATTCAAGAAAATCGTTTAAAGAAGCCGTAGGAGACATATTCTTCTTTTCAACACGTTTTTTCTCAGCAGCAACAGCATTATATTTTTCAATCATCTTCTTATATCTGTATTCAGGCAGCAAACCTATATCATATCCTATAGGCATAAGACGCTCATCAGCATTATCCTGACGCAATATCAACCGATATTCGCTTCTTGATGTCATCATTCTATAAGGATCTTCACATCCCTTAGTAACAAGGTCATCAATAAGAGTTCCTATATAAGAAGTGGCTCTATCAAGAATAAGCGGTTTTTTACCTGTAATTTTAAGAGCAGCATTTATTCCAGCTACTATACCTTGAGCAGCAGCTTCTTCATAGCCAGAGCTTCCATTAAACTGACCAGCGCCATACAATCCGCTGATTTTTTTTGTTTCCAGTGTTGAACGAAGTGCCGTAGGGTCAATACAGTCATACTCAATAGCATAAGCAGGACGCATGATTTCAACATTTTCAAGTCCCGGAATGGTTTGCAAAAACTCCTGCTGTACATCCTCAGGAAGTGAAGTTGACATTCCCTGTAAATAGAATTCATCAGTATCCAAACCCATAGGCTCTACAAAAAGCTGATGACGTTCCTTATCAGCGAATCTTACTATTTTAGTTTCAATTGACGGGCAATATCGTGGCCCTATCCCCTCAATTTGACCTGTAAACATAGGCGAACGATCAA
This sequence comes from uncultured Ruminococcus sp., assembly GCA_910579955.1. GTDB lineage: Bacteria > Bacillota > Clostridia > Oscillospirales > Ruminococcaceae > Ruminococcus_C. The sequence continues at coordinate 877 of CAJTWE010000034.1, read as the reverse complement.
GATTATTGCGTATAATATCATGAGTTTTCTTATTGGTATAAGTGATATAACAAGATACAAGATTTTCCAGCCCATCTGTACTTGTTTCAAATGAAAAAGGTACTATATCACTATCACCAAACTGTTCTTCCATACGATCAAAGTTAATGCTTCTTCTATGAACACGACAAGGTGTACCAGTTTTAAATCTTCTCATAGGAAGTCCCAATTTCGCAAGATTTTCTCCCAAATCACGGCTTGGCAACGCGCTATCAGGACCGCTTTCGTAAGAAACAGTACCAATATGAATTCTACCATTCAAATAAGTACCCGTAGCAATAATAGCAGCTTTAACATCATATTTTGCGCCAAGACTTGTAACAACGCCTGTTACCTTATTATCTTCAGTAATAATGCCGGCTATTTCCGCTTGCTTTATGAAGAGATTTTCAGTATTTTCGCAAACCTTCTTCATATATCCATGATATTTTACTCTATCAGCCTGAACACGAAGACTATAAACAGCAGGGCCTTTGCCACGATTAAGCATACGACTTTGAATAAAACAAGCATCAGCCGCTTTACCCATTTCGCCTCCGAGTGCGTCAATTTCTCTAACAAGGTGACCTTTAGCCGTACCGCCAATAGACGGATTACAAGGCATATTAGCAATTTGGTCAAGGGAAATAGTAAAAAGAGCGGTTTTACATCCAAGTCTTGCTGCTGCAAGGGCGGCTTCAACACCTGCATGTCCCGCACCGATAACGGCAACATCAAAAGCACCCATATTGTACATCTAATCAACTCCTATAATATCGCTTAAACTGTTCCACATGGAACAGTTTAAGCTACAGTTATTTAATAGAAAAGAAGCTTCTCAAAATGTTCCACGTGGAAC
>CAJTWE010000033.1 GCA_910579955.1 uncultured Ruminococcus sp. | reverse complement strand
ATCAAGCTCGCCTTGCAGGGCTACAACTTCGGCAACGGGTATATCTCATGGGCAAAGACCAACTACGGCGGCTATTCCTATGCAAATGCGGTGGAGTTTTCCGCAATGCAGGCACAGCGGCTCGGTTGGGAGAAGTACGGCGACACGCAGTACCCCGCCCATGTGTTACGCTATTATCCATACGGGCGGGCATTTACAAGCGGCGGAAATCAAGCCATTGTGGAGGTTGCCTTAACGCAGCTCGGCAATGAGGGCGGACAGCCTTATTGGAGTTGGTACGGCTTTGACGGGCGTGTGGAATGGTGTGCCTGCTTCGCTTCTTGGTGTGCTGACCAGTGCGGCTATCTGGAGAGCGGCATCATCCCGAAATTCTCCCTCTGCTCGGACGGCGTAGACTGGTTCAAAGGCAGGGGGCAATGGCAGGATAAGAACTATGAGCCACAGGCAGGCGACCTTATTTTCTTTGATTGGGGAAATGACGGCTCTATCGACCATGTGGGAATCGTGGAGAAATGCGAGAATGGCACGGTTTACACCGTGGAGGGCAATTCTGACGATGCCTGCAGGCAGCAAAGCTATCCAGTGGGGAGCAGCTCGATTTATGGCTATGGTGTACCTGCGTATTAGAAAAAGGCAAAAGACCAGAGGTTTATTTCTCTGGTTATTTTGCCTTACATAAAAAATTTTTAAAAACATATTGACAAATATCTATGCGATGAATATAATAACATATAGACATTCATCTATTGGAGGTGATGAAGTGAATACAGATGAAAAAAGAATAGCTTTAGTTTTCAAAGCATTTTGTGATGAAAATCGTATCCGTATTATTAAACTTTTGCGTTCTGGTGAGAAATGTGCCTGCAAAATTCTTGAGGAAATTCACGTTACGCAACCTACCCTGTCACACCATATGAAAATATTATGTGACTCTGGGATTGTTGTTGGAAGAAAAGAGGGTAAATGGATGCACTATTCCATTTCGCCAGAGGGAACAAAATATGCGATAAATTGTTTGCAAGAGCTGACTAATATAAATTTTGTTGCGGAAGATAAGCCGTGTTGTGAGGAGTGAACAAATTTCTTTTCCACACGGCTTACAAAATGAATTATATATAGATATATTTCAATATAACTATACGAGAAAGGAAGATTACTATGGAAGTTATAAAAACAATGTGGAACTTTTTTCAGAATGAAGTTCTTGGCATGGGATGGTTAAGCCGTCTGATTGATAATTTGCTTAACGCTTGCGGATTAGATACCTCTGGGAAAGTAGGCGGAAGCATTCAATTTTTTCTTTATGATGTAATTAAAATTATGGTTTTGCTCGGTGTTCTTATTTTGATTATTTCATATATACAAAGTTACTTTCCACCAGAGCGTAGTAAACGAATTTTAGGACGCTTTCACGGAATCGGTGCAAATATAATTGCGGCATTACTTGGTACAGTAACACCATTTTGCTCCTGTTCGTCAATACCATTATTTATTGGGTTTACAAGTGCGGGCTTACCGCTAGGAGTGACTTTTTCATTTCTTATTTCATCACCAATGGTTGACCTTGGCTCTTTGGTATTGCTTATGAGCATTTTTGGTTGGAAAGTTGCAATTATTTATGTAGTGCTTGGATTGGTTATTGCAGTTGCAGGCGGTACGATTATTGAAAAATTACATCTTGAAAATCAAGTGGAAGATTATATTAAGAGTGGTCATACCCTTGATGCAGCACAAGAGGAATTACACTTTAAAGAGCGTTTGAAATATGCTTGGGAGCAAGTTATGGGAACTGCAAAAAAGGTATTTCCATATGTCCTTATAGGTGTTGGCATTGGTGCTTTTATTCATAACTGGATACCAGAAGATTTTATAGTAAAGGTACTTGGCGATAATAATCCCTTTGGCGTAGTTATTGCTACTATTGCAGGTGTGCCAATGTATGCAGATATTTTTGGTACAATTCCGATTGCCGAAGCATTACTCAATAAAGGAGCATTACTTGGTGTTGTCTTATCATTTATGATGGGTGTTACAACATTATCTCTGCCATCAATAATTATGCTTCGTAAAGCAGTTAAACCTAAATTGCTTGGTATTTTTATTGCAATATGTACCGTAGGTATTATCGTTGTTGGATATTTCTTCAATGCGATACAATATCTCATTATTTAAGGGGGATATTTAATGGATAAGAAAAAGTCTTTGATAGCAAAAATACTTATTCCTATTTTGATAGCTGTTGCTATTATAGCTATATTCATTGCAAAAAATATGCAAAATCCTACAACTGAGCCATCAGTAATTGATAGCACCAAGCAGACAGATAATGACAAGGGTTTCCCGCTAAAAGTTACTTCTGTTAGTTTAGAGGAAATTAAACAATATGGTATTCCAACAGTAATTGATTTTGGCTCTGATTCATGTATTCCATGTAAGCAAATGGCTCCTGTCTTAGAAACACTTAACAGTGAATGGCAAGGCAAAGCAGCGGTACAATTTATGGATGTTTGGGAATATACAGACGGCGTTGAAAATTTCCCTGTTCAAGTGATACCTACACAGGTTTTCTTTAATGCTGATGGAACACCATTTGTTCCAAGTGACGAGCTTGCTTCAAAAATACAGTTTACCATGTATTCAGATAAATCAAATGATGAACATATTTTTACTGTTCATCAAGGAGGTATTACAGAAGAAGAAATGCGGGAAATTTTTGCAGAGATGGGGGTTGAATAGTTATGATTGATGGTTGGCTTTCGCAGCTTGCAGAAATGATTGGCAATAATGTATGGATTGCCCCTATTCTTGCTTTGCTTGCAGGTATATTAACTTCTATAACACCTTGTTCATTATCGAATGTGCCGCTCATTATTGGGTATGTTGGAGGTGTCGGTGAAAGAAATACAAAAAGGGCATTTATGTATTCAGCAGTATTTTCTATTGGAACAGCAGTTACTTTTGTTGCACTTGGTGTGATAGCAACATCAGCAGGCAGGTTAATGGGAACATCATCTTCTATCTGGTATTTATTACTTGGTATTTTAATGGTTCTTATGGCTTTGCAGGTTTGGGAAATATTTAATTTTATCCCATCAATAAATCTACTTTCAAAAAATAAAAAGCGGGGATTTATTGGTGCGTTCCTTGCAGGCATTCTTGGCGGTATATTTTCATCTCCATGCTCTACACCCGTATTGATTGCGTTGTTGGCTATTGTAGCGGGGGAGAGAAATCTTGTGTGGGGCATTATACTGATGCTGCTTTATTCCATTGGGCATAGCACTCTTGTTATGGTGGCGGGAACATCCATCGGATTTATTCAAAAAATCAACAGTAGTGATAATTATAAAAAAACAGCGGCTGTTCTAAAAATTGTAATAGGAGCTGTAATTCTTCTGATTGGTTTATATATGTTCTGGCTTGCATTTTAAAAGAAAGTGTATCGAGTTGTGAGGTGGATTTTATGTGTATATGCGGATGTAGGTTACATTGCCGTTCTCGATAATTGAATTGCTGATTAAAAATTAGAAAATTCAATTTCAGAAAGGTAGGTTTTATTTATGACATTCAATGCGGAAACATTGATTAACGCAGGTAAAACATTTTTAATGCTGTTTGGAGAATTGTTTGGACTGTTCATAGGAATCAGTTTTATTGTTGCTTTGCTACAAGTTTATATTTCACAGGAGCGTATAAAACGTATTCTGACAACGCCAAGAAAAGGATTAAATAGCTTTTTGGGTGCGATGCTTGGGGCAGTAACTCCTTTTTGCTCTTGTTCTACAATCCCTGTATTGGTTGGGTTATTTAAGAGTGGGGCTCCGTTTTGTGGAGCAATTTCATTTTTGCTGACTTCACCCATACTGAATCCAGCCATTATTACTTTAATGTTAGCTTTTTTTGGATTAAAGGCAACGATTGTATATGCAATATTCACCTTTTTATTTGCGGTAATAATGGGTTTGATTTTGGATAAATTAGGTTTTGAAAAAGAGATAAAAAATGTTACGGTAAAGGGTGGGCATCAAGATAATGTATGTTGGGAAAATTTAAAAGGAACTTTTTGGCAGAAGCAATGGCAGGCAATTAAACTGTCATTAAAAGATGCTTTCGGTTTATTTAAAGGTGTTGTTATTTTTCTGTTGCTTGGAGCAGGAATCGGTGCATTTATTTATGAATTTATTCCCACAGACTTGTTAGCGAATTTTGCAGGTGCGTCAAATTTGTGGGCAGTTCCATTAGCAGCCATTGTTGGTATTCCGATGTATATTCGCACAGAAACAATGATACCGATTGCAAGTATTTTGATTTCTAAGGGAGTTGCCCCAGGTGTTATGATAGCACTGATTTTAGGAGGAGCAGGAGCAAGTATTCCAGAGGTATCCTTATTAACTTCTATCTTCAAAAAGAAAATGGTTATTACTTTTGTCCTTTGTATTTTTGCTGTTGCAACAATTACGGGTTATGTATTTAATTTTATTCTTTAGAATGGAAGAAGTAGAAATGTTCTGCTTTTGCCATAAAACAAATTTAAAATGGAGGTAATTCACATGAGTGAAAAAAAGAGTTTTCTTTCTGGGTTATTTGGAGGTAAAAAATCTGGCGGCTGCTGTAATATGGAGATTGTTGAGGAAAAAGATACAGATGCCAAAACAGAGGAACCGACACCTGCTTGTGCGTGTGACTGTAATTGCTCTGCAAGCGAAACAAATGATATTGTAAACGATTGCTGCGATGCTGCGAAAGGTGGTATTTGTTGTATTAAGGTACTCGGCACTGGTTGTAAAAATTGCCATATTTTACTGGAAAATACCAAAGAAGCGATGAAAGCAATGGGACTTTCCATAGAAGTGGAATATATAACTGATATGCAAAAAATTATGGAATACGGCATTATGAGTACGCCTGCTCTTGTAGTGAATGAAAAGGTAGTTTCTTCGGGAAAGGTCTTGAAAAGTGGCGATGTGGAAAAGTTATTGCACAAATTAGGATTCTAAGGGGACTGTTTTATGAATCAAGGAAAAAATAATATCAGTGCTTTTCAGAAGTATTTAACAGTATGGGTAATTCTTTGTATGGTAATCGGGGTATTGATTGGTAAGTATTTACCAATCATCCCCAATTTCCTTAACAGATTTGAGTATGCAAAAGTATCTATTCCAATGGCATTATTGATTTGGCTGATGATTTATCCCATGATGATGAAAGTGGATTTTCAAAGTATAAAAGATGTTGGTAAAAATCCCAAAGGCTTATTTGTTACTTGGATAACAAATTGGCTTATTAAGCCTTTTACTATGTATGGTATTGCAAGCATATTCTTCTTTGTGATTTTTAAGGCATTTATTGAACCAGAACTTGCAACGGAGTATCTTGCAGGGGCTGTCTTGCTTGGAGCTGCACCTTGTACGGCAATGGTCTTTGTTTGGAGTTCATTGACAAAGGGAAATCCTGCTTATACCGTAGTACAGGTAGCGACAAATGACCTTATCATCCTTATAGCATTTGTACCGATTGTAAAATTTTTATTAGGTGTGTCGAATGTTTCTGTTCCGTGGAATACTCTTATTCTTTCGGTCGTGTTATTTGTTGTCATACCGCTTATTGGTGGGATGCTTACCCGCTATTATGTTATTCGTAAAAAAGGAAAAGACTATTTTAATAATATTTTTACTCATAAGTTTGATAATGCTACAAGTATTGGACTTTTATTGACACTAATTATGATTTTTTCTTTTCAAGGAAAAACTATTTTACAGAATCCGCTACACATTATTTTGATTGCAATGCCCCTTATTTTACAGACATTTTTAATATTTGCGATTGCTTATATAGCTTGCAAATTTTTGAAATTACCATATAGTATTGCTGCTCCTGCTGGAATGATAGGAGCATCGAATTTTTTTGAACTTGCAGTTGCAGTCTCAGTTGCTTTATTTGGAACAAGTTCGCCCGCAGCATTGGCTACGACAGTTGGTGTATTAACGGAAGTGCCTGTTATGTTATTTCTTGTAAAAATTGCAAATAATACGAAAGGTTGGTTTAAAAATGAATAAGAAAAAAATAGCGTTTATATGCGTACATAATTCCTGCCGAAGTCAAATAGCCGAAGCTCTTGGAAAACATTTTGCAGGGGAAAAGTTTGACTTTTATTCCGCAGGAACAGAAACAAAGCCACAAATCAATCAGGATGCTGTACGCATTATGAAAAGACTTTATGGAATTGACATGGAAAAGGAACAATTTTCTAAATTGATTTCGGACATTCCTACGCCCGATATTGCGATTTCAATGGGATGTGACGTAGGATGTCCATATATAGGAAGAACCTTTGATGATAATTGGGGACTTCCAGACCCAACAGGAGAAAGTGATGCTATGTTTGAAACAGTAATTAAAGATATTGAAAAAAAAATATCGGTATTGTCAAATACTCTTTAAAACACTCGATGAATAAAAAGTAAACGAAAGTTGTTACTCTTTCGGTTGCCCTTTTGCGGCACAGATACCATTGATAGTACCTTTAATAATTGTAAGTTCGTTATCATTGAATGTGTCAAGTACAGTATCAATTTGTCTGCGAATGGTTGATTTGTCTGTTTTCTTGTCTGGAAATATGTATTGGTCAGCCGATATATCAAACATAGTAATCAGACGTACAAATAGTTGAAAACTTGGGTGTTGTCCCTCGTTTTCAATAGATTGAATGTGTCTTGGAGCAAGGTCAAGAATTTCAGCTAATTGCTCTCTGGTAATGCCTTTAGCTTCACGAGCATTTTTTATTGCTTGACCTAGTGCCATAAAATCGAAATTTTTGATAGTATTCATATTTTCCACCTTCGTACATATAAATTTTTCCTTTTATATTGTATGGAAATGTGGCTTCTTATTAAACGAGATGAAATATCTTGTTTATAGAGATTTTATATCTTATATAAGGAGATTTTAGTTCAGAATGTAAAGGAGATGATTACGATTAAATGTGAGTGGATGTTGTGTCCCGTCTGCGGTAACAAGACCCGTAATAAAATCAGAGAGGATACAGTCTTAAAAAACTACCCGTTATACTGCCCCAAATGCAAACACGAAAGTTTGGTTGAGGTAAAGGATTTACAGATAATTGTCATCAAAGAGCCAGACGCTTTAGACGCAGAGCCGATGAACTTGTGAATAATCACAGAGCATCGGCTCTTTCTTTATATATTATAGGTAAAACAAGCCCACCGAATAAAAAAAACGATGTATCGGTGAGCTGATTTGCCATGCTTTGAAATCTCTCCGACTTCGCTTTTTGAAGTTTGGAGGGATTTTTATTGCCTGCAAGCAGCGGTTTCTATTTACATATACCATATCAAGGATGGACGGATAACCTGTTAAAAAAATCCTTGTCAATACATGGGGGCTTTGCACCCTACAAACAGAAGTAAAATTTCTACATAATAGAAATAAAATTGCCATAAACCGTAAAGGTCTAACAGCCTTTGCGGTTTTTCTTTTGTCGATTTTTGCAGGAATACGCCGCAAGGTTGTTTCTGGCGTTGGATGCCGTTCTCCACCTCTCAATCTGGATTATCAAAAAAATTCAGATTGGAGGTAATAGATTATGGCGTACAACAAAGCCAGAGAAGAACGAAAATGGAGAATATGGAAAGAAGCCGAGGAAAAGCAGCTTAGAAGTTTGGGTGTCAGTGAGGATGATATTGAAAAGCTCCGTGTCCATGATTGGGCGATATTCAATTCCGACAGACGGTACTATGAGAAATTGCAGGATGCGGGTACATATCTTGAGGAAGTCGCAGAGGACACGGCACAGCCCGAAGTAAAAACGGTTGAGGAATTTTTGGACAGCATTGAAAATGCAGTGCTGTACCAAGAGCTGCATCAGTTGGACAAGCTCACGCTCCAAGCGTTGCTGATGAGGACGCAGGGCTTTTCAGTCACTGAAATTTCAGTGGAATTAAGTTTAAACAAGGAAGTCATTTACAAGCGTTTGAACAGGTTTAAGAAAAAAATTAAAAAACTTTTGGGATAGTGTCCAAAATCGCACTCTCCCATCGGCTACTGGGTGAGAGGGCAAAAACCTCTTGCCCAGTTTTCTTTTATATCGGAAACGGGACGGCTCTTTGACAACCGAATACCCATTCACCAAATACATTCTCTTTGTGACTGTAATAAGCATAAGCGTGTGCAGCGGTACGCCATGACCCGCCGAAAGGCAGTAAGCGAAAAATACCGACTGAAAATATCGGACAGCTCCCGATTTCGCCAAGACCCACAAAGAGGACAATGATACTCCCGTCCAGTCACAGTCCGAGTGGTAACCAATCCATCGCAGGCAATGAGGGCGGCTCTGTCAGACCGACAGTTGGGGTGTAACTCCCGTGGCGTCAGTTCGCTGCTGACCGTTTGGTGACTTCCCTTGCGTTGTAACGTATCAGCATTTTCGGGGTGTCGGGGACAAATAGAAAATGCTTTCTATCATAAAGCCAGATGCAAGGCGGTCAATGGAAACGGAGTTTGTTTTATAATCTTCCTACCTTAATTATTCCTTTGCGTCTGGCGGCTACATAGGCAGGAAGTTTCCGCCTAAATCAAGATAGGAGGTCAATCACATAATGAAAAACAATATTAAACGTGGCGATATTTATTTCGCCAGATTAAATCCCATTGTTGGCTCGGAACAAGGCGGCAAACACAGACCTGTACTCATCATTTCCAACAATAAAGGTAACAGATACAGCACTACGGTTATCGTGGCGGCGATTACTGGCATGGAACACAACAAAGCGAATCTGCCTACCCACGTCATAGCGAAAGGATGTGAATTTCTCGAAAAAGACTCCATCATATTGCTTGAGCAGATAAGGACGCTTGATAAACAACGCCTGCAAGAATACATCGGTACTTTTGACAAGCATTTGATGTTGTCAGTTGATGATGCGTTGGCTGTCAGTATAGGAGTAAAGATTGCCAAGCCAGAATCTGAAAAGGAGGTATCCAATGATTGAAAATAAAGTAGGAAGTAAAAAACGGGGGAACAGAGGAATGAGGGCTATTGTGCATATGCATGATGACAGCCATGCAGCAATGAAAGCCTTTTCGGAAAAACGGGCAGCTATGGCGATAGGGTATGTTAGGGATTGCAGTGCCGCAGAGATTAAATGTCTGCGGCATGAATTGTATAAGGAAATGGTAAGTGCGTAATTTGCACATTTGTATGAGGTCAATTCCTACGCTATAATTTTTTAAAAGAATGGAGGTAAGAGATATGCGAAGAAAACCAAGAGTTGGGATTGACCTTAGAGATGTTGCTATTTATACAAGAAAGTCAAAGCTAACGCATATGGGCGACAGCACAGGCATCCAGATGAAGCAGAGTGCTGACTTTGCAAGAAGCCAGTTAAATTTACCAGAGGACTACTGCTTTTTAGAATATGAAGATAAAGGCTTGAGCGGATATTATGCAGACAGACCCGATTTTCAAAGAATGCTTCACGATATTGAAGCAGGGAAAATCCGTGCGGTTGTGTGCTATAAATTAGACCGTATCAGCAGGAAAACATCTGACCTGCTTCGGTTAATTGATTTCTTTAATAAGCATGATGTGGCGTTGTTGGTCTGTTCCAACAATATCAATACACTAATCAGCACTTCAAAGATAATGATTTCTTTTTTGGCAATCATAGCTGAATTTGAAAGGGATATTATTGCAGAACGAATAGCGGATAACTTAATCGAACTTGCAAAGGATGGCAGATGGATGGGTGGCTGTACGCCCACAGGCTTTAAGGCGATACGGAACACTATCGGTAGTGGAAAAAATAAAACTTCCATTACTCATTTAGAGCCTATACCCGATGAAAAGAAAATGGTACAGCAGATTTTTAAAACTTTCCGTCAATGCCGTTCTATCAATAAGACTGCTACTATCATCGGTGAGGACTACAAGACCAAATTTGGAAAAGAGCATACGTCTTTGAGTATCAAAGATATTCTGTCAAATCCTATTTATTGCACGGCAGACGAAATATCTTTTGATTATTTCTATCAGAAGAACGGGAATATCTGCTCTGATGAAAAAGATTTTGATGCCATTCATGGAATTATGGCGTATAATAAGACTGACCAAGAAAGATTGGAAGATGAAGAAAGCACATTTATTGAACCGAAATTTGTTCAGGTTTGTGCGGACAAGCCGATTGCCGAGTGGATTATTTCTGTCGGTAAGCATGAGGGTTTTATTTCGAGTGTTGAATGGATTGAAACGCAGGAGCTTCTTGAAGCGATTGCCGATAAATACAACAGACCTCACAGAGCGACCAATGCTCTGCTTGGCGGACTTGTCTACTGCCCGATTTGCGGCGGCAGATTGCGTGTCCTGCCAGAATCCAATCGTTGGACGAATGGCAAACCACGTTTCAAATATGGCTGTCCGAAAAGGCGAGGGAAAGAGAAATGCAACTTTAAGTCCATTGACGGAAATCGTCTTGATGATTTTGTAATGGAGCAGTTAGGAAAGATTGCGGAACAGGACAGCGAATATTACACAAAGATTTTAGACAGCAAAATGCAGTCCTTAATCAAAAATGACAGCAATGAGCGTGACTTAGCTGAAGCAAAAAAGAGGAAAGAGAAAATACAGTCCTCTATTGCTACGCAAGTCAGAAATCTGCGTGAAGCGGACGAAACAATTAAAAAATATATCCAAGATGATATAACCGCATTGTCTGATGAGTTGGCACAGACAGAACGCATTATTGCCAAATTAGAACAGGCACATCAAGGACAGCAGGATTTGATGAAAGGACTTAGTGAAGTTAAGAAAACGCTGTTTAATTTCAATAGTCTTGTTGCCGATATGGAGTACGAAGATAAACTTTCCCTGCTGACTACTTTAATTGAGAGAATCATTGTAGCCCCGAATGATAAAGAAGAAATATGCCATATCTTTATAAAAGGATGCTCTAATGAGGAATACGATGATTTTTTTCGGGAAAGTGAGGATGAAATGTGTGATTTAGATAGGCATAGCAAATGCAATTCATACGTTTTCAGGCATTCAGCTTCGTTTGGAATGTGCAGAAATTATGCATAATCAAGGTCACGAAGAACCCACAGGACAGGCAAAAATTACATCTGCATACAATCTCCCCTGCGATTATGTGATTCATACGGTCGGACCTATCGTGCGTGGGCAACTGACAAAAGAGCACTGTGAACTACTGGAAAGCTGCTATTTATCCTGTTTGGAACTTGCAGTGCAGAATCAAATTGAAAGCATTGCATTTTGTTGTATCTCGACTGGAGTATTCAGATTCCCACAGAAAGAAGCGGCAGAAATTGCGGTACAGACAGTTGTAGATTTTTTGCAGGCAGATAAAAGGATTGAAAAGGTGGTATTTAATGTTTTCAAACAGGAAGATTACGACATCTACAAAAGACTGCTCGGATAAAATAGAGCGTTTCAGAGAGCTTTTACAGAAAGCAGATACAATCATTATAGGAGCAGGTGCGGGATTATCCACTTCGGCGGGCTTCACCTACACAGGACAACGATTTGAAGATAATTTCTCAGACTTTATAAAAAAATATGGTTTCAGAGATATGTATTCTGGTGGCTTTCATCCTTTTGAGACCATTGAAGAATATTGGGCGTATTGGTCAAGATATGTCTTTATCAATCGTTATATGGATAGCGATAACGGAACATATAAAAGATTGTTTGAACTTGTAAAAGGCAAAGATTACTTTGTGCTGACAACAAATGTTGACCACCAGTTTCAAAAAGCGGGATTTGATAAACACAGATTATTTTACACGCAGGGCGATTACGGATTATTTCAATGCAGCGAGCCTTGCCACAATGCCACTTATGATAATGAAAAGGTTATCCGTGATATGGTTACACGGCAGGCGGATATGAAAGTACCCACCGAGCTAATTCCCCATTGTCCTGTATGCGGGAAACCAATGACAATGAATTTGAGAGCTGATGATACCTTTGTTCAAGATGAAGGATGGTATCAGGCAGGTGAAAGATATTCGGATTTTATTCGTAGACATAAAGGGCTTCAAGTGCTGTTTCTGGAACTTGGCGTTGGTATGAATACCCCAAGCATTATCAAGTATCCATTTTGGCAAATGGCTTATGATAATCCAGACGCTTACTATATCAGCATAAACTATGGTGAAGCGTTCGCACCATCGGAGTTAAGTAAAAAAGCTGTTTGCATTCAAAGCGATATAAGGGATGTGTTATTCACGGTATAATCGTACCTTTGAAGTGTAAGGGAGGCTAATGTAATAATGAAGCCAAGAAAGGACGGTGAGCCGTATGAGAGAAAAGAAAACTCACATATATGTGGATAGCCAAGAAAGAAGCATTTTATTACATAGCCTTGTTGAGCTGAAAAATCAACTCATACGGCAAGGTAAATACGGGGACTGCGTTGATGAGATTATCTTCAAGGTCGCCAATGCCCCCGTCAAGAGAGTAAAAATTGAATATATCTAAGGCACATTTTTATGAAGCCGCTTATTCTTAACCCTTTTAAGAGTAAGCGGCTTTTTTGCATTCTGCGTCCTCTGGTACAGTTACATAGCCGCCTTGACAAAGCGGATAAATCTATGCGAAAGGAGGAGGAGGCACCCATGTCAAATTGCTATGACTATTGTTTAATAGATTGTATGCCGAGCCTTGATATGCTCACCATCAACACACTGGCGGCGGCTGACAGCGTAGTTATCAATTTCATGATTCACCGTTGCAAGCACCACATTATGACCAATCAGCACATCATCTCCGATATAAATGCCGCCCTGATCTTGAAAATGACATCCCGAATTAATAAATACATTTTCACCAATATGAATATTTCTTTCAAAATCCGAATAAAACGGCAGAAACATTCTAAACTTTTCCCCCATGGGCTCTCCGATAATATCGGACATAATTGCAGAAATTTCCTCGTCTGAATGATAGACTGTATTCAGCTTCACAAGCTTTTTCTGTGTTTCCTTACAGATTTTCCAGATGTCCGCATCAAGTTCTTTTTCGTCACAAGTTAAAACTCCTGTATTAAAATATTTAAGTACTCTTTTCAGCATTTCTTTCTCCTTTTGAAAACTGCCCACAATCAAAATAACTGTGGGCAGTGTGATTTTTTATTATTTCAAATACTCATGATAAAACGCTTCAATTTTATCAAACGGAATCGCATCTTTTCCACCGCCATCGTAGAGGTCTGTATGCACTGCATCAGGAATGATAAGCAGTTCCTTGTTGTCGGTGTATTTACTGTCGGTCGTCATAGCGGTATAAGCATCCTTGCCGAAGTAGCATGAATGTGCCTTCTCACCGTGCATAATAAGAACCGCACTTCTGATTTCATTGCTGTAGGTGTTGATTGGCTGATTGATAAACGACATACAGCCAATCACATTCCAACCGCCGTTGGAGTTGAGCGAACGAGGATGATAGCCACGTTCTGTCTTGTAGTAATCGTGGTAATCCTTTACAAAAAACGGCGCATCCTCTGGAAGCGGATCAACAACACCTCCTCCAAGTGTATATTCACCAGACTGGTAATCCTTGATACGCTGAGCATTTAAATTCTGTTTCATAGCATAACGCTTTTCCTCGCTGTCATCGGAATCAAAATAGCCGTTTGCGTTCACACGAGCCATGTCGTACATGGTAGAAACAACAGTCGCCTTAATACGAGTGTCGAGAGCTGCTGCATTAATTGCAAGACCTCCCCAACCGCAGATGCCGAGAATACCGATTTTATCAGCATCAACATTTTCCTGTAATGAAAGAAAATCAACAGCTGCCTGAAAATCTTCCGTATTGATGTCAGGAGAAGCCATATATCTTGGCATTCCTCCGCTTTCACCTGTGAACGACGGGTCAAAGGCAATTGTTAGAAATCCACGCTCTGCAAGAGTCTGTGCATACAGTCCGCTGCACTGTTCCTTGACAGCACCAAAAGGTCCACATACTGCGATGGCAGGAAGCTTGCCGTCTGCATTTTTCGGTTCGTATAAATCAGCCGCAAGCGTAATGCCATATCTGTTGTGGAATGTGATTTTTCTGTGGTTGATCTTGTCGCTTTTTGGGAACGTTTTGTCCCATTCTTCCGTTAAAATCAATCTCTCGTTCATCATATTACTTTACCTCCAAAGATTTTTTGAGCGTGTATGTGAAATAGTCAAGGCAGTCGATACGATCGTTGTATTCATGTACGCTGTCGAGAAGTTTTTTGCGATAGTCGGAAAGAAATTTCTGCAATGCTGAAAACTCATGTTCATCAAGCATTTTCAGGCATTCTGCGATTGCTTTTTTGTCAAGTCCTGCATCTGTTAAATTCTCGGTTATGACAGCAGTTTTGTCAGTTGCCAGCGCCATTTCATCACCTCCGTGTTCTGTAACTTTAGTATAGCACAGAATTTTGAAGATGTAAAATACCTATTTTTAATTGCTTGTGATTCTTTACAGGAATGACAAAATGTGATATAATAAGAGCATTAAATCACGGAGGTACGCTATGGAAATCAGAGTATTACGCTATTTCATGGAAATTGCAAGAGAAGAAAACATGACCAAGGCAGCGGAAAAGCTGCATATCTCGCAGCCATCGCTATCAAAAGAGATAAAAAAGCTAGAAGAAGAATTGGGACATACGTTATTTATCCGCACCAACAAAAATATGCGGCTGAATGATGAAGGAATGCTTCTGCGAAAACGTGCATCGGATATTCTCGCAATGCTTGACAAGACTACCGAGGAATTTAGTATGCTTGACAGCATTATTGGCGGTGAAATACGAATTGGCTGTGCGGAAAGTGTGCAGATAAAATATCTTGCCCGTGCGATAAAATCATTTAAAGAAACATATCCGAATTTTGTGTTTCATATTTTCAGCGGAGATACCGAGCCGGTTGCGGAACGTCTTGATCGTGGATTGCTGGATATTGCCGTTATTGTAGAACCCCCAAATTTATCGAAATACAATTACCTTCCTGTGCCGGAATGCGACAGATGGGGTGTTGTGATGCGCCGGGATAATCACCTTGCAGAAAAATCAGAGCTGACCTTTGATGATTTGTACGGTCTGCCGTTATTTACGTCGGAACAAAGCACTCGTGTGGATTTTCCACGCTGGTGCGGAGATAATTTTGAGAAGTTAAATATTGCAGGAACGTTTAATCTTTCATTCAATGGTTCAATATTTGTAAAAGAAGGACTTGGTTATCTGCTGACTTTTGGGCATCTGATTAATACAAGCGAAGAAAGCGAACTTTGTTTCCGTCCTATCACGCCGCCGCTTGAAACAAAAATGTATATCATTTGGAAAAAGTATCAGGTGTTTTCGCCGATTGCGGAGTTGTTTTTGAAGAGATTGAAGGAAAGTTTTTGATAAAGTGCTGTGTCAAGCATACACGTAAACTGCTTATCAGAAAAATTACCCATAAAAGAAGTATCAAACTTTATAATATTGTAGTAGTTGTTTCTTCTGGGATAGTAGATTCAACTTTAAAATGAATATTCATATTAAAAAGTTCATCATTAAATTCAACGTCATTCCATTCAATCTCCGTTCCGTCACAATATATATCTGTAAGATTTTCACAATCGTTAAATACAGTAAATCCATAGCCAAATACATGTACACTTTTAGGAATCTCAATTTCTTTTATATATTGTTGAAATGTAAAAGCACCTGAGTTAACCCCATAAACACCCTCAGGAAATACATGCTTGCTATGCGTTTTGAGGAATTAAGAGAATTTCTGGAAATCTATGGCCATTGCGTATTGGGAAATCGGCAGACAGCTATATGAATATTGCGGTGAAAGTGAACTTGCAGATTATGGCAAAGGATTGCTGGAATTTATTTCAAAATCTCAAGGTTCAACGGTGAATTGTGCATCAACGGATTCTGTGCATACGGCGATGCGGTGGCATGGTTACAGCATAAAGGAGTTGCTGATGACAGCGAACGTTTACAGCTTATACATGATGTGACTGAATATACAAAAAACGAAAAATTTAAGGTTTATTTTATACATGAAGATGGAAGTAAATATAAATAAGCATTAAGTTACCTAATAAAGAAAATTCACGTGCGGCATACTAAATTAAGGATGTGAGGTGAATTTTTATGGCAATAATTGCATTGGCAGGTAATACAATAGATTGTTGTATTGGAACATACAGTTTTGAAGGTGTAGGTACAGCATTTTCAAGCGCAAAACAATCTGTAAAATTACCGACACAACAACATCAGCTTGCAGGAATTCAGCAATTATCTTTTGAATCTTTTTTATGAGATTCGTGCATTGCGTGGGGAACTGATCGAAATTCATGAGCACACGTTTTTACGCTATGTTTTGGAGCATTTCGACATAAAGTTATCTGTCCCGATGGAAGAGGCGGAGCGTATCATGTGGAATGGTATCTCGAAAGGCTGCATGATACCGGGTGCTGATAAGATGCTTGTAGCATTGCAGGAAAATGGTATCCGCACAGGAATTATCAGCAATCAGATGAGATCAGGTACTGCTGAGTTCTCTCATCTGAGAATCGGCAGCTAGAATGAGTTGTCCGAATATCTGAACATATAAAGAGAAAGTGATTGTGGTCGTAGTGATGGTGCGATTTATCATGATGCCGATATTAATCTTAAAATCGAGGAAATGTTAAAACTTCTGTAAGCATTATTTTTAAGTAATCAGAAAAAAATAATGAAAAAATGGAGAAAAATATGTGGATTATATTCGCTTATCAATATTGGCGAAAATCGGTATTGACGAAGTAAATTCAAATCTTGCAACTGCCATAAGAACGGTAGTTGTTATCACGCTTATTTTAGCATTTATCTTCCTACACGAGGAGTTTACAATTAAATCATTGATAGGATGTATTTTGATCGGTGTAGGTACGTTTATAATGGTTTTATAATGTAAAAAATTGACTGTTCAATAAATGAGTGGCTTTTTTTATCTAAAAAATTTAGAGATTCACCAACCTTTTGAAAATTACTGCGTGTAATAAAGTGAAAAAGGAAAGAAGATAAGGCGGTGAATGAAAGTTCTCTGGTCAAGAAGTGTCAGAAAGGTGAAAAACAAGCCTTTGAGAAACTGATACGGTTATACTATCCTTATATTATGAAATTTCTGCTAAAGGCTGCCGTAAGTGATACATTAGCGGAGGATTTGACACAGGATACTTTTCTCAAAATGGTACGCAAGCAATTATGCATTTTCTAAATAAGATTACAGCATTTCTATATATTCAATTCTTAAATGGGGGATTTATTATGCCATACCGTTTTTCCATCAATGATAACGAAACTGTGATTGATATAATTTTTTAATATGCATCGAAATCCATGAAATGAGAATAATTGCACTAATTTCTCATGATAAGAGGAACTTGATTTTTTGATGATTGCCTTTATTGATACGTTGTTTGCATAAAGCGTTTCAGCGATTTTCAAAATCTGATTCACATATCCTGTCGAATAGTATCCGCCACAAATGACAAGCGAGCGTTTTGTCGAAGCTATATCCAAAAGCAAATCTTTTATATATTTTTTGTTGGAATAAATACTCTGAAATTCGATATTTTCTTGTTGCTGTATAGCGAGTGTATAACCAAGTTGTGCATATCCTCTTAATCGCTTCTTATACATATTTTCCAACATGGGAACGTGTAGATCTGCATAGTCGTAAATGACAGCGCTAGTTTTCCCATTGTGTTCCCTGTGTAGTCTTCCGGCATATTGTGCCAGCGTACCGGACCATGAAATTGGCATTGTTAAAAATAATGTATCTAATCGTGGAAAATCAAAGCCTTCACCGATATATTTTCCTGTTGCAAGGAGAATAACGCTTTCATTTTCCGGAATAGTTTGTATTATTGCAAGCCGTTCACGCTTTTCTTTTGCAGTTCCTTTTCCATTTAGAATTATAACATAGTCAGCGGAGTTTTGCAAAAGTTCATATAGTTTGGTGATGTGGAAGGTGCGTTCTGAAATGATAATGGGCGTTCTGCCATCCGAAACAGCCCGTTTGACATCCTCAGAAATCATCTGATTTCGTGCATCGTTTTCACAAATTGCCTGGTAATGCTGTGTGATTGTCATTTTTTCATCTGCGACAGTTCGATATTTTGTAAATCTGGGAACAAGAATATGGGAAAAACTATGCTTTTTTGCATATTCTTTTGCATCTGCCTGATAGCGGATTGGACCGCACTGCATAAAAATAATGGGATGATGTCCGGCTGCTCGTTTTGGTGTTGCTGTCAGTCCGTATCATAAGTAGACATATGCATTGCTTGTGCTTTATAGAAATCAGGATTTTTGAAAACAGCCAGCCTTTTGATTCGATTGAGACCATTTTGCGTAATATCGACTTTTGGAATATAAAGCAGATTTGAGATAACTACATGAATTTCAGCTGGGTACACACATGATTAGCTACTTTCTGAGATAGGCAGCATCCATGGTTTGTCAGATGTTTCTTCCTGAAACAATTCGCCTAAATCTGTATCTTTCTTATGTATTTGAATAAATTGTTCTGTTTCTGAAATCTGCATTTTTGAAATAGTAGAAAGATAAGCCCACTGGTCAGAATATGAAACAAACTTTTCATTGACAAAAACGCTGTTTCCTTGAACAAGTGCTTGTTTTTGCAGTGGAAGTGCGATCAGATTGCCAACGCCGCCGGAAGGCATGGTGTCCTGATTTGGAAACATTCTGTCATAGGAATCAAAACGAATCTCATGACGATGCTGCATAGCCAAAGTCAGCAGACAAGAGCCAAGCTGTCGTGCTGTTTTTGCCAAAATTGGTGTATCAAAAAATATCCACAAATGAGCACCATTTCCGGAGCAAGAACGTTCCACAGATACCGGAATATGATATTCTTTACAAACTTGTCTGACTTCTGAAACATCATCCATCCAGTTTTCTTCGTCAAAATCAATCGCAAGAAAATAGGCCGTTTCATCTGGAAGAATAGGGTAAATTCCAACAACATCCCGACATTGCAAATCCTTTCCTGAAAGATGAAGATAAATTACCTTGTCTGTAACTGGCGCATAACTGCGATAATTGCAGTCCGCACACTTCATCTGTGGCAGATGGCAAATACCAGGTATCCATTTGTTTTGGCATACGGGCGAATAACCACTTTTCTTACTTTTTTGATTTTGCCATCGTAATGCATAAACATCTTCTCTTCCACGAAAGAGAGACCGAAACAGCTCAATTTTTTCACTTGGTGTATTTTTCATGGTGACAGAAGCAGCAGAAAATAAAAGCTTTTCTTCAGACGGATTCAAGAATTCAGCAGTTCTCTCTATTTCAGTCAGAATGCTTTCATCTTTTTTTGCAGGAACATGATCTGTATTATGGCTGCAAATCAAAGGATAGATCTGCTGTACATTCATATAATGCATAAGACATACTGCTGTTTCATAGGCTTTATTTGGATTCCCAGAACCACCGCCTGTTAGTAAGACGACACCTTTTTTGCATTTCAGCTGCGGTGTTTCATGCAGAAATTGTTTTGCTGAAAAAAATAATTGCAGTCGACTGCCCAAATCTAACAGCTTTCCCGTCAATTCCGAGAAGTAGATGGGCGATGCAATGACAACATTGTCGCATATTTCAAGATACTGATACACTTCCTGCATCTCGTATTTTATGACACATCCGAACTGTTCCCGACATTTTCGACAGTCAGTACAAGGAGAAATATTTGCAGTATAGGCATTAACAATTTTAATTTCTCCATATAGTTGATCTGTTAATTTTTGGATAAGAAAAGCAGTATCACCGTTTTTTCGTGGAGATCCATTAAATATGAGTGTTTTTATAGCAACCACACTCCTTTTTAGTTTCATTATATTAGGGCGAATAATATTTATTGGTTTTCTCTTTTGGAGCTATATTTTGTATTCTTTCTCTTGATACAATCTTAATGCAGTACTGATATTTTCTTCATCGCTTTATAATTGTTCTTGACTTCAAGTACTTATTACTTGAGAAAAATGTATTCATTGCTTTTTTCATTATGACAAAAAAGTACGGAAATTACAAGCTTTTTAAGGCGTTTTCAGCTCATCGTAAAACGATAACTGCCGCAGTGAGATTAAAATCACTGTGGAGTTTTTCTTTTTGCAGCGAATTTTTTTTAATTTATTTCTTCATTTTATCCACCAATAATGCGAATTGTGGGTTGATTCATCATACAAAAAAAGATAAAATGTAGATAAAGAAATTGATATTTTTTATATAAAAGGAGGAATTTTATGAAACTCATAAGAAAAAAATGCGTTCAGGCGGCTTTGTCCTGTATGACATCGCTTGCGTTTCTTACTGCATCAGTATCTTTTCCGTCTCAGGTGAATCAAAATGTTATTGCAGCTGAAAGTTCAACAGTAGCTAATCCTGTTATCTGGTCGGATGTTCCTGATCTTGACGCTATACGTGTGGGCGATACATATTACATGATAAGTACGACTATGTTTTTCAGCCCGGGTGCACCGATTATGAAATCAAAAGATCTTGCTTCATGGGAGATCTGCAATTATGTTTATGATACTCTCGCAGACGGAGATGTTCAAAATCTTACAAACGGCAAAAACGACTATGCTCATGGACAATGGGCTGCGAGTCTGCGCTATCACAACGGAACATTTTATGTTTTCTTCGGAAGCTATGGTACGGGGAAATCTTATATCTACAAAACAACGGATATTGAAAACGGCAAGTGGACAAAAACTGAACTTAACGGAATGTATCACGACGCTTCGCTCTTTTTTGACGATGATGGCAGAAATTATCTTGTATACGGCGCAGGTGGAACTATTAAAATCAAGGAGTTTAATTCCGAGATGACAGATTTCAAGCCCGGAGGAGCTGATAAGGAGCTTTTTAAAACAGGTCTTGACGGTCTTAGCGGCGAGGGTTCGCATATACAGAAAATCGGCGACTATTACTACATATTCCTCATCGCATGGCCGAGCAACAGCGGAAGAATCGAGCTTTGCTACAGAAGCAAGGATATTCTCGGCTCTTATGAGGGCAAAACTATTCTTAATTCTGATGGTGCTGCGCAGGGTGGAATTGTAGATACGCCCGACGGCAAGTGGTACGGACTTGTTTTTCAGGATCATGGGGCAGTGGGGCGTATTCCCGTTCTTGTTCCCGTAACATGGCAGAACGATTGGCCCATCATGGGCGAAAACGGAAAAGTTCCAAAAACGCTGACTGTGGACGGCAGCTACGGCGGAACATTTCTTGCCGCTGACGATGATTTCAACTATGGTTCAAACGATCTTGCTCTTGAATGGCAGTGGAATCACAATCCGGATAATACTGCATGGTCGGTGACTGAACGCAAAGGATATTTGAGATTGAAAAACAAGACCCTTGCAACAAATATTCTGAATGCGAGAAATACGCTTACTCAGCGAACGGAAGGACCAGCTTGCAGCAGCGTCATCAAGCTTGATACATCTAATATGAAAGTCGGCGATCACGCAGGTCTTTCAGCTTTTCAGTATAAGTACGGAAACATTGGAGTTTATGTTGCTGATGACGGTTCAAAAAAGATTTATATGGCTGAAAATGGCATTGCGGCAAGCGGAGGCGACATTTCAGACAGCTATAATAAAATTATTGAGGAGACCGATCTCCGTGGAAATGAAATTTACCTCAAGGTGGATTTCAAATTTAACAATGTTGACAGCGATCTGAATATTTCATATAACATTGACAAGGCGAATTTCTACTATTCATATGACGGCAACAGCTGGACAAAAATCGGAAATGAACTCAGCATGAGCTACGATTTGAAGCTGTTTACCGGTTATCGCAGCGCGATATACAGCTATGCTACAAAATCAACCGGCGGTTATGTAGATGTCGACTTTTTTGACTATGAACGAGCCGATTGGAATCAGCCTACCGAAGTCAAGCCAAACGATTTCGGATGGTATTTTAATAACGGTTTTGAAAATGACGCTGAGGGCTGGACAGGAAGAGGAAGCGCAGAAGTTGTTTCAAGCAGCCAGACCGGATATGTCGGAAACAGTTCGCTTTATGTTTCAGGAAGAACCTCGGCATGGAACGGAGCGCAAAAATCGCTAAGTACATTCGTTTTTAAGCCGGGCAATGAATATAGCTTTAGCGCAAATGTAAAGTATACGTCAGGCAAAACTGTCGATACGTTTTTCATGAAATTACAGTATGTTGACGGAAACGGCGATACTCAGTATGCTACAATTGCAGAATCAACAGCTATCAAGGGCGAGTGGGTTCAGCTTGCCAATTCTAACTTCAAGATTCCATCTGACGCATCTGACATGTACCTCTATATCGAAACAGCAGACAGCACGGAAAGTTTCTATATTGATGAAACAATCGGAGCTGTTGGCGGTACTGGTATTCTTGGTGCAGGTTCTCAGAAGATAATACTTGGCGATGTCAATGCAGACAAAAAGTTTGACATCACAGACGTTGTATTACTTCAAAAATGGATTCTTGCCGTACCTAACACAAAGCTCGCTGACTGGAAAGCAGGAGATTTATGTGAAGATGACAGACTTAATGTATTTGACCTATGCTTGATGAAAAGTAAATTGATTGAAGAATTCTCTACGGAGAAAAATCCATGGGATACATATGAGGAAACTGCTTCTCCCGAAATGCAGAAATTTTATTCCGATGATGTAGTATAATAAAACTTGACACAATCCCGCCACCAAAATATAATAGAAG
>CAJTWE010000032.1 GCA_910579955.1 uncultured Ruminococcus sp. | reverse complement strand
GCTGTCAGAACTATCAAAACGGTTTATTTCAGCATTCTGCTGAACATAATCGCTCAAATTATTTCGCCAACTGGAATCCTTAATCACGCAACACAATGTTTTATACTGATTTGGATTTTTATGATAAATTAATATATTGACATCTACCGTTGCAGAATCAAAAACCTTATGACCTGCAAAGTCAATCAAATACGTTGGATTCGTATGAGTGCTTAAAAATCTCCTTAATGATTCACCATAACCAGCTCTCATCCACTTATTTGAAGTAACAAACGCAAGTATACCATTGCTTTTCAGCAGTCTGTATGCCTGTTCATAAAAAAGGCAATAAATATCACCTGTTTTTGCATAGGTTTCATATTTATATGGTGCATTTAAAAGCTTATCCGCTTCTTCGTGCATACTTTGCAGCTGAATATATGGTGGATTTCCAATTATTACATCAAAACCTATAAATTTACAATCATCGTCCAGTACATCAGGAAATTCAATAAGCCATTCACAGGCATCCTGAAACATTCTCCTTCTCTTAATATCCTTATCCGTATCAAAAAATGTAAGCTGATTCTCAACAAGTTTTGCTCTCAATATTTCCATCTCGGAAACTATCTGTTTCTTTCTTAACTTATCTGAAACGGTTCTGTACTCAATGACACTTTTTTTATAATCTCTCAAAATTTTCTTTAGATTTTTCAGTTCAGATTCAGTTAAGTCTTCCTTACTGAATGTAATTCTCTTACCTGGCTCTACCTTATACCTATGAAGAAGAGAATTTCCGATTTTTATGTTGATGTCGATATTTGGCAACGTTTCCATTATACCATTCTTATAATAGGCATTCTTCAATAACTCAATCCATAATCTGAGCTGGCAGATATATACTGCTTTAGAATTGATATCAACTCCAAACAAACAATTTTCGATGATAATTCTTTTTTCATTGAAAAGAGTTTCCTGTATCTCTCGTGATTCATTATCGTTTTTATTATAAGTAAATGGATTTCCATCACCGTCAACTATAACCAATATGTCATCCTTAACAAAGATTTTACATTCTTTTAAACGCTTAGTGGAATTGTATTTAAATAAAACTCCGAGTTCATACTTGATTGCAATAATCCTATTCAGAACAGATACAAGAAAATGTCCTGAACCAACTGCTGGGTCACAAATTTTGATATTGTTGATAATCTCATTGACACGTATTTTTTCATCTTTGGTGTCAATTTTATCCTCCAAATCCTCTATTGTTTCACATGACCAATTCATTTCCTTATTTACAGCATTAATTACTGCTTTTTCAACGGCTTCCTTTGCAATATACTCAGTAATTACAGATGGAGTATAATTAGCGCCATCTTTATAACCATTAAGCTTCTCAAATATAAGACCTAATACTGCTGCGTCTATAATTTCCCGATTATTATGATTATCCTCACTATCATTTGAGGCGGAAAAATTATAGCTATTGAGAAAGTCAATGATATATTGCAAAACAGGCAATCTTGATTCAGCTTTTCTTCCAAGAACTGATTTTGATTTTCTTTCTATAATATCATTTTTCAGATAACGAATAAAGACATAATTTTTCTCAATTTTTTGTCTTTCAAACAATGAACTATTCAAATATGGAATTTTTTGGAACTTATTATGGAATTCACTTTCTGTTCTATCTTTTGTTCCTAACACATCAAAGAATAAATTCTGTAAGTCTTCAAAAGTGCCTATCTTTTCATGTGAAATAATATGGTAATCCTCAGTATCATTATTGAAGGATATTAACTGTCCCTCAAAAAGCTTGATAAACAGTAATCTATTAATCCATATAAGCACAAGTTCAAATGTTATTTCATTAATTTTATCATCCTCAATCTCTTTATCTTTCAATAAAGAGCATACTTGGTCAGACAAAGAATTTTTTATAGTATGGTCTATTTCAACAACAAGTTTCTTGTCCTTGACAACTTCCTTAAGTCCCATAATATAAAGGAGTTCGTGATAAAATCCGCTATTGAGTGAATGAGGTTCATAGTTATATTTTACTGTATTTTTCAGAAGATAGTTTTCAGACAATACTTTAAACAGATTGGTAAGGCTTTGCTTCTTTTTAAGACAGTCATTCACATTAAAATAAACATAATCCAACGTTTTGGTAATATCTAAATTATCAAAATGCTGACGTAATTCCTCATAAAATGAAGTAGTATCATTTTTATAAGCCAACTGATTGTTCTTATATTTATAGTATCTCTTTTCTATTTCTCCGTTAATAATCTGATAAACGGATGCAGCATCTATAAGATACCAGTTATACCCATCCGTAATAATTAACCTTCGAACCTCTGCATTAGTTGAAACCATAGCTTTTGATTGTGTTACGTCTATTGTTCTTTCTAAGTAATAATAGATTATCTCCCACAATGCTTTCTTATTTAAATTATCTTCGGTTATCATTTCAGTCTTATTACCAGGGTGCTTTGTTTCAATAATAGCTAAAAGTTTGCCATTTTCCTTTATTGTACTATCAATATTCTTATCAGTATTAATGCTAAAACGACTCTTATTATAGAACGTCATTCTAAGAAAATCATTTATGATATTCTTTATATGTTCTTCGTTTTCATTGTTTTTAACAGCATTATCAACTCTGTTTATGTACGACAAAAAGTTACTTTTAAAAATAGCCATATCACTATCTGATATCTTTATGCCAGGTAGCATCAATCGCTTAGTTTCTGTGATGTTAATTTTGGACATTATATTCCACCGCCATTTCAAACAATTACAATTACCCATTTTAATTATAACACAGAATAATCTAAATTGCAACTTTTATATTTAAAATATTTTTGATATCCTAATTTTCATGTTA
The DNA here is from genome assembly GCA_910579955.1 of uncultured Ruminococcus sp. Lineage (GTDB taxonomy): Bacteria > Bacillota > Clostridia > Oscillospirales > Ruminococcaceae > Ruminococcus_C. Next base: position 24,727 of record CAJTWE010000032.1, on the reverse strand, counting down.
GCTTATGTTTAAAAGCCAGCAGTAGAATATTTCAATATTATTTCTATATCACTCCATCATTCTCTTATCAACATATTCCTCAATAGATTCAGCAGGAACTTTATATCTATTTCCTTCTTTAAAACCCTTTAATTCACCTGTTTGAAGCAATTTATAAAATGTACTTCTTCCGATTTTAAGAATCTCCATGACTTCTTCACGGGTAAGAATCTCTTTTCCTGTAATTGTTTCCCTCATGATGAAATCCTCCTCATTTTCTGTTGATGTATTTTTCAAGCTCCTCTGCTTTTATAACTGTTCTTCGCTGACTTATTTTTACTGCTGACAAATCACCTGAATTTATAAGTCTGTAGACTGTATGAACACTTACACCTAATATTTTTGCAACTTCCTGAACTGTAAGCATATATTTTATTTCTTCATACCGAAAACTTGTCATAAATCGCACCTCCTCCGATTATTATAAATATGTTCGTATTTTTTCGAAGCATTTGGTGATATTTTATACCATTGAAAATATTTCTCCTGCAATTCAGACTGCTATTGCTTTCACTTGCACATTATTGCCGATTTATACGGATTGTTTCGGTATTGATAAAATAGAGTATAAGACTTGATTAATCGAAAAGTAAATAATTCAAAATAAATTCCATACATTTATATTTCATATGTCATTGACTTTTCTTCTTGACTTTGCTATAATGAAATTAAATAGAAATCAGAATTTAATTAGGAGCATATACTATGGAGTTTTATGAAGCTATAAATAATAGAAAAACTATCCGTGAGTTTGAAGACGAAACAATTCAAACAGACATTATTGAAAAAATAATATCTGCTGCATTCAAAGCACCAACAAATGACCATATGAGGGACTGGCATTTTATAATTGTCAGAGATAAGAATATAACGGTAAGATTGCTTGATATAATCCCAAAAGAAATTTCAAATGAAGATATTGACAAGCTGATAAAAGACTGGAATTTAAATGATAATATACAACAGGAATGTTACCGCAATGCTGTTCCAAAGCAATACAGAATGCTATTTGAAGCATCTGCAATAATAATTCCGCTACTGAAACAAAAAACAGATATTCTTCACCCTGATGATATCTCACACCTCAACGGTTTTGCTTCAATCTGGTGCTGTATAGAGAATATATTTCTTGCGGCAACAGCAGAAGGATACGGCTGTAATTTAAGAGTTCCCCTCGGTAATGAAGGTACATACGCAAAGGATATACTTGGATTTCCGAATGATTATTTTATGCCCTGTTTTATTGGTATTGGCAAACCTAAAAAGCAGATTATTCCTATAAAACAAAAAGAAATCAATATTAAAGAGAGAATTCATTGGGATAAATTTTAATTTATTAAGTAAAAATATATAAATAATAACCCGTAGAGAAATTTCTACGGGTTATACTTTTTCTAATCAGACGTACTCTCAGCTTACTCATAGACCTATCTGAGGAAATATAAAAATGCTAAAGTCAAATATAACTTCATTTAAGGAATATTACACTTACACATCATTTTCATTAATATCATAACTGTTATCCTTATCAGAACATTGACATTACATATTGCTTTTGTTATAATAAACTTATATTTTTTTGCGAAGGAATGATTAATAATGATAATAGAAACGGAAAGATTAATTCTAAGAAAATGGACAAACGAAGATGCAGAAAGCTTATTTGAATATGCTAAGAATTCTAATGTTGGTCCAATGGCAGGATGGCCGCCACACAGAAGTGTTGAAGAAAGCAGAGAAGTAATTGCTAATGTCCTTAATGGGGCGGAATGTTACGCAATTTGTGAAAAAGGTAATAATACAGCAATTGGAGCTGTCGAGTTAAAACTAAATGGTCATAGTGATATGACTGAAAAAGATGATGAATGCGAACTTGGATATTGGCTTGGAGAACCATTCTGGGGCAGAGGTTATATGCCTGAAGCAGCAAGTGCCCTTTTGAAAAGAGGTTTTGAAGAACTTTATATGACAACTGTCTGGTGTGGATACTATGATGGAAATCAAAAGTCAAAAAGGGTTAATGAAAAGCTGGGATTTGCATATCACCATTCTGAAGAAATGCTTGTACCTCTTCTTAATGAGAAAAGAATCGGACACACCACTTTTATTACAAAAAAACAATGGGAAATCAGATAACTTCCAGTTTACCAGCAAGAATATACAAATACCCCGTGGAGAGATTTTTTCACGGGGTATATTTTTATAGATACTCTTGTTTAATCAGATGTATTTTCAGCTTACTTAAAGCCTACTCTGACAACCGACAAAAACACTGAAATCAAATATAAATTCATTTAAGGAAGATTACACCTATATATCATTTTCATCGACTTCATAATGCTTGTCCTTATCAGAACCATACTGTACAACCCAGGACTTATCCCCTGTAACTTTCTTGATATATTCAAGAAAAGAATACATCTCTGCATAACTACCACCGAACATTTTACCGTCAATATAGCTTACAGAATTCATAACAAAATGAGCATGATATACAGAAGCACAACCGCCGTATTTTTTGGAACACGGCTTTTTATGTATACACCAAACCACTTGGAACTTGTCCGAAAAATATGATGCAATACTACGGCTCATATATTCGGCTCTTTCAATATTATCACCACAAGTATACCTTGCATCATACACCACAATAAAATGAAACACAGGATTTCCACTGGTCTTATAAAAATATTTCTTAACCAATAAAAATTGCTCATAGGCGTTATCAATATCGGTATTCAGGCTATATCTTTTATCATAGTCGGTATGCTCGTAAAGCACATAGTTCAGAGCATTGTACATATATTTAAGACCATCATCTGTATTTCTTATCACTTTAAAAATTCCCATATCTCATAACCTCCTTCTACAAAAAGACCGATGTTATTTTCAAGTTTATTAAGTTTCTCTTGTGGTGAAACAGATGTAACCAATCCATCAAAATCATTTGCTTTCTGTCTTAATTCCTCTCTACGTGTATAATCTTTTTCATCAAGGCTATCCGCAATATCATTTACAATATTAACCATTTCCTGCATCTTAACAGCCATATACGGTGTAATGCCCTGATTACTATGTAAAGCACAATCCAGCATATATTCACTGAAATTCATATTTTTCTTTTCAGCCTGTTCTCTTATCTGTTTTTCCTCTTGCGGTGACATTTTAATGGATTTTGTTATGGACTTTTTCTCATTTTCGTTTTTCATAATGTACCTCCATATGATATTAGCTATATTTACCTATATACATATATTACTGTATTCGTATATGTACTATAGTTATATATACTAACCATATTATTTATACATACTATTTATATCTATTATATAGTATATATACCTATACTACTATAATTAATCTATTTATATAATTATTATAATTTATAGATTTAACATTATCTGCAAGACAGAGGTAATCGTAATACCTCTGTCTTTACTCTTTTATTTTGACTATTGTGAACGTATATAGGTATTAAGGCATTGCATATTACAATATTTTTATGATATTGGTAATACCTTTTATCTTTATGTTATATCGTACTGTAAAAAAGTAATACCATTTTTCTTTGGTTATATATTATTGAAATGCTACAGTAAGCTCTGCTGTTGATTACAGTAGGGTCATAGGAGCGTAACAAATTAGCAGGAGGGAAATATGTTTAACAATCAACGTTATCTGACAAAAGGAGTTCAGTCGGAAATACCGCTCGAACTTCAGCTTTTTATGTGGGAATGTGTGAACAGAATGCCAGAACCGAAAGATTATTTTCAAGTGTTCAGACTTGAAAGTCTTGACGACTTTCAAAAAATCATACACTTTTCAGAACATCCAGAGTACCACAGAGAATATCTTATTCCGACAGACAAGCCTATAACAGCAAAGGTATACATCATAGATAGTGACACATACTCAACTATGCTTTTAGCAGAAGAATACTAACCAAACACAAAGCCCTCTCGGTCAAATCCGAGAGGGCAATTTTTATTTTACGGAGGAAATCAGAATGGAAGAAAAAATCTACTGCTCCCACTGCGGAACATTCATCGACACAGACGATTATGAGGAGTTTAATGGAGAGATTTTATGCTCTGACTGCATCGATAACTTCACATCTGTCTGTGACTGTTGCGGTGAAAGAATCTGGAGCGAGGACACATATGGCGATGAATACACAACTCTTTGTTATCATTGCTACAATAATCACTACACACGCTGTGAGGAATGCGATAGCATAATCCATAATGATGATGCTTATGAGTATGATGATGGCTACTTCTGCCACGAGTGTTATCAGAGAATCCGCAAAAACGCACCAATTCACGAATACGGTTACAAGCCTGAACCGATTTTCTATGGTGATTCTAACCGCTATTTCGGCGTAGAGCTTGAAATCGATGGAGCAGGTAAAGACGACGACTATGCAGAAGAACTTCTTGACATCGCAAATATGAGAGAAGACCATGTCTACATCAAAACAGACGGTTCTCTTGATGATGGTATGGAAATCGTCACTCACCCTATGAGCCTTGAATATCACAAGGATTTCTGCTGGGAAGACATTATGCATCATGCAGTAAGTCTTGGCTACCGTTCACATCAAACTTCAACCTGTGGACTTCACATTCATGTAAACCGTGACAGTCTCGGTCTTGACCTTGAGGAGCAGGACGAAGTTATTTCAAGAATCCTGTATTTTGTAGAACATCACTGGAACGAACTGCTGAAATTTTCAAGGCGTTCTGAGTATGCTATGAACCGCTGGGCAGCCAGATACGGATACGAGAATTCACCAAAGGCAATTATGGATAAAGCAAAGAAAAACTACGGGCGTTACGTTGCTGTAAATCTCTGCAACTACCACACTATTGAGTTCAGACTTTTCAGGGGTACGCTCAAATACAATACACTTATCGCAACGCTTGAACTTGTAAACAGAATTTGCGATATTGCATTGTCTTACACAGATGATGAAATGTCTAAACTCTCATGGTCTGAATTTGTTTCAGAAATTACTGAACCTGAACTCATTCAATATCTCAAATAAAGACAGCTTTACATCAACGAAAAAGTTGAAGAAACGGAGGAATTTTAATTATGTGTGCATTATTCGGCTGGCTTGATTACAAGCATATCATACCTTATAAAGTCCTGAAAGAACTCACACAGACACTCGCAAACGCTGCTGAAGAGCGTGGCACTGATGCCGCTGGAATCTCATATATTCGTAATGGACAAGTTGTTATTTACAAACGTCCTAAACCTGCCCATAAGATACGCTTCAATGCTCCTGATGGAACAACAGCAATTATGGGACACACCCGTTTAACTACGCAGGGCAATCAAAAATTTAACCAGAACAATCATCCGTTCTATGGTCATGCGGACAAAGAGTTCTCTTTTGCACATAATGGAGTTTTGTATAATGACGTTGAACTTCGCAAAGAAAACCATCTGCCTGATACCCACATCGAAACCGACAGCTATGTTGCAGTTCAGCTCATAGAACAGCAGGGAAAACTGGACTTTAATAGTCTGAAAAGTATGGCTGAAACTGTTCAGGGTAACTTTACTTTCACTGTTCTTGACGAAGATAATTCTTTGTATATAATCAAGGGCAGTAATCCGATTTACCTGTTACATTTTGAAATGCTTGGAATTTACATTTATTCTTCAACAGAATCCATAATGAAAAAGGCATTGAAAAAAATAAATATGTTAAGTTTCCCCTATACCAAAATCGAAACAGCTCACGGGGATATTATCAGAATTGACAACCTAGGTAACATATCACGTTCTGAATTTGAAAACAAAGAAGATTTCAAATACGCTTCTTTCATGAGATATTTTGATGACTGGGAGGACAATTATTACACACAGCATGAACAGTTGCTACTTGAAATGTGCAGCTGTTATGGTATCGATGAAGATGATGTCATTATGCTTCTTGATTATGGCTACAGTGCTGATGAAATCGAGGATATGCTTTGCGATTATACACTAATTACTGAAACTGTCAGAACTTTAAAAGGTGAAGAAGAATACGAAGATTTTCTCTGCGAAATATAACTGAAATTTAAAAACCGTCTCAAAAAGTATACTTTCTGGGACGGTTCATTTTTTATCAAAATCGTGTGCCAAAAAGTCCGTTTTTGACTTTTGGGACGTTTCAAAAGTGCAGGGACTTTTTGAGACAGAAAGGAGCTTTTTATGGACAACAGAATTTATGGCTACGCAAGAGTTTCAAGCCGTGAACAGAACGAGGACAGGCAGATTGAAGCGTTAAAAAATTTTGGTGTGCCAAATGAAAATATTATCGTTGATAAATGTTCGGGTAAAGATACCGAGCGTGATGGGTATCAGTATCTAAAACGTCAGATTTTAAGAAGTGGCGATACTCTTGTTATCAAAGAACTTGACCGTCTAAGCCGTAACAAAAATGACATAAAACATGAACTGGAATACTTCAAAGACAAGGGAGTGCGTATCAAGATTTTAGATATTCCGACTACATTGACAGATTTTCCCTCTGAACAAATGTGGGTTATGAATATGATTAACGCTATCCTCATTGAGGTGCTGGGCAGCATCGCTGAAAATGAAAGAAATAAAATTCGTAACAGGCAGCGTGAGGGTATCACTGCCGCCAAAAAGAAAAATATAAAATTCGGGCGACCAAAAGTTACCGTACCTGATAACTGGGTTTCTGTAATAAATGATGTTGAATCAAGAAAAATTACAATTTCGCAGGCTCTAAGTAAGCTTAACATTTCACGTTCTTCCTATTATAGATTAAAGCAAAATATTCATTAATAGTTTAATTATTGTACTATAGTTAGAGGGTAGAATTTGCCCTCTAACTATAAATTATTTTTTCTGAAGTTTTTTGTTCCACGTTCCAAGTATTCTTTAAGTTTGAAATGGAAAAATATATTCATGTTCTATTTTTTCTCTTCATTCTCTGTAATAAAAATCAATCCTAAATTTGATTAACACCTGGAACCTGGAACACATCAATCAATATAATAACACTATTTAATACTATAATTATTTTTCTTATTTTTATCTTTTCGATTTTTCTATATATAAATTGAAATAAAAAGTAATTTTGCAAAATATATTTTTAGCTATATTTCAGCTGTTATATCTGCTTCACTTATTTGAAGAAATTTAAACATTCGTCCTTGGTCATAGAAAAAGTAGCAATTAAAATATCGGCTGGCTCCTTCGTATGCATAATTTGAAAGAATCGATTGATTTAGCCAATTATGAACTGAAGTATATGATTGTATTCTTTGATTATTATATATAAAATATATAATAATCTCATTTCGCTCATCAATCTCAAAAAAGCACTCACCAGTATATCTGTAAACGATGTTTTTCTGAAAATTTGTCACATCATTATTATTTATAATAATAAAATTATATTTTTTGAATTTTAAGTACTCTTTGATATTGGCAAATCTTTTGCCCAACTCTGAACTTTTATAAAAGATTTCTAATTCTGATTCTAAATCATTATATTCAATATCATCAATCGCAACTTCATTAAAGATTTTTGCTTTGCTCACTTTATCAAGATGACTATTTATGTTTTCTAATATTTTATTTACTGAATCATCAAAATTCTCATTTCCGCTTTTATCTTTATATTTTTTATCATTGAATATTTCTTTTATAATTATAAATCTATAAATATAATCCAGTTTTTCAAGACTTAACCTGAATAATCTGTATGAATCATCTACTGTTTTTTCTACTGAATTATCCTTAATTATATTATAAAGAAAGTTTCTTGCATTGTTTTGATACGCTTCTATAGGCTTATTTTCAGTTTCAATTTTAATTTTTTTTACATTGTTGTCGAATATGAAACATATTAATTCTACTACTTTATCATGGTAGTGCTGAGTATAAGTGCAATCTTTTATAAGCGTTCCAGTTTTTGTATATTCAATTTTGTCATTTTGTTTTTCTTTAAATTCAATTATAGAATAGCCTAAGATTGATTTAACCATACTATTTAAAAATTCTTTTCTTGTCATATAAATCTCTCCAAAAATTTGTTATTTTTACATTCCTGATAATTCCTGAAAACTCCTGATTAAACTCATATATTTCTCCAATTTAATTATTGTATAATAAAATCACAGCTTAAACAGTTCGATTATCTTCCATGAGCAGCCACTGTTTAAGTTAGGAATCTTGACAAGTGAATAATGATAAGGAGGAATGTACAATGTGCAATTTCACTTGCAACCCAAATACAGAACACTCCGATGACGGACTGTTTATGTATGTTACACCTGAGACCGTGGACAAGTATCCAAACCTTTTCGGCGGAGGAAAAACGAGTTCAGAGCCAAAAGATGAAACCGTATCTTTTACTCCAAAGGAGCAGGAAATAGTGACAACTAAGCCTAAGATTCTTCCTGATGATATGGATTTAGGCGATAAGCGTGAAAAAATACGTCATAAGTTCATTAAAGAACTCAGTCAGCTTAATCTGTTGTTAAGGCATCAGGATACGCTTTACATGATGGACAATTGCATTTATAGGCTATATAATGAATCAACATTTATGAATAGTGTTTTCAATTATATATGTAATTGTGGATTTGAATTGTCATACAAGGATATCGTACAGATAGTCAACGAATTAAAAATGAGAGCATGCCCCTTCAATGGAGAGCCAAATGATGAAAGATACACTTATTGTCAAAATGGTTATTTCAACAATTTTACAGGCTCAATGGAAAGCACTACTCTTACTGATTATTTTCCCACAATCCAGCTCGCAGGTTTTTACTTAGGAGTTGCTCCGCAGATTCACCCACTTATGGACAAATTTTTATCAACCCTGTTTGATGAAAATGATATGCTGATTCAAAGAGCATGGGAAATTATTGGATACTGCATAAGCAGTGATGCTCATGCGAAACGTTTCTTTGTATTTCCTGGTTCTTCGGGAGATAACGGCAAGTCGACATTTCTTGCCTTGATATGCGGATTACTTATTGGAACTGCAACAATAGGTATGTCCATGAAAAACTTGCTTGGTGGTCGTTTTGCAATTTCTGAGCTTCAGGGCAAACGCATCAATGTCAGTTCCGATGAGGGTGCTTTAACTCTTGATAGTGCTCAGTTAGCAGTATTAAAGAGAATCTCTGGGCATGATAGCATAACTGCTGATAAGAAAAATGCAATGCAGATTAGCTTTTTAAGCACTTGCAAAATTATAATAGCAAGTAATCACGATATCGGAATGGCATACAGCAGTGGTGATAGTGCTATTAAGCGTAGAATATGTACTTTGCCGTTTGACGTAAAAATCCCAAAAGCCGAGCAGAATCCCAACATTGTTTCTATGATATTAAATTCCGAATTGGATGAAATTACCACTGAGGCTTTAAATGCTTTTATCAGATTGAAAAACAATGGCTACCACTTTACTGGTGATGATACAAGTCTTGACGATTATTCAATTCGTAATACTCCGATAGATGCTCAATATTATAATATAGAAAATTTTGTCATGAGCTATATAAGACCTCAGCCTGGTAATTTTGTTCTGACTCAAAATTTATATGAAACCTTTAATTGTTACTATAACAATAACCGTGACACATTCAAGGATATAACAGGTTTTTCACAGGCTTTGTATAAGTACTTGACCGCTAACGGCTTCATAGTCGAAAAGGTCAAGAGACATCAGGGTAACGGTTATGAAGGCATAATGATTTTCGAACCCTAAAAAGAAGGAAGGAGGAAGGACTAATTATGAGAAAAACAATTTTAGATTTAAAAATGAAAGTAATTACATCTGAACCCGAGGGCGTTTATATAACGCCTGCCGATTCAAAATACACGATACCAGAGTTGAAGGAAAGAATGGTAACAGTAGTGGAAGAACAGCAGTACGCTGTTCTCCGCTTCCTCAGCCTTGTTAGTGACTTTAAAGTAGGCGATGAAAAGCAGTACATAGGTCAGATTATTGACCTTAATAAAATACCAAATCTGGGCGAGTCGATGATTATTGCGGCTCCGACTGGGTCAGGAAAGACAAAAGCGATAACTAAAATTATAAAGAATGCCGATATTCCTGTTGTGTACTTAATTAACAGAGCCGCACCTCTTTGGCAATTCAAAAAGGATTTTATCAAGGCGACTACAAGCATCGATGTTCCTATGGAAACGATTGATATCGTTTCCCTCGGAGATAATGTTACAGCGCTTACCTATCAGAAATTTGCTGAGATAGCATACCAGTATAAAGGTAAGGAATGCATGATAATACTTGATGAAGTTCATTGTCTGCTTGAAGATGCAACATTCTCAGTATATCCTGAAAAATTTATCAGATATTTGAAGTCTAATCTAAATAACACATCAAGAATTTATCTTACTGCAACACCAGATGCCGTCAGCCCCGGTATTGCCTACGTTGAGTGCACATCTGAAGCTGACAAGGCACTATCAACTATGACATGGGATACAGAAGTAAAATCTGTTCGCTATGGTTATGCATATTATGATACAAGAGTAAAGATGGTTTACTCAGTAAAAACCAACTGGGATTACATAGACTTTAAGATTTACTCACCAGATGACACAAAGGAGCTTGTAGATTATATCAAGACAGCCAACGAGAATAATATCAAGAGCCTTATTTACATCAACGATATCAACAAAGGCAAGAGTATTCAGGAAGCTTTAGGCAATACCCAGCACGTATACTCAGACGATGATAAACGTAAAGACATTGCTGAAATTGCAAAGAATGAGAAATTCACAGATAAAAACCTTATTACAACTAAGGTAGCTGAAAACGGAATTTCACTGCATGATGATGAGCTTAACCTTATTGTTGTTGAAACTCTTGACCTTATCACTTTACAGCAGGTAATAGGAAGAGCGAGAGTTAACAGAAAGAAGCCCAGAAAAATAACTGTTCTTATACCTGATTATTCCTATACCGATATAGGTAACGCAATAGCAAGTATTTCAGTGCAGTTAAAGAAAGCTAAAGAAGCAGCTGAGAATCCTGATAATGCATTAGAGTATGCAGATGAATATCCTGCTCTTGTTTATTATGATAGCAAGGTTAAGAAGCCTGTTGTAAATTCAATGGCAATCAAGTCGCTTGAATATCAGCTTAACTTTCTCAAGGAGTTAAGAGGGGAGAAAGAAACTGTCCATGCATTTGCACAAAAAGTTCTTGAGACATACGATAAAAGCACAGTAATAACAGATGATATGTTCTTATCGTATGACAGAATTACAGACTTCAAATCAAAAGTTTCATCCGCTTTTGATGAGTATATGAATTCTGAAAAGAACGCCGAAGCTTTAGATAAGCTCAAAGCCGCATTAAAGAACGCTTGTAACAGCACCAAAATCTACAATGACGGTAAAACCATTAGCAGTAATATACAGCTTAGTACTGTGAATGATATTTTGAAATCAGCAGGTATTGAATTTGAAATCAAACCTAAAATTGAAATCTACGGCGTTTCCGCTGTATAAAATTATACCATTGTTTATAGAGCATTGTCAACAGGTAGTTTACGCTTCCTGTTGGGAAAGCTTATGTTTAGAGTTGTATATTATCAATATGATACATAAAGCAACTACATTTTATAAAAGATTAAAGGAGGCATTTATAATGACCAATTCAACACCAAATTTTACTGGTCGCAACGTTCCCATTAAGGAGATTGCCAAGGCAACAGGCAAAGACCCGCAGTTTATCCGTATAGGTATCCAAAGAGGTATCTTCAATTTCGGATATGCCTTTAAGAAGGATGGTTCCAGCGAATACAACTACTTATGCCCTGACAAAAAAGTCTGGGAGGAACTTGGTTACTTCAAAGATGTAAGTAATAATACTTAATTTAAGAAAGGTGTCGATGGTAATGAAGATGGCAAATGGAGTTGGTACAGTATACAAGCTGTCTGGTAATAGACGTAATCCGTATATTGTACGCAAGACAGTTGGATGGGAAATCGATGTAAAAACTGGTAAACATAAACAAATCTACGTTACCATCGGTTACGCACCCACAAGAGCAAAAGGTCTTGAAATGCTCATGGAATACAACAAGAATCCATATGACATTGAGGCTTCGAAAATAACTTTCTCGGAAGTATATGAGAAATGGTCGGCTGAAAAGTTCCCGACAATTTCAGATTCAAATGTGAAAGGCTATCAAGCATCATACAAATGCTGTGAGGCTTTGCATAACAGAATTTTTAAGGACTTGAAACTTTCAGATTTACAAGGAGTTATTGATAATTGCGGTAAGAATTATCCTACACTCCGTAAGCTGAAAGTCCTGCTGAATCAGATGTATGACTACGCTATGAAATATGAGCTGTGTAATAAGGATTATTCGCAGTATGTGGATATTCTCAAATTCAAGAACAAAAATCCAAATAAGACTGACCGTTCACCATTTACCGAAGATGAAATCAATGCTCTTTGGGTTCAGAAAGATAACATTTATGTTCAGATTGTGCTGATGCTGATTTACAGCGGAGTAAGAGTTTCAGAGCTTCTTGACCTCAAATGTGAGAATATTTACATAGACGAGCATTATTTCAAGGTTGTAGAAAGCAAGACAGACAGCGGTGTCAGAGTTGTTCCTATACATGACAGAACTTATCCTATTTTCAGAAAATGGTATGATGAGGGCTGCGAGTACCTGCTTCATACTCCTGATGGAAATCATTTTACATACCGCAACTATTACGATTCATATTGGACACCTGTTATGGAGCTTATCAGATGCTCTCACAAGCCACACGATACTCGTCATACCTGCGTTTCAATGATGACCGCAAAGGAAGTAAATCCTACTCTGATAAAGAAGATTATCGGTCATTCAGGTGCTATGTCACTTACTGAAAAAGTTTATACCCATGTGAATGTAAAAGAACTGCTTGAAGCGATTAACAGGATATAAAGAAAACGCTGAGATTAAAATCTCAGCGTTATTTTTTGTTAGTTACCTGTTAGTTACGTGTTAGTTACCGCCTGATTTTCACCCGATTGCAAATAAAATCAAAGTAATAAAAAACCCCGAAAATACTGAATTTTCGAGGTTTCTTGTATATGATAATCGAAATATAATTATCTCTTTGAGAACTGTGGAGCACGACGAGCAGCCTTGAGACCGTACTTCTTTCTTTCCTTCATTCTCGGGTCACGAGTGAGGAAGCCAGCCTTCTTGAGAACAGGGCGAAGCTCCGGATTGAATTCGAGCAGAGCACGGGAAACACCGTGACGGATAGCACCAGCCTGACCTGTAACGCCGCCGCCTGTAACAGTGCAAACGATGTCCATGGATTCCATAGTATCAGTCAGAGCCAGAGGCTGACGAACGATGAGCTTAAGAGTATCAAGACCAAAGTAGTCATCGATATTTCTGCCGTTGATAGTGATATTGCCGGTACCTGGATACAGTCTTACTCTTGCAACAGAGTGCTTTCTTCTGCCTGTACCATAATAATATTTAACCTTAGATTCGTACATTTTTTATGCTCCTTTCCTTAGAATTCACAAACTTCAGGCTTCTGTGCAGCCTGCTTGTGATCAGCGCCCTTATATGTGCGCAGACGAGTCAGCTGAGCTGCGCCGAGCTTATTGTGCTGGAGCATACCCTTAATAGCGATCTTCATAGCTTCGTCAGAACGCTCAGCCATCATATCCTTATACTGGATCTTCTTCAGGCCGCCGATCCAACCTGTGTGCCAATAATAATACTTCTGCTCAAGCTTGTTACCTGTAAGAACAGCCTTGTCACAGTTGATAACGATTACGAAATCGCCGCAGTCAACATGTGGAGTAAAAGTAGGTTTATGCTTACCTCTCAGAATGTGAGCAGCCTGTGCTGCAACACGACCAAGTGGCTTGCCTTCTGCATCAATGATATACCACTTACGGCTTACTTCTGAAGCCTTAGGCATAGTTGTTGCCATAGTCAATTCCTCCTGAATTTCTATCAAAAATATCTTCGTTTCCAGCTGCATTTTTTACAGTGGAAAACCAGGCAGAGGGCAGTTGGGTTAGACTGCACTGCCGGTATTTCGCAAGATACTAACCGGTCTCTCTGACAGTACAAAATTTATTATATACTAAAAATGGCATTTTGTCAAGCTTTTTTACTGAATTTACTATTTGCAATACTGTGAAATTTTGCCCTAAAAATTATCGGTTTGATGGTCAGTTTGACGGCTTTCGCTTTATTATCATTCTATATTATCACATATTATTATTCTATTATAACACTGTTTTTTTCTTCGTCAAAAAGTATAAATTTCGTAATTCCTACAAGTTCCGGATTCTCATCATTTTGAATATATGCTTCTATTTTACTTGTAAATATTCTATCCGCATCTGTATCAATATTTTCGCAGTTTATTTTAAGCTTAATGCATACAGGCTCTCCGTTTTCGACAGTTTCTTCTTCATATACCGTTACATGTATATCATGCTTTCCATCGTATTTTAAGCCGTCATCAGGAACTTTGCCAAAATAAGGCATTCCTTCAAAAAAATCCATAGCTTTGCTGATATTCTTTTGAGTTTCAGTTGACTCTGCAAGGGCATCACAGAGTAGCTGACTGAAAGCAAGATCATCGCCTTCACCAAGAGCCTTTGCGGCTTCGGAGGCAATCTTTCGCCCCTCAGTATAAAACTCCTGCCATTGGTATCCTACTTCTATTTTTGAATTGCTAGATTCATTTTCTATAGTTATTTGCGTAATGCCTTCACGTTTCGGGTCATTTAGATATATAAGATTTTCCGATACATAGATAGAATATTCCTGTTTTGTATCTGTTACAATGTCATCTATACTGAAAAAACGGTCAAGCTCTGTAGTAGTTCCGTATCTGTTTGATTCGCCCTCTGAACCTGTTACATTTTCATCAAATGAAATGATATTTCCATCTATGAAATCAAATGCATCCTGTATCTGCGCATCTATATCATCAAGATTCTGCGATCTTTCGCATAGCATTTTCTTTAACGTTGAAACATCTTCATTATTAAAACAAGCGACAAGTTCCTGTGCAATTTCCAGATTGGAAGGGAGATCAGACCTGCGCTTTATCTCGTTAATTGCATTATTTAATATACTGCATCCGCTTAAAAAGATTGTTAAAGATAATGCGGATACGCAAATTATTGTGTGCTTTAGTACTTTTTTATTGTTCTTCATAATATTGTCTGCTCCAGTTTAACATATAAAAAATTAGTTTTCATTTTGTATGACCATAAAGTAGTAGTCATCGTTTTTTGGTGTTAATTGGCGGGTAATGTAATCTCCAGCTTCAAAGTTTAAAGTGCTTGAATAATCTCTATTGTCATTTTTTGAAATCCAAGATGTGGTAATGCGTGAATGTTTACCTTTTTCCGGAAGATTATTCTTATTAAAATATACCCATATCTTTTCATCTGATTGTGGCAGTGAATATGCCTTTGAGTCTATAATATACTTATCATTCAAGGATTCCGGTAGTGCCTCGGGTGTGATTTCGTTTAAAGTTATTATGTTGTTGCTTTCAGTGATATATGAAATATCTCCATAGCTTTGCACTATAGGCTTGAAATATGTATAATCTGAATTATGCTTATATTTCACAGCTTCGCTTATATACATTCCATATTTATATTCATAATTAGAATCATTGATTGATGCTAACTCTTTATATTTGCTGTACCAATCAGAATCTTTATAACTTTTATTATAAGAATATATAGCACC
Organism: uncultured Ruminococcus sp.; assembly: GCA_910579955.1. Classification (GTDB taxonomy): domain Bacteria; phylum Bacillota; class Clostridia; order Oscillospirales; family Ruminococcaceae; genus Ruminococcus_C. The sequence continues at coordinate 8,915 of CAJTWE010000032.1, read as the reverse complement.
GGCATTTTTACCGAATGTGTTTTGCATAGTTTCTTCATCAAGAACGGATATATCTTCACAATCAAAGCAGCTTGCGGCAAAATAAAAACAACTTTCGTCAGACAATTCATCTAAATTATCACCATTAAAATATGTATTATAAAACAGGTGAAAATTATCCATGTCTTCGTATTTTATTTCGTTATAATAATTTTGCATTGAAATATTGTCAAAGTTAATCTTTGTTATTTCATAAAGCTTGTCTTCTATAGCTGATTTTATTTCTTCTTCCTGATAATCATCTTTTCCGTCTATGTTTTGAGTTCTTCCATCTATATAAACGGTAAATTCACTTCCGTTATACTCCATATCAATAAATGCATAGCCCGTAAATGTAGGCCCGAATAATCCACCTTCTGATTCAACTTCTGAATTTGTTATGTCAGCAGTAAAGCTATATTTTTCCTCTATATATGAAACGGCATTCTTTTCAGCCTGCAATAAATTTTTTCGGTTTTCCTCACGCTGCTCACGGCTTACGCAGCCTGTAAGCATTACGGAAAAAAGCACTGCTGCCATAATAAAAGATATACATTTCATTATTCTAGTCTCCTTTTAATAATAATAAGCGCATAAAATAAAAAATCCCCAAAGTCAATGACAATGGGGATTAAATTTCATATCTGTAATTTAAACCATCTCATATTCAGTGCATACTGAAGTGACAAATGCTGTTGCATTTGCAGCACCAGTATCAGCAGCACTTGTGCAGGAACTGAGCATTGCTGCTCCCATAAGAATTAGTATAGAAACCAAAATACGATTTTTGCGGCTCACAATCAGCACTCCCTTCTCAGTAAATTTATAATGCCTGATAAGACAATAACATAATACCATATCTAGGATGGATATGCAAGGGTATTTGCGAACTGTAAACATTGTTTACCATATTGGAATTCTTTTTAACCGTTTTGTAACCTATGGCTTTCCGGCGCATTATGCACATTATAATATATATGAGCGATAAATGTCAATCATTCCGGAAGACAAGCATTTACGGGCATATTTTGTCTAAGGCTTTCTTTAGCGTCGAGGTAACGCTGATTTGTGCTGCCACGGAATTTGATATCATAGCTTTTTAAGTTTTCGTCAAATCTGCCGTCTATGAGAATATCGGTTTCTTCAAGAAGCGCTTTCCAATCTGGATTCTCCTTAAAGCCGGCTGTAAGCTCTTCAAATGTATAACCTGTATAGGTGACAATATCAAGTCCGCCCAGTGCATGGATTTTTTTGCCTAGGCTAGCAAGAGCTGCTGCTTGACAAAATGGTTCTCCTCCGCTGAACGTTACGCCGTCGAGAAGGGGGTTATCCTTGATTTTGTCTAGTAGTTCTTCTTCTGAGATAAGAGTTCCGCCGTCCATAGAGTGTGTCTGAGGGTTATGGCAGCCTTTGCAGTGATGAGGACAGCCTTGTGTAAAGATCGTAAAACGGAATCCATTGCCGTCAACTATAGAGTCGTTTACAGTGCCTGCAATACGAATATTCATGTCTATCGCTCCCGTTATTATAAAATAAATAAGAGTTTTTTGCGCTGCTTTTTCTCAAAAAAGCAGTCGTAGGGTCTGGGACGAGAAGTCCCAGATGATTGCGAAGCAATCATGAAACGCCTAAAGCTCATATCAAATCAAAGAATATATATAAAGCAAAATTTCGCATTATAATAAAGCTTTCTGTTACAGCAAAAGCGCATAACAGAAAGCCTTGTTTGAAATTTAAGCAAAGATAGCCAGCGAGATTTTCTATTTAAAGAAACTGTAAACGGTTCGCAAAAATTGGTCGCTTTGCTCCCTCTTTTGCTATGTTTAAAATTTCGCATTTTTATCTTGAATGAAAACTTATACAAGATTTTCTGTTTTTTACTTTGATTTTGCATCTAAGCTTTTTTGGATGCGAAATTTTTATTTGCTTACTGTTTTAACTTTGATTAAATTGCTTGAATTTTTGTTTTTTATGATTGCTCCGCAATCATTCGAGGCGCTGCCTCGAGCTCCGCCAGCATTTTTGAAAAACTGCTGGACCGAAAAACTTTTATTGATTTGATTTTTTTATTACTTTGTTAATCCGTGTTTTACTCTGTCGTGCTCTTCTGAACGCTTTGCATTGTTGAATCTGTCAAGTGTACCAACCAGATAACCTGTTATTCTGCGGATACGCTCAAATGAACCGCTCTCCTCAGTGCGTCCGCACATAGGGCAGGTATCGCCGATAATACCGGTAAATCCGCAGCAAGGATCTCTGTCAACAGGATGGTTGATAGAACCGTATCCAATGCCGCATTCTTTCATGTAGCGGACTACCTTTTCAAAGGCTGCCAGATTCTGTAACGGATCGCCGTCCATTTCAATATAGCTGATATGACCGCCGTTTGTAAGCTCATGATATGGAGCTTCAATACGTATCTTATCTACTGCCTTGATAGGGTAGTATACAGGTACGTGGAATGAGTTTGTATAATAATCACGATCTGTAACACCCGGGATAACGCCGAATTTTTCCTTGTCCATTCTTACGAATCGTCCGGACAAGCCCTCAGCAGGAGTTGCAAGCAGTGAGAAATTAAGACCTGTTCTCTTAGCTTCAAGGTCCATTCTCTCACGCATTGTTTTAATTATTTCCATGCCCAGCTCACGAGCCTCTTCGCTTTCGCCGTGATGTGAACCGATAAGCGCTTTGAGTGCTTCTGCAAGACCGATAAAGCCGACGGAAAGTGTACCATGCTTCAAAACTTCTTCTACAGTATCATCAGCAGAAAGTCCTTCTGAACCTATCCATACGCCCTGTCCCATAAGGAAAGGATAGTTTCTAACCTTTTTCTGGCACTGGATCTGGAAACGATGCATTAACTGATCAATGGTAAGATCCATCATTTCATCCAGCATATCGAAGAACAAACCAACATTGTGGTCAGCCTTTATAGCAAGTCTTGGCAGATTGATAGATGTAAAGCTGAGATTTCCTCTGCCTGTAACTATTTCATTATTTGGATCAAATGTGTTTCCGATAACTCGTGTACGACAACCCATGTATGCGATTTCAGTGCGGTAATCTCCCTCTTTATAGTACTGCTTGTTAAATGGTGCATCAAGGAATGCAAAGTTAGGGAAGAGTCTTTTTGCAGAAACACGGCAGGCAAGCTTAAACAAATCATAGTTCGGATCTGATTCATTGTAGTTTATGCCTTCCTTTATCTTGAAAATATGGATAGGGAAGATAGGTGTTTCACCGTTTCCAAGACCGGCTTCTTCAGCCAGCAGGATGTTTTCAATAACCATTTTACCCTCAGGGGAAGTGTCTGTTCCATAGTTGATAGAACTAAATGGTGTCTGTGCACCTGCACGACTGTTCATTGTGTTGAGGTTATGAATAAGCGCTTCCATTGCCTGATATGTTGCACGATTTGTCTCACGATAAGCATTTTCATATGCAAATTTCTGGAGCTTATCAGCTGTAGCTTCATCTACCTTAGTGATAAGATACTCTTTTTCCGCAGCCTGAAAACCGTTGTCATTAGCAAGATTTGGCTCAGTGCCTTTGTTTTTTAGTATTTCCGCAGCATAGGCATTTACGAATTCACCGCTGTTTTCCATACCCAGTGTAAGGGAAAGAGCACGTTCCATGTTTCGCAGATAGCGCTTGCGGTATGTTTTTTTAACGCCGCCTGCCATAGCATAGTCAAAGTTTGGTATACTCTGACCGCCGTGCTGGTCGTTCTGGTTAGACTGGATAGCAATGCAGGCAAGTGCAGAGTAGCTTGCTATGTCGTTTGGCTCACGCAGAAATCCATGACCGGTAGAGAATCCGCCTTCAAAAAGCTTTATAAGATCTATCTGGCAGCATGTAGTGGTAAGAGTAAGAAAGTCCAGATCGTGAATATGAATATCGCCGTCACGATGAGCTTTAGCGTGAGCAGGATTCAGAACCTTCATCTCATAGAATTCCTTGGCAGCAGAAGAACCATATTTCAGCATAGTACCCATTGCTGTATCGCCGTCAATATTAGCATTCTCACGCTTGATGTCGCTGTCCTTTGCAGAGTCAAATGTCAGCTCACCCATAGTTTTCATAAGATTTGATTTCATCTCACGATCACGTGTACGCTCATAGCGATAGAGAATATACGCTTTAGCTGTCTGTGCATGGCCGTTCTCAATAAGAGTTTTTTCAACCAGATCCTGAACTATTTCAACAGTAGGAATTTCCTTGCCATAATCGGCTTCATAAAGCTCACAGGTCTTAACAGCCATATCCATAGCAGTACTCATGTCAGTACCGCCTACAGCCTGTGCTGCACGGAATATAGCATTAGCGATTTTCTCGATATTAAAAGGGACTTTACGTCCGTCACGCTTCATAATATGTATGATCATAAAAATAATACTCCCTTCAAAACACACAAAATATTGTATGTGAGATACAAAACGTTAGCGTATCTTGTATCTGATCGTCTGTTATCAAGTATATCCCATTTTATCCCACTTGTCAATAGAAAAGATGTAATTTTATTTTTTCTTTAGAAAAAAACTTCCGGGCATGAATTATTACCCGGAACTCATTATGCAAAGATTTTTTTTTAAAGATTTACCTTTACCATGTAATAGATCAGGCCTATAATTATGCATGCAATAAAAATTATGATCAGATTTCTGAAACGAAAGCGTATTTTAGGCTGTACCTTGCGTTTGCCGTAGCGGTCACGATTGCTGCTCATGGCTTTACCTCCGAATTAAATTTCTTGTATAAATTATATTATACGTTATCCTCATTATATTTTCAAGTGGTTTTGAATTATTTTTTGAAATTATTTATAAAGTTTAAGTATGTGAAAAAAGTTACTTGTAGCTGTTGCAAAAAACAAAGTAATGTAGTATAATAATAAAAATGAGAATTGGGAGGAATAGCTATGTGTGGATTTATAGGCTTTACAAACCCGGAAAGCGATGCTGACAGTGTTCTTGGTGAGATGCTTAATAAGATAAAGCACCGTGGACCTGATGCAGAGGGAAGATACATTGATGATGATGTGGCACTTGGACATAGAAGACTCAGTATTATTGATGTATCAGACGCAGGAAATCAGCCATTGTATAGTGAAGATGGAAGCTTGGTGCTGGTTTTCAATGGAGAGATCTATAATTACAAGACTATACGTGAAGAGCTTGTAAAAAAAGGCTATCATTTCAAGACTCAGACAGATTCAGAGGTTTTGATATACGGCTACAAAGAATATGGAGAAAAACTTCTTGATAAGCTTCGTGGAATGTTTTCCTTTATTATTTGGGATAAGAAAGAGAAAACACTATTTGGCGCAAGGGATTTCTTTGGTATTAAGCCTCTGTACTATGCTCAGATGGGAAAAACCTTTATGTTTGGTTCAGAGATAAAGAGCTTTCTCTGTCATCCTGATTTCAAAAAGGAACTAAACACATCCGCTCTTGAAAATTATCTTTCATTCCAGTATTCACCATGTGCGGAAACATTCTTTAAGGGTGTATATAAACTTCCGCCGGCTCATTGTTTTACTTATCATAACGGAAAAATGGACATCAAGAGGTACTGGGAAGTGCGCTTTGATGCCGACGAAAAACCGGAACTTGATGAATGGGTAAGCCGTATTTCCGATACATTTCATGATTCTGTAAAGGCTCATAAGATCGCCGATGTAGAGGTAGGTTCATTTTTGTCAAGCGGAGTCGACTCAAGCTACGTTGCTGCTATTGCAGATGTTGACAAAACGTTTACAGTAGGATTTGGCAGCGAAGAACGCTACAATGAAATAAGCTGGGCAAAGGAATTCTCAGAGGCAATAAATATAAAAAATTACAACAAGGTAATCACTCCTGAAGAATATTGGGCAAAGCTTCCTCTTATCCAGTATCATATGGACGAACCGCTTGCCGACCCGTCGGCAGTTGCGCTTTATTTTGTTTGCAATCTTGCTTCACGTTCATTGAAGGTAGCTCTTTCGGGAGAAGGCGCAGATGAGATATTCGGCGGTTATAACGTATACAGTGAACCGGGAGCAACGGTTTATGACAGACTGCCAATAGGGCTTAGAAAGGGCGTTGCTTCTGTTGTGAGCAAGCTTCCTGCAAAAAGAGGTCTTAACTTTTTTGTGAGAAAAGGAAGAACTGTTGAAGAGAGATTTATCGGCAATGCATATATGTTCACACCTAAGGAGCGAAAGGAGCTTCTGAAAATAAAAACAGACGCACCTGATCCGACTGTTATTACAAAGCCTTTTTATGATAAGGTAAAAGACAAAGACGATGTTACAAAGATGCAGTATCTTGACCTTCATATGTGGATGACAGGCGATATACTTTTAAAAGCCGACAAGATGAGTATGGCAAATTCTCTTGAAGTACGTGTGCCTTTTCTTGATAAAGAGGTCATGGCTCTTGCAGAAAAAATTCCTACAAGATATAGAGTATCACACAAGGGAACGGCAGAGGGTATGAAATATACTACAAAGTATGCAATGCGAATGGCTGCTAAAAAGGATACTCCTTCCGGCACATCAAAGACAGCTTTGAAGAAAAAGCTTGGTTTTCCTGTGCCTATTCGTGTATGGCTTAAAGAGGATGGATACTATAACACTGTAAAAAAGGCTTTTACAGGCGATGTGGCTGAACGCTACTTTAATACGGATAAACTTGTAAAACTTCTTGATGATCACAGATCAGGCAGGGGAGACTACAGCCGTAAGATCTGGACGGTTTATATGTTCCTTGTCTGGTATGATGTGTATTTTGGTAAAGTTTAAATAATTAAGTAATTATTATAAGCAAGGAGGGGAAAGGATCTATGTCAAGTAATGTGACATATGAATATATAAAACAAAATCCGGATGTTTTGGAATATGTTCGCCGTGCTGACAAGGTGCTTGAATCTATTGGATATACGGAGCATGCCCTTGCTCATGTGGAAAAGGTTTCTCATGTATCAGCAATGATACTTGAGGAGCTGGGATTTCCGGCGAGAACAGTTGAACTTGCGAGAATAGCAGGCTTTATGCACGATATAGGAAATATAATTAACCGTGCTGACCATGCACATAACGGCGCTATGATGGCTTTTTATCTCCTTGAAAAGCTCAATATGCCGGCTAATGAGATATGCTCTATCATATCGGCAATCGGCAATCATGATGAGCGCACTGCACAGCCTGTTGACCCTATATCTGCGGCGCTTATTCTTGCAGACAAGACAGATGTCAGACGCAGTCGTGTTAGAAATACGACATTTATATCATTTGATATTCACGATAGAGTAAATTATGCTGTTACAAGCTCTACGTTAAAAGTTTCCGAGGATAAGAAAAGTTTCAGCCTTGAACTTGAAATTGATACGGAGATCTCATCTGTTCTTGAGTATTTTGAAATATTCATGGACAGAATGCTTTTGTGCAAGCGTGCGGCACAATATTTTGATATGTCATTCAGAATATATATGAATGGCAGCATTGTACTTTAAATAAAAAACAGCAGCATATGCTGCTGAAATAATAGGAGGATAAAAATATGATTTCATCGTATCCACATTTAATCGACCTTAATGACTATCCAGCGTCATGGTGGAAAGAAGTAGTTGACTTGGGTGAGAAGATCAAGAATAATCCGGAGATTTATTCCGGTGCGTGTCAGGGAAAGATCATGGCAACATTGTTTTATGAGCCATCAACCCGTACACAGATGTCATTCCAGACGGCAATGCTTCGTTTGGGCGGTAGATTGATAGGATTTGACAATCCTGCAAATTCCTCCGTATCAAAGGGTGAAACTCTTAAAGATACAACAAAAATAGTAAGTAATTATGCGGATATTCTTGTAATGCGTCATCCTGTAGCAGGTGCTGCAAAGGCTGCTGCACTTACTGCTGATTGTCCTGTTATCAATGCAGGTGACAGCGGTCATCTTCACCCGACACAGACGCTCACTGATTTGCTGACTCTTAAATGTGAAAAGGGACGACTTGATCACCTGACAATAGGTCTTTGCGGAGATCTCATCAATGGCAGAACAGTTCACTCACTTTTGAAAGCAATGTCATGTTTTGAGGGCAATAAGTTTGTACTTATTTCCACACCGGAGCTGAGTTTACCGTCATATGTTAAGGATATTTTGAAGGCGAGCGGATGTCCGTTTACAGAGGTAACATCGCTTGAAGAGGTTCTTCCTGAGCTGGATGTGCTGTATATGACAAGAATCCAGCAGGAGAGATTTGCAAGCCGTGAGGAGTATCTTGCACAGAAAGATACATATGTGCTTACAGTGAAGAAGATGAAAACAGCAAAGCCGGATATGATAGTTCTCCATCCGCTTCCTAGAGTAGATGAGATCGAGGTTGAGATAGATGAAGATCCGAGAGCAGCATATTTCAAGCAGGCAAAATATGGAATGTATGTAAGAATGGCTCTTATTATAACGATGTTGAATCTTGATACTAAGACTACGCTGCTTCATGGCAGAGTACATAATGATGCGGTGTGCAAAAATCCGAACTGTATAACATGTACAGAGAAGTATTTGCCGAAGAGTTTTATTTCCGTTGGGGATGATCTTTTAGAGTGCGAATACTGTAATGAAAGACTTTTGCTGAACGAATAAGATAACGTAAGATAAGAAAAAACAATCAATAAAAGTTTTTTTGAGCCGGCAATTTTTTCAAAAAATGCCGGTCGCCGTCCGCAGACGGCGAAATACTCCTTAGTAAAAAAATACGCACGTGATAAATTCAGTGCAAAAACAAAATTTCGCATTCAAATAAAGGCTTTCTGTCTGTGTCAAGTACATAACAGAAAGCCTTGTTTTAGTTTTGGGAGAAGAAAAATATGCGAAATTTTATTTCTTAGCAAGAGCGGAGCGAAGCGACAAATC
>CAJTWE010000031.1 GCA_910579955.1 uncultured Ruminococcus sp. | reverse complement strand
GAGCAACTGACTCTTAATCAGTGGGTCCTGGGTTCGAGTCCCCGATGGTGCACCAATTTGGCCCGTTGGTCAAGCGGTTAAGACTCCGCCCTCTCACGGCGGCATCACCAGTTCGAGTCTGGTACGGGTCACCATATTTATGCCTAATCTTTATTTTAAGATTAGGCGTTTTTTATATAAATTATTTATACTAAATAATGCAATTGGCTTAAATAATATAAGTCCCTCAGAATAATTTTCTAAGGGACTTTTGTTTATATTACACTATTTATGCTATGGTCGAATGACTGTAAATATAGAATTCTTCCTGACTAAGCATCCATTTCTTCTCTTTATGAGGAAAGAGGGCATCAAAATTACATACAGCTTCATCATCTCCACATAGCTCAGAAACTGGGCTTTCATGAAAGTACCATTTTCTGCCATCAAGAACGTTATCTTTTAGTTCTTTAACAAGCATGGCAGTAGGATAAACATCACCTTCAAGGCATACGTTATATTTTTTACAGCTTTTAAAGCCACGAGCAATATAATTGCCCGGATGTCCAAATATAACAATTGTGTCATATCCTAACTCTTTTGCTTTCAAAAAGGAGTGTTCTAAAAGCATTTTGCCAAAACCTTTGCGTTGATATTCTGGGAGTATACTTACAGGGCCAAAAGATAGAATCAGCTTTTCGAATCCATTTTCATCAATCAGTTTTGATTTAGTGTACATTACATTGCCAATTATTTTACCATTGAATTCAATGACAAAGTCAAGTTCGGGGACAAAATCCTCATGGTTTCTCATTACATGCACAAGATAATGTTCATTACAACCGGGAACGTACTGATTCCAGAATGCCTCTCTTGTGAGATTTTCCACTTCTCTGTGATCACTGATTGTTTCTAAACGTATAATAAAGTCATTTTTATTCATTATTTTTCCTCCTGAAATTGTTGACATCAATATAGGGAGGCTTGACAAGAGATTGAATTTGTGCAAACCTCCCGGTTAGCCCACAATCTCCTTTGCATTGCATTTTTTCAAAAAAATACGCTCCTTATTTTAATTAAATAAATTATCAGATATATTTTCTGATGAAAACATTATATCATACTAAAATAATAATGTCAAGTTATAATACCATAAAAAGAAACCGTACTCTTTTTCAGTACGGTTTGTGGTATTAGTTGATTTCCAGTAATTTTTCTGATTCTTCAAAAGAATCAAGAGTAGAAACATTTTGAAGTTTACGATTTATTGCTTTTGTACGAGTGCCTATAAGTTTATCAAGTTCTTCATCAGCTTGTCTCAGGCGGTCTCTGGTTTTTGTAAGAACAATTTCAAAGTTACCAAATTCTTTTTTCGCAGCTTCAAGAATCTTCCATACTTCTCCGCTCTTTTTTTGAATTGCAAGTGTTCTGAATCCCATTTGCAGGCTATTAAGCATTGCAGCCATCGTTGAAGGACCTGCGATGTTGACCTTATAATTTCTCTGTAGAACCTCTACTAGCCCCATATTTATTACCTCTGCATACAATCCTTCAAATGGAAGGAACATAATAGCAAAATCCGTAGTATATGGAGGAATTATATATTTATCGTGTATGCTTTTGGCACATTTTTTAATTTCTGTTTCAAGTGCTGTTCTTCTTAATTTGAGTTCGTTTGGATTTCCGCTCTCATACGCTGCAAGAAGATTTGAATATGTATCACCAGGAAATTTAGAATCAATTGGAAGATAAATATATTCTCCGTCTTGAGAACCTGGAAGTTTTACAGCAAAATCTACTTTTTCTGAACCCTTTGGAGTAACAGAGATTTGTTCGCAATACTGTTCGGGAGCAAGTATTTCGTCAAGAATTGCACCGAGTTGAATTTCGCCCATTATTCCTCGTGTTTTAACATTTGACAAAACATTCTTTAAATCTGAAACACCGGAAGCAACATTTTTCATTTCTCCCAAACCTTCATAAACCTCAGCAAGTCTTTTATTTACGGCTTCAAAGGATTTTGAAATCTTATCATCAAGAGTTTTTTGAAGCTTTTCATTTACGGTGTTGTTAATTTTATCAAGGCTATCTTGATTATCTTTTCTAAGCTTCTCCATACTTTCACTGTTAGATTTTTGTATGCTGTTAAGAACTGTAAGAATCTCAGCTCTTATTTTATCAAAGTCACCTTCAAGTTTAGTAAGTTTTTCTGTTGTAGCTATTTGCTGTTTATCTTGACCTTCATTAAGACTTTTCCCAAGTTCAGTCATGTTTTTTACAATTACTTCAAACGCCTTATTAAGCTTATCATCAAGAGTAGACTGCATTTTTTCTGTTATAATGCTATTGATTTTATCAAGACTATCTTGATTTTCCTTACGCAGTCTGCTCATTTCTGCTTCAATTCTTATAAGAATTTCACTGGATTTTGACTGTTGTTTATCCTGGGAATTTCTTAGACTGTCACCGAGAATGGAAATTTGTTTTACCATACTGTCGCCTTGACTTGCTATTTGATTTGCGAGCATTTTATTCTGATTTATATTATTCTGATTTAAGAATTCAATTTGTCTTTTCAGTTCTGTTATAGCTATACTTTCTTTTCTTGATTTTTTTTGATTCAGTCGAACCAGTAAAATAAAAAGAAGGGAAATTATAATAATACAGCATATGAGAATGATTATGTCCATTTTCTATCTCCTTAATATTTATTTGTTTTAATTATAGCATTTTTCATGATTTTAATATCTGTATGAGCAAAAGCAGAATATTATTTTTTTAGATTTTCTTCTTTATTAAAAAAAGATTTTTCTAACATTTCATATTCTTCTTGTGTGCATACTTTCTGGCATTTAATTTTATATTTGTATGAACGCCTAAGCATATCCTTGATTTTTTTACAAGGATAATCGTAACATTGATTGCACTTTTTAATTCCTTTTTCTTTCACACAATCAACCAATTGATATGTACATTTTTTATGGGAAGAACAACCTGAACATCGAATTTCATCGTTTGATACAATAGTATCTCGCCATCCTATTTTATACCATAATTTTGCAACGTTTTTTAAATCGGTGTCAGTTTTAGCAAGATACCTAGGGCATTTAAGGCAATCATCTCCACACAGTGTGATTTTTTTCATATTATATCCCTCCGAATCATGTTATATTTTTTAAATTTATCCCATAATATATTTTAATTATATCATTTTTTTAGTAAAATTACAATAGGTTAAGCTGTATTTTTTATAAAAAGGAAGTAATTATAAAGTTCTACTAATGCGTATGCAATGCTAGATAATTTTAGTTATTTATTGATTTGCTCTATTATATTATGTAGAAAGCAAATAAAAAAAGATTATATTATCAAACTAATTTTGCATAATACTTAATTAAATAAACCAATGTAAAAAAACACTTGCAATTATAGTTATAAAATTGTATAATATGAGTATATTATTATAGTATACTTCTTAACAGATTGGAGAATGCAGACATGGAAATGAATGAATATACACCGGATCTTTATACATTAGAAGACGAGGATGGCAATGAACAGGAGTTTGAGCTTCTTGATGTCATGGAATATGAGGGAGAACGTTATTATGCGCTAACTCCATATTATGGCGACGATCACGATTCACTTCTTGAAGATGATGGCGAAGTCGTAATTCTTAAAGAAGAAATGGTTGAAGATGAGCCTATGCTTGTTTCAATTGAAGAAGACGATGAGTATGAAAAAATCGGCGGCATGTTCCTTGAAAGGCTCAATGAGATTTATGACGATGACGATGAGTCTGAGGAATAATTCAACCTTGAACAAATAGTATAAAAAATCTTATTTTTTGAAGAAAACTATTGATTTTTGTAATCAAATGTGATATACTATAAGTAGAAAAGAGACTGCCTTGTAGCGATAGCTTTTACGTGTCCTACGGTTTTTATAATCCAACACTTATTTAAAGGGAATTTTGTTCCGTTTATGGATTGCAGACCTCCCGCATTGCGGACGAAGGGAGCGTGAAATATTCGGGCGGATGTACCCACCATGCTATTTAGCTTGGTTTTATGTGCCGTATGACGGCAAGGCGGTTTTTTCTTAATAATGATTATAGCCCAGCATTTGCTGGGTTGTTTTTTTGTAAAAATATATATGTTAATAGAAAAATAGTAATTAAAAGTGATAAAATATATTGACAAAATAGAAAAACAATGAGATAATAAGAGTAATATTTATTTATTTGTTTGGGAGGAATTAAAATTGAAAAAAATAGTAGCATTTTTGTCGGCAGCAGCTATGGCAATTTCATCTATGGTAGCTACAGCTCCTGTTTCATCAGCTGAACCGTATATCAATTACGCAGAAGCGCTCCAAAAGTCGCTATATTTCTATGAATGTCAACAGGCTGGACCTCTTCCGGAGTGGAATCGTGTGGAATGGCGTGCTGATTCTACAATGGATGACTTTATAAAAGGCGGCTGGTATGATGCAGGAGATCATGTAAAATTTAATTTGCCTATGGCTTATTCTGCCTCTATGATTGCATGGGGACTCTATCAGTATCCAAATGGCATTGAAAAATGCGGTGAGATGGATAATTATGTAAATAACCTCACCTTTGTACTGGATTACTTAGCGGCTTGTGATTTAGGAGATGAGGTTGTATTTCAAGTAGGTAACGGTCAAAAGGATCATACATGGTGGGGCCCTGTTGAGCTTTATGATTATGGTATGAATGAAAATGGTGGTTACGAAGGCAGACCTTACTATTCAGGTACAAAATGTTCTGCTGCATTTGGTGAAATGGCAGCTGCTCTTGCAGCAGGTTACTGTGCATTGCAGGGACGTTCGGATAAAACTGATTATTACCTTGAGCACGCAGAGAATATTTTTAAAATTGCCGATGCAGCTAAAAGTGATGATGAATATCAGGACAGTGATGCGTCAGGATTTTATCGCTCAAGTCATTTTTATGATGAACTTTTCTGGGCTGCCAACTGGCTTTATAAAGCAACAGGTGAGAAGTCTTATCTTGATAAGGCAACAAGCTATATTCCGTATCTCGATAAGGAACTTGGTTCTGATGAACTGAAATATACATGGTCAATGTGCTGGGATGATAGTATGCAGGGCGGTATGGTTTTATATGCGCAGAATACAGGCGATGCTCAGTATGTTGCACGAGTTAAGAAACATCTTGATTATCTTGTTTCAGGTGTAAGTAAGCTTGACGGTGGTCTTGCACATTTTGATTCATGGGGATGTCTTAGATATGCCGCAGCGTCTGGATTTATAGCAGCTGTCGCTTGCGATACTCTTGATATGGGCAATACATCTGCATATGAGAATTTCTATAAAACACAGGCTGACTACTGCCTTGGTGATAATCCACTGGATCAGAGTTTTGTTGTTGGCTATGGAAACAATGCTCCAAAAAATGCTCATCACAGAACTTCTCATGCTTCATGGAATAATGAGCTTTCAAATCCTACTGAAAACAGACATATACTTTATGGTGCGCTTGTTGGCGGCCCTGACGGTAGTGGAAACTATGTAGATGACCGACAGAATTTTATAAATAATGAAGTTGCTGATGACTATAACGCAGGTTTTACAGGCCTTATGGCAAAAATGACAGAAAAATTCGGTGGCAAGACAGATCCTTCATTCCCAGAGCCTGAAAAACGTGATGATGAATTTTTTGTCGAAGCACAGATAAAGCAAAATAGTGCAAGCGGCGTGTCATTAAGTCTTAAATTTGTGAATCATACTGCTTGGCCGGCAAGAGTTGTGGATAATATGTCATATCGTTATTATTTCGATGCTTCTGAAGTTATAGATGCAGGATTTAAAGCAACTGATATTGTTGTACGTATCGACCGTGACCAAGCTTCTATGTATGGAGATGAATATAGGGCTGTATATTCTCCTATAACACAGTATAAAGGCAATATTTATTATATTGAGGTTACATATCCAAATGGTGAAGCAGTTCTTCCGATTTCGGAGGGAAGAAATAAGTGTGAAACTATGCTGGCACTTGTTTTCCCTGATTACAAGTCAGGCTGGAACGCTGAAAATGACTATTCCAATCAAGATATTCTTGATGCCGAAGATCCGGTTATAACTGATAAGATAACAGTTTATAATAATGGTAAGCTTGTATATGGTGTTGAACCTGATGGAACAAAACCGGATAATACCGAACCTACTCCACCCAAGAAATTAAAAGGCGATGTAGATCTTAATGGAAAAGTAAGCGTTCAGGACGCTGTTTCTATTAATAAGTTTATACTTGGTATTACTAAGCTTAATGCACAGGCTTCCGACAATGCAGATTATAATTCTGATAAGAAGATAAATATTTTTGACCTTATTGGAATAAAGGAATACCTGCTTAATAAATAAAAAATATAAGCGGTACAGCTTTTGCAGCTGTACCGCAATTAAGTATATAACAATTTGTAATGCACAAAATATTATAAAAATCTCTCTATTATGATTATGGACAGGTTTTTATATCAGTTAAGGAGTAAATAACATGAATAAGATCGTATCATTTATATTTTCACTGGCACTGCTCACATCACTTACAGCTTGCTTTTCTAATGACAATGAAACGCATTCTACTACTACAGATATTACAGCTACTACAAATACTACAGAAGCTGAAACCACAGTACAAAGCGATATCGTAAAAGATGACGCAACTGCGGGAGAAAAGCTTTTAGATTCTTTTTATACAGCAATTGAAGCTGATCCAGCGATAAGTGCCGATAAGCTTGCCGAAGCTATTCTTTCAAATAGTATTATAGAGTTTGAGGGAGCACAAATGCCTGTAGAAAATGGTCTTTTGACCGGTTTTGGCAACGCTGAAATAACAGGTTTTAAGGAAGGCGTTATGTTTTCTCCAATGATAAGTACTATTCCATTTATCGGATATATTTTTATTTTGGAGGATAATGTGGATGCAGAAGAATTTATAAAAACTCTTAAAGACAACGCCGATCTCAGGTGGAATATTTGTACCGAAGCAGACGAAATGATTGTGGACTACTCAGGTAATACAGTATTCTTTTTGATGTGTCCGAATAGCCTTGCAGCTGAATAAATGATTTTTTCAAGTATAACTTTTCTGTATTACTTTCTGCCGTGTGTGATTGTACTATATTTTGCAGTTCCAAAAAAATTAAAAAATACTGCATTATTGATCTCAAGTCTTGTGTTTTATGCATGGGGAGAGCCGAAGTATGTTATGCTTATGGCATTAAGTATAATTTGTGGTTATGTACTAGGGTTATTGATAGAACGTTTTCAGGGGAGAAAGCTTTCAAAAGCATTTATGATAATGTCAGTAGCGATAAGCCTTTCATTTCTTCTGTTTTTCAAATACTGTAATTTTTTTATAGAAAATTTTAATGCAGTAATGGGAATTTCACTGCCGCTTCTTGAGATAACCCTTCCTGTTGGGATAAGCTTTTACACATTTCAGATAATAAGCTATACGGTAGATGTTTACCGTAAAAATGCTAAAGCTCAGAGGAATATCATTGACCTTGCTGCATATATTTCACTTTTTCCGCAGCTTATTGCAGGGCCAATTGTACGCTATACAGATATAGAAATGCAGCTTAGAGTCCGGACGCATACTATAGAAAAAATATCATCCGGCATCAGGCTTTTTGTAATAGGACTTTCTAAAAAAATACTGCTTGCAAATTCCTTGGGTGAATTGTGTGAATATTATCAGAATTCACAAGAACAGTCTATTTTATTCTGCTGGATCTACGCAATTGCATATTCGCTTCAAGTTTACTTTGACTTTTCAGGATACAGTGATATGGCAATAGGACTTGGAAGGATACTTGGTTTTGATTTTTGCGCTAATTTCAACTATCCTTTTATTTCAAAAAGTATATCTGAATTCTGGCGGAGATGGCATATATCTCTTGGTTCATGGTTCAGAGATTATGTATATATTCCTTTAGGAGGAAATCGCACTTCAAAAATCAAGCATCTTAGAAATATTTTCATAGTATGGCTATTAACAGGATTGTGGCACGGGGCAGCGTGGAACTTTATAATCTGGGGACTTTACTTTGCGGTATTTCTTGTCGCAGAGAAATTTTTATTTAAAAATTTTCTTAAAAATCACGAGATCATAAGCCGTGTATATGTTACCCTGACAGTACTCATAAGCTTTGTAATATTTAGTTTCACTAATATAAAAGATGCAGGTGAGTGCATTTTGGGAATGTTTGGATTTAACGGAAATCCTATTATTACTCCAGAGCATAATTATTATATTCGCAGTTTTGGTTTTACTTTGCTCATAGCCGTTATAGGCGCAATTCCGATTTTACCGAATATATATAAAGCTCTTAGTAAAACAAAATTTGGCAGTAAAGCTTTGGCTGTATTTGAACTATTTGAACCGATAGCACTTGCTATTCTTTTACTTCTCTGTACTTCGTATCTTGTTGACGGTTCATTTAATCCTTTTTTATATTTTAGATTCTAAGGAGGTGCTATTATGGGTGGAAAAATCAAAAATATACTTATAGTAGCAGTTATGTCAGTAATTATCTTTGGAATAAGTCTATTATGTATATTAAAGGAGCAGGGCGACTATTCTAAAAGCGAGCGAAGATATCTTGCACATTTTCCCAAAGCAGATGCAAGCACCATTTTAAATGGGAGTTTTATGTCAGATTATGAAGCTTATGCTGCCGATCAGTTTCCGTGTCGTGAGATGTTTAGGGGAACGAAGGCATTTTCCGAACTGTATCTTTTTAGAAAGCTGAGTTCAAATAATCTGTTTTTATCAGATGGGCATATTTCAAAAATAGATTATCCATTAAATGAAAAGAGCCTTTACAATGCCTCAAATAAATTAATGAGCATATATGAAAATTATCTTGAAGGTACTGATGTAAATATTTATCTTTCCATTATTCCTGATAAGAGCTGTTTTTTGGCGGGTGATAACGAAATAATTTCCATAGATTTTGAAGAGCTGAAAGAAAAGTTTTGCGCAAAAGTATCCTTTGCCGAATATATAGATATATATGATCTGCTAAGTAAAGATGATTATTATAAAACTGATACTCATTGGAAGCAGGAATGTATATTGCCGATTGCTGAAAGGCTTGCTGATAAAATGGGTGCAGAGCTTTACAATGAATTTGAGATGCATGAGATTTCTCATCCTTTTTATGGAGTATATTATGGTCAGCTTGGTTTATATCATGAACCCGATACAATAAAATATCTTGAAAATGATATATTAAGGCAATCTATAGTTACAAGTTATAGTACAGGCAAACCTCAAAAATCAGTGCTTTACAACATGGAGAAAGCAGATGGAAAAGATCCTTACGAGATGTTTCTTTCAGGTTCAGAGCCTCTTATTACTATAGAAAATCCTAATGCTGAAACGGAGAAAGAGCTTGTAATATTTCGTGATTCATTTGGAAGCAGTATAGCACCTCTTATGATCAGCGGCTACAGTAAGATTACACTCGTAGATCTGCGTTATATGCACAGCAGTATAATATGCGAATTTATAGATTTTAACGAGCAGGATATATTGTTTTTGTATAGCACAATGATTTTAAATAATAGCTTTTCATTTAAATAGTTTTTATAAAAATAAAAAATGGCTGTTGCAGCTTAGATCTCTGCAACAGCTTATTTTTATATATGCATTTTTTAAAGCAGGATTATACCATTTTCTTTGCACTTTTCAATCATTTCAGCAGGCCAGATGGAAGCTTGAACTTCACCGATGTGTGCCTTTTCAAGAAGCAGCATACAAAGTCTTGACTGACCTATTCCGCCGCCTATAGTGAGCGGAAGTGTGCCATCTGTAATCATTTTATGATATGCATACTTGTTTCTGTCAAGTGCATCACATTCAGCCAGCTGCTTCTGTAGAGAGGTTTCGTCAACACGTATACCCATAGATGAGATCTCAAGTGCACTGCCAAGAACTTCATCCCAGAAGAGCAGGTCTCCGTTAAGTGACCAATCATCATAGTCAGGAGCACGACCATCATGCTTTTCACCGCTCTTGAGTTTTCCTCCGATCTGCATTACAAATACAGTACCGTGTTCCTTTGTGATAATAGACTCACGCTCTTTAGATGTTTTATCAGGGTACATATCTTCAAGCTCCTGTGATGTGATAAAGAAAGGTGTATCACATATAGTTGCTTTAAGCTGTGGATAACGCAGGCTTACCTTACGCTTTGTATTAGCTATAGCTTTTACAATAGCTTTTACAGCGTCCTTTAATGTTTCAACATTTCGTTGTTCTCTTGTTATAACCTTTTCCCAGTCCCACTGGTCAACAAAAATCGAATGAACATTATCTGTATCATCATCACGTCTGATAGCGTTCATATCAGCGTAAATACCTTCTCCCGGCTGATAGCTGTAACGATATAGAGCCATACGTTTCCACTTTGCAAGAGACTGCACGACTTCACCATCACTTTCGATTTCTTTTATTGAGAAATCTACTTTTCTTTCAATGCCGTTGAGGTCGTCATTGATGCCGTTACCTTTCTGAACAATCAGCGGTGCAGTTACACGGTCAAGTATAAGAGCAAAAGACAATGCTTGTTGAAACACATCTTTAATGTACTTAATAGCATGCTGAGTTTCACGAAGAGTCAGTGCAGAGGAGTATCCTTCTGGAATATACAAAGATTTTGACATAATAATCGTTCCTTTCGTATTGTCGATACAGTTTATCGGATGCTGCCCACTGTTCTTGGATAAAGAATAACGTCACGTATGTTTGATACACCTGTTACATACATGATAAGTCGCTCAAATCCCAGACCGAAACCGCCGTGAGGTACAGAACCGTACTTTCTGAGATCAAGATAATCACCGTAAAGATCAAGATTCATGCCTCTTTCTTCCATTGCAGCAACAAGCTTATCATAATCAGCTTCACGCTCGCTTCCGCCTATGATCTCACCAACGCCCGGAACAAGCAGGTCAACAGCAGCAACAGTTTTTCCATCAGGATTTTGTTTCATATAGAATGACTTTATATCCTTTGGATAATTTGTTACAAATACAGCCTTCTTGAATACCTTTTCAGAAATATATCTTTCATGTTCTGTCTGAAGATCGCAGCCCCACTCAACAGGATATTGGAAATTCTCACCTGATTCTTTCAAAAGACGAATAGCTTCTGTGTAATCACAAACGCCGAATTCATGAGAAATAAGCTCTTCAAGACGAGCAATAAGTCCTTTTTCAAAATGTGCATCAAAGAACTTCATCTCTTCCTGGCATGTATCAAGTACAGTACGAATAACATACTTTACCATGCTTTCAGCTTCTTCGATTACATCCGGAAGTTCTGCAAATGCTATCTCAGGTTCAACGTGCCAGAACTCTGCAAGATGTTTAGGAGTGTTGCTGTTTTCAGCTCTAAAGCTTGGACCAAATGTATAGATCTTACCCATAGCCATAGCAGCAACTTCACCCTCAAGCTGACCTGAAACGCTCAGACCAGCACGTCTGCCGAAGAAATCATCTGCATAATATTCTTCTTCGTTCTTGTAATCGTTAGAATAACCGATAGTTGTTACCTGGAACATTTCACCCGCGCCTTCACAGTCACTACCTGTAATAAGCGGTGTGTTTACATATATATAGTTTCTATCCTGAAAATATTGATGAATAGCCTCAGCCATTACAGAACGTACACGAAGCACTGCATTGAAAGTATTTGTTCTGCCTCTCAGATGGGGCATAGTACGCAGGAATTCAAGAGTGTGACGCTTTTTCTGAAGAGGATATTCACCCGGACAAGTACCGAGTACAGTAATATTTTCTGCGTTTATCTCTACAGAACCGTGCTGATCTTCAACTACCTTACCTACAACCTTTAAAGATGTTCCCAGATGGAGTGCGTCCTCATAATCAATATCAGATGCTTTATCAATAACTATCTGTAAATGATTAAGAGTAGTACCGTCATTGAGGGCGATAAATGCCATAGTCTTTGAATTTCTTGCTGTTCTTACCCAGCCGCATACAGTTACGCTTTCACCAATGTAGGACTTGTCAGTGAAGATGTTTTTAATATCAATATGCTTCATAATTAAATTCCTTTCATAAATAAAATAATCCCGTCCTGAAAAATATCAGGACGGGATATAAAATCCGTGGTGCCACCTGAATTACCGCATAAAATATTTTGCGGTCACTCTGCCGTTCACATACATGAACGCTCCGTTTAACGCACGGCAACGTCTTACCTACTGACTGCAAATGGCAGTGTTCAGCTTGCTGCTCAGAAGTGTTATTCGCAAAGGCTCTGCTGCATGGTTCACACTATCCCATACTCACTGAAAGTGAATTCCAATGTTACTTCTCTTCGTCAAGGCATTTATAATAACTTAAACATGATTATATCATGTAAAAAAAGTTTTGTCAAGTTTTTTTGCAAAAAAATTATATAAGTTCTTCCAGTTCATCAACGAGTTCTGCAAAAAGTTTAAGTGCATCTTCTACAGGTTCAGGTGAGGTCATATCAACGCCGGCTATTTTTAGCAGTGAGATAGGATCTTCAGAACATCCTCCCTTTAGAAACTTTATATAGTCCTCAACAGCAGGAACACCCTCTTTAAGAATACGGCTTGATAGTGCAATAGCAGCAGAAAAACCTGTTGCATATTGGTAAACATAGAATTCATTGTAAAAATGAGGAATTCTAAGCCATTCTAGTGCTATTTCATCATCTATCACCATATCACTGCCAAAGTAATCTTCGTTGAGCTTTCTGTAAATTTCGCAAAGTCCATCTGGAGTAAGAGCTTCTCCTGATGCATAAAGTTCATGAGCTGTCTTTTCAAATTCGGCAAACATAGTCTGTCTGTAAAGTGTTCCCTTGAATTGGTCTATAAAATGATTGATAAGATACGCACGTTCACGCTTATCAGTACTTTGAGACAGCATGTAACGCATAAGAAGCGCTTCATTACATGTAGAAGCTACTTCGGCTACAAAAATTTTATAACCTGCATAGGTATAAGACTGTGCTTCATGTGAATACATTGAATGGAGAGCATGACCCATTTCGTGTACAAGTGTAAATACATCGTTGAGATTGCCTTGGAAGTTAAGAAGTACATATGGATGAGTACCATACGCTCCCCATGAGTATGCACCGCTGCATTTTCCGATGTTTTCATAAACATCTATCCAGTGATTAGTAAAGCCTTCTTCCAGCCGTCTCAGATAATCTTCGCCCATTGGCGCAAGACCTTTTCTTGCCATGTCTTTAGCTTCTTCAAAGGTGAATTTTTTATCATAATCAGGCACGAGAGAAACGTAATTATCATAAAAGTGATGTTCTGCAACTCCAAGTCCCCTTTTTCTGAGAGAAATATATTTATGCATAGCAGGAAGATTTTTTCTTACTGTTTTAATGAGACAATCGTATACAGAAACAGGTATCTCATTGCTGGAAAGTGACATTTCCAGTGAAGAAGAATATTTTCTGACATTTGAATAAAATCCTGCCTTTTTTACACTTGCAGCATATGATGCACCAATAGTATTTTTAAACTGACCATAAATTTCATAAAAACGCTTGAATGCATCCATTCTTACACGACGGTCAGGTGATTCCATAAAGCTTACAAAACGCTCTGTTGTGAGTTCTTTTGATTCTCCATCTGAATCTGTTATCTCTCCAAATTTCAGGTCTGCATCGTTTAGCATGCTGAAAATATCATCTGCTGCTGATGCCATTTCACAAGACTTTGCAATAATAGATTCTTCGGCAGAGGATAGCGTATGTTCTTTTCTTTTAATAACACGTTTCAATAAAAGATGATAGTGGGCAAGCGAATTATCGTTTAAATATGAAAAAAGCTGTTCTTCTGGAAGAGATAACAGCTCCGATTCAAAGAACGAACCTGCTTCAGCGAGTTTTGATGCAAGAGTCTGCATTTTAGCGGCATATCCTTGATATTTTGTAACATTCATGTCTTCGTGAAGATTCATATTTGCGTATACATAAAGCGTTTCAAAAATTTGCTCTGTTTCCTCAAGCTTTATAAGAAATGAAAGTACGTTTTCAACACCGTCAGAAAGTTTTCCTTTGAATTTTGAGATTTCCGGTAAAAGTTCTGCAACTTTTTTTAATTGGCTTTCAAACACTTCGTCTGATGAACATAGATCGTGAAGATTCCATTTATATTCTTCTGGTACTTCGCTTCTTTTCATAGGTTTGCTATTATTCATATAATATATCCTCCTGTTATTGTATAATAAACCTTTTATAGATATCAAAGATATTATAACATAAATAAAGTGAAAATACAATAAAAAATCAAATTATTATAAAATATGAAATGTTTTGTAAAAACACAAGGCAGCCCTTGACAAGGGATATGCACTATGCTATAATATTGTAGCAGTTAGGTGCTTCTAACTTATTTTTTGAGGTGTGCAGTTAGTTTCATCTAACGCAGTGCATGTATTAGAAAGGCGGTAATTATATGAATTTATATTCTGCTGAAGAAGGGAAAGAGTACATTATCAAATCCATAGAAACAGATGACGAAGAGCTTAATTCATTTTTGTTTACCTTGGGCTGTTATAGCGGTGAGCCTATTACAGTTATATCTCATATGAGAAGTGGTTGTATTGTTTCGATAAAAGATGGAAGATATGATATAGATAAAGCGCTGGCTTGTGCGATAAAGATATAATTTTAAAAAAATAAAATAAATATAGTTATGCAAATTTTTTTAAAGAACGGTTAGTATATTCTAACCGGTACAGTATGTAATCGGAGGAAAGCAAGATGAAAATAGCGTTAACGGGTAATCCCAATAGTGGAAAAACTACGATGTACAACGCTCTTACAGGAAGCAATGAGACCGTGGGAAATTGGGCTGGCGTTACAGTTGAGAAGAAAGCTCATCCTATAAAAAAGAGCTTTTATTCTGGAGACGAGGAGCTTGTTGTTGTTGATTTGCCGGGTGCATATTCAATGTCGCCTTTTACAAGCGAAGAGAGTGTTGCCAGTTCTTATATTAAGACTGAGAACCCTGATGTTATAATAAATATAGTTGATGCAACGAATCTTAGCAGAAGTCTTTTCTTTACTACACAGCTGCTAGAGCTGGGAATTCCATTAGTTGTGGCTCTTAATAAGGCTGATGTAAATATTAAAAAAGAAACAAAAATTGACATAGAATCTCTTTCCGCAATTTTGGATTGTCCTGTAATAGATACAATTTCTACTTCTGCTGAAGGACTTAGCGCAGTGGTAAATGCAGCCGTTAATAGAGCAGGATCAAGTCAGAAGCCTCCATACAATGGAGGAAACGTTGATATGACAAGCAAAACGGCAGTTGAAGCAGCAGATAGAAAACGATACGCATTTGTAAACAGAATAGTTTCTGATGTTGAAAAGCGCAAGGTTCTTACAAGAGAAAAGAATACCAGCGATAAAATTGATATGATTCTTACAAACAAATGGCTGGGAATACCTATTTTTGCTGTTATAATGTTCCTTATATTTCAAATATCGCAAGCGTGGGTTGGACCGTGGTTTTCAAATTTGTTAAGTGGCTGGCTTGAAATGTTCCAAGATTGGATAGGCGGATTACTTAAAAATGCAAATCCGCTTCTTTACGCCATTTTTATTGATGGTATTATTGGCGGTGTTATTGCAGTTGTGGGATTTTTGCCGCTAGTTATGGTAATGTATTTTATGATAGCACTTCTTGAAGATTGCGGTTATATGTCACGAGTTTCTGTTGTTCTTGACCCAATATTCAAAAGAGTAGGACTTTCTGGTAAATCAGTCATTCCGTTTGTTATGGGAACAGGATGTGCCGTTTCGGGTGTAATGTCATGCCGTACTATTCATAACGAACGTGAGCGCAGAGCAAGTGCAATGCTTACGCCGTTTATGCCCTGTGGAGCGAAATTACCTATTATATCGCTTTTTTCAGGTGCATTTTTTAAAAATGCGGCATGGGTCGGTACGCTTATGTATTTTGTAGGTATAATCTTAATTTTTTTCGGTGCACTTATAATAAATAAGATTACTGGAAATCATGCAAAGAAATCATTTTTTATTATAGAAATTCCTGAGTATAAAGCGCCGTCTTTATGGAGAGCATTTCAATCAATGTGCAGTCGAGGCTGGGCGTACATAGTAAAGGCTGCTACGATCATTCTTCTTTGTAATACAGTAGTTCAGATAATGCAGACTTTTGACTGGGGCTTCGGCGTGGCTGAATCTGCCGACGCTTCTATTCTCGCTTCTATTGCTCATCCTTTTGCATATATTCTTGTTCCGATTATCGGTGTTGTTTCATGGCAAATGGCGGCAGCTGCTATTACAGGTTTCATTGCAAAGGAGAATATTGTTAGTACACTGGCTATATGTTTTGTTGGCCTTGAAAATTTAATAAACACAGAAGAGCTTGAACTTGTAGAAGGCGCAGGTACTAGTGCAGCATCTGTATTCGCTATAACAAAGGCAGCAGCTCTTGCATATCTTATGTTTAATCTTTTTACACCGCCATGCTTTGCTGCTATGGGAGCTATGAGAAGCGAAATAAAAAGCGCAAAGTGGTTCTGGGGTGGAATAGGTATCCAGTTGTGTACGGGCTTTTCAATCGGCTTTCTTGTATATCAAATTGGAACACTTATTACAACCGGAACATTTGGAGCAGGATTTTTACCGGGTTTTATTACGGTTCTTATTATGGCAGCGATCATTGCTTTCCTTTGTATCAAAGGTGATAATGCTTCCAAGGCAAAGAAAACTATTAATGCGTAACAGTTCAGAATGGGGGAAATTATGGAAAACGTAATTATTTTGGCTATACTGATAATCATAATCGGACTTGCAGTTTTTTATATTTATAAGGAAAAGAAAAGCGGAAAGAAATGCATAGGCTGTCCAAATTCCTGTAAATCATGTGAAGGTGCATGTCACTGTAATGATAAATGATTTTATAAACTCAATCAAATATTGCTTTCAAAAATAAAATCTTACAAAAAATGCTAACTTTTCAAATGATTATTGACAATTTAGCATTTATGTTGTACAATACAAGTATATGAGAGCTTTAGGAAAGCTCTTAAAATATTTGGAGGTTTTATTTATGGAAAGAAACAAAACAGTCGCTGGAATTCTTAGCGCTGTAATGCTGTGTACAGCATTAGCGCCGGGATTTTTCAGCAATGTACAGGCGGACGCTGCATCGGAAGCAGTAGTACTGTACTCAAATGATTTTGAAGATGGCGATGTAAGCCTATTCACTGGAAGAGGCGGGGTAGAGGTTATTGAAGCTTCTACGGAAAAAGCTCATTCCGGCACTAAGTCTATGTGCATTAGCGGAAGAGAAAAAAACTGGAACGGTCCACAATTTTCTCTCAGTGACAAATGTGAGGCTGGTGTTGAATACACCATTAGTGCATGGGTATGCCCTCAGTGGTATAATAACATAAAGTTAAGTATAGAATATACCGATGCAGGTGGAGAAAGACATTTCGACAACGTTGCTACCCAAGGCGGCGATGGCTGGTTGGAATTTTCTGATGTTAAGGTAAGCTTTTCTGATGATGTTACAAATGTTTATGTGTATTTTGAAGGCAATGACACTTGCAATCTCTATATAGATGACTTTGTATTGAAGAGTGCACCGGTGTATGATATTGAAAAGGATATCCCATCACTTAAAGACGTATATGCTGATTACTTTAAGATCGGATGTGCTGCAACATCTTCCGAGCTTGCACCTGATACAACTAGAGATCTTATCAAAAAACATTATAATAGCTTTACCGCAGGCAATGAGATGAAGCCTGATTCTTTGCTTGATTATAACGCAACAATTGCAACTGGCAGCAATGTTAACCCTCAGGTAAAACTTGACAATGCAAGAAGTCAGCTGAACTTCTGCCGTGACAACAATATTCCTATGCGTGGTCACGTTTTGGTATGGCACCAGCAGACTCCTGATTGGTTCTTCCGTGAGAACTATGAAGCAAACGGACAGTGGGCTTCAAAGGAAGTAATGCTTGAACGTCTTGAAAATTATATCAAGAATGTTTTTGCAGCTCTTAAAGAAGAATATCCAACAGTAGAATTTTATGCTTATGATGTTGTAAATGAATGTTATCTGGATGATGGTTCAGCACGTCAGGGCGGAGCTAATAACGGCGGCCAGCAAACTTCACCATGGGTTCAGATATTCGGCGATAATTCATTTATTGAGCAGGCATTTATATTTGCAAGAAAGTATGCACCGGAAGGCTGCAAGCTTTATTACAATGATTTTAATGAATATATGCCGGGCAAAACCGACGCTATCTATAATATGGCAATGGACTTTAAGGAAAAGGATATTATAGATGGTATAGGTATGCAGTCTCACCTTGATACAGGATTTCCGACTGTTTCACAGTATGAAAAGGCTCTTGCAAAATTTGCCTCTACTGGTTTGGATATTCAGGTAACTGAGCTTGATATTACAACAAATGATACATCAGCAGCAGGTCTTGAAAAGCAAGCTGAAATTTACAGCGGTATTCTTGATGCTTGCGTTAAGTATGCAGACAGCATTTCAGCAGTAGTATTCTGGGGAATTACAGATGAAACAAGCTGGAGAGCCAACAGACTTCCACTGCTTTTCAATGGAGATTATACAGCAAAGCCTGCGTTTTATGCAATAGTTGATGGTATATCATCTACAGGAACAACGACAACAACAACAACTACTACCACAAATACAGATCTTACAACAACTGAAACAACAACCACAACTACTGGAACAGATATTACAACTGAAACCACCACTACAACAAAAGAAACTACTACTACGTCAACAAGTATTGACATTCCTGAAAACATTAAATATGGTGATGTAAATCTCGACACTAAGATTACAATGGTAGATATGGTTTATCTGAATAAGTATCTGACCGGTGCTATTAAATTTAATAAGAAGCAGTTGGCAAACGGCGACTGTGCTAAGAATGGAGATGTAAATTCAGGAGACGCATCTGCTTTATTAATGTTTATAGGAGAAAGAATTGATACGCTTCCTGTTATTCCTGATTAAATTTTAACAATATTAAAGCTTAAAAATGTAAAAAAGCTGCTGTACCTGAAAAATGGTACAACAGCTTTTTGTATTATTTTAGAGAAAAACTGCTGTACTAATTTCAGGCACAGCAGTTTTATTTTATTCATATATGCCCATGATATAGTCATCAATAGTGTTCCAATCGTCATCATTTGCAGGAGCATAAAGACCGTCTTCATCGATGAGTATTTCCATAGTAAAGTCGATGTTGTCCTTATATTCCAGATTATCAGCATTCTTTTTCAGAGCATCAAGAACGTTTCTTGCGTAGTCATCTTCAAGTTCCTGATATTGTTCATCAGTATAGTTGTTAAGTTCTTCTTCTCCAATTTCTTCCAGTTTGTTGTTGTAGTCGTCAACGCATCTTTGGATATCACTCTCAGCCTGTTCAAGAAGATTGATAGGCTTGATAGAGATCTTTACATAACAGCTTTCTTTGCCGTTTTCAGCAGAAGAAACTGTGTACATAGCTTTTGATAACAGTTCCTTTGTGAATTCTGTGTATTCTGTATGTAGATCTTCGCTTATGTCTTCGGTGTACACTTCGCAATAATATGCGATAGATTCAGTATAATAATCAATTGTATTATCATAAATTTCTTGTACATCTTCTTCGTTTGATACAGTGATTTTCATGTAGTTATTGAATTCACCTTTGTAAGAAGCGTCCATAGTTGCTGCCACGTAGTCGCTTGCAAAGTTTTTATCTACGTTGCCGCATCCGGTCATAAGAGTGCCTGCAATAACAGTTACAGCAAGTACTGATGATATAATTTTTTTCATAACATCCTCCATAATATAAATTTTATTCAATAAATATTTTATCATATAAAAAGAAAAATGTCAATGTTAATATTAACTCAAATTATTTACAGATTAAAGTAAGAATATTAGCAAAAATGCTGTGTATAATATGAACAAAACAACGGAAGTACCGCATAATTCTGATGTGGTTTACTTCCTGAAAAGAATGGAGCTTTTTTATGAAAATACAAACAATATTTGGACGTGAGATTCTTGATTCACGAGGCAATCCTACAGTTGAAGCTGAGGTCGTTCTGACAGACGGTTCAAGAGGACGTGGTTCAGTTCCCAGTGGTGCATCTACGGGAAAGTTTGAAGCACTGGAACTTCGTGATGGCGATGATGCACGCTATGGCGGCAAAGGCGTAATTCAAGCGGTTAATAATATAAATAAAACAATTAGACGCAAACTTACAGACTTTTCTTTTACTAATCCGGCGGAGGTTGATGCCGTTCTTCTAAGTTTAGACGGCAGTGAAGATAAGTCCAATCTCGGCGCAAACGCTATTCTTGCAGTATCTATTGCAGCAACAAAGGCGGCTGCAATTTCACATCATATGCCGCTGTTTCAATTTCTTGGTGGTTTTAATGCAGTCAAAACACCAGTTCCCATGATGAATGTTCTTAACGGCGGAGCACACGCTTCTAATAACATTGATGTACAGGAGTTTATGATAATGCCCATTGGAGCTGAAAATTTTTCTATGGGTCTTATGTGGTGCAGCGAAGTATATCATTCTCTGAAAAGCGTTTTGAATAAAAATAAACTGAGTACAGCAGTAGGAGACGAGGGCGGATTTGCCCCTGACCTTAATAGTGATAGGGAAGCTCTCGAATATCTTTTGAGAGCTATAGAACAGGCTGGATATACACCTGGTAAAGATTTTGTACTTGCTCTTGATGCCGCCGCCAGTGAATGGAAGTGTGAGAAATGCGATTCTTATCTTCTGCCTAAAAGCGGAAAGGAATATAAGGTAGATGAACTTATTTCCTATTGGGATAAGCTTTGCAGTGAATATCCTATTCGATCTCTTGAAGATGGTGCAGATGAAGAGGATTTTACAGGATGGCAGAAGCTTACAAATTCACTTGGCAAGCGTATACAGCTTGTAGGAGATGATCTTTTTGTTACTAATCCAAAGAAGCTTAAAAAGGGAATTGAACTTGGTATAGGCAATGCTATTCTTATAAAGCCAAATCAGATAGGAACTATATCAGAGGCAGTAAATGCAATACGTATTGCACAGGATGCAGGATATGGTGCGGTTGTATCTCACAGATCCGGCGAAACAGAAGATACCACAATAGCAGATATTGCAGTAGGACTTGGTACGGGTCAAATAAAAACAGGTGCGCCTTGTCGTGGTGAGCGTACTGCAAAGTATAACAGACTTCTTAGAATATCTGGTTCACTGGGTAAAAGAGAAGCTTATCTGGGCAGCAAGTGCTTTTCGGAAAGGTAATGTAGATAGAAGGAGTAATGTAGATATGAAAAAAATGAGCTTTACTTTTTGCTATGTTGCACTGCCTGTAGCAGCAGCTATTGGCGTGAAGGTTTATCTCGACAGAAGAAAGTGCCGAATGATGCATGAACCGGAAGGTCTTTGTCTCAGACCCGTAAAGTGGAAGTTGTTTCTGGAAAAATAATATGTTTTTTAGCAGGTTCACATAAAAATGTGAACTTGCTTTTTTTATAAGGATGTTATATACTTATTATAAGATTAATTATAAAATCGAATGAAAGGTAAGTAGAGTGATATGACAAATGATTTTTTGTCGGCTATATATTATCTTGAAAAAAATCATGATTTGTCCGATGAAGACTTTATAAGATTTATTGAACATTGTGAATCTGATGACGCCCTTTTTTCAGCAGCCGATAGGGTCAGAAGAAACATATATGGTGATGAAGTTTATCTCCGTGGACTTATTGAATTTACAAGTTATTGCAAAAATAATTGTTATTATTGTGGTATCAGGCGTGATAATAAGAACGCACAACGTTATCGTCTCAGCTGTGATGATATACTTCTATGCTGTAAAGAGGGATATTCTCTTGGCTATAGAACATTTGTTTTGCAAGGCGGAGAAGATGTGTATTATACTGATGACATGATATGTTCTATCGTTTATAAAATAAAATCTCTCTATCCTGATTGTGCGGTCACGCTTTCTATAGGGGAACGTTCAAAGGAGAGCTATAGATTATTTTGGAATGCCGGGGCAAGCCGTTATCTTCTTCGTCATGAAACCGCAGATGAAGAGCATTATAGAAAGCTTCATCCAAAGGAAATGTCTCTGGCAAATCGCCAAAAGTGTCTTTTTAATTTAAAAGAGATAGGCTATCAAGTTGGAAGTGGCTTCATGGTAGGTTCGCCTTATCAAACTACAGATAATCTTTTAAGTGATATTCGTTTTTTGCAAGAGCTTGATCCTGATATGATAGGTATAGGAACATATATCACTCATAAGGATACACCATTTTCAAATATGACGAACGGCAGTCTTATACTTGCTCTTAGACTTATTGCATTGCTAAGGCTTATGTTTCCTCATGCGCTTATACCTGCTACTACTGCTCTTGGAACGATTCATCCTCAGGGCAGGGAAAAGGCGCTTAAAGCAGGAGCAAATGTAGTTATGCCGAATCTTTCGCCGGTTTGTGTACGTGAAAAATATTCTCTTTATGATAATAAAAGATGTACAGATGAAGAGTCGGCGCAGTGTAGAGAATGCATTGAAAAGAAAATAGAATCTGCGGGATATCGTGCTGTTACAGCTATTGGTGATGTGAAAAGATAATATATATCAGGTTCAGTTACTTTGATTTTATAAAATTAAATTTCTGTAAATTCAGCGCTATGTCTATTTACAAATATAATAACATATGTTATTATAACTAATGTTATAATAAAGGAGGATATCAGAATGTCAAAGAAAGCTATAATTACTAAGGAGATCATAGTAAATGCTGCCTTTGAAATCGCTCGTGCAGAGGGCGAGGAATCTGTCAATGCAAGAAGCATTGCAAAAAAGATAGGCTGTACAACTCAGCCCGTGCTTTATCATTTTTCCTCGATCAGGGAGATCAAAGAGGAAGTCTTGAAAAAAGCAGATGTTATGCATTCTAAATACATAACGGATATTCATGGAAAGTATGACAATCCGATGCTTGCGATTGGTATGCAGTATA
The DNA here is from genome assembly GCA_910579955.1 of uncultured Ruminococcus sp. GTDB lineage: Bacteria > Bacillota > Clostridia > Oscillospirales > Ruminococcaceae > Ruminococcus_C. The sequence continues at coordinate 5,984 of CAJTWE010000031.1, read as the reverse complement.
TTAGATTTGCACTAGAAGAAAAGCATCTTTTTCGACTGCTTTTTCAGTCGGATAAATTTGCTAGTAAGGATTTTTCCGATCTTTTAGGAGGCGACGAGATTTCGCCTTTGATCACTATTATGGCATCTGTATCGGGAATGAGCGAAAAGGTTATGAGGAAAATATTTGCATGTATTTTTCTCCCAGTGCATGGTTTTGCCAGCTTAATTGCAAATAACGCCATGATTTATGATGAGGAATATATCGTGGATATACTTTCTGAAATTTATAAATCTATAATAAGTAATTTAAAGGAGAATGATAATAATGATTAAACTACGTGAAAAAAGTGAGATATGGTTTGCTGTTATACACATTATAGCCTATGTAGTGCTTTTTAGTATTGCGGACAAAGCGTCCGAGACGATAGGTGTTACTAAAAGCGTAACCTTGCTTGTTTGCATTGTTTTATCGGCAGTAATATTTATGTTTGTAAAAAGAAACAACCTTATGAAATACTATGGGTTATGCAAGGGAAAATACGATTTAAAAAAATGGCTGTTTTTTGCGCCTATGATTGTACTTTCAACAATTAATTTATGGAATGGTGTAGCGTTAAATCTCAATATTCTGGAAACTGTTTTATATGCAGTGTCTATGCTTTTTGTTGGATTTTTAGAAGAGATTATTTTTAGAGGTTACCTCTTCAAGGCTATGTGCAAAGGCAATGTAAAGACTGCGGTAATCGTTTCAAGTATAACATTTGGAATGGGACATATCGTAAATCTTTTGAATGGCAGCGCTCCTTTTGAGACCCTTATGCAGATCGTTTATGCAACTGCAATAGGTTTTATGCTTACGATCTTTTTCCTTAAATCAGGCAGCATTATTCCGTGCATTATTTTTCACGGATTTTTAAATGCAACAAGTATTATTGGAGTTCAGCCGGAAAATACTGTTAGACTTATATTTAATGTTATAATTACAGTGCTTTCAATTGCCTATGCTGTTTATCTGCTGAGGGCTGTTCCGGATAAAAAAGAAACAAATGCATAAACAAATACATAAAATTGCATGATTATTTTTTGCATTATCACTTGATATGATTTGCAACATATGTTATAATAAAAGTAATTTCAAGAACTTGTCTTATTTTGTGTAGGCAAGTTCTTTAATATTGGGAGGGGATTTATTGAAAAATAAAAAAGTAAATCAGGTAATAGGCTATTTAGCGGCAATTAGTATTTTAGCTGGAGCGATTCCAATTGATAATAATTCCGTTTTATTAGCTTATGCTGAGGACAGCGGAATTGAAGCTTCAGCTTATGAAGAAATAGTCGATTATGATAATATTGCTGATATTACAACTGTTAATGATGAAAATAATCAAAATGAGTACATATCAACTGAGACAACATTAACTATTGATGAAACTGGGGAAATCACAGACATTATAGTATCAGATGAACCACCTATTTTGACGGATGTACAGAATATAGCCATTCCAATAGGCGATGTTGATAACGATGGAGTAGTAAGCATGTCAGATGCTACGCTTATCTTAAAAATATACGCTTTTCAAATTGCGGGTCTTGAGCTTGATGTTACAACGGAGCAGCTTATTAGTGCAGATTGTAATGCAGACGGAGAAATAAATTTAGAAGATGTAAGCCTTGTTCTTAGTTATTATGCGTATGTTTTAGCAGGACTTACGGAACAGAGTTTTGAGGATTATCTTGGCAATCCACCCGTAATTACAACACAACCGATAGAAACAACAACCACAACAGAGACCACTACTACAGAAACGACCACTACAGAAACAACTACTAAGTTTACTACAACTGAATATTTGACAACTACAACGGAAACTAGTGATGCAACTACAACAGAAACTACAACAACTACTACAACTACCACAACAGCAATGCCTCAAAGCTATAAGCTTGATGTAAACTGTATTCTGCAAAATGCTTCCCCGTCATTGCCGACAGGCTGCGAAGCTACGGCTCTTACCATTGCTTTGAACTATTACGGTTTTGGTGCGGATAAATATGACATTGCAATGAATTATCTTCCAAGGATGAATTTTACCGGATCATACGGTGCAGATTTCCAGTATGTATTTCCGGGAAATCCAACTACATCATCAGGCTATGGATGCTATGCGCCTGCCATTGTTGCAACGGCGAATGCTTATTTTACTGCTAAAAAGAACGCGTCTTATGCCGAAAATATCACTGGAACAGAATTTACAGATTTGTACAAATATATTGCACAGGGAACACCGGTTGTATTTTGGGGAACGATGAATATGGTTGCGCCTTATTATACCTCATCATGGACAACCCCTGATGGTAAGAGAGTTACATGGAAAGCAAGTGAACATTGTCTTGTTCTTGTGGGCTATGATAAATCGGCAGGTACAGTTCTCGTTGCCGATCCTCTTCGTGGTACTGTTACATATGATGCAAATCTTGTTCGTCAGCGTTATAACGATATGGGTAAAAATGCTGTAATTATTAATCCGTCTGATAATTATAAGGGAGAAGTATCATTTGTAAATTCCGGAAGCGTGTATCGTATTAAAAATTCAAGCAGTGGACTTTATCTTACTGTTTCCGGTGAAAGTGATTCAAATGGTGCTAATGTTATTCAGAAGTCATTAAATGATTCGCTTTCGCAGCAGTTTAGAATCGTATATGAAGAAAGCAGTAATTCTTATAGGCTTTATCCGATGTGTTCTTCGGATGGGACAGATAAAGTCATCGACATTGCTAAAATCGGTGGTTGGGTCGTTTCGGGAAGCAATGTCCAAATCTATTCTCCTGTAGATCTGCCTGCTCAGACATTTGTAATAGAAACTTATCTCGATGGAAGCGTTCGTCTGTCTTGTCGTATAAATAGAAGCGCCTGCATTTCAGTGAATGGTACTGGTGAAGGTTCAGCAAGCGGTAAAGGATTTACCTCACAAGGCAATGTCGTAATAAAGAACTTTACAGGTGCATCAGAGTCACTCTGGTATTTGGAACTTGTAGAATAATATTAAATAACAAAATGGCTTTTTTCGAAGCCATTTGTTATATTTACAATAAAAATGTTTTTTACAATAAATTTGTTATTATAATGTTTGCAAAAAACAAGGTAAAAAAGCTCTTGACAATTATGAGAAAATGTGATAATATAAACTTACAATTTAATTATGTGGTAAAATAGCAATGACGAAGACGGTCTGTTTTTGAATGTTACAGAGAGCCGATGGTTGGTGTGAATCGGTACAGTAGAAAATATTTGACCTATCCCTTCTGAGCTGGAATCCGAACCTGCATTTGCATAGTAGGCGTTCCCGTATGTGCAACGTGACGGCACAAGGCTTGTTAGAGCTGTAAAGTGGCACAGTAATGTGCAATTTGAGTGGTACCGCGGATAGAAATATTCGTCTCAAGTAGAATTTTCACAGAAGTGAAATTTTGCTTGGGACTTTTTTGTCTTCATATATTTTTCCACAAAGAATATTATGCCAAAAGGCGGGAAAGAAGGATTTAGTATGGAAACACAACTAAAGGACGTTGCTGCAAGAATACGTGAACTTCGTATTATAGCAGGATTTTCAGAAGCAGAAATGGCAGCTAAAACTGAAATTACAGAGGAGCAGTATCGTATTCTTGAGCAGGGTGAAACTGACTTTGGTTTTACTTTTATTTATAAGTGTGCAGATATTTTTGGTGTGGAGATAAAGGATTTATTAGAGGGAAGCAGTCCTGTTCTTTCTCTTTATACTGTAACACGAAAAGGTGAAGGTCTTCCTATTGCAAGAAAAACAGGATTTTCATATTATCATCTTGCTCCCGAATTTAGAAATAAAATTGCAGAGCCTTTCTGGGTAAAGCTTCCTTACAGTGAGGATTCTGAGCTGTCCTTCTCAGCTCATGAGGGTCAAGAGATAGATATCGTTATCAAGGGCAGAGTAATGGTTCAGATACGTGATCGTGTAGAGATCTTGAATGCAGGTGATACTATTTATTATAATAGCGGCGAACCTCATGCCCTCCGTGCAATTGATGGCAAGGATTGTGAAGTTTATGCTATTGTACTTCGTCCGTCTGTCGATAGCGAAGAACCGGCACAACTGGTAGAAGTTCCGGATTACCATCCAGGACTGAACGAAAAGACAGTAGCCGATGATTTTATTGAAACAGAAACAGATGAAAACGGCGTTCTTACAAAGATTTCTTTTAAGAATGAAGATACTTTCAATTTTGCTTTTGACTGTGTGGATAAAATAGCAGATAAAAATCCTACAAAGACAGCAATGCTTTGGGTTTCAGGTGAGAAAAAGGAGCATAGATTTACATTTGCTGATATGAAAAAATATTCCAATATGACTGCGAATTATCTTGAATCATTGGGTATTCGCAAGGGCGATTGCGTTATGTTGGTTCTTAAACGTCATTATCAGTTCTGGTTTACAATGCTTGCGCTTCATAAGATTGGTGCAATTGCTATTCCTGCAACAAATCAGCTTGTAGATCACGATTTCACATATCGTTACCAAGCAGCAGGCGTAAAAGCTATTATCTGCACAGCAGACGGTGATGTTGCTGACCATGCTGGAAAAGCAGCCGAAGAATTCCCGGATATGATCAAGGTTTTGGTCGGTGGAAAGCGCAAGGGCTGGCATGATTATAATAGTGAAATGGCGCTGTGTTCAGATATATATGAGCGTTCTAAGGATACACCTTGTGGCGATGATACAATGCTGATGCTGTTCACATCGGGAACAACAGGTTATCCGAGCATTGCAGCTCATTCTTATACATATGCTTTAGGACATTATCCTACTGCAAAATACTGGCATAATGTAAATCCAAACGGCCTGCATTTCACAATTTCTGATACTGGCTGGGGTAAAGCGCTTTGGGGCAAACTTTACGGACAGTGGCTTTGTGAAGCACCTATCTTTACATATGACTTTGACAGATTCCATTCAGAAGACATTCTTCCAATGTTTGCCAAATATAATATCACAACATTTTGTGCACCGCCTACAATGTATCGTTTCTTCATTAAGGAGGATCTATCCAAATACGATCTTTCTTCCATTGAATATGCTACAACAGCAGGAGAAGCTTTAAATCCTGAGGTATTCCAGCAGTTTAGAAAGGCAACAGGTCTTACTATTATGGAAGGCTTTGGTCAGACGGAAACAACTATGGCAATATCAAACCTTGTAGGTACAACACCTAAGATCGGTTCAATGGGACGCCCAAGTCCGCTTTATGATATTGTTATTCTTGATGCAGAAGGTAACGAAGCTAAAACAGGTGAGGTAGGAGAAATTTGTATCCGTACACCTAATGGCAAAGGTCCATGCGGTCTTTTTAAAGGGTACTACAATAATGAGGAAAAGACAAAGTCTGTGTGGTATAATGATTTTTACCACACAGGTGACCAGGCAACAAGAGATGAGGACGGCTATCTGTGGTATGTAGGACGTATTGATGATGTTATCAAATCCTCTGGTTATCGTATTGGACCTTTTGAGATCGAAAGTGTTATCATGGAGCTTCCTTATGTACTGGAATGTGCTATAACAGGTGTTCCTGACCCTGTAAGAGGACAAGTTGTCAAGGCAACTATCGTACTTACAAAGGGTACAGTTCCGTCGGAAGAACTTAAAAAGGAAGTACAGAACTATGTAAAGACACACACAGCACCTTATAAGTATCCTAGAGTGGTTGAGTTTGTTGAAGAGCTTCCTAAGACTATAAGCGGTAAGATCAGACGAGTTGAGCTTCGTGAACGTGACAAAGAAAATAACGCATAACTTCTAAAGTATTTTAAATATATTTATCAAGTGCTTCCTGTTTTGTAAGTTCAGGAAGCACTTTGCTTTTCAAAATGTGAAAAAATTGGAAAATTGCTTGATTTTTTTGTGAAATGGTGGTACAACCCGACTTTGCCACTAAAAAAGCAAAAGCAGAGATCCTAAAGCGAAGAAAAAT
>CAJTWE010000030.1 GCA_910579955.1 uncultured Ruminococcus sp. | reverse complement strand
GACGGCGACCAGCATTTTTGAAAAATTGCTGGACCAAAAAACTTTTATTGATTTATTTGATTTACTTGATGCCCCAAATGTCCTTTGCATATTCGTTTACTGCACGGTCAGCTGAGAAAATACCAGCGCCTGCAATATTATGCAGTGACATCTGTGTCCACTTCTTTTCATCACGATACAGTTCAGAGCTGCGCTTCTGAGTTGCTGCATAAGAATCAAAGTCAGCCAGTACCATATATGGGTCAGATGTCTTGAGTGAATTTGCAACTTCACTGAACTTGCAGCCATTGATACCAGAGTACATACGATCAATACAATTGCGGATAACGCCATTGTTGTGATAATACTGCTCAGGATTATAGCCACGTGCCTTCAGCTCATTTACTTCCTCTGTCTTCATACCAAAGATGAGAATGTTATCCTCACCAACAGCATCGCCAATCTCAATGTTAGCGCCGTCTAGTGTACCCAGTGTTACAGCACCGTTGAGCATAAGCTTCATGTTGCCTGTACCGGATGCCTCTGTACCTGCCAGAGAGATCTGTTCGGATATATCACTTGCTGGCATAAGCAGCTCGGAAAGTGTTACCTTATAATCTTCAAGGAAGTATACAGAAAGCTTTTCTGAAATTCTTGGATTCTTACGGATTTCTTCGGAAAGTGCCCATATCATCTTGATGATCTGCTTTGCCAGATAGTAACCCGGTGCAGCCTTTGCAGCAAAAATATAGGTCTTAGGTGCAAAGTCAGCATTAGGATTGTCAAGGAGGTACTGATACTGTGCCAGAATATTCATAACGTTCAGGTGCTGACGCTTGTATTCGTGGAGACGCTTAACCTGTACGTCGAAAATACTGTCTGTATTCAGAATAATACCGCTCTTCTGCTTAACATACTTTGCAAATCTCTGCTTGTTTTCTTTCTTGATCTTACGCAGTGATGCAAGTACAGCACTGTCGTTTTCAAATACTTCCAGCTTTTTCAGCTCGCTGCCATCCATAAGGAAGCCGTCGCCGATTTTATCTCTCAGAAGCTTTGTAAGACCAGGGTTTGACTGATACAGCCATCTTCTGTATGCAATACCATTTGTTACATTCTTGAACTTAGCCGGTGTATCCAGATATTCTTCATGGAATACGGATTCCTTGATGATCTCAGAATGCAGCTTTGATACGCCGTTTACGCTATGAGAAGCCATAACGCAAAGTGTAGCCATGTGGATCTGGTTGTCCTTGATGATAGACATACGAGTTGTCTTAGCGCTGTCATAACCGTTGCGCTGCATAAGCTCTGCACAGTAGCGGTTGTTGATCTCAACGATGATAGAGAAGATTCTCGGAATAACAGTCTTTACAAGGTTTACATCCCACTTTTCCAGAGCCTCAGCCATTACAGTGTGGTTGGTGTAAGCGAATGTATTTGTTACAATGTGCCATGCGTGCTCCCATGTATAGCCGCAGTCATCAAGCAGTACACGCATAAGCTCTGGAATAGCAAGGGTCGGATGAGTGTCGTTGATGTGAATAGCAACCTTTTCGTGGAGGTTATCAAGTGTGCCGTAAACGTTCATATGGTGGTTTACAATATCACCGATAGCTGCTGCACACAGGAAGTACTGCTGACGCAGACGAAGTGACTTACCCTCAAGGTGGTTATCGTTAGGATAAAGAACCTTGGAAATAGCGTTTGCCATAGAGTTCTGGCTAAGTGCACTTGCATAGTTACCGTCATTAAATGACTTCATATCAAAGCTCGGTGCTTTAGCCTGCCACAGACGAAGTGTGGAAACACCGTCGCTGCCGTAACCTGAAACATAAAGGTCATATGGTATAGCAACTACTGTATTATAGTTTTCATGAGAAAGGTAGTGATAGGAATCCTGCCAGTATTCCTTGATGTCACCCTCGAAGTGAACTTCGATAGCTTCATCCGGCTTAGGGTCAAGCCATACACTGCCGCCCGGCAGCCAGTTGTCCGGGAATTCAGTCTGCCAGCCATCTTCAAGCTTCTGCTGGAAAATACCGTACTCATAGCAAATTGAATGACCCTTTGCAGGGATTCCCTGTGTAGCCATAGCGTCGAGGTAGCATGCAGCAAGTCTTCCCAGACCGCCGTTACCAAGACCTGCGTCAGGCTCACATTCAAAAATCTTATCGAGATTAATATCGAATTCTTTTAAAATAGCAGTGAAGTCCTCAGCAAGCTCCAGATTGTAAAGAGAGGTCTTTAAGGAACGACCCATGAGGAATTCCATTGAAAGATAATATGCCTGTTTACGGCCCTCGGAATGCACACGATTGGTGAAGTGCTGACGCTTATGCTTCAGAGTTTCAACCATCATTGCAGACAGTGTCTGATAAATCTGCTTGTCAGAGGCTTCATTCGGTGCAACATTACACTCGAGCATAAGGCGATTTACGAACTTTTCTTTCAGCTCGTTGCGTTTTGCTGTATTTTTATCAGCCATTATAAGCTCCATCCTCCGGCGGATATTATTTTGGACAGGATTTAATACATAGATATAATAGATATACATGTATTAAATCCCTGCGGTACAGAGCGCCGATTATACCACTATATTTATTATACCTAATTTTCGTACTTTTTTCAATAGCTTTTTTTCACAAAGTATTTGTTCAACTCCAAAAATTAAACGTTATTTTTGCCGACAGCCGTGTATTACGCTTTTTGTCAGAAATGCGCAGGTTTTGTATTTTTGCGGGCGATGTTTCTGCGTGGAGCTTTTTTCTGTTAAACATATACTTATACTAAATTATAAGAGAATACTTTTGGAGTTAATTAGAGATTCATAGATGTAGTAGAAAGACTACAAACGATATGTGGAATAAACAGCTCAATATATACTTATTGCATGAATAATATTCAAATGCCGCCCGAAAGTCTTGCAATTCGGTTACAAATATGATATAATAGTAACGTACGGTGAAGGACACGTATGCCTGTTTTTCAGGTTACGGTGTCGTGAACTTATGCAAATACGCACAACTGCGAATATGCAGGGGATGCGTAATGTGCAATGCAATTAAGGCGTGTAAGTGCATACGACTGGTCGCTCTAATGATGCGTACAGGACAATGTACAATATTAAAGCAACTGTCTTAGCCTTTTGCGTGCCTATAGAATCTTTAAAAATAAATATATGCAGATGCATTGCCAGCGGCAAATAATATAACTTAAAGCCGTACAGCAATGCGGCCTTGACTGCTGCTTTGCGAATTTCAAACATTGTTATTTAAAAGGAGTAAGCTTAATATGTTGAAAAGAATTTCGGCTGTCGGGGTTTCCTGCGTGACTGCACTCGTACTGATGCTGTCCACAATTGCCTCGCCAACAAATGTCTCCGCTGTAACGCTGGAGGAAATGGCTAGTGTAGCTATTGATTGTATCATGTCCCACGAGGGCTCTTATGGTTCTATTAACCCAAATGACTGCGGCGCAGTAAGCGTTGGCAAGCTTCAATGGCATGCTGACAGAGCGCTTACAGTTATGAGAAGAGCTTGTCAGATCGACCCTTCATTTGCGGCTGCGACCTTAGGTTCGTCCCTGTATAATGAAGTTATGAGTGCGTCAAATTGGAATTATCGTACATTCTCTTCTTCGGAAGCAAATGCTGCGTCTGCTCTGCTCGCTTCCGATTGCGGAATCGCTGCACAGGATGCACAGGCTAACGAGGACGTTCAGGGATACATAATCACTGCACAGAACATGGGTATTACTGATGCAGGCGCTCTTGTGCTTTATGCAGATATTTATAATTTTGGCTGCGGAATTGCAGCAAGAGTTGCTAAGCGTGCCGCTTCTTATGCCGGCTCTTACAGCGCAGTAACACTTGAAAATATGTATCAGGCAGCGCTTAATGATAATTTCAGTTCCACAAGTGCTTTTGTTTCCAGAGCAAAAATGGTTTATAACTACCTTTGCAATGCTGGATACGGAAACGCAAGTGTCACAACGGATACTACGACAACAACTACTCCTGCAGTCCAGTTTACCGAAGACGGCGCAGGAACATACACCGTTACTGCTTCTTTGCTTAATGTGAGAAGTGGTCCGGGAACCGGTTACTCTATTGTTACAACAATTCCAAACGGTGCTGTTATTACTGTTACTGCTACAGGCGGTGATTGGGCAGCTATTACTTATGATAGCTTTGAGGGATACTGTTCTTTGCAGTACTTAGCTTTATGTGAAGATATCAGTACTCCTGAAACCACCACGACTGTGACAGAAACAACAACAGCAGAGATCGAAACAACTGAAACTACTACTACATCTGTTTCTGAAACTGAAACGGAAACAGAAACAACAGAGATAACTACTGAGACTACTGCTTATGAAGAAACAACAGAGACTGAAACTGAAACTACAACAGTTACTGATGTTACAGATACTACAGCAGAAAGCTCAGAAACTGAAACAACACCTTCAAATACAAACGTTATTGTAAACAGTGCTTATGCTTCTGTTTACGGAGATGTAAATTGTGATGGAGAGGTTACTGTAGCTGATGCAGTTTTACTGCATAAATATCTGGTTGGCGCAGTTTCATTTAATGTGGAACAGCTTGCAAATGCTGACTGCTCATTAGACAGCGTTCTTACTACAAAGGATGTAACAGTTATCATGCAGCGCCTTTCCGGTTATATCACAGCACTTCCTATTGTATAATTTATATAATCGAAAATCGAAAACCCCCTCTTGTTAAAAGAGGGGGCATTTTTTTGCATTTTATTATTTTTGCGCAGTGTCAAGCGCATTTTCGGATACGAATATAAGAGAAGTATCGCACTCAGGGGCTGCGGCGCAAAGGGATATTATATATTTATCCTGTATGACCCATTGACTAAAGAATGCTCCGGTTATATTAGTATAAATAGTATTATAAATAGCACTGCTGTCAGCAATGGAAAATGCAGCGTTTTTCATAGGGTAGGAAACTCCTGTTCCTATGGCTTTTACAAAGGCTTCTTTTAATGTCCACAGACGTGTAAAGCATAGATCCGGATTTGCTGAATGTTCTATTTCGAGCGCTTCCGATTCAGTGAATGCACGTCTTACAACGCCGCTGCGTACGTCTCTTATGCCTTCGCAGTCCACTCCTAGGGCGCTTTCTCCCACAGCGCATACAGTAAGTGCGCTGCAATGTGAAAGATTTATTTTTATATCTGTTCGAGATTCAATAAAAGGTTTTCCATGAGAGCCTTTGCCAAGGGTGTAATGTTCTATACCGTATTCTCTTTTTAGTGCAAAACTGAGAAGCCGATGAGCCGCTTCGTGTTGCATTTTCGGTGAACGTTCTCTTAAAAAACAAGCGTACAGCGTCATTTTTTCTCCTATGATATAAGATTCAGAGCCGTATCAATAAGAGTGTCCTCCGTAATATTTCGGTCTATCTGCTCTAAAAGAAGCTCTGGTCTGTCAGTTATTATATGGTCTGCGTTTACATTCATCATACGCCGCATTTCTACAGTACCGTTTACTGTCCATGCGTAAATTTCTTTGCCTTGAAGATGAGCATTGTTTACTACCTGTGTACTTATAAACGTGCTTTTTATACTAAATACGTCTGCTGCATCAAGAGTGTAGAAGTTGCCTGTGGCAATGCTCATTATAAGACCGGTTTTTATAGCGGAATTATATTTTTTTATCTTTTTCAAAGAGTCGTATGAAAATGAAGTAACGCAGCATTTATTTTCAATATCATATTTTTCGATAAGTGAAACTACTTTTTGCTCTAAATTATCATTTTTTGCTCCTCTTTTCAATTCAATGTTCATGAATATTTTTCCGTTAGTGAGAATAATAACATCTTCCAGTGACATTATACGTGCATCACTAAATTCATCATCATACCAGCTTCCCACATCTATCTGAGACAATTCATCAAATGTGAGTGAGGACACTTTCTTATTTATGCCAGCAACTCTTTTAAGGTTAAGGTCGTGGATAACTACCGGAACGCCGTCTTTAGTCTGCTGGACATCAAGCTCTATACCATCTGCCCCCTGTTCCATAGCAGCAATAAAGGCATATGATGTGTTTTCGGGAGCGGAGAATGACGAACCTCTGTGGGCAATAGTAAGCGGATGTGTATCGAGTACAAAACGCACAGCGGCATCACCGGAGGCAAGCCTGAAAATATATACTCCATCAACCCATAAAAGAGCGACTGCCGCTACAATGGCTGTAATTCGGCTTTTTCTATTATTGCGATATGTTTTTATCGTTGTTTTGCAGCCAATGGATTTTCTGCCTGCAAGAAGCTTTTCATAGCGTACAAACATTCCGGCAGCGAGGTATGGAACAGCTCCTGCCGAAAAAATAAAGGTTACAAAAAGCAGCAAATATCTTATCATACGCAAAGGCAAGCTGCCATATGAAATGGGTATACCAAAGCGAGAGAGTCCTCCTATACAGAGACCTGTCAATAATAGGATAGTTCCGATAAATACAGCAAGAAATCCTAAGCTCCATAAAAACATTTTAAGCAATATTGAGATGGAGTGACCTGATATAAGATACTTGCTTTGTTGTTTTGCTGCTTGGAAGCTGCAATGGCGGCAAACGTATATAGGGAGTGCGATCATCCATTTCAGATTGACCAGCATTGATAAAAGTACTGCAGCAGAATATGCAAGTATTAGTGCGTCTGAATCACTGACTGTTCTGGACAAAATATCTGGAATACCGAGAATTGATATGAATCCTCCGGCAGCTGGCAGTGATATAGCTGGGATTATCATAATAAGATGCAGCACAAGAGAGCCAGCGCCTGACGAGAACATTCTTTTAAAGCTTGATACAAGCTCATAAATCAGCTCACCAAAAGTAAGCCTTCTTTCTTCACGTGCTGCATTCAGGCATGCTGTTATCCCTGTGAAATGAAGCAGTATTTGTGAAGCTGCTAATAGTATAATAAGGGCTGATAGGGGATAGGTCCATATAGAAGCAAGCAGCTTTGAAACAGTTGCATTTGTAAGAAATTTCAGTCCTGCAAGATGTATTGCAGCGTCTGAAATAATGCCCACAAGGGGGATTAATACTATAAATGTTACAATCTGAACGCCTGCTTCAAATAATATCAGTGACCAGCCGGCTTTTCTCAGAAGTTTAAAGCTTTCACGGAACAAATTCATAACCTCCAACTGCATATTCTAAGTAAACACTGCATAATTATTTCAAAGCATCAGCAATGCTGTCTTATGTATGCTTTCAGGATAATCTGTCCTCCATAGCTGTATACGATCTTGGTTTGCTTACAGGCAGATATGCCGGACGAATTATTTTTGCGGAATTTATAAGCTCTTCAAGACGATGCGCTGACCAGCCGGCTATACGTGCGATTGCAAAGAGCGGAGTATAAAGATCGGTTGGTATTCCGAGCATTTTATATACAAAGCCGCTGTAAAGGTCTACATTTGCGCATACGCCCTTGTAGATCTTTCTCTTCTCTGCAATGAGCTCCTTTGCGATACGTTCTACATCTGTGTAAAGCTGGAATTCATCGTGGCAGTTCTTTTCTATTGAAAGCTTTTCTGCAAATCGTTTCAGTATTTCCGCACGTGGGTCTGAAATAGAATAGATAGCGTGACCCATGCCATAAATAAGGCCGCTTCTGTCAAAGCCTTCCTTATCAAGAAGCTTTCTCAGATATTCACGAAGAGAATTTTCATCCTTCCAATCGGTAACGTTTTGTTTAAGGTCGTCAAACATTTCCATAACCTTGAGATTTGCGCCGCCGTGCTTAGGGCCTTTGAGAGAGCCGAGAGCCGCTGCAATAGCAGAGTATGTGTCAGTACCGGATGATGTGACTACGTGTACTGTAAAGGCTGAGTTGTTTCCGCCGCCGTGTTCAGCGTGGAGTACAAGTGCGAGATCAAGAAGTCTTGCTTCCAGTTTTGTATACTGTCCGTCGGGACGAAGCAGTGTCAGGAAGTTCTCAGCAATAGTTTTTGAAGGGTCTGGTCTATTATACACCATACTTTCGCCTTGACGGAAATACTGTGCTGCCTGATAGCTGTATACAGCCATTGCAGGAAAGCGAGCGATAAGCTCAAGACTCTGACGCATTACATTTTCAATAGAAGTGTCGTCCGGTCTCGGATCTACTGCATGAAGTGAAAGAACACATTTTTCCATCATGCTCATGATGTTGTCACTGGGCATTTTCATAATAATTCCGCTTTTAAACTTTTCCGGTAGGAACTGGTAAACGGATAATAGTCCGTGGAAGCTTTCAAGCTGTTCTTTAGTCGGCAGTTCTCCTGTCAGAAGAAGATATACTATCTCTTCAAAGCCGAATCTATCCTGTTCAATAAAGCCGTCTACAAGCTCTTCTATTGAAATGCCTCTGTACAGCAGCTTTCCTCTTTCTGGAACACGAACGCCGTTTTCCATTCTGCTTGCAGTTACCTGACTTACTGTGGTAAGTCCTGCCACGACACCCTTGCCGTCTGCATCACGCAGACCACGCTTTACATCATATTCACTGTAAAGCTCTGTAGGTATGATATATCGTTCTTTTGATTCAATGGCAAGGTCTGCTGCCTTTTGGGCATTTTTTTTGTAGGCTTTTGCGATGTTGTTGATGTGTTCTTTGATCATTGAATTTTCCTTGTTTGTCATAAGACTCCTTTCGGTTTGTAAGTGTAATTTGTAATTATAAATTGTTTGCTATTAAAAACAGGTTGTCATAGGTTTAATGACCATTGACAACCTGTTAAACTATTAATTTAGCAGTCTTATCCGAGACCACATTCATCATAGTCGCTCCATTTTTCCTTGTAAGCACGTTTCTCCATTAAGTTGCATACAAAATATGCAACTGCCGATAGAGAAATAATTGCTGCAAGCAGAAATGAAACACCTGAAAGTGCGCTTGTTTTTTTATTCATTATAAAACGCCTCCTTCTTCCGCATCTGAAGTATCAGACTGAACGCCATTCATTTCAGCCATAAGACGCTGAAGTTCTGCATCTACTTTCATATCATTTTCAAGATTCTCAAAGCTCTTCATATCATTGCTTACGCCTGCGATTTCTGTAAATGCAGCGGCCTCTGCTTCCTGTCTTTCGATTTTCTCCTCCATACGGTTGAATTTGTCAAGAGCAGCAGATGAATCCATGCCGCCAACAGACTTAGCAAGATTTTTTTGAGTCTTAGCCATTTGTGAACGTGCAATAAGCATAGACTGTCGGCTTTTTGCCTCTTCAAGCTTTGATTTAAGCTCTTCCACTTGGCTGCGAATATTGTTTGTTTGATTTGTTACAGTTTCAAGCATCTGTGCAGAGGTTTCAACATCGGAATCAGCCTTGACCTTATAAGAAAGGGCTTTCTTAGCGAGTTCGGTATCGCCTGCGGTAAGAGCTGCCTTAGCCTTTGATTCCCAGTCAGCAGCCGTTCGTACAGCTTGTTCATGCTGACGTTCAGCGATTCTCTGACTTGCCATAGCCTTGCCAAGTGCTTCTGTAGCGGTACGGACATCCTTTTGCAAATCCAGTATGATCTGCTTGACCATCTTCTCAGGGTCTTCCGCACGATCTATCATATCATTGACATTTGACTTAAAAACATCGCCAATTCTGGAAAAAATACCCATGATCGAACCTCCTGTTAAAATAAAATTTTAGGACGTCCTGCATAACATCAATACGTCCTGTAATACATTATATTTATTATATCATAAAATACATATTATGTCAATTATTTACGTTGTTATTTCACCGCATTTTCACTATTTTCACTGTTTTTACTATCTAAACTAATGCTTTCTTCATTTTCGAGTTCATCGGTAATGCGCTTTATGGCGTTTGTGTTAAGATCGGTATAAAGCCTGATAGTGTTTATTACCTTCTGCATGTTTTTCATATCCTTAGCCATCTTATCAAAAAGCTCACGGTTTCTGTTCTTTTCAAGCTCAAGCTCAGCACGCAGAGTATCGTTTTCCTCTTGAAGTGCGTTTATTTCGACCTGAAATCTGCGGCATACTGACTGAACTGCCTGCATACGAGTTTCCATATTACGGTTATAGGCATTCTGCCTTTCGCCGAACTTATGTACCAGCACCATTGAAGGGCTTCTTGAAAGCTCAGTCAGCTCCTCGGAGTAAGTTTCCACAATTACACGCTGGTCAAGTCTTGAACGATCATCCTTTGCTATCATCGGTTTTCTCCTCTCTTATTTTTTCAAGCTCGTACGTGAGCATTTCACTCAGTGTACGTGAAAGCGGTATCAGAGGCTTCCAGCCTGTATCTCTTTGAAGCTTAGTAATATCCGCTCTTATTTCTGGAATATCAGAGGGTCTGAGCTTTTGCGGGTCAAGCTCTCTTTTTATTTCAGCGCCACTGAGGTTTATTATTTCACACAGCAGGCTTTCTATTGATATACTTTTGCCGCTTCCCACGTTATAAGTCTCACCGTCACGCCCCTTTTCAGCAAGCAGACCGTAAGCTCTGACAACGTCACGGACATCTGTAAAATCACGCTTTGCACTGAGATTGCCTGTGCGGATAATATTCTCTCTTCTGCCGGATAAGATTTCCGCAGTCTGTCTGCAAAAATCAGCGGCTGCAAATTGCGGCAACTGACCTTTTCCAATGTGGTTAAAAGCCCTTATCATAACTATATGCATTCCATAGCTTTTTGCATAGAGTCTGCCGAACATATTCTGTGCGGCTTTTGTAACAGCGTAGGGATTTGCAGGGGTTATGGGTGTTTCCTCTGATACAAGTGACACGCCCTTAGGCAGGCAGCCATACTCCTCGCCTGAACCGATAAGAAGTATTTTCGGAGAGTAATCATCTATACTGCGCACAGCTTCAAGGAGACTTAGACAGCCTGAAATATTTACATCTGATGTAAGGCGTGGATTTTTCCATGAAACCGCAACTGAACTCTGAGCTGCCAGATGATATATTTCATCGGGGTGTATATCACGCAGCAGCGAAGTTACCTCGTCCTGTTTCAGTATATCCAGGTCGTACACTTGACAGCCGTCTATATTTATTTTTTCATGGGGCAGCTTAGTGAGAAATGTTTTTCTGCTAAGGTCATCTCTCAGATGTTCTGCCAGAAAGCCGCCTACAAAGCCGGCTGCACCGATTATCAGTGCCTTTTTAGTATTTTGTGCTTTCAAGTGACTTTACCGCCTTTCTTATTTTAAAACTTCATATATACGGTTTAAAACATCCTGTTCAAGAAAGTTTTCCTTAACACGCTTTGCAGCTGCGATGCCGTATTTTTCTCTTAGTTCATTATTTGATGCAAGAGTATTTATTGCTTCTGCTAGCGCCTTTGGGTCTTCCGGAGGTACTGTAATACCTGTTTTTTCATGCAGGCTTACAAATGGTACTCCCGTTGGCAGAGCTGTGTTTATAACGGGCTTTCCGTATGCCATAGCTTCAAGCTGTACTATACCGAAAGCTTCACTGTTTGCAACAGACGGCAGTACAAATATATCACAGTCACGAAATGCTGCTTTAAGATCCTCGTCGGAAAGCACTCCGAGAAAGTGTACCTTTTGATTCATTTTTGATGCCATATCTCTGAGCTTATCTTCCAGTATGCCAGTTCCCACTATAAAAAGTTCACATCCATATACCTTTTCAAAGCTTTTGAGCAGTACCTCTGCGCCTTTGTAGTAGACAAGCCGTCCTGTAAAGAGTACCTTTACAGCGTTTTTATCACACAGCTTTTCCGTAAGTATAGGCTTGAACGGAGAATTTATGTATTTGTCTACATTCAGACCGTATGGAATAATCTTGCATTTGCTGCGAAATTGCGACAAAAAAGGCGAGCTGTCGATATGCCCCTTTGTTGCTGCAATAATAACATCCGCACGTTTTAGAAACTTCATAAGTATAGGCTTATAGAATAGCAGAAGCTTTTTTTGTTTTACAACGTCGCTGTGCCATGCAAGTACGACCTTTCCCTTAAAGCCCGACAGCAGGCAGGCGAGGTCGCCAAGAGGAAAAGGCATGTGAAACAGTATAACGTCCGTATTCTTGACCATTTTTTTGAATATTTTGAAAAACGAAAATGAAAGTGGACATGAAAAGTACGTTCCCATGCTGCCGGCTCTTGTAACAGGTATGCCCTCTATGATCTCGTAGGATGTTTTCCCCTTTTTGTCCTGACAAACAAGTACCTGCATTTCTATATCTGGATACCTTGCAAGTTCTCGTGCATATGTTCTTACAAGGCTTTCTATGCCGCCTATATGCGGATAATACGCCTTGTTTACCTGCAAAATACGTAATTTGTTATTTTCAGACACCGAGAGCCTCCTTGTATACATCATAAAGAATAGCAGCGGCATTTTCCCATGAAAACAGTCTTGCACGTTTGCTGCCTGCCACAGAAAGCTCATGTCTGAGCTTGGAATCAAGATAGAGCTTTTCTAAACAATCGGTCATTTCGTCTGTGTGATACGGGCTGCATATCATAGCGCAGTCACCAACAACCTCCGGCAAAGACGCTGCATGAGTGGTAAGTACCGGTACACCGCATGCCATCGCTTCGAGTGGCGGCATTCCAAATCCCTCATATATGGACGGGAATACAAAGCTCAAAGCTCCTGACATGAGTGTGCATATATGATCTTCCGGTACATAAGATACCATTTTTATATCCGATTCAAGTTCAAGTTCTTTTATAGTATTCATAAGCTCCTGATTTAGCCAGCCTTTGCCTCCGGCAAGTACAAGGCAAGGGTATTCTGCCTTGCCTTTGCGGAATTCATTATATGCTACTGCAAGCCTTCTCAGGTTTTTGCGGGGTTCAAGTGTGCCTAGATACAGAAAATAATCTCTGTCTATGCCAAGTAGTTTTTTTGTTTCGTCAATGCGTATCTGATCTTCTACAGGATGAAATCGGTTTCTGTCTACGCCGCAGGGAACAACTCTGAGCTTTTTCTCCCACTGCGGAAAATATTTTATTATTTCAGTGCGTGAGAATTCAGAATCCGTAACTATAAGGTCGGCTCTTTTCATGGAGCGTTTCAGACCGGTTTCCAGCATATATCTTGTGCGCCCACGTACAGTCTCCGGAAAGGTTTTATATACCATATCATGAACAGTAACGACAGTTTTTCCGCTTACCTTTGGCGGTACGATATAGTTGAAGAAGTGGGTTATATCTGCGTCGCTGCCGAAGAATTTATTGTATGGCAGCGGCAGAAAGTTTGAGACCATTCTGTAAAGATAGCCCGAAAACATTCCCTGACGTATTTCAGCACGGGCATCTTCATAAAGTTTAAGTCGTTTGCGTTTTTCTCCTCCGTCGCCCGTAGCGAAGAACTGCATGACATACTGCTCTTCCGGATGAAGCGCCATCAGAGCCTGTATCTGCCCTGCCTGACAATAACCTATACCTGTCATTTTTTCACTGATAAGAGGCAGTGCGTCAAATGCGATTTTCATGTTTTCCTCCGAATAATCAGTGTCTTGCTTACTTTTCAGCAGCAACTATTTCCATGTCGTTTTTAACCATTCTTTCAACGAGCTGTGAGAATGAGATCTCTCTCTTCCAGCCAAGAGCTGCCTCAGCCTTTGCCGGATTTCCAAGCAGAACGTCTACCTCAGCAGGACGGAAGAACTTTGGATTGATTTTTACAATAGTATTGCCTGTAGCCTTGTCGATGCCGATTTCGTCTACGCCGCTGCCCTGCCACTGAATTTCAATGCCGGCGTGAGCAAAAGCAGTTTCTACAAATTCTCTTACAGTTCTTGTTTCGCCTGTTGCGATAACATAATCATCAGGAGTATCCTGTTGAAGCATGAGCCACATTGCACGGACATAGTCCTTAGAGTGACCCCAGTCACGTTTTGAATCCATGTTTCCAAGTTCAACACAGTCCTGCTTACCGGCAGCTATTCTTGCAACTGCATCTGTGATTTTTCTTGTAACGAACTCAAGACCTCTTCTTTCTGATTCGTGGTTGAAAAGAATACCCGAGCAGGCAAAGAGACCATAGCTTTCACGGTAATTTTTAGTTATCCAGTGGCCATAAAGCTTAGCAACGCCGTATGGGCTTCTCGGATAAAACGGAGTTTTTTCAGTTTGCGGCATTTCCTGAACAAGACCGAACATTTCAGAGGTAGATGCCTGATAGAAGCGAGCGTCTGGCTTTACTATACGGATAGCTTCCAGCATTTTAGTAACGCCGAGTGCGTCTATTTCAGCGGTAGCCATAGGCTGTTCCCAGCTTGTGGCAACAAATGACTGTGCAGCAAGGTTGTATACCTCGTCAGCCTGTGAGATCTGCATCGCTGTAATGAGTGATATCTCATCTGTCATATCGGCATAAATCAAGTGTACTCTATCTTTTAAATGTTCTACATTGCCGTAGTCAAGAACGCTCTTTCGGCGCATAATTCCGTATACCTCATAGCCCTTTTCAAGCAGAAGCTCTGCGAGATAAGAACCGTCCTGTCCTGTGATACCTGTAATAAGTGCGTGTTTAGCCATTTTAATTACTTCCTTTCTATATAACGGCATTGATTATAATTATTTATTATTGATTATTTATAAAAGTGCCGCACGATTGCATATTTTCAGATTTTCTATAACCTTTTTAACGTCTTGCGTGTGATCCTTTGCACAAATGAGAATTGCGTCATCAGTATCCACAACAATTAGATTTTCAACACCTACAGCTGCAATAAGACGTTTTCCGCCGCAGATAGTACTATGTTCTGTTCCTATTGTTACAACATCGCCCTCGACGTAGTTGCCGAGTTCGTTTGTGGAATTGATTCTCTCGACAGCCAGCCAGTTTCCAACGTCATCCCAGCCGAAGCTGCCCGGAATGGTGTATATTTCTTCGGCTTTTTCCATGATACCGAAGTCAACTGATTCGCTGGGGAGTTTTTCGTAGCCCTCTTCAAGTGCTTTATCAAATCCATCTGTTCCGAATGCCGCTGCGATCTCTGAAACGCCTGCGAAAACCTCGGGCATGAATTCTTTCATATTGGAAAGTATAGTATCTGTTCTCCAGACGAACATTCCGCTGTTCCAGAGATATTTTCTGGATGCGAGATAGCTTTTGGCAGTGTCAATATCTGGTTTTTCAACGAATCTGCTTACTTGATATACACCTCTCATGCCAAGAGTAGTGTCACGTTCAAACTGTATATAGCCGTATCCTGTTTCGGGATATGTGGGAGTGATTCCAATAGTTACAAGTCTCTGTCCTGACTGCGCCACTGCAATTGCCTGACGAAGTGTATCAGCATACATTTCCTCATATCTTATAAGATGATCGGATGGGAGAACCAGCATTATAGTTTCCTCACCGTATTTTTTTTCTATAACCGCAGCTGCTAGCGCAATGCATGGTGCTGTATTTCTGCCGCATGGTTCTAAAAGAACGTTTTCCTTTGGAATATCCGGCAGCTGCTCAGATACAAGGTCTGCGTACATTTTATTTGTCACAATAAAAATATCATCAGGCTCTGATATGCCTTTTAGTCTTGCAACTGTTTTTTGAATCATGGTTTCCTTGTCTGCTGTGAGAGAAAGAAACTGTTTTGGGAGACTGGTTCTGCTTTTTGGCCAGAATCTTTCACCTTTTCCTCCTGCCATGATAACTGCTGTAATTCTCATATTTACCTCACTCGTCCTCTTTGTTGTTTTGTTTGAATATATCTTCAGCTTTCTGCTGCTCATGCAGCTTAGCTTCCTCATTGCTTTCTCCGGGGAAGATCATGGTTTTTATGGTCATCATGATTATCCTAAGATCAAGAAGCAGGGAGTACTGCTCGATGTACATCATATCCATTTTAAGCTTGTCGTAGGGAGATGTGTCATAGAGTCCTGTTACTTGAGCGTATCCTGTAAGACCTGCTTTTACACGCAGTCTGAAATCAAATTCAGGCATATCTTGTTCATATTGATGTGCAAGTTCCGGTCTTTCCGGCCTTGGACCTACAACGGACATATCTCCTTTTAAGATATTCAGAATTTGCGGAATTTCGTCAAGGCGGCATTTTCGCAGAAATCTGCCTATTTTTGTTATGCGCTCATCGTCCTCAGTAGCAAGCTGTGCACCGTTCTTTTCAGCGTCGGGTATCATGCTTCTGAATTTATAAACATAGAAGAGCTTGTCATCAAGAGTAAGTCTTGCCTGTTTGTAAAGCACCTTGCCGCCGTCTTCCATTTTTATAAGAAGAGCTATAACAAGACTTATAGGCAGGAAAATCGTACCTATTACAATTGAAAACAAAAGATCGAATAATCTTTTTACCAAACGCTGTTCAGGCGATAGACCCTTGTTTCTGCACAGGAGAAGCGGTGTATCAAACAGTCTTATCTCCTCTGCGCCTCTTATTATAATATCTGAAATTTTTGGCGCAACATACACACGAATTTTCTTTGCAAAGCAGTATTTAAGAATATCATTTCTCTGCTGTCCCGGCATATCACATAAAATAACGCCTTCATAGCGGTCGATAGCTTCCTGCATTTCTTTCAGTGAATGGTCAGCGCTTACTGATTCGCATATCATATATTTATCAACCCTGCGGCTCATTTTAGCCACAAGCTCTGCCGCAGCTCGTTCACCATATATTATAACAAGCCTCCTTGGGGGAAAAAGGGAGAAATATAGCTTGTTTGTAACTATTATCCATATGGGAAGAACAGCTACGTCAATCAAAGTCAGCAGCAGCATAGGGATAGGCTTTGCAAAATCCCTTGCTATAAGGCTTATTTGAAAGTAAGTTACCACGTTTACGCAAAATATAGATAGTGATTGTGCGTAGAAAGTATCAGTACGTCTAAGATAGCCGGTTTTGAGACCGCCGAATACGCTGCTGAAAAGCAGTGTGATTATAACGTAAATAGCGATAATCACCCAGTTTCCTCTTCTGTAGAATGGGAGCATAATAGTGTCGCTGTAGCACCTATACCAAACCAAACTGAAAGCAGCAGCAAAAATCGACAGCATAGCAGCAGCGGAAAAAAGGGAGTACAGTCTTTTATAAGAATCCCTGTCTTTATTTCTTTGTTTCGGCATAATAACATCTACCAGCCTTATTTTCAATAAATTTCTATCCAATTTTTGTTACAATAGGATATATATAGATTATTATAGCAAAGCAACAGAAAGGTGTCAAGGATTTTGAGAAAAAAAGAGATGACAGAAAGGGTCGAGAAAGGTTTAAAAAAGATTTGAGAAAGGGACGAGAAAGAGATAGTGGAGCTTGTAAAAACAGTTTTATAAAGCCCTTGACAAAATGTAAAAGTTTGCATATAATATAAGTAAGCAGTGCTTAAAGGGTGCTGATTATTTAAAAACGTAGCAGTCAGAGTAGCTTTGGAGAAACGGTTCAGAGAGTATCGGGTGGGTGTGACGATATGCGTGTCCTTGGTGAAGTGCGGCTGTTAGTTGGTGCGGGGAAAGCTTTTGCCGTGTATCCGTACTCGTTATGCCTGCGTTAAAGGTTTTGAGTTATAAATCAGAGTGGAACCGTGGCTTGTTGTGCCGCCTCTGGGTAGATGTTTTTTGCATCACCGGAGGCTTTTTTACTGTATATGAAAGGCGGTGCTTTTTTGTTCCGTAAACTGAGGGAAGATATTGCTGTTGTTAAAGAGAAAGACCCTGCTGCAAGAAGCAGCTTTGAAATATTTCTCACCTATTCAGGACTAAAAGCAGTGCGAAGTTATCGCAGAGCACATTGGTTTTATAAGCACAAAATGTTTACTATTGCACGTATTATATCACAGCGTTCACGGCATAAAACAGGTATTGAAATACACCCCGGTGCGAAAATAGGCAAGGGACTTTTTATTGACCATGGTATGGGCGTTGTCATAGGAGAAACAACTATAATAGGTGATAACTGCCTTTTATATCAGGGCGTGACTCTTGGAGGTACTGGCAAGGATAAGGGGAAACGTCATCCTACACTGGGCAATAATGTAATGGTAGGCGCTGGTGCAAAGGTTCTTGGGCCTATAGAAATAGGTGATAATGTAAAGGTTGCTGCAAATGCTGTTGTACTGAAGGATATTCCCAAAAACTGCACAGCAGTGGGAGTACCTGCAAGAGTGGCTGTTCGCAATGGAATTAAGGTTGAACAGGATCTTGACCAGATCCATTATCCGGATCTTACTATGCAGGATATTACAGAGCTGCGCTGTGGTATGAAGCAGCTTAAAACTGAGGTTGATTTCCTCGAACATCAGTACGAGATGGAACATGAGCACCTTAATAATAATGACAATAACGAAGAACAGGAATATAAAGCCGAAAAATAAAGGAGAGTATGAAAATGAAGATCTATAACACCATGTCGAGAAAAATTGAAGAGCTTATTCCTATGGAAGAAAATCATATGCGCATTTATGCCTGCGGACCTACAGTGTATAATTATATTCATATAGGAAATGCCCGTCCTATCTGCGCATTTGACGTGCTCAGACGTTACCTTAAATATAAGGGCTATAAGGTAACATATGTTCAGAATTTTACAGATGTTGACGATAAGATAATTCGCCGTGCCAATGAGGAAGGCATTCCTGCTATTGAGGTTTCTGAGAAGTATATCGCTGAGTATAAAAAGGACGCTCACGGCCTTAATGTAATGGATGCGGATATTCATCCAAAGGTTACAGAGAGCATGGATCTTATTATTGACATTGTTAAAAAGCTTGTTGAATCAGGCCATGCATACGAAAAGAACGGCGATGTGTATTTTCGTACTCGTTCATTTCCGGAGTATGGAAAGCTTTCCGGTCAGCCTATTGAAGAATTGCAGGCAGGCGCACGTATTGACGTAAATGATATAAAGGAAGATCCGCTTGATTTTGCTGTTTGGAAAAACGCTAAACCCGGTGAGCCTTACTGGGAATCACCTTGGGGACAGGGTAGACCGGGCTGGCATATTGAGTGCTCTGCTATGTCAAGCCATTATCTGGGCGAAACTCTTGATATTCATTGCGGCGGTCAGGACCTTATTTTCCCGCACCATGAAAATGAGATAGCTCAGAGTGAGGCAGCTTCGGGCAAGCAGTTCTCTCATTACTGGATGCATAATGGTTATATAAATATTGACAATAAGAAGATGTCCAAATCTCTGGGTAATTTCTTTACTGTACGTGAAGTGGCTGAGAAGTACGGATACGAAGTCATAAGATATATGATGGTTCAGGCTCACTACAGAAGCCCTATCAATTACTGTAAGGAACTGCTGGACGCATGCAAAGCGTCTCTTGAAAGGCTCTATACTTGCCGTGATACCATTGACCGTGCAGCAGCTGCTGCGGCAAACGGCGAGGTTACATCTGAAGCAAAGGAGATCTTTGATAAGAGAAGAGCGCAGTTTGAGTCGGCTATGGACGAAGACCTTAATACAGCTGATGCAGTTACAGCACTCTTTGAATTGGCAAGAGATTTGAATAAGATGAGCGCAGACAGCAGCGTTTCAAAGGAACAGCTTATTGCAGGCGCTGAGCTTTTTGATACTATGACAGATGTTCTGGGTATTTTATATAACCGCAAAAAGGCAGATGAAGTGCCTGATGAGGTAAAGGTACTTGCAGAAAAGAGAGCCGAGGCTAGAAAATCCAAAGATTTTGCACTGGCTGATAAGCTGCGTGACGATATCGCAGCGCTTGGCTGGCAGATAAAGGAAACTAGACAAGGCACTGAGATAACAAAGCTTTAAGGAGAAAAAACATGGATAGACAGGGCAGATCTGGATTAAAAAGAATGACCATTCTGGTGCTTGTTATGGCAGCGATAAGCCTTACGCTGTTTTCATGCAGCACCTACTGCGGACAGAACAGGTATCATTATTTAGATATGGCGGATGCACAGCTCCATCAGCTTGAAGAGCCGTCAAGTGATGCACCGACAGCAGTTATTCATACTACAATGGGCGATATAACAGCAGTTCTCTATCCGGAGGAAGCTCCTGTTTATGTTGAACAGTTCACAAGACTTGCAAAAGAAGGCTATTATGACGGAACTTATGTGTTTCAGGTAGAGAAGGATGTTTACTTTTCTGCGGGAACTCCCGATAATACAGGAAAGCTAAGCGGTTCTCTTGAAGCTTCTCCACAGGAGAATGTTGCCGCTGAAACATCAGCAAATTTGTGGCCTTTCCGAGGAGCACTATGCGTTCCTCTGACGGGTCACGATAGAAGCTTCTGGGATAATCTTTTCGGAAATGCGGTCGACTACTGCGGCACACGTTTTCTGGTGTGCAATTCCATTGAGTTTGACGATGAGATAAAAGCAGGACTTGAAGAGATAGATGAAGCCGCCAAGGATGTTACAGATGCATTTATGGAAAGAGGCGGTATTCCGAATTACGCTCAGCAGATGACTGTTTTCGGTCAGGCTTACGGTGACGAAAGCTTTGAAACTATTGATAAGATCACCGCAGTAGCAGTAAAGGCAGCAGATCCCGAAAGTGAGTATACTGCACCTGTTGAAGATATTATTATAGAAAAAATTGATATAACAACATGGGGCAATTTATAAGCGATTGTCGATAAATCTGTTGAAACTGTAAATATGTAAAAAATATAGCGTGTTTTTTGTTTATATTGGAATATAATAACAAATTAAGAAAATCCTATCATTATATCACTTTACAAATAATAAAAAGTGGTGTATAATAGAAGAGTTCAATCGTAAAATAGAATTAATAATATATATAAATAATAAACAGATAGATTTTTTGGAGAAGTTGATCAAGAAAGAAACAAAAGCTAAGGCAGCGCAGATAATATAGCTGTGCCTGATATGAAAGCGGATGCTTTTAATGAAAAGATATAGCGGCAGTTAATTATTCTATGTGTATAAAGAAAAAACAGGAATGTTTGCTGCTTCTTTAGAATAATAGCATCTGCTGCAACTAAGGAGAGAAAACGTTTTGGAAAAATATGTAATTCGTGGCGGACGGCGTCTGTCCGGTGAGATTGAAGTCAGTGGTGCGAAGAATGCGGCGGTGGCACTTATACCGGCTGTTCTGCTGTGTGATGAGCCATGCATTCTGGAGAATGTACCTGATATAAGCGACGTATCTATGAGCCTGCGCATCATGTACGAAATGGGCGCAAAGGTGGAGTATATTGATAAAACAACAGTGCGTATTTCCGCAGAAGGACTTAAAAATTTCTGTGTACCTTATGAAAGCGCACGCCGTATGAGAGCTTCTTATTATTTTTTGGGAGCGCTTTTAGGCAGATTTTCCAAGGCAAGAGTGTCTATGCCGGGAGGATGTCCTTTAGGTGACAGACCTATTGATCAGCATCTGAAAGCATTTTCCGCATTGGGTGCAAAGTGTAATATCGAATATGGAATGGTTGACCTGTATGCCGATAAGCTTAAGGGTTCTCAGATCTACTTAGACGTTGTATCCGTAGGTGCGACTATGAATGCATTGCTTGCGGCAGTGCGTGCGGAAGGTCTTACCGTTATTGAGAATGCTGCTAAAGAACCTCATATCGTAGATCTTGCAAACTTCCTCAATTCAATGGGTGCGGATATTATGGGCGCTGGTACTGATGTTATTAAGGTTCGTGGTGTTAAATATCTTCACGGAACTACTTATTCCGTAGTGCCCGATCAAATAGAAGCAGGTACATTTATGGTTGCTGCTGCTGCTACAGGAGGAGACGTTATCATAAAGAACGTTATCCCGAAGCATCTAGAGCCTATTACATCAAAGCTCCGTAAGATCGGCGTAAATGTAGACGAGTATGATGACAGTATAAGAGTTTGGGTGGACGGACCTTTGGTGCGTACAAATATCAAGACAATGCCTCATCCGGGTTTTCCTACAGATATGCAGCCTCAAATGGCAACTCTTCTTACTCTTGCGGAAGGTACAAGTATTGTTACTGAGGGCGTTTGGGAACAGCGTTTCCGTTATGTGGACGAGCTAAGAAGAATGGGTGCGGATATTTCTGTTGACGGAAAGGTTGCTGTAATCGAGGGTACGGGTAAGCTTACCGGTGCACCTGTAAAGGCGTGTGACCTGAGAGCTGGAGCTGCACTTATTATAGCCGGACTGGCAGCAAAGGGTATTACTGAAATAGAGGATATATTCCATATCGAAAGAGGATATGGAAATTTGGTAGAAAAGCTGCGTCATATAGGAGCTGATATCGAAAAGGTTTCTACTCCTGTTGCAACAATGCGTGAAGCTGTTTCAAGCTGAATATAATTTAAGTTAAAATAAAAAAAGTCTGCTGTGATTTCAGATTCACAGCAGACTTTTTTAATATTATTAATATATGAACAATCTCTCTCTTAAAATTTACTCTACTCTAATTTTTTAAATTTAATCACTAAGTTTAATCACTATAGAAAATATAGTAATTTGAATAGCCTATATACTGTACGGCAAAGCCTTTCTCTACGGGAACATTTTCCAGTTCGTATATAAGAACTGTATAGACTTTGTTTGTTTCGTAATTCATTGCAGCGCCAGAACCTAGGAAGCCATTTATATTATCGTATGATACTTCTGTATAATCGGTGCTGTAATTTATGCCTGCCCACGTTAGACTGCGGAAATCAAACGGATCTCCGTATAAACTACCGCCGCTTGGGGTTGATCCACCAGATGTTTCGGTTTGCTCTGTAACTGTAGTTACTGTAGTATTGCTGGTGGAGCATTCAGTTGTTTTAACTGAATTGCTAGTAACATTTGTAGCTTTCGTTACAGTAGTAGTTAAAGCCTCATTAGGCTTTTGAGACGTAATGTGCTTTGTAGTAGAAGCTGCCGTCATTTGTACGCCTTTTTCAGCGAAGTCTAACGGTATTGATGTAAGCGCAGCCATATCTCCGCCTTTTTTAATATTTAAATCGGACTTAACAGGCTGTGTGACAGGTTCTGTCGCCACAGCATTTGTGGATGTTTCGGCATTTTCACAGGAATGCTGAATTTCAACAAAATTATCTGTTTTGTTATTATTCAAAAGCCCCGGATTCAAAAGCGTAACTGCAAAAGCTGCTGCGCAGGTCATTGCGGCTGTGCATACTCCTATAGGAACTTTAAGCCTTATATACCACGGCGTGCTTTTTGCCCTAGCAGTTTTAATATCAGGAGTTACCGCAGATTTTGCCATAATTGCTTTGAGCATACGCTCCTTGGCGTCATCGCTTGGAGTAAGGCTTTCAAATGCTTTTTTAATATCTTCATTTTTCATCTACTCCACCTCCTAATTTTTTCTCAAGAATTCCTCTGCCACGTTTTAGCAGAGAACGTACACTTGATTCTTTCTTTCCCATTGCAGATGCGATTTCTCTGCATGAGTATTCCTCATAATAATAAAGATATATTGCTGTTTTGTACTTGTCCGGCAGTGCGAGCACTGCTTCAAGGACGGGATTTATTTTATCTTCTTTTTCATACGTTGATGGCAGCTCATCGGTATTATTTACCTCTTCACGTTTTTGTTTCGTCCAGCTTTTCAAAGCATTTTTACAAATATTTGATGCTGTAACGATCAGCCATGCACGTTCATGAGATGCATTTTCAAAGCTTTGAGATTCGCCTTTTTGCAGAAGCCGGAAAAAAGTTTCCTGCGCTGCATCCTCGGCATCAGCGCTATTTTTCATAAATCCGTAGCATACTCTGTATACAGCGTCTATATGCTGCTCGTATACCCTTTGGAAGTCTTCTTCGTCGGACTTACCCTGAAGCAGCATATAGATTCCTCCTTCGCCACTATTTTAAGAAGTATCTCCATTGTTACTTCTATAATATTTTACAATATTTTTGAGGCGATTTTATGGAAAAACTGTAAACAAATTATGTGACGTGCCAGTGCCTCACGGCACATTCCTTTCTTTTTTTGTGGCAGGTGTTTCTCTTTCTGAAATTTTAATTTTTGCTCGCTCCGATACAGCGTCCCGTATCGCCCTTTAGTGAGCTTGCAAATTGCTTGCTGCACCGCTCTGCCCCCGCAGACCGTCCCTTCTGTGCAGCTTTCAGCTAAAAATTATAGAAAAAGAAAACCGGACACAACAATGAATAACGGAATGTCAGTATCTCCGTTTAAAAGTCCCTTCACCTACTATACAATTTTGAATGCCCAATAGTTGCATTTTTTATAAAAAAATTTCTTTTTGTAAGCTTGCACAAAAATCGGGCGCAAATTTGTTTAATTTGCCAAAAATACGAGAATATTTGTAAAATAGAAAATCTTCTCAAAAAAGGGATTTTATTTTCTAATGGAATATGGTATAATATTTCTTATCTTATATTAAATTAAAAAGGAAGTCTTATATGAATAAATATAAACAGCTTGCATCAAATACGATCATATTTGCGATCGGTTCTTTTGGCTCAAAAATTCTGCTGCTGTTTCTTACAAAGCTTTACACGGCAAATATCAATCCTGCTGATAACAGCACTAAAGAGCTTCTTGAGATAACAGCGAATTTTCTCATTCCTCTTGTAACGTTTTCGATTACGGAATCTATAATACGTTTTGGGCTTGACCGGCGTTATAGTAAGCCGAAGGTTTATACCAATGCACTTGCTATTACGGGCATAGGCGTTATGATAATGCTTGCCGTTTCGCCGATGTTGTCGATTTTGCCGTTTGTAGATGGTTATACATGGCTGCTCATGCTTTATGTGTGTACCTCTTCGCTAAGGTCTATAAACTCTCAGTTTGTAAGAGCAAGAGGTCTTGTCAAGCTTTTTGCTTTTGACGGCATTCTGGCGACCTTGACTCTTTTCATATTTAATGTAATCTTTATAGCTGTACTTCAGCTTGGTGTAACCGGCTTTATGTTGTCGGTTATCTGTTCTGACTTATTATCAGCAATATTCCTGTGGTTCACCGCCGGTCTTAGAAAATATTTTGACCCTAAGTCTGTTGACAGCCGTCTTGGCAAAGCTATGCTTGCATTTTCACTTCCACTTATCCCGTCAACTCTTTTGTGGACTATAACAGGCTTTTCCGACCGTATTTTTATAAGATATATGCCGGGTCCGGAGGGCGCTGTAGGTGAAGCGGCGGCAGGAATTTACGGTATAGCCAATAAGATACCTAATCTTGTATCTATGTTTTCAACCATATTCTTTCAGGCATGGAATATGTCTGCTATTTTAGAGAATGATTCAAAGGACAGAGGACGATTTTATCAAAGAGTATTTGATGCATATACGTCGTTTCTCTTTATTGCAGGTTCAGCCATGATAGTATTTGTAAAGCCGTTATCTGCAATACTTATTGATACGAGCCAGTTCCCTGAGTATGGTACAGCTTATCTTTATACGCCTGTTCTTGTAATGGCTGTCATAATGATGTGCTTTAATCAGTTCTTTAGCAGCGTGTATGCCGCTACGAAGCATACATCGCATTCTTTATGGACAAGTCTGGTAGCGGCAGTTACGAATATAGTTCTCAATGCCCTTCTTGTATGGCTGTTTGGCATAAACGGTGCAGCTATTGCTACATTTGCAGGCTATTTTGCAAGCTATATAATTCGTCAGAAGGACGCAAGAAGCTATATTTATTTCCCTATAAATCAGATGAAGTTTTTCCTTAATGTAGTTATAATGTTCGCTCTTGGCTATATTGTAACTCATGACATACCGGGACAGCTTATAATTCTCGCTGTAGGAATGGTATTTATGCTAGTATTTAACCGCAGCGCTATTGTAGGAACACTCAAGCAGGTTCGTAGGAGATAATTTTATAACGTTAATATTTATAGTAAAGTAAGGATAAATACAAAGGAGGAATAATCATGTCAACACCTCATAACAATGCAAAAAAAGGCGATATTGCAAAAACAGTGCTTATGCCGGGAGACCCGCTGAGAGCGAAGTTTATAGCAGAAACATATCTTGAAGATGTCGTATGCTACAATACTGTACGAAATATGTTTGGATATACCGGCTTTTACAAGGGTACTAGAATATCGGTACAGGGCAGCGGCATGGGAATGCCATCTATAGGGATATATTCGTATGAACTTTTCCACGAATATGATGTTGAAAGAATAATAAGAGTGGGAACATCCGGCGGCGTAAGTGATAACGTGCATCTGAGAGATGTAGTAATAGCACAGGGCACTTGTACAAATTCTGCATATGCAAAACAGTATGATTTAGATGGTACATTTGCACCTATTGCAGATTATGAGCTTCTTGAAGTTGCGGTAAAGGCTGCACGTGATTTGAACGTATGTGTGCATGTGGGAAACGTTTTGTCATCAGATATATTCTATTACAGTAAGGAAAGCCCTTTGCCGCTTTGGGCAAAAATGGGCGTTCTGGCAACAGAAATGGAAGCGGCAGCGCTTTATATGAATGCTGCTGAGGCAGGCAAGAAAGCGCTTTGTATAACAACTGTATCAGACTGTCCGCTGAGAGGTGAGTCCACAACAGCGGAGGAAAGAGAGCTGTCATTTTCGCAGATGATGGAAATTGCACTTGAAACTGCATATTTTTTTGAAAAAAGTTAGTAGATTTTAAGGTTCTTTTAAGCTGTAAGGGGTAATATTAAAGCAAGGATTAGGTAATCCTCACAAATCCCCTCAATTTTATTTGCTACATTTTATTTTCCGCCTGCATGAGATTATCTTGCAGGCTTTTTTCTGCGCAAAAATAAAATAATTGATTTTGCGTCCGTGCTTGCTCATGTGAAAAAAATATGATATACTAAATATTATATACTGGTTATATAAATCAGAAAGGAGCATTGCTGTGAATGAGCTGTTTAAATCTATATCAAAGCTGAAAGGCGTGGGAGAAAAGCGCAGTCTTGCCTACAAAAAATTGGATGTTGCTACCCCTTACGACCTTCTGTATCATTTGCCACGCCACTATATTGACTATACATCTCCTGAAACCATTGCCGATGCTGCTTTCGGTGAGATCGCTGTGCTAAGGCTTACTATAACTTCTAAGCTTCCGCCTCAGCATATCCGCAAAGGATTTTCCATATATAAAGCAATAGCTACAGATGGTGCTGATGATATTACTATTGTATTTTATAATAATAATTACGTTTTTGATGCCCTTATGAAAGGCAGAGAATACTGTATGTCTGGCAAGATAAGCGGTACTATGATAAGAAAAGAGATACTTTCACCCAATATTATTTCTGCCGACAGCAAAGAACTTATTCGTCCGGTTTATCATCTCACAACGGGACTTACTATAAATAGAATTGCCGCTGACGCTCGTTCTGCCCTTGATATATTTAAAAAAGAACCGTTTGAATGGATGCCGGCATGGATAATCGCTGAACACGGTCTTATGAGCCTGCACGATGCCCTGCCTGAGATACACTTTCCGTCCTCTATGGAAAATGCTCTTGTTGCAAGACGTAGACTTGCTTTTGATGAGCTTCTTGAATTGCAGCTCGGTCTGTCTATGTATAAAAAGAAAACTGTTTGCGATACTGCTTGTAAAATGGACGCAGCTACCGACATGACAGAATTTTTCTCTGCGCTGCCATTTAATATGACAAATTCGCAGAAAGAAGCGGTGCAAATAATATGTAACGATCTTTCAAAAAGTACTCCTATGAATCGTCTTTTACAGGGTGATGTCGGTAGCGGAAAAACTGCTGTTGCAGCTGCTGCGTGTTATTTTACTGTGAAAAATAGTATGCAGTGTGCTCTTATGGCGCCTACAGAGATTCTGGCAGTGCAGCATTACCATACATTATTAAATATGCTTACGCCTTTGGGCATAAAGGTAGACCTTTTAACAGGCTCTGTTAAATCAAAGGATCGAAAAGCTGTTATATCCTCGGCTGCAAGCGGTGAAACTGGAGTTCTTGTAGGAACTCATGCTATTTTCCAGAAGGATGTTGAATTTAGCAATCTTGCTCTTGTTATAACGGATGAACAGCACCGTTTTGGCGTAGCGCAGAGATCAAAGCTTGCCGAAAAGGGCGGAACTCCGCATAAACTCGTTATGTCCGCAACTCCTATTCCTCGTACTCTTGCGCTTATTATATATGGTGATCTTGATATATCTGTACTCAAAGAACTTCCGGGAGGCAGAAAGCCTATAAAAACATATGCTGTTACCGGCAAGCTCAGAGAGCGTTCGTATAATTTTATAATAGGTGAACTTAAAGCAGGCAGGCAAGCATATATCGTATGCCCTATGATAGAAGAAAACGAACAGTCGTTACAGGCTGCGGCTGCGTATGCAGAAAATATAGCTAAAAACGCCTTTGCTGATTACAGGGTGGGACTTCTTCACGGAAAGCTTTCCGCTAAGGATAAAGATGCTGTTATGGAGTCCTTTCAGAAGCATGAGATAGATCTGCTTGTATGTACTACTGTTGTAGAGGTCGGTATAGATGTGCCTAATGCAACTGTTATGCTTATTGAAAATTCCGATAGATTCGGATTGTCGCAGCTTCATCAGCTCAGAGGACGTGTTGGACGTGGCGAGCACCAGAGCTACTGTATACTTATGACAGACCATGTAACGGATGAGTCAAAACAGAGACTCAGACTTATGAGCAGTACAACGGACGGCTTTAAAATAGCGGAAGAGGATTTGAAGATGCGTGGGCCGGGAGATTTTTTCGGAGAACGTCAGCATGGCCTTCCACCACTCAAGATAGCCGATCTTACAAAGGATATGCTTTTGTTTGAAGAAACACAAAAACTTGCACGGGAAATACTGGATAAAGATCCTGAGCTTATGCTTCCGGAAAACAGACCGCTTCGTCTTGAGGTTCTAAGATTGTTTGCAAAAGCAGGAGAAAACAGCATGAATTAAAGGATGCAGTGTCTATATTGCATATTTTATATCTGATAATTGTTATTTGTATACATTTTTATTACAAACCTGAATTTTTTTGAAAAAAGTGCTTGACATTTTTCCTCCGTTGTGGTAGAATAAATAAGTCGCAAGGGGACAGGTTAAAGTCCGGAAATAAAATGCGACTTGTGTGGAAGTTTAGCTCAGCTGGGAGAGCATCTGCCTTACAAGCAGAGGGTCACAGGTTCGAGCCCTGTAACTTCCACCATACGGTCTGGTAGTTCAGTTGGTTAGAACGCTGCCCTGTCACGGCAGAGGTCGTGGGTTCGAATCCCATCCAGATCGCCAGCCTCTGTAGCTCAGTCGGTAGAGCAGGGGACTGAAAATCCCCGTGTCATTGGTTCGATTCCGATCGGAGGCACCATT
>CAJTWE010000029.1 GCA_910579955.1 uncultured Ruminococcus sp. | reverse complement strand
TTTACACATTCGTTTTTTTACTTTTTGCCTATTGACATTTTACCGTAGGACTCCAATGGCTGCGGCGAAAAGCTATTCCATTTTGAACCCCAATTCGCAATTGACCAGTCATACCAGTTGTTTTTGCCATACAACTGAAGTTCTCTTTGTCCAAGACTGCCACGAAAAATATTGTCTGGCATGGGGATTATCTTATTGAAATCCATTGTACCCAGCGACTGATTTTCATAGCGAACTACTTCCATAAGTTCATCAATTCGCTTCTGGTCACCACTCAGATGAATTTTATTTGTCACATGATTTGGCATCTGTACGACTCCTTTCTGCATTAAAATATTGAATCATATGCACCTCTATTTTTCTTTCTCCAGGCATCACTCCTTTCGCTGGAAAGCAAAAAAGGCGAGTTTCGTCATTACCAACAAAACTCGCCTTCAAATTTCTACATATATGAAAAAAGCAGATTCAGAGTTTTTTCTCCAAATCTGCTTTTTACCTTGATTATTTTCGCCTTAAAATCATAACTACAGCGTTCGAATCCCATTTCAATAAGAAAATCGCCCTTTGTCATCTATGGTTTTTCAAGCACTTTTTTTGCACCTAAAAACGAAAAAAAGCCCGAAATTTCGAGCTTTTTCTTCATGTCATCTATTTTGTATGACCATGATGGGGTGGGAGATGGGATTCGAACCCACGATCTTCGGGACCACAATCCGACGCTTTAACCAACTAAGCTACACCCACCATATAACGTTCTAAAAAAGAACGTATTTTTTTGGCGCGCCTTAATGGATTCGAACCATTGGCTTACTGCTTAGAAGGCAGTTACTCTATCCAGCTGAGTTAAAGGCGCAAATTGGAGCGGGTGATGGGAATCGAACCCACGTAACCAGCTTGGAAGGCTGGAATTCTACCATTGAACTACACCCGCAATTCTTATCTATTGCTCTCACAACAGTATTTATTATATCACATGTACGATTATTTGTCAAGCATTTTTTGGTATTTTTTTTTAAGAATTGGCATGCTGCAAATATGCAGTATGCCAATTTCTACTTAATTTTTTTAACTGAATTTCACATCGAGCTTTCCATCTTCTGATGCAAAAATATTCAAAGAAGAAATATCTCCATTATTATCAATTATAATATTGGCAATCTTGTCTTCTATCTCCTGACGGATAACACGCCTTATATCTCTTGCTCCATAAGGCTTGCCATACGATTCCTTGGCAATGATTTCCAGAGCAGAATCATCATAACTAAGCGTGATATTTTTTTCACTGAGCGGCTCTTTCATTTCATCAAGCATGAGTGCTGCTATTTTTTCAAAATTCTTAATGTCAAGGTTTCTAAATACAATAATCTCATCAATTCGACTAATAAACTCAGGACGCAAAAATTCACGCAAAGCCTTCATAGCACGATCCTTTGTTATCTCTGTAGCCGTACGATTAAAACCTACACCAACACTCTTATCTGTAGAGCCTGCATTGGATGTCATGCAAATAATCGTATTTTCAAAGCTTACTGTTCTTCCCTGTGCATCGTCTATTTTACCCTCATCAAGTATCTGCATTAGTATGTTCATAACATCTGGATGAGCTTTTTCAATTTCATCAAATAAAATTACTGAATAAGGTCTTCTGCGTACCTTTTCGGTAAGCTGTCCCGCCTCATCGTAACCGACATATCCGGGAGGCGAACCTATCATTCTTGCAACAGAGTGTTTCTCCATAAATTCAGTCATATCAAGACGAATAAGTGGTTCTGTGGAGTCAAACATAGTTTCAGAAAGAACCTTTACAAGCTCTGTTTTACCAACACCAGTTGGGCCTACGAATATGAATGAAGCAGGTCTGCGACGTGCAGAGAGCTGTACCCTTGTACGCTTAATGGCATTGCTTAAAACATGTACAGCCTCTTCTTGACCGATGATACGAGCGCCTAACTTATTTTCAAGATCTGCTATTTTAGAAAATTCGGATTGTTCTATTTTATTAGCTGGAATTCCTGTCCAAAGTTCAATAACTTTCGCAAGATCATTTTCAGTTACGTTTACGTCTTCGAGCTTCTTTGCAAGAACTTCTATACGATCCTTAATTTTGATAAGCTCTCCCTTTACCTTAGCAAGCTTTTCAAAATCAATTTCCATTTCGTCCTCAATAGCCTTTTCTTCTTCCAAAAGTTTGAGCTGTTCAGAAACTGCCAAATCGTATTCTGCTATCTCAGGAGAACGCAGACAAGCGCATGCACAGCTTTCATCAAGAAGGTCTATTGCCTTATCAGGGAGAAAGCGATCTGTAATATAACGCTCGGAAAGCTTCGCACAGAGACGTACAATATATTTTGAAACATGAACACGATGATACGCTTCATAATACTTCTTAATACCGTCAAGAACCTCAACTGTTTCTTCAACTGTAGGTTCATTAACAGTTACAGGCTGAAAACGTCTTTCAAGAGCAGAATCCTTTTCTATATATTTTCTATATTCTTCAAAAGTAGTAGCACCTATTACCTGAACCTCTCCTCTTGAAAGAGCTGGCTTTAAGATATTGGCAGCATTCATTGCACCTTCTGAGTTGCCTGTACCAACCAGATTATGAAGTTCATCTATAAATAGAATTATGTTTCCTTCTTGCTTGACCTCTGATACAAGACCCTTTACACGGCTTTCAAACTGACCTCTAAACTGTGTTCCTGCAACAAGAGATGTAAGATCAAGCAGATACACTTTCTTATTTTTTAAGTTAAACGGAACATTTCCGCTGCTTATACGCTGTGCAATTCCCTCTGCAATGGCTGTCTTACCTACGCCCGGTTCACCTATCAGGCAGGGGTTATTTTTAGTACGACGTGAAAGTATCTGAATAACACGTGATATTTCCTTATCTCTGCCAATAATTGCATCGAGCTTTCCCTCATCAGCACGCTCGCTAAGATTATTACAGTAATTTTTCAGAAATTTCAGCTCTTTCTTACGTTTAGACTTTCCATCTTTATTTGATTTATCTCCTTTTTTTCTGCCAAAAAGGGATTCAAAAGGATTATTTTCAAGTGATTCGCCATCAGGCATTTCAATAGGCATATCAGAAGATTCAGTTTCATCATCATCTTTTACCTTTAAATCCTGAACAGACTTCATCATATCCTCAAGAAAATTAGGCATAAGACCGCTGCCACCCATTTCAAAGCTGTCGCCGTCCATCAGATCCATCATCTGTTCTGATATCTGTTCAAGCTCGTCATCAGAAATACCCATCTGCTTCATATACTCAGTTACCTGTGGAATATTCATCTGCTTTGCGCAAATCATACACAAGCCTTCATTTTTTCTTTGAGAACCCTGCATAGATGTTATAAATACAACAGCAGGTCTTTTTTTACATTTACTGCATAAAATCATATTTTTATTCACCTTTCCATATGATAAAACTTCACTTCCACATATCATAGAATATGCGGAACAAATAAGTTTGATTTATCGTTTTATTACTGTAAAACGGATACTCACCGCTTTGCATTGATGAAATGCATCTTACAAGCAAAACTAAAAGATACAGATACAAAGCAGCTTTTGCCGCTCCAAACGCTGCACCCACAGCAGTACCCATAATGCTGTTTCTTTTATTTGGCAGTACAAGCAGCATTGTCCTGAGAATTGAAGACAACAGAGCAGCTAAACATATAAACACTATCGTTCTTAATAAGCCAATCACAGCAGGTCTTAGATAGGAATTTTCTATTTCAGAAGCAGCACGAGTATAGTCATCTCTGAGAATTGCAACTGCCACATCGGCAGCTGAATCTATTTTAATTTTACCATTTCCATTAGAAACAGCTTTTTCAGCCCAATCAGGTATAATGTCTCCATGAGTCTCAATAGCATAATTTACAGCTTCTCCAAGCTCTTTATCAATCTCATCTGTGTTTATTCCAAACATTGCAGCTGCCTGCTGCATTGCAGAATCCTGACTTCTTACGCCATCAATAATATCTGCTATCTGTTCATTATCAAGAGACAGATATATGCCATTATTTTCCAGCTCACTTCTTATATTATCAGTAATATCTACTTCACTGAGCTTTTGCGAAATAGTGCTTTGAACGCTCTGTTTCAAAAACGAATCATAAATTGATTCAGATATAGAACCAGAAAACCAGCCAGCAACTATACATGAAACTATTCCAACTACAAGACTACCGCATGATTTGAGCACGCCGCCACTTAAACCGCTCCATATACAAAGAACAGCTATTGCTATTACTACAAGATCATACAGCCACCATTGTGATACACCCATAATACTCCTTATTCATCAAAATTAACTCTGTCTATCTTATTATAGCTCATAAGGAAAAGATAATCTCCTTGCTTTACAAAGCGTTCATAGGCATTATCAAGTGAAACTGTTGCGACAGCATTTCCTGAAAATGAATATGATACAATATTGTCACCGCTCATAAGGTATGCCTCTTCGTCCCCAACACGCACATAAGATGCCGACTGATTTGCTGTAACTATTACAGGATCTTCGGCAGAACCATCAAGCAAAACAAGATTTGTTTCACGGGTCTCATCGCTGCGTATCAAAACAGCAGCCTGTCCGTTATTTACATGATAACTTAAAAGCGTACCTGTATATGTATACATAGATTCAAGCTGACCTTTTTTATTATAGTATGCACACATATTATCGCCAATAACACAGATTCTTCCATCTTCTGTAAAAGAAGTTTCAATGCACAGAGTAGAAATAGCAGGTGTTTCCCATATTCCCTCTTTTTGTTCAAATCTTATTCTTTGTAAAACAGAAGAAACCTCACCCTTTTCAGAATTCAGCTCTACAAAAATGCATCCCTTGCTGTCGTTATCAAAGCTAAGTTCATTTACACGTTCAACACAATTTCTTGTATAAATTTTTTTACCGTTATTATCATAAACATATATCGAACAGCTGTATGTGTTTGATTCAGTTACAAGTGCTGTATATCCGCTGTTGCTTACAGCACCTGTTATAATAAGATCATCAGCATCTCTTTCATACACCAGATCATCAGTTCTGTCAACTCTAAAATTAGTACCGCCATGTTCAAAGCACAGAGCATAATCACCTTTTGTTTTTATAACAGGTCGTGTATATGTGATCTGTCTTGTATCAGCGTTCTCACCCTGAACCGAGTAGAGATAAAGGTATGAATTGCTCAAAAGTGCTAGTTTATCGTCAAGAACTTGTAATTGATAATCACTGTCATCAGCAACTTTAAGAGGAAAATTACCTTCAGCAAGAACTCCGTCGTTTTGACGAATAGATTCTATTTTATTTTCAACTCCGCTTATCCAGTTTTCTCTGTTCATATAGAGAAACACACAAAACGCAGCTATCAGCATAAGGATCAAAAGTCTTAATAAACTTTTCTGTGTTTTTTTTCTTTTCCTTTTTTCTATTGAATCAACTTTATCTTTTTTCATACGCCTTGCACCCTATATAAATAATATAAAGAATGCTTTCTCCTTTCCAGCATTATTCAGATGCTGTCATAATACACTTCATGAAGATACAAACCATGCGGCAGCGCTGTTCTTCCGGCAAGTTTACGGTCTCTTGCATTCATAATATTTTCAAGATCAGATATCTTTATTCTTCCCTCATTTATATCAAGCAACGTGCCAACTAATATCCTAACCATATTATACAGGAAACCATCGCCTTTTACAAGTATTTTAACATCATTTCCGTTCATTTCTATTTGAAATTGATATATAGTTCGTATTGTGCAAAGCTTTTTTGAACAGTCTGCACAAAAGCTTCCGAAGTCATGAGTTCCTACAAAGAATAATGCAGCTTCTCTCATAAGTTCAATGTTAAGAGGTCTGCGATAATGAAGTGCAAGATCTGTAGCAAAAGGATTTTTTGATTCACTGTTGTGAATGCGATAAAGATACGTTTTCCCTTTGCAACTGAATCTAGCATGAAAATCCTCGGGTACTTCCTCGCAGCTTAAAACCGAAATATCATCTGGAAGATAGCCATTTATTCCACGTACAAAATTTCTGAGTGGGATTTGATTTTCCGTTTTAAATGTAAAGCAGAACATATCTGCATGAACACCTGTATCAGTTCTTGAACAACCGTGAATAATTGTTTTTGTATTGAGAATTTTTGATACAGCTTTTTCAACCGTTTCCTGAACTGTCACAGCATTATTTTGACGCTGATAGCCGTGATAATTCGTACCACGAAACGCCATGATTACTTTTAAATTTCTCATGTCTTCCTCCCACTATTATTTTGAATTTTTAATCTAATTCTTAATCTAATCTTATTTATAATATCAAATTCAGACAGCAGAATCAATACCCATATAATAAAAGCGATAGATGATATCATTATTCCCAACGTCATACCCTCAGGAAAGTAAACAAGCTTAATATTATGATTTCCTTTTTCTACTGGCACGGCAAGCATTGCATCCCCTACCGTTTGAATATCTGTTTTTTCATCATCAATATATGCTGTCCAGCCCTTTTCATAAGGTATTGAAAAATAGCATAATCCTGTTTCGGCTGCATTTACAGTACCTGAAAGCTTTGTATCTGAAAATTCATCAAGCTTCACAGCAGATGAAAGAAGCTTTTGATATCCTCTTTGCAAAAGTTCTTCATTGAGACTATAAACGTAAATCTTAATAGAACCTCTTTTAACACCTTCATCTGAAACATTTGCACTAACTGTTGTCTTTACTCCTGCATCACATTTTCCAATTGGTGCTATAAATCCCTGCTTCTTAGTAACGCTATAAGAACCAATACTTGAATTATCATGTAAAATTTCTACACTTGTAACTCCGTCGGCAGATACATAAGCATAAAGAATTGAGTCCTCATTAGGAATAAAATTATAC
This sequence comes from uncultured Ruminococcus sp., assembly GCA_910579955.1. GTDB lineage: Bacteria > Bacillota > Clostridia > Oscillospirales > Ruminococcaceae > Ruminococcus_C. The sequence goes on along the minus strand of CAJTWE010000029.1, from coordinate 23,406 downwards.
TTGAATGTATGCGAATCTGCCGTTTCATCAACTGCAAAAGTATAATTTCCATAAGCGGTACGATACACGCCATTGTTTTGTGACATACCTATATGTGCCGTATTAGTAACATCTATAGGCGTAAAGAGTTGTTCATCTATGCTCGTTGCCTTTGAAAAAAGTGAATTCTGTGCTTCAAAAGGATTTGAATGCAAAAGTCCATCATAAGATAAAATCTTTTTATCTGTCATAAAGCCTATTGGAAGAAAGTATTTATTCTCATACGCAGCTACTTGTCCATCAAGCGAAATAAGTTCAAGGGTATTATCATCCATTACTGTACCATTTCTTGATATGATATATTTTATTCCGGTAAACATGTTAGTAACTGGTGAAGTAAGTCCATAATAATATCTATTACCTGCCTCGGAAGCAGGAAGTCCAAGTGTTCTCATAAAGGTTGTTACGCTTTTATTTGCCATAGAAGAAAACTGTGAAATACCATTATAGGAATAAAGAGCAGGATCGTTAAGAGTATACCATGTACTCATCTCTGTACGACTAAATAACTCCGTATCCATTTCATTTATTTTTTCAAGTGTTTCAGATACTTCTGCATTTCTCAGCGGATAGCTTACATAATCAGACGTTCCCACTGCTTGAGTACTTATACGTGTATGAATAAACATTTCAAATAACAGTCCAACAGAAATCAAACCGCACATAGTAAAGCATTTCAATAACCGTCTCTCATACAAAAACATTACGATCACATAAAAAACTGATAAGATCAAACTCATCCACATCGCTCTAGTCTTTGCATCGTCACGATTTGAAAACCATGTTACAGCGAAAAAAGCTGCCGCAACTACTGCCATAGCTATTACATCGAAAATTTTTATTTTACCTGATATTACCAGATCAAACGCCCTATACGCCATCACGATCATAACAAATGAAAATAAAAATGCAAACCGATAAGGAAGCATATTTGTATTATGAAATCCATGCCATATAAAATTAAGATAATTCATATTACAGCTTACAATAATAAATGCGAGAATAAGCACTGCTGCAATTTTTTCACGAATACGTATCCTGCCAGAACGCAGAAACATTCCCATAAGCACCACACATATAATGCCGCAGTAAAGATTAGGCAGACCTTCTTTTACAGTTGGTTCTCGGAAAGCTGTCATATTTGCAAGAACATCCAGCCATTCCTCATAAAAATTAAGATATGTCGGAAATAAATTATCAGCACTGTTTGTAAGCTTAAGCGCAAAAAATGCAGGAATCAGTATAAATGCGCCAAGCCCTATTCCAACAGCTGTAGCTCCAAGTGTACGAAGTCCGGAAAAAATAAACTGTTTCGGTCCCTTACATTCAAAAATGCATATGCAGAAAAATGCTATTACAGTAAATATACATATAAATAATCCAATATAATAATTAGATATGAGTGCTACGGCAAGTGAAGAAATATAAAGGACACACTTTTTATCACGTATAAGCTTTAGTAGTCCAAGCATTACAAGAGGTAGAAGAGCAACTGTATCTATCCATATAATGTTCCAGCTGTAGCCCAGAATATAGCTGCACAAAGCATACATAACTGAAAAAAAACATATAGAAATATCATTACGTCTAAATGCATACTTCAACATCATTGACATAAACAGCCCTGCAAATCCGATTTTTAAAAGCAGTATAATCGTAATGCCATCACGCAAAAATGATTCTGGTATAAAAATAGTCAAAAGATTGAGAGGACTTGCTGCATAATATGCCATCATAGCTATAAAATTAGAACCAAGTCCGGATTCCCACGTATAGAGCAGTGAAGAAAAACTTTGCAGCTTTCCGTGAAGTATATTTGCAAATGGAAAATACTGATGCCAGAAATCAGTTACAAGTATCTGTCTGTCACCAAATGGATGGACTCCCATAAATGCCCAGCATATTCCTACCAAAAGACATGGTATAAAAAAAGATAAAAGCAGATAGCACCTTGTATCTGCCTGATTTCTTTTAAATTGTTTTATTGATTTGCCTGCACCACTTTCACCGCAAGAAGATCTTTCATATATGCAAGATTTTTCAGTATCCATAAATACACCTCGTATTAAAAAAGAACTGTTGTAACTATAGCAGCACCAAGCATCAAAATAGTTACTGTAAGTGCAATAAAATCATTTCTTCCTGCACTCATAGATTTCATCTTAGTACGTCCCACATCTCCCCTATAACACCTGCACTCCATAGCTGTGGCGAGTTCCTCAGCACGCCTGAATGCAGACACAAACAACGGTATAAGCACCGGTACAAGGGCTTTTGCCTTATCTTTTAACTTGGATGAATCAAATCCTGCTCCTCTTGCTTTTTGAGCTGCAATAATTTTATCCGTCTCATCCATAAGGGTTGGTATAAATCTTAAAGCTATTGACATCATCATAGCAAATGAATGCACAGGAAAATGAAGCTTTTTAAGTGGTGATAAAAGACGTTCTATTGCATCCGTAAGCTGAATCGGTGATGTGGTATAAGTAAGAAGCGATGAACCTATAATGAGAAATAATATACGTACAATCATTCTTATCGCTGTAAAAACTCCGTCCTCAGTTAATTTAAAAAAGCCTGCTTGAAAGTATACCGTGCCCTCTCTAATAAAAAAAATATCCAGAACAGCTGTTATAAGTAAAATTGGCAAAAGCGGCTTTATATTCTTTCCAAAAAGCTTTATCGACAGCTTGGACAAAGAAAAAGCTAAAATGCAATATACCACACCAAACAACAAAGAATAAAGTTCATTGCCCATAAAAAGCATAGCAATATATAATAGTGTCATTACTATTTTAAAACGAGGATCGAGTCTGTGAAGAAAACTATCCCCAGGGAAATATTGTCCTATGGTTATATCTTTCAGCATCAGATATCGCCTCCTTTTTTATCTTTATAATACTGAACTATTTGTTTTACAGCTTCGTCAACTGTGTAGATGCTGTCGCTCAGTGAAATTCCTCTTTTGCGCAGCTCCATGCATATACGTGTTATTTCAGGAACAGACAGACCGATTTTTTCAAGCTCACCTGCACGTTTAAAAACTTCTCTTGTATCATCATAACAAAAAACTTTTCCTTTATTCATTACAAGAAGCTTTTCAGCATACCTTGATACATCCTCCATGCTATGAGAAACAAGAAGGATCGTGCAACCTGTTTTCTTATGATAACGACGTATCTCCGACAGTATCTCTTCTCGTCCCATTGGATCAAGGCCTGCTGTTGGTTCATCAAGTATGAGTATCTTCGGACGCATTGCCATAACTCCTGCAATGGCAGCACGTCGTTTTTGTCCGCCTGAAAGTGCAAAGGGAGACTTGGAAAGCTGTTCTTCTGTAAGGCCAACAAAATCAGCTGCTTCAAAAACACGATCCTTTACTTCACTTTCTGTAAGCCCCATATTTAAAGGTCCATATGCTATATCACGATATACAGTTTCTTCAAAAAGCTGATATTCAGGATATTGAAATACAAGACCTACCTTAAATCTTACATCCATGAGATTATTTTTATCAGCCCATATATCTTGTCCACTCAGATAAACAGTACCCGCAGTAGGTCTTAACAGTCCATTAAAATGCTGCATAAGCGTTGATTTGCCTGAACCGGTAGAACCTATTACCCCTACAAAAGCCCCCTCTTCTATCTCCAGATTCACACGGTCTACTGCCGTTTTTTCAAATGGCGTACCAATACTGTATTGATATGTCAGTTCTTCTGTACGTAATACTTCCACAGCTAACTCCTTTATTTAAGCAAACAAATTCATAATAGTATCCACGCAATGCTTTTCATTGATCGCATTTACCAAAACCGGTATTCCTTCACTTTTAAGTTTCCACAAAAGCTCTGTACTTTGTGGAACATCCAGTCCTACTGCCTGTAAAAGTTCAGGTTTTACAAAAACATTCTCCGGAGTATTATCTATTATTATCTCTCCGTCATCAATTACAATCACACGATCCGCTTCTACAGCCTCGTTCATGTAGTGTGTAATAAGCACAATAGTAATACCGTATTCTTTGCGAAGCATATGAATAGTTTTCATTACCTCTCTTCGGCCCTTCGGATCAAGCATTGCTGTTGGTTCGTCAAGAATAATACAATCGGGACGCATTGCAATAATACCAGCAATAGCCACTCTCTGTTTCTGACCTCCTGATAACTGCGACGGTGCATGAAAACGATGATCGTACATATCAACTGCACGAAGCGCATCGTCAACACGCTTTCTTATTTCCTTCGGAGGCATTCCAAGATTTTCAGGTCCAAATGCTACATCATCCTCAACTATCGTTGCTACTATCTGATTATCAGGATTCTGGAAAACCATTCCAACGTGACGGCGTATCTCATAGATCTTATCATCATCGCTTGTATCAATACCATTTGCAAGAATTCTACCTGAAGAAGGAACAAGTATACCATTAAATAATCTTGCAAGAGTTGATTTTCCGGAGCCATTATGACCAAGTATCGCAACAAAAGAACCTTTTTCTATTTCCAGAGAAATATTCTTTAAAATATCTTTTGAAGTCCTATTGCCATCCTCATCCGTATAATGAAAACAGAGATTTTCTGCCTTAAGCTGAACACTCATAGTTTTCTCAGTATCCTTTCATAAGTGTTGTTTATTTACTCTGCCATATAGCAGTATTGCCACATGGCAGTACCATCTTGCTTTGTTCTACAGGCAGACCTATCTCATCAAACGTGATACTTCCACCAAAGTCCTTTTGTAAAACGCTGCCAAGTATGTAGCCCATTACAGACGGTGAAAGACCTGTTGTATAGCTGTTTATCAGAACAAATAACGGTTCATCACTGAGAACTCCTGAACATAGCTTTACAAGGTCGTACACACAGTCCTCAAGCTTCCATACTTCGCCTCCAGGACCTCTGCCATAGCTTGGAGGATCCATTATAACAGCGTCATATTTTCTTCCACGTCGTATTTCACGTGCAACAAACTTTTCACAGTCGTCTACTATCCATCTAATCGGCTTATCTGTCATATTAGAAAGTGCAGCATTCTCTCTTGCCCACTGAACCATTCCCTTTGAAGCATCAACATGACAAACGGAAGCCCCGGCACGTGCACAAGCAAGAGTAGCACCGCCTGTATAGGCAAAAAGATTTAAAACTGAAATTGGTCTGCCCGCATTTTTGATCTTATCAGCAACAAAATCCCAGTTTACAGCCTGTTCAGGAAAAAGACCCGTGTGCTTGAAACCTGTAGGCTGAATTTTAAAAGTAAGCTCAAGCGGTTCATAGCGGAGTTCCCATGATTCCGGAATTTTATTAGAAAAGCGCCATTTTCCACCGCCAGTTGATGAACGTGTATAATGACCGTCTGCACTATTCCATTCAGAAACACTCTTTGGTGTACGCCATATTATCTGAGGATCGGGTCGTATCAGGGTAATATCATTCCACACCTCTAATTTTTCCTGCGAAGATGTATCCAGAATTCGATACTCCTTCCACCGATTTGCTGCTCTCAAAATACTCGCTCCTTTATTTTACTTCTGTACAAATTCTTCAATTGCTGCTGTTATATTTCTGCAAGCCTCTTCCATAAGGTCTGCATCCTTACCCTCTACCATAACACGGATAAGAGGTTCTGTTCCGCTTTCACGTACAAGAATACGTCCATCTTCGCCAAGCTTTTCTTCATAAAGATTCATAACAGCTTTTACCTTGTCATCATCTCTCCACACATTTCTGTGTTCAGGCTTTATGCGAACATTCAACATAAGCTGTGGAAATGATTCCATAATTGATGCGACTTCACTCATTTTCTTTCCGGAATTTACAAGAATCTCAATAATCTTAGCACCAGAAAGCTGACCGTCACCTGTTGTTGCATGATCAAGGAAAATTATGTGACCGCTCTGTTCACCACCTATATTATAACCCTTTGCCAGCATTTCTTCAAGTACATAACGATCGCCTACTTTTGTAGCTGCTGTTTCAATGCCTTCACGCTTTGCAAAGTGGAAAAATCCAAGATTTGACATAACAGTAACAACTGCTGTATTATTTTTAAGCTTACCATTATTTTTCATAGCATTTGCGGCTATTGCAATAAGCTTATCGCCATCAATAAGGCAGCCGTTTTCATCTACTGCAAGACAACGATCTGCATCGCCATCAAATGCAAGACCTGCGTCACAACCATGTTCTTTAACATATGCCATAAGATTTTCCATATGCGTAGAACCGCAGTTATCATTAATATTTGTACCATCCGGTTCTGCACTAAGCATATCAACTCTTGCTCCAAGCTTTTCAAAAAGCTTCTTTGCAGTGCCTGAAGAACTTCCATTTGCGCAGTCAAGTGCTAAATATGTACCATTAAGATTTGAATCAATACAGCTTGCAATATAGTCAATATAGTCATCCTGCGCTGCTTCATAATCTGTTATTCTGCCGATATCAGTATTTGATTTAAGCGGCATATCTTTAGGAGAATCCAAAACAAGTTTCTCGATCTCTTCTTCTATAGCATCTGGAAGCTTGTATCCTGTAGAAGCAAAAAGCTTTATACCATTAAATTCAACACTGTTGTGAGAAGCAGAGATCATAATGCCTGCATCTGCACCTTTTGTACGAACAAGATATGCTACAGCAGGTGTAGGAACAACACCTAAACGTACAGCATTAGCTCCTACCGAGCAAATACCAGCACAAAGTGCAGCTTCTAAAACGTCAGAAGAAATTCTTGTATCTTTACCTATAAAAATACATGGTTTTTTATCAGTTTCATTTGTAAGAACCAATGCTGCGGCACGACCAATAAGCATTGCTATTTCACAAGTAAGCTCTGTAATTGCTACTCCCCTAGCTCCATCTGTTCCAAATAATCTTCCCATAATAAAATAAACTCCTTTATGATTTTAATATATTAACTAAAATTATAATTATATAAGTGACATTTGACCTGAATCAGTCTTATGATTACCTTCACCTCTGCTAGGCTTTTTAAAGCCCAGATGTTCATATGCAAGGTCGGTAGCACATCTTCCTCTTGGAGTTCTTGAAAGGAATCCAAGCTGCATAAGATAAGGTTCACACACATCCTCCAGTGTAACTGTTTCCTCACCAAGAGCAGATGCCAAGGTTTCCAGTCCTACAGGGCCGCCTCCATAACCTTTTATAATCATTTCAAGCATTCTTCTGTCATTACTATCAAGACCCAGATCATCTATTTCAAGTCGATCAAGAGCTATCATAGCAATTTCCTTAGTGATTTCACCGTTTCCCATAACATCAGCAAAGTCACGTACACGCTTTAAAAGTCGATTGGCAATACGTGGCGTACCTCTTGCACGTCTTGCAACCTCCATTGCACCATCTAATGAACATGGAATTTCAAGTATCATACTGCTTCTTCGTACAATATCTGTAAGCTGCTCGGGAGTATAAAGCTCAAGTCTTTGAATAACTCCAAAACGATCACGAAGCGGACTTGAAAGCTGACCCGCTCTTGTTGTAGCTCCTACAAGTGTAAAAGGATTGAGGTCTATACGCAAAGAACGAGCAGAAGGCCCTTTGCCCATGATAATATCAATTGCATGATCCTCAAGTGCCGGATAGAGTATTTCTTCTACTGATCTTGAAAGTCTGTGTATCTCATCAATAAACAGGACATCACCCGTTTGCAAATTAGTAAGCAATGCTGCAAGATCGCCGGGCTTTTCGATAGCAGGGCCTGTTGTAACTCGTAAATTTACACCCATTTCTCTTGCAATAATTGCAGATAAAGTAGTCTTTCCCAATCCCGGAGGTCCATAAAGCAAAACATGATCAAGTACATCGCCACGGCGTTTTGCGGCTTCAATATATATCGCCATATTTTCTTTTACCTTATCCTGACCAATATATTCATTAAGAGACTGAGGACGCAAAGATAACTCTACCTCACTATCCTCCGGCATATGCTCAGGGGTTATCATTCTCTGTTCAAAAGACATATCGCTTGTTTCAATCATTTTATCACCTCCATTAAAGATTTGCTATAACATTTATCTTCTACTTCCAATTAACCTTAATGTTTCCTTGATAAGCTCCTCTGATGACATACCCTTGTCAAGTTGTAAAAGCAAAGGCATGATCTCTTCCTGTGAATATCCAAGCACCATAAGTGCAGATACAGCATCCTCCAGAGCAGAATTATTCTCATAAACGGCACTCTCAGAAAGCGAGCTCCAATCAGAATCTTTATTTTCCTTAGAAATTTTATCTTTAAGCTCAAGCACGATACGTTGTGCCGTTTTAGCACCTATTCCCTTACTTTTAGTAAGAGTTTTGCTGTCGCCGGATGCCACTACAAGGGCAAATCTATCAGCAGAAAGATCTGATAAAATAGCAAGTGCTGCCTTCGGTCCAACGCCAGATACAGATGTAAGCATTTCAAAGCAATGAAGCTCCTGCATATCTGCAAATCCAAAAAGCTCTGCTGCATCTTCACGAATAGATAAATGAGTATAGAGCATTACATCATCACCAACAGAACCTATCTCTGAAAGTGTAACCTGAGTAGTACGGCATGCGTAACCAACACCTGCACATTCAACAATTGCAAGTCCGCTGTTTTTTGAAATAAGTTTTCCATGTACACTATAAATCATACTGTTTTTGTTGCCCTCTTTTCTGTTTCATTTAAACGCATTCCAGTAAAAGAATGTCCATGACAAATAGCTATTGCCAAAGCGTCAGCTGCATCATCAGGTTTTGGTATCTGTTCAAGATGAAGTATCCTTCTGGTGAGATCCATTACCTGCTTTTTTTCAGCTTTACCATATCCTACAACAGCCATTTTCACCTGTAAAGGCGTATATTCAAAAAGCGGAATATTTCGCTGTTCGGCACAAAGTATTATAACGCCTCTCGCCTGTGCAACATCTATTACTGTTTTCTGATTGCTTGTAAAAAACAAACGTTCTAAAGCTATGCAATCAGGCTTCCATCGGCTTATAAGAAAATCAAGATCATCATAAATCGCTTTTAATCTTTTAGAAAAAACAATTCCTGCTTCTGTTGTTATCGCACCATATTCAAGTGGTGCAAAATTCATTCCAGCGTAATCCACTACGCCAAAGCCTACAATTGCATAACCGGGGTCAATTCCCAATATTCGCACCTTTTATCCCCCTGATATTTTTTTATTTATATATCTATAGCATTCAATACAATTATATAAAGACACATCACAATAGCTATTATATCATAAACAATGGTATATTTTCAATAGCAATTCAAAAAAATATCTTGATTTCTGAAAAAAAAGTGTGTATAATAAAGAAAACAAGTATTTTGAGAGGAATATAATGATATGAATTTAAATGAAATACGTACACAGATAGACCAAATTGATAGAGAAATTCTTAACCTTTTCCAAAACAGAATGGAGCTTTGCAAAAAAGTCGCAGCATATAAAAAGGAGAATAATCTACCCATTTTTCAGGAAGAGCGTGAGGCACAAATTCTTGACAAGATGGAAAATCTTACTGAAAATGATATGCGCTCCAGCGTAAGAGTATTGTTTACTGTTATCATGGATATAAGCAAACAACTGCAAAGACAAATGCTGTCATCTGATGAGGCTGCTCATGAATTTTCTTATCCCAACTTGAGCAGCGCCCAAAAAATAGGCTGTCAGGGATGTGCAGGTGCAAATTCTGAAACCGCTACAAAGATTTTCTTCCCTGAGCACGAACCTATATACTATCCATCGTTTCACCAAGTATTTGAAGCTGTTGAATCTGGTGAAATTGAATACGGCATACTGCCTGTCTACAACAGCACCGCTGGTTCTGTAACTCAAACATACGATCTCATGGGTAAGTACAACTTTTTCATCACTGCTGTAAATCAAGTAGAAGTTGCAAATTGCCTTGCGGTACGTCACGGTACAAAAATGGAAGATATTACAAAAGTTTACTCACATCCGCAAGCACTTTCTCAGTGTTCCGACTTTATAAAGAAAAACCATCTTAAAATAAAGGATTATGACAACACCGCTACAGCTGCAAGAATGGTGGCTGAAAGCGATGAACCAATTGCTGCAATATGTTCTGAAAGGTGTGCGCAGCTTACAGGTCTTGATATATTGAAAACACGTATTTCTAACGTACTGCCAAACTTTACACGTTTTATATGCATAACAAAGGAAATCGAAGTATCACCCGAAGCTGATGTTATTTCAGTTATGCTTACTCTCCCTAATGTTCCCGGTGTACTGAGTAAACTCCTTATGAAATTCTTCATCCAGAATATTGACCTTGTAAAAATTGAAAACAGGCCTATACGTGACGGCAGCTTTGACGTTGTATTTTACATAGATTTCAAAGGAAATATAAGAGATAAAAGCATTTCACTTTTTATAACAGAACTTTGCAAAAGCTGTAAAAAATTCAAGCTGCTTGGAAATTCTGTTTCATTCAAATAATATACAAAATTAAACATTAAACAAAACATTAAACCGCAGGATTATTAAAAAATTCCTGCGGTTGTTTTATTATAATTATTTTTTGTCATCCGCTTTCAAAGCTTCGTCGTCTTTACTATTATATGTTTTGACAGCACGTATTACAGCCATACGCATTGCAAGCGCAGTTACAGTAAGTATGACAACTCCGCCACCAATCATCCAGCACAAAACGGCATAGCTTGCATTAAAAATATCATCATATGAAACAAATGCTGCTATAATATAATTCTCATACTTATGATAACGTACCATTACATTTTCGCCTGAAAGTATCTCATCAAACTTACTTTTGTTCCTATGGAATTTTTCAGGATCTATTGAACATGAGGCACCTATTTTATTTTTATCAGTATGGCTTACATATGTAAAGCTTTCTGTATCAATAATAACAGTTTTGCCATCAGAATATAATGGGAAATTTTTAGCTATAGAACGAATAGAAGAATCATCCATAAGAGATATTAGAGACTCAGCATCATACATTATTTGAAGCATGTATCCCTTATCGGAAAGCTGAGCTGCTGCCGCAATATACGGTGATTCAGCATCTTTATTCAGTATTGCATTATTATAATTAAGTTCCCCAATATGATCTTGAAAAACAGATTCAATTGAAACGTTTTTACCATATGTTGCAGTAGTAGCTACAATATCACCATCATGAGTAAATACGCTTACTTCCTCTGCATCAACAGCTACACGTATTTCTTCAAGAATAGATTCGTTTTCCTCCAGCTTTTCAACATCAGGTATCATAACAGAAATAACTCGTGTTTTTGTGCGGTACTCATCAAGAAACTCTTTCTGAGCCAGTTCTCCTGCCTTGAAACCCTGTTCAAGATAAGTAGTAATTGAATTAACATTCTTATCTATCTGACGAACAACATCATTTCTATCCAGTACGCTAACAGCATAAACTGATAAAGTGCATATTACAATATAGGCTATTACCATAACTATAAAAATAAAACGATACGAACGCTTGAGAACAGCCTTATCATGTTCAGCGTCAAAATTATTTTTCTGCATCGGCAAAGTCCTTCATAATAGTAAAGCCCTCATCAATATAAAGACCGGATTCCTTAGCTGTTTTCTCATTGAAACACTCAGCACCACTCTGAGGCTTTGTACTATCGTAAATAAAAAACGGTATTGGATCATTTGTATGTGTCTTCAAAGAAAGCGGTGTAGCATGGTCAGGCGTTACCATAACCTTGAAATCACCCATCTTTCTAAGTGCTTCTACTACAGGGCCAATAATCTTTTCATCAATAATTTCAATAGCACGAACTTTATTCTGAATTTCAGCACGATGTCCGCATTCATCAGGAGCTTCAACATGAATATATACAAAATCCTGACCGTTTTCAAATTCCTTGATCGCAGCAGCTGCTTTACCTTCAAAATTTGTATCAATATATCCTGTAGCACCTTCAACCTCTACAACGCTCATACCTGAGAACTTTCCTATACCTTTAAGAAGATCCACAGCAGAAATCATAGATGCTTTAAGTCCATACTTCTCTTTGAAATTATCAAGATCTGCACGAACGCCTTCGCCCCAAAGCCATATACTGTTTGCAGGATTTAGTCCCTTTTCTATTCTTGATTTATTTATAGGATGATCCTTAAGAAGTTCATATGACTTCTCCATAAGCTCCTGAAGCTTTTTAGCGTTGTCACTCATTTTATTAGGAAGATAATCTCTAACTGGTCTGCCTGTAATATCGTGAGGAGGAGTCAAACCGCCAAGATCTGTTGTGCCATTATCCCATATAAGACAGTGTCTATATGCAACGCCTGTATAGAAGCGGAATTCATCACAGCCCAGCTTTTCTTCAATATACTCAATAAGTACACGTGCATCTTCTGTAGAAATGTCATCTGCACAGTAATCAATCAAGGTCTTATCCTCATATGCAGATTCGTCACTTACAGTTACAAGATTACAGCGAAGTGAAACGTCTGTTTTCTTCATATCAATACCGATACTTCCAGCTTCCAACGGAGAACGTCCTGTATAATAAATCATAGGGTCATAGCCTAAAACAGAAAGGTTTGCCACATCACTGCCTGGCTTCATACCGTCCTGAACAGTCTTTACAAGACCAATTTTAGCAGTTTTTACAAGAGAATCCATATTTGGTACGTTTGCATATTCCAGAGGTGTTTTACCTCCCAGTTCCTCCATAGGATAGTCAGCCATACCATCACATAATACAACAAGATATTTCATCTTTTTTCCTCCTTAGATATATAAGCACATCTCTGTGAAAAAAATTATTTAGCTCTATAAATCATATTACAAAAGCTAACTACAGACATTATATCACACTCAAACTCTTTTGTCTAGTGTATTTATAACTATATGCATTTTTATTCATCGTTTATTCCAATGCCACACATCAATCTCACTTTTATCAGGTTTTTCAAACAAAACCTCTAGCTTCTGTTTAAGCCCTTCATCAAGATAATATTCATTAGTTTTACTGTCTTGAACTTTTTTGTTTCTCTCGCAAATATTCTTTTCCCAATCACTATCAGATATATCCACATAGTGAAACTCATATTCAAATCCGTGTGATTTATAGAACTCGATCGCTGCCTTACGCCAAGCTTTTTTCCAAAATCCCCATTCCAAAATAACATTAGTACCTGTTTTAAGAATATCTATAGATTTTTTGTACAAATATTTCTTTATACGCTCTGTCATATCATCATGTTTTTCACCAAGTTCACCATCAAAAAGTGCAAATGACACTTCATCAACAGACAATATTACTGCGTTTTTTTCACGTAAAAGTTTTTCTGCATAGTAGCTTTTGCCGCTACATATCTTTCCACATATTAAAAATACCTTTCCTCTATTCATACATTCATATTTCCTGTCTCTTTCACTTTTTAGGTGCATATTGCTCTGCTAATAATATAACAATTATAAAGCTATATGTTGAAAATGTCAAGTCGTTTATCTCCATTTTAAATAACAATTATTTCTTAAAAAAGCAACAAACAGATGCTATAATAAATAAGATAAAAAATCAATAGATATAGATAAGGAGAAAACTGATGAATGCATTTACACAGAATCTTGTATTCAGCCTTAATGCAACTGTTCCGATTTTTCTCTTAATGGTACTCGGTACGTTTTTTCGCAAAATTCACCTTTTGGATGAACCTACGGTAAAAAAGCTTAATCAATTTGTTTTCAAAGCGCTTTTACCTGCTCTTCTATTTAAAGATCTTGCATCAGCTGACTTCAGAGAAATATGGGATACAAAACTTGTATTATTTTGCCTTTGCACAACCTTATGCTGCATAGCTATTGCAATTCTTTTTTCTCTTTTGCATAAAAATAAAACAGAACGTGGCGAAATAATACAAGCTTCCTATCGCAGCAGTGCGGCAGTTCTTGGAATGGCTTTTGTAAACAATATTTACGGAACATCTACAATGGCAGCACTAATGATAATAGGTACAGTTCCACTTTATAACATTATAGCAGTTACGATACTTTCCATAACTTCCCCTGATAATGGCGAAAAGCAGAGCAAGAAAACTCTTTTCATTAAAACAGCAAAAGAAGTTCTTACAAATCCAATTATACTAGGTATCGTTATAGGATTGTTATGGTCTACGCTAAAAATACCTCAGCCTGAAATATTTTCAAAAACTGTTTCATATCTTGCAAATATGGCAACACCTCTCTCACTCATTGCACTTGGTGCATCATTTAAACTTCATGATGTAAAGGGAAATACACTTATTTCATTTGGCGTTGCAGCTTTAAAGTTAGTGGTTTTTTGTGCAATATTCCTTCCTGTTTCTATTTGGTTAGGATTCAGAGATGAAAAGCTCATATCTATTCTCGTAATGCTAGGAAGTGCAACCACGGGAAGCTGCTTTGTTATGGCAAAAAATTTCGGACATAAGGGTACAATTACTGCCTGCACTGTTATGCTGACTACGCTGCTGAGTGCGTTTACATTAACTATATGGCTGTTCATTTTAAAAATGCTGGGGTATATTTGATTAAAAACGCAATATTTTTTGCATAAAATGTCATTGACTATGAAGACGATTTAGAGTATACTGTATACAAAGAGGTTTAAGTAAGTAATCGTAAACACTCAAATGCCGCAAGGTCCGCAACACCTTGCGGCTTTCCCCTTTTTTGCAGGCAAAAAATAATAATTGCAATAAAAAAAGTTTAACATGCAATTGATTTTTGTAAAATAATATGATATACTTAAAACAATAAGATTATTATTAGGCGGTGTTATTTATGCTTAAACAAATAAAAAAATCCATAGGAGCAGCCATTAGCGCTGTAATGCTTATAACTTCCGGTATTGTTGTACCGATTCAAGCATCGGCTGGAGAGGCTGTTCCTGCTTTTCCGGGCGCTGTAGGCGGCGGTATGTATGCAACAGGCGGCAGAGGCGGAGAGGTTTATCATGTTACCAATCTTAATGACAGTGGTGCGGGTTCATTTCGTGATGCCGTAAGTAAATCAGGAAGAATCGTTGTATTTGATGTAAGCGGTACTATTGAACTAAAAAGCAATATCTTATGTCAGAGTAATATTACTATTGCAGGTCAGACAGCACCGGGAGGCAGCGGAATTACTCTAAAAAACTATAAAATGGGTATGGCAGGCGACAATATTATCTGTCGTTTTATAAGCTCACGTCCCGGCCCTTATGCGGCAACAAGCTCCGGAAACGATGCTTGGGGAGGTGCAAAAGGATCTAATTCAATCATAGATCACTGCTCAATGGGCTGGACTACTGATGAACAATGGGGACTTTATTCCAATAATGAATATTATACAGTTCAGTATTCAGTTCTTGGTCCGGCAGATTCATGGGGTGGTCATAAAAAAGGATTGCATGGGTTTGGACTTATGATGGGAAAGGGAAACCTTTCTTTCGATCACAACCTTATCATACATAACGTTTCACGAAATTTCAGAGGAAAGGTTCAGGGAACGGCAACTGCTGATTTTACAAATAACGTAATCTATGACTGGGGATATCAGACTGCTTATGGTACTATTGGACATTTGAACTATGTAAATAATACTCTTAAAATGGGCAATAGCACCACCGGCGGTAAACACTATGTCTATGTAGATAGCGGTACAAGTCCGCAAAATTTCAAAGTTTACATAAGCGGCAACAGAATGCTAAATAAAGATGATACAGTTTATCCAGGCCCAACTAATGATAACTGGTCAGGTGTAGATGTTAAAACCTCCATTGGAATTACTAAAGATGATTTGGTTTCCGGCTCACCTTTCCAGACCTTAGTAAACGGAAAAAATGTATCATCTGTTACAACAGCAGAAAGCGCTCAGGACTCATTTAATCATGTTACCGCATTTGCAGGAAACGGTATTTCTTCTGATAAAAGAACTGAAATAGATCGTAAATGCGCCGAAGAAACTATTAATGGTACAGGCTCATGCAGTGGTACAGCTGAATATGATTCATCAAAAACTGATTTGGATAAATATAAAATTGAGTGCGGAGTAACATACACTTATCCATCAGCTGTACTGACAAAAAATATAACAGACAGCGATAATGATGGAATGCCTGATAATTGGGAGCTTGAAAGAGGTCTTAATCCAAATGATGCAAGTGATATAAACGGAGATTATTGCGGTAATGGATATACAAATATCGAATACTATATAAATGATCTAACTGTTAATGCGTTTCCAGAAGGTGTTGTAACACTGTCCCCTACTAATGGTATTGTTACGCCAACTCCGAAAATCTCTGCATTTGAAAAAATCGAAGCTGAAGATTTTAGCGATCAATCCGGCGTAAAATCTGAGAATTGTGCCGAGGGCGGTCAGAATGTAGGATATATTGAAAATGGCGACTATATTATGTTCAAAGGAGTGGATTTTGAGGACGGCGCAAAGAGTTTTACCGCACGAATAGCAAGCGCTCTTACAGGAGGAAATATTGAGTTATATCTTGATAAACTAAGTGATTCCCCTGTTGCTGTTTGCAAAGCTTCCGGTACTGGAAACTGGCAGGAATACGTAGATGTATCCGGCAATGTAGGAAATATTACAGGTGTGCATGATTTGTATCTGAAATTTACAGGTGAAGACGGCTTCCTTATGAATATAAACTACTTTACATTCGGAAGAGAGGCACTCCCAATAAATGGCAGACTTATCAAGAATCTTATCGTTTATGATAATGACAATGCTTCTTATTGGATAATAACAGATAATGCAAATGTAGGTTCATTTATATTTGGAGATCGTGAATTTACATTTACTACACTTCCAGAAGAACTTAAAGGTGCTGAAATTCTTAGAACAGCTTGTGATTCCAAAGCATTTACAGATACCATTTCTGAATTCACTGCCGGTGAAGATATTACAGTTTATATTGCGGCAGATACACGCCTTGAAAGTACTCCACAATGGCTGAGTGAATGGACAAAAACTGATTTTAGCGCTACTTCATCTAATGATGTTACTTTTAATGTTTATAAGAAAAACTTTAAATCCGGCGAAAAAATCGCACTCGGAAGTAACGGTCAATCGGCGTACTGCGTAAATTACACAGTTCTTGTAAAAGAAGAGCAAAAAGTACCGCCTGTTCCAGAAAAGATAACGGGTGATGTCAATGCAGATGGCGCATTTAATATTAGTGATTTTATCGCACTGCAAAAATATCTTGTAGGACTTGAAAAGCTTGATGCACCAGAATCCGGAGATGTTTGCAAAGACGAAAGGCTAAATATATTCGACTTTTCTGTAATGAAGCAGATGCTTATGGAAAAATAAATTTGAAATAAAAAATAAAAACGCAGTGGAATGCAAAATGCAAACCACTGCGTTTTTTAGTTATGCCTTAAATAAACTATTTGGATTACTTCTTCTTTTTACGGCTTACTGCTGCTATTGCACCAAGTATAAGCACAGATGCGCTCATCGGGATGAACAGCATTGCTGCATCACCTGTCTTAGGTGCTGATTTAACATTAGATGAGCCGCCGCCCTTGTAAATTGTTGTTCTGTTTGTTGTTACACCTGTTCCTGTTGTAGTTGTTGTTGTGCCTGTTCCTGTAGTAGTTGTGTCAGTTGTAGTTGTAGTTGAGGTATCTTCTGTTATAATAGTTGTTGTTGTGGTGGTAGTTGTAGTAGTATCTTCTGTGGTAGTTGTTGTAGTTGTGACAATTGGTTCGATCTCGTCGTACATTATAATGCTCATATCAGACTGTGGAATCTGCATACCGTCTACGATTACATATACAACAGAATCAATAATTGTAAAGTCAATTGAATTAGCCTTCAAATAACCCTGAGGAGCTGTAGCTTCTACAAGAGTATAGACAACATTCTCTGACAAATTATCAATTGTGTAATATGAACCGTCAGATGTCCACTGAGCGATTGTAGCACCGTTTGCACGAAGCTGGAGAACCGCACCGGATACAAAGTAACCAGTTGAAACACCATCGCTGAGTTCCATCTTTCCTATATATACACTATGAACTAAAGGTCTAGGCTCTGTTGTAGTTGTTTCAACTGTTTCAGTTGTTTCATCACCAGTATACTCAGTTATAGTTGTTGTTGTGGCTTCGGTTGTAGTTGTTTCTACGATAACTTCATCAAACATAACGATAGTATCGCCTGACGGATACATTGAACCATCTTCATTTACAATATAAGCCTCGCCATCAACAATCTTAAACTGAATAGACTCTGCATAATAGTAACCGTTAGGAGCTGCTGTTTCTTCAAGAATGTAAATTACGCCATCCTTGAGATTTGAAATACTATGATCTGTACCATCAGATGTCCAAGAATCAATTATATTTCCTCCCAATTCTCTAACAGAAAGACGTGCGCCAATTACTTCATTGCCTGTCGGCTGACCGCCAAGAATTTCACGCTTAGCAATCTTTATTTCAAATGTTTCTACAGTAGTTGTGGTTACCTCTGTTGTAGTTGTTGTGGTGGTTGTAGTTGTTGTAGTAGTTGTGGTAGTCGTAGTTGTTGATGTTGTTGTAAATCCTAATGCACTACCAGTAGTGCTTGTAGTTGTGGTAGTATCATTTGTTATGGTCATTGTCGGTCTTGTTTTTGATGTAGTAGTTGTTATTTGAGTTGATGAAGTAGTTGTCGAAGTAGATGTAGGTGTTGTTGGGCCGGCTGTTGTTCCGGTTGTTGTTGTAGAAGTAGATGTAGGTGTAGTCGGACCGGCTGTTGTCGGTGTTGTAGGTGTTGTTGAGCTCTCTGTTGTGGAAACTGTTGTAGAGGTAGATGTAGGCGTTGTTGGACCTGCTGTTGTGGATGTTACTGTGGTTGTTGTTGAGCTTTCTGTTGTTGAAACTGTTGTTGATTCTGTAGAGCTCTCTGTTGTTGAAGCTGTTGTTGATTCTGTGGAGCTCTCTGTTGTTGAAACTGTTGTAGAGGTAGATGTAGGTGTAGTTGGACCTGCTGTTGTAGATGTTACTGTGGTTGTTGTTGAGCTTTCTGTTGTTGAGCTTTCTGTTGTTGGCTTCGTTGAGCTTTCTGTTGTTGAAGCTGTTGTAGAGGTAGAAGTAGATGTAGGCGTTGTTGGGCCTACTGTTGTGGATGTTACTGTGGTTGCTGTGGAGCTTTCTGTTGTTGATTCTGTAGAGCTCTCTGTTGTTGAAGCTGTTGTTGATTCTGTGGAGCTCTCTGTTGTTGAAACTGTTGTAGAGGTAGATGTAGGTGTAGTTGGACCTGCTGTTGTAGATGTTACTGTGGTTGTTGTTGAGCTTTCTGTTGTTGATTCTGTAGAACTCTCTGTTGTTGAGACTGTTGTAGAAGTAGATGTAGGTGTAGTTGGACCTGCTGTTGTGGATGTTGCTGTAGTTGTTGTAGGGCTTTCTGTGTCAGATGTAGAAGTCTCCGTTTCAGTTGTAGAAGTCTCCGTTTCAGTTGTAGAAGTTTCTGTGTCGGATGTAGAAGTCTCTGTGTCGGATGTTAATGTAGTAGTACTTGTTGTTGTACTTTTTTCGGTTTCAGCATCACATACTACAATTCTATTACCATCTTCTTCATCATTGTAATAGTAATAACCGTCCTTTGACTCTGCATCGTAAGCAGATTTCAGGTCATCGCCTTCTACCTTTGTAATTACACCATTAGTAATTGTGAAGGTTACTTCCGAAGTGATTACTTTATACTCTGTCTCACCGACCTTGAAGCTTTCACCTGTTTCCTTGAGAGTATATGTACCATCAGGAAGCTGCTCTAAAACGAAATCTTTTTCTGTTGATGTCCACTCCAGTCCACCATTTTCAAGCTGTTTTAGAGTATCAATATTTTCTTTGTTATTATCAAAGATTTTTCCCCAGTCTTCAATTGCTTCGTTTGTCAGAGTAAGAGTTGCTCCAGCTACAGTCTTTTCACCTGTTATATCTGCCTTACCAATTGCTATCTTGGATACTTCATCCTTAACAGTAATTGTAGTGCCGTCTTCTGATACTTCAACGTTTCCGTTGGTTTCTGCATTTGAAACAGTAACCTTACCGTTTTCGTCAACAGTAAAATCAAAAGAAGAAATAACAGTATAACCATCCGGAGCTATTGATTCAACTAATGTGTATTCACCGGCTGGCAGCTCTTCCAGAGTAGTCTTACCTGTTTCAGATTTCCATGTAAGCACATTAGGCTTATTAGGACCTGTAATACTTGAATCAGAAGCACCAGTCATCTTTATACCGGAAATATCAACAGTTGTATCCTTAGCTGTAAGAGTGAATTCAGCATTTGGAAGGACCTTGCCGCCGATATCGGTCTTGCTGATTGTGATGGTCTTTTTATCTGTAAGCTTTTTATTAGCAATCTTAATAACATTACCATCAACTATAGGATCAGTATCATCAGAATCGCTTGCAACGCCACTCATTTTGCCGACCCATATCTGCTTCATACTTGTTGAAGGATCACCAATAGAAATTTCTGCTTCGTTTTTATCTTCGCCATCAATAACAAATTTATTATCATCAGCCCACTCGTCTTTCAAAGCTTCAAAATAGCGAGCTGTAACACCTTCTGGAAGAGTTATCTTTACAGAAGTAACACCTGCATCAGGAATACTGAATGACTGAATAGCTCCGCCTGTACTGCTTATAGACGCAGTTGCTGATTGAGAAGTTCCATCACTATAATTAAATGTATATGTAACTTCAACTGGAGGAGCAAAAGCAGAAGCTGAAACATAATATCTAATTGCGCTGATCTCACAGTTCCAGTAAGTTATCTTCATACGACCATCAGGACCGAATGTCAATCCCTTTGTATCAGTAATTTCATTTGTACCTTCACTCAATGAAACCTGAAGTTTTGTATCATCATCTACAGGCTTAAACTGAAGTCCCACTGAATCACCAAGGTTTGTTGCATCAACTTCAATCTTTTCAATTGCAGCATTTGCAAAATTAGAACCATAATGATTTTCACTGCCACTAGTAGGATTCTTCTGCTCAACATACTTTGGCTTGCCGGCAATAATGTTGAACTCATTATCTACAGTAAAGTAATACTTGTTGCCCTTAGCAGACTGATCATATTTTGCCGGAACTACAGTTTCTTCAATGTAGTAAACGCCCGGCTCCAAATACTGTCCAGCCACATCACTTGATGTTGTTATTGCCTTGATAAGAGTTCCGTCTTCTTTACAAAGATTAAGTGTAGCACCTGAAACGAGTGTAGTATTATCATCAGCATCTACTTTCTGAATGGTAGGATTTGCACCTGTAACAGCTACATCCACCATCTTAATAATACGATTTTCAAGTTTGCTTATGTCTTTACCTTCACTATCTAAAACAATATCCAAAAGATTATTTGCATCAATATCATCAACGTCATCCTTAATATAGATATTATCATTATAATCTAAGACAAAGCAAATGTCGTTAGCATATTCATATTTCTCAGGTGCTTTAGTCTCTGTGAAGCGATATACTACATATGGCATCAGCTTATCAATGTCAATAGTAGCAGTATTGCCTGTGATATCCCACTTCCAAATGCTTTCGTCTACTGGATTCCATGCATATGTTAGCTCTTCACCAGTGTCGGATGTCCAATTTGGATCTGAATCATACTGATACATTTCGATGGTAGCTCCTCTAACAGCATTGCCATTTTCGTCTACCTTTTTGAATGTGAGACCATCATTATCTACAATAGGCTCTGTAGCAGGAACTTCCATAAGCATGACATCATCGGCATTGAAATAATAATTCTTGCCATCAATTTCTATAATTGGATTTTCTTTGTCTGTAGGAAGAGCTACAACATTACCATCAGCATCAGTAATGTTTGTTACTATACCATCATTATCGCACTCGAATGTAAATGTTGCTTCTGTAGGACTTGTAATGTTCAGGATTCTTTTTATCAGAACGCCATCTTTATTATAAGTATCTTCAAATGAAAATCCATAAGTAGCAATTGCCTTAGAAGATGTAGCACTTTCATGGAATGTAATAATCTGTTGAACTTCACCTTTTGCAGGAGCTTGCTGATCTTCAATTTCTACAATTTCTGTTACTTTTTCATTAAACAGAATATCATAATACTGATCAGAGATAATATAACCATCAGGTGCAGCAACTTCCTTAATTATATAGGTAGTTGTAATGTCCTTATTAAGTTCTGGTTTTCCGAAATTGATACCGGATGGAATACTTACATACTCAGCTGTTTCGTCACTCTTCCAAGTGCTTATCTGCTTTTCTGTACCTTCGGCTGTGATTTCATAAAGGCCCATTGTTGCGCCTTTAACTGCATTGCCCTCAGCATCAACCTTCATAAATGGCATATTGTAGCCAGCGCCGCCGCTTAGCATAGAAATAGGACCTGTGAAAGGTCTGTAACCAAACTCAGTACCACCAGCAAACTTATTAGCAATCAAAGCACCAGAAAGATGTCCACGTCCGTTTGAACCATCATGAACATATGCATTAGGAGCTAGAATTGTACCTTGGAAATTCTTACCCAATGCAACATCAGTTGCTTCATAATAGTTATAAAGCAGACTGGATACACCAGGATGATTGTTATCAACAAAATCACCTGTAAAATCGGAAATCAATTCCTTATAAGAACCATTATTTTCACCATTCCAGTTTTTGGCAATAAGCGTATCATTAATATATGTAAATACGTCATTGTCCGCAACAGTTACATTTTCACCCTCGACATTGATAACTATGTAGGCAGTATTCCACGTAGTCATATTGCCTTTATTGTCAACAATATCTCTTTCAACAGTTTCCGGTATATTCTCATATTTAATATATTTTGCAGACTTAAACATCTCTTGCTCACTTGCATCAAGATGACAATACACCGTCTTCGCACTATTACTTCCGATATATTTAAGAGTAATCGTGTCACCGTCTTTTGTTACTTCAAACTGATCGTCTTTCTCTGAAAGAATTTTTGAACGCTCAGCAATAAGTGCTTTTGTAGCAGCAAAATCAATAAGATTGGAAACATACGTATGCTTCTGATCTATCTTTTGATACTGACCCGGTCCATCAGATGCAGGAATTTGGGTTAAATCGTAATCATCCGGTAAAGAAGATTTATTTATATTAATAATTTTAATCTTCTTTTCACCAGCTACGCCTTCTCCCATACCATCAGTTCTATCGCCTTTCAGGGGATTATCTTCATCATAATAAGAGTCAGACAGCTTACCGTTTTTAAGTATGCCATTCAAAATAACATGAGCAAATCCTTCATTTCCTTCGAGCTTTTCAAGAGAAGTATGTTCAAGAAAATCGCCCTTGCCAACTGCATAACTATTCCATGCAGTGTTATTAACAAAATCTCCACCAACAGCA
>CAJTWE010000028.1 GCA_910579955.1 uncultured Ruminococcus sp. | reverse complement strand
ACTCGCCAGCTTCCCATGTGTAGCCGTCTGGCTTAGGAGTATTGGTTGTTGTTGTACCCTTTGTTGTGGTTGTAGTGTTTACTGTTGTAGTTGTGCTATCCTTAGTAGTTGTTGTGCCGTCTGTTGTAGTTGTGCTTTCCTCAGTAGTTGTTGTGTTATCTGTAGTAGTTGTTGTCTCTTCTGTGGTTGTAGTAGTATCAGTTGTAGTAGTTGTTGTTTCTTCTGTGGTTGTAGTAGTTACATCGCCACCGGAAGAACCAAATGTAAAGTTTTCGTTAATTTCAGAAATAGAAGGAAGCTTTGCTTTAAGTGTAGAAGCATCGCCGCCATACAGGTTTGCTGCACAAGCACACGCGATAGCAAAGCAGCCATTGTAATCAAGCGCACCTTCTGTATACTGATATCTATCAGAATGATCTTCGTAACCGCTGCCATCAGGACCGCCTACCAGCATACCGTAGTTTGTATACTTAGCTTCTATGTTATCGGCAGATGTCTGATTGCCCTCACCAGGGTTAGCTGCACGGTGGTGAATATGTGTAGGCCAGTTATCGCCGTAACCAAGAAGGAAGCTGTAACCAAAGCTGTTATTGCCGAGTATATAGTCAAGCTGGAACTTTGCACCCTTTGCATAGCTTGAGTTTGCATCGCCATTTGCAATAACATATGCATCCATCTGCTTAGCGCAGTTATAACGTGAAGCACCCCAACCGTTAGCATTATAGTTGCCTTCGTTCAGACCGCCCTGTTTGTTAAGTTCAAATTTAAGCTCTTCGGCAAATACATTATCGCCAGTAGCCTTATACATCATTGCGGAATAGCCCTGCCATACCTTATCCCATGTATACTTGTCATAGTCATAGATGCCACTATACTGACCTCTATCCGGAGTGAGTGTTGGCTTGCTGCCTTCACCGCAAACCCAAAGCCAGGTATCAGCAAGTGCCATTTCATCCTGATACATTGAATCAGTACCATAGAAACTATGGAGTCCGCCGCCTTCATTTCCAACATGAGTCTTACCAAAGTTTACAAGTGCCTTTGCATATTTAATACATTCAGCAGCATATGAAGGATTAGAATCCTTAAATACATAAGCTGCACCGGCAAGACCGGAAGCCATTTCTCCGCATACAGCAGAGTTGTTCTTTGAAGCTGTCAGCCAATATACCGGACGATCATAAGTCTGAACTTCAGGAGCAGACCATATGCTATGATCAACGCCACCGTCTGCTACAACGTGAGCTATAGCTGCAACATTGCCTGAATCATCGAGGAATGTTGTTTTCATGAGGTAGTCAGCGCCCCACTTCATCTCATACTCAAGATGATCACGGCAGCCTGCCTTTGCATAGATTCCCTCGTTGAGATATTCAGACATTGCAAGGCTTGAAAGACCAAAGCCAATAGTAAGATTGAACTTGATATGGTCACCTGCATCATGCCATCCGCCTGAAACATCGACCTTTCCGTCTCCGTCCGGATCGACTATAGATTTCAGAGAACCGTCAAGATTGCCTACAGAAGCTTCTGCATCATATGTATGACAATCGCCTCTCCATGTAAGAGGGCCATCTGTAATTCCAGTTCCACAAGCGTTGGAATCATAGAAATACAGAGACATGGCAAGAGCTTCCATGTAGTTTGCGTCAGCCGCATCAGCGCTCATAGGAGCAATTGACAAGCTGGCAGCTACACTGCTTGTACCTATCACCGCAGCGGTAAGCGCCGAAGCAATACGTTTCTTTAATTTCTTCATAATTACCTCCAAAATAAACATAATTTTGGTTTTATTGTATCATATTTACTTTATTTTGTCAAGCACTTTAGGAAAAAATGCTGTCTAAGCAATCATTTTATTATTTTTATCATTTATAATTAAAAAAGAGTTTATAAAAAAGCCTCCCTTGAAAAGGGAGACAAATTTGATTTTTATTAAAAGCATAATAATTATCTAAAAAATCCACGCTTCTTTTTTACAGCACTGCCGGCTCTTGACATAATGATATCTGCCATTTCACCAACATTCTTCATACTGGAAACTTCACGCATCTGAAAGTTCATTGAAAACTCTTTCTCAACTGCTTCGATGAGGTTGATATGTTCAATACTATCCCATTCATCTATATCATTTGCAGTAGTACCGTCATTTATAGAAATAGTATCGTCATCAAACACTTCACGAAATACCTCTGTGAGTCTCTCCATAATTTCTTCATGTGTCATCTTGTTATTCTCTCCTGTTCATTTACTCTAATTACGTAATTTTTATTTTTATAGTTTGCGATTTCCAGTTCCCATGTACTATCGCCATTATCGAATTCCTGAACCTTATCAAAGCCGAAGCTTCCATAAA
Organism: uncultured Ruminococcus sp.; assembly: GCA_910579955.1. Lineage (GTDB taxonomy): Bacteria > Bacillota > Clostridia > Oscillospirales > Ruminococcaceae > Ruminococcus_C. The sequence continues at coordinate 30,785 of CAJTWE010000028.1, read as the reverse complement.
GATCTGCCACCATAGCATTTTTATTTGTCTTATAATAATGACCTATAATCTTAGTTAAACTGTGCTCTCTGCACTGCCTTACAAGCTCATCAAGCATTGCAAGCTCCATATCACGTTTAAGCACACGGCAGCTCATAAGCCATAGGTCAACATGTACCGTACTGTCGATTATTTCGCCAATTACTATAGAAACAATACCGTTATCTCCGAAACGGTCGCTAAGACTTCCACAGAGACGAATATAGCTGCTGTCTCCTGCAATTTTATTCATTTCATCAAGCTGGTAACGTCTTGTGGTAAGATTAAACTGATTGCTCTTATTTGTAAGCTGTACAATTCTCTGTAAGTATATCGGTTCAAAATCTGTGATTTTAGCATTCATATCAAGACTTTTAAGATAATCCTCATAGCTGCCGAATGATTTCTGTAGCTTTGCACGTTCGGCATTTGCTTTATACATCTCTCCCCTTTTTGAATCATCTGCTGAAAGAGCTGTGACCTCAAAATATCCTGCCTTGTCTATGCTACTAATACACTCTTCCACAGTTTCAAAGTCTGGCACTGCAATTCCGGGGATCTGTCCCTCTACAATTGCACGTTCAGCAGGGTTGTCATCCACAAATACAAAACTCTCCGGCAGAAAATTGAGTTCACCGGCTGTTTCTGTAATATTAATATCCTTTGGATTCCAGTTTGCTTTTATAACTGTGAAATCATCAGGCTTTAAAACTCCGCTTGGGTGCTCAAGACCTAATATTGCATTTTCTTCATCATTTTTGGAGCATACAGTAAGAAGTATTCCCATTTGCTTATGGGCTTTTATATAACGCTGTACCTCTTCGTAGCCCTGACCCATAGTAGTTTCATGGCCTATTTCTATTCCTTCCTGACCGTCGTCTCCAATAACGCCGCCCCAAAGCGTATTGTCAAGGTCCAGAGCAAGGACTTTCTTATTTTTACCAAAAATAGACTTAATTATACGTACAGTATTATAAGCAAAAACCGGTATTGCAGGAACGCACATTGCATACTTATACAAGTACCAGTACTTCGGTTCAAGCCACTCATCAAGACCATAGCAGGCAGAAACATAATTTATATCATTTATATAGAATGACGGATGCTTCTGCGCATACTCATAGAACTTACAGTTTAGCCTTGTAATAAAATTGATTTTGCCATGAATATCCCATGCATCGCTGTTGCCCAAGAGCCTATAAGACGGCATTTCAAAGTTATTCTGAATTATAGGGCAGCTATAAACCTCAGATATTCTTTCCCACATCTGCTCAAAATGCTCATACTGAGCCATCAGTGCGTCTTCCATTTCCTGCGGTGTACAGGTAACGTTTTCAGGAAAAAAGTCAAGGTTTCTTGAAGATGTATGAATAAAGATAATATCTGGCTTAAATTTTTCCAGTTCAGGATTATCAAACATTGCATCTTGCCAATATCTCGCATATTCTGACTCATAAAACAAAGGCTTTATACCCAAATTTAATAAAAAAAGCTCCATTGCAGAAATTATATCACTTGTAGTAGAGCCTCCGAGAACTGCAATACGTTTCTCTATACGTATGCTTCTATCTTCAAGAAGCATATTTTTAAGCTTACGGCGTTTTTTCATTATCCATGCGCCGTCAAATGGATATTCAAGTTCTTTCATTTATTTATCAAATTTCCTTTACTGATAATAGAGAATCTGTTCAATGCAATCTTCATTAGCACCTGTTGCACTAAATGTATTCATAGCAAAAAGCAAATCTGTAGCGCCGACATCTCTGCAAAACTGTGCTGCATTCAAGTTGAAATAACGTATATCACATACATATATATCAGAAAATGAACCTACAAGACATGGTACCATTGCATTGCCGTAGCTGTCTTTAAAGATAACAAGCGTTCTGTCGTTATTTACATCTGTTGACACATGAACTATTTTATCATCGCCCATCATGAAAACAAGATAATAACCTACAGGGTCAAAGTCTGAAATGTCAACTAAGAGGTCGCCTTCATAATTAAAATCAAATGAAGAGGTATAATACTCTGTTTTATAGTTGTTTTTAGGCTTATAATATGTGAATTCCTCTGGATTTTCAGAGAGAATGGTGCTTTCTGTAAATGTATACATAGTACCGACATAGTCATCCTTAGTTTCAGAGTCCATATTGGAAATATCAGTAAACGGAACTCCAGCAGTTTTTGCAAATTCTTCTGCCGCATAGTATGCTCCAAGTGGCAGCCAGTGATGGTCGGTACGAGCGTATATATTTTCATCCTTATGCTGCTCCAAAGCAGAGTAAACATCTACAGGCTTTACGCCTTTGAAAAATCTGTTTGCATATTCTATCTTTTCCTTCTCATTTGCTGTATAATCTTTATACTCATCAGGCAAATAGAAAGACACTGATGTTGGCGCAATGAGTGAGTATACATTAACATTCGGCAGCTCTGTTTTAAAATCATTCAAAGTATTTGCATAAGATTCTGCAATAGAATCAAGCCCACCGTAAAAGCTTATTGCACGCTTTTTGTGAATTATAATGCTGTCTCCTACTTCTACTGGCGGTTCATATTCCTCCGGTTCGGTTGTTGTTGTAACACTATTCTGAGACGTTGCCGAAGTAGTATTAATGCTGTTTACGATATCTGACGCATCAGTAGTCTGAGACGTTTTTTCATCGCTTTGTTTATTGTCATCTTTTATTGAAACATTTCCAAAAAATGCAGCATCCTCATCATTATCAGAAGGAAGTCCCTTCCAGTTCTGCATATACGAAATCGCCTTTTTAAAAGTACTTCTCATTGGAACTGTATCGTTATAATAAGATGCCACACCCTCTGTATATTCACCGTTAAGATAAGAACTCCACGAAAATTCAGGCATTGTCGCAAGCTTACGGTTTTCCTCAGCTGAAAAATCAGAACGCTCTCCAAAAAGCAAGAATGCTCCACACAGAATTATCAAACCCATAATTACTGCCGAACGTATGATACTGCTTTTTTTACACATTTCTGTTATTTCGTCTTCACTGAGTTTAGTTCTTGCCTCTTCACGCTCTTTGCGTTGAAGCTCTACAACACCCTCGATTGTTTCACGCATCTCAGCTGTAGCAGTATCCACAGCTGCATTTTCAGCTGCATTCTCCGGAATCTCCTGATTTGAGACATCAGCCTTATTTTTCATATCCTGAATATTATCATTAAGGATATCCATGACCTGCTCAAGAGAGGCATTGCCTGGCTCTTCAGCTGGTTTTGCTCCTATCGGCGGCGATGCTAGCTCTTCCTTTGCATGGGAAACAACAGTTCTTCCAGTTCTAGAGGTAAGAAAAGGATTACGGCGCTTCTGAGTTTTTTTCTCCTCCTTATTCTTATTGGAGGATTCCTGATTTTTTATATACTCCTCAGTTATAACAGGAAAATCTTCGGATTTCTTTTTATCTGACAAATCTTTTTTATCTGATACATTTATATATTTTGAGAAAAATGCGTCTCTATCCGCCTTATTGGAAAGGTCCGGAGCTGATGAACCACGTCTGCGTGCAGGAGTTACAGGCTTTGTTTCCTGCTTATACTCAGCTAGAGGTTTCGTAGCAGGCTTTACAAAAGCAGCGTGTACCTGCTCTGCCGCTTCATCTGGTTTTATTGCAGCCTTTGGTTCGGATTTTGGAACTGGCTTAGGTTCTGGTTTATATTCTGGCTTGGGTTCAAGTTTAGGCTCTGGTTTAGGCTCTGGCTTGGGAGTAGAAATCTCCGGTGCAGGTTCTGGCTGTGGTTCTGGCGCAGGTGTATCCTCAGGCTTGGGCTTGGATTCGCTTTTCGTTTTCTCAAGCTCTTGGATACTCTTAAACAAAGCCGCTGCCGCTTCCTCTATGTTCACGGGAGCATTTTGAGTGGCAGCATTATTATCCTGAACTGCGTTATTTGGCTCATCAGATATTATCTGGATATTCCCCTGAAAATTCGGTACTGTATTCTGAGCCTGAGTCTCACCTGCTGACGGCACTCCATACTGAGGCAGCTTTTGAGGTTCTGGAACTCTTGTAGGTGAATTTCTCTTTTTTGAAGAAGAGGCGCTTTGCTTTTTCAGAGCTGAAAGCGGACGCATTTCGCCCGGTGATAATGTTTTTTTCTTTGATGCCATGGAAATTCTCCTTTCTTAAAATTGCAAGTACAAGAACGGACGACTCGTTGCATTTACGAGGAAAATTCCGCTAATTATAAGAAGTGCCATACAAATCAAAGTTCCGACATTCTGTACTACTGCAAAAGTACTCTTATCTTTAATTGTCAGCACACGTTTTTTGATATTTTCAAGTATTGGGAAGCAGCATATAACCGCTGCAATAATAAGAAATACATTGCTCTTAAACGATGATATGAGAAGTGAATCTGTAAAGCTTCCGCTGCCCATAAAGAACATACTCTTTAGGCACTGTCCCAGCTCTGAAAGATCGGTAAAGTAGAATATACAAAATCCAATTACTATAACTATTTTATTATATATATGACGAATTGCGATCGGGATTTTTTTCATAGTTTTCTTTCCTATGATCATCTCAATAGCAAGCAATACACCATAATAAAGTCCCCATATCAAGAAGTTCCAAGATGCGCCGTGCCATAAGCCTGTTAATATCCAAACTAGAAATAAGCCTCCGAACTTTCTTCTCTTTCCGAAAATCGGAATGTACAACACATAATCACGGAAGAATGTACCGAGAGAAATATGCCATCTCTGCCAGAATTCCGTAACATCCTTACACATAAACGGATATCTGAAATTCTCATTAAACTTAAAGCCAAATATTCGTCCAATACCAATTGCCATATCAGAATAACCGGAAAAATCAAAGTATATCTGGAGTGCGTACATAATAACGCCGTACCACGCACCTAAAACGCTTTGATGTTCCAGAGAGCCACTGCCAAGAAACTGGTCTACGATACTTCCGAGCTGGTCAGCAATAAGCACCTTTTTAGCAAGACCTATAACTATCCTGCCAAGTCCCTCACTAAAATCCACTGCGGTTGTAGTTCTTGAATGAAGCTCCAATGCCACAGTTTCATAGCGCACAATTGGACCTTGAGTTGTGATTGGAAAAAGAGTCATATACAAAAGAAACGTACTGAGACTTCGCTCAGCCTTAACCTTGCCCCAGTAACAATCCACCAAATAAGATATTGCACGAAAAGTAAAAAAGCTAAGTCCCAATGGCAAGTGATATTTGGGAACAATCATATTTGTATTAAAAACAGCGTTTATATTTTCAATAAAAAATCCCGTATATTTTATTCCTGCAAGCAGCCCTATATTTATAATAAGTCCTGCCCAGAGTCCGAACTTGGGTGCGCTTCCTTTGCCAAAAGAAATCATTTTTCCAAACAGAAAATTAAGGCAGCAGCAGGCAAGCAGAAGCCATATGTACACAGCATCGCCCCATGCGTAAAATATCAGTGAAAATACTATAAGTACTGCATTTCTGTATTTTGGATTTGCAATGAAGTACATACCAACACAAATTGGCAAAAACAAAAACATAAAGAAAAGATTCGAAAACGCCATACAAAGAACCTCCGGACTCATGCGTCAGACATAATTTATAAAACCGAAAATAAAATTTATATTACGGCACATAATTTAATTATACAACACTTTTTTTGATTTTGCAACACCGAAACAAACATTTTCAAAAAATATTTTTCTCAAGATTTCAAAAAACGACTTGACAAATATTTTTCTTTATGTTATACTACATGCTGTAGGCAAAAAATGCCTGTTACGTTAAATCCCCTTTTATTTTATGTCTGGGTGTGGCGCAGTTGGTAGCGCGCTACCTTGGGGTGGTAGAGGCCGTGGGTTCAAGTCCCGTCACTCAGACCATAATCGTATCTCAATTGATACAATGTAAAAATGCACTCACTTGGTGGGTGCATTTTTTCGTTGCTGGGTGCAAAATCAAACGATTACACTCCCCTGATGCACCCACTAAACGTTTGACAGCAAAAAAACTTCCTTAACAGTGTACTTTTCACTGCTAAGGGAATTTTCTATTTATTCAGATTTTGATTTCCGTACCGTCTTTGAAAAGAAATACCATACTGCCGTCATGGAAAACGGTCAGCGTTTCAACAAGAGCTGTCCAGATATTCTCATCAAAAGTTTCAAGAATGGAATCAGATTTTTTCAGCACACGCAGAATTTCCTGCATTTTGGCAATTCTACCTTTGCGTTCGGTAGCAAGTTGTTTTTCGGCATCAATTTTTGCGGCGATTTCCTCGTAACGTGCGTTCAGTTCGCTGTAGTTTGAGTCCGTTCCTCCGCTTTCTATATATTCTTTCAGCTGTTTATTGATTTCGTCAAACTCCGCTTGCAACTCAATATTGTGTTCATCTTGTATTTTTAACTGATTTAACACAAACAGGCAATTCTTGATAATCACATCTTTCTGCCCAAAATATCGGGAAAAAGCGTTCAAAAACTTCTGTTGGATTTCGGATTCATACAGATGCGGTGTAGTGCAGAAATGTTCGCCTTTGAATTTGCTGTTGCACTGGTAAATCACACGGCGGTACTTTGAATTGGAGTGCCAGACCTTCGCACCGAAATAACCGCCGCAGTCTCCGCAAATGATTTTCGATGCGAAAACACTTGTACTGCTGTACTGCTTTCCGGCATTTTCACGTTTTAGAAATTCTTCCTGCACAAAGTCAAATTCTTCCGGTGTGATGATTGCATGATGACTGTTTTCAACGTAATACTGCGGAATTTCTCCCTCATTCACCTTCTGTTTCTTTGTCAGAAAGTCAACTGTGAACTTCTTCTGCAAAAGTGCATCGCCTTTATATTTCTCGTTAGTAAGAATACTTTTGATCGTGCTGCCTGCCCATTTTTCTTTGCCGGCGGGAGTCGGTATGCGTTCAGCATTTCCGGTATCATCAAGGGTGTGCATTGGAAGCTTAGGTTTAGGATCACTGCAGTTTCCTACAGTGATTCTATAATTATCTTCCGTAGCAGGCGTATAGAAATTCTGAAAGCCTGCAGCGGCTTTTGCAAGAGTTATCGCACCGTATGTAGTGCCGTTCTGCCGTCTGTCCCACTTTTCACGCATAAGCCCTGAACTTCGGTAAATGCTGTCCATAAGAGATGTATCGCCGTTGCACCAGAATGCAAGCATGGAGCAAAACGCCATATCTGCTTCGGACTGAGAAGGATAATCCGAAAAATCTCCGCTGTAAAGTTTGGCAAATTTATCACCGTTTTGGGAATTCAGCATTTTATCGATAAGCTCCTGTTCTGAAATGTTCAGAGTTGTTTTGATTGAAGCAGGTGCTGAGCTGTATATTTTAGCAGACGGCGGAGTATTTAGATACTTGGCATGGAGCATTTTTACACGCTCCGTGCCGTCTGAAATCTCCGAAAAACTGCCTATTTGCCTGCCGGTCATGATGAAATACCGTCCGCTGTCATACATCTCGACTTTGCCACGTCTGCGACCGTTGGGCGGAAGAATACCTCGGCAGATGAGGTGGATTCCATTTCCTGACTGAGAAATTTCGGCATAAGTCTGCATTGTATCAATAAATTCAGCCACGATGCCTGTCTTGTCACCGAGGAGATAGCTGTCAACCATCTCACGGCAGTCATCAAGGTCGATGCCGAAATAACCCGAACCGCTAAACATAAAGCCGATTCCATCGAAGTTCTGGGACACTCTGACTGCCGTCTCAAAATCGCTCCAGGTCTGGGGATTATTGGACATTGCCTGTCCGCCGGTATACGGATTTACCGGGATTTTCTTGATTCCGCTGTGGGAATTTGCATCGGGAACAGCTTTCCAGCATACCCAGTTGGGAACCGCTGTCATTTCTGCAGGAATTGTTTCAAACATTGTTATTCTCCTTTCAAATTTCAGATATGAATCTGATAATTTTCCCTTTGCTTCTTGCCCATTTCATTTCCTGTATCATTCCCTCTGTATATGTCCTGCCGAAAATCCAAACTTCAGAACAGCGTCCCATAAGTGCCTTGCTGAAAAGAACGGCGGTCTTACGTTCCTGCGGAGTATGTCGGTCAACAATTTCTGAAAAAAGCAAATGCGGCGAAATCGGGATACCGTTGTTATCCTTCGTCCATCTGCAGCAGGCGATCGTATAGCTCACAGAACCCTTGTCAGAGTACGGAGAACAGATATATACCATAGGACGGTAATTTTTTCTATTCTGCTCATGCTGTATGCGGTTCAGGGCTTCATATGCTGTTGGATCGGCATATCCTTCGTTGTTAAAATATTTCATAGTTACCTCCTTCACCTTTATCAGGAGAGCGGAACTTTCCGCCCTCCAGTAGACTTTTTTAATCAGAACGGCACATCGCCGTCACCGAGAATCTCCTCAAAATCATCGAGACTGCCAAGTCCTGCACTGCCGGCAAACTGCTCCTGCGGACGCTGAGCGACTGCATCCGCTGTAACAGCAGATTTTTCCTTGTAAATATGCCTGCATTCGGAAAATTTACTGCTGTTCATATACTTCACACGCTCGCTGGTTCTGCCGTTGTACTCCTCATGGTCAATCGTTACACGAATAACATGATTGATGAGGTCAGCACAAAGACCGCTGACAGTTTCGTAGGACTTACCGCTTGGGAGCATCGTAGCCTTTGCAAGCTGCATAATCTGCTTGAAGCTGTATCCCTGCACCTGCATATCAGCTTCAGTAGGCTCACGGCGCTTCCAGAGAGTATGAAAAATACAGCGGTTTTTATATTTCTGCTCCACATCATTTCTGATGACGAGCGTCATATTAAGTCCCGTTGCACCGTTCTGTGTAGTGCGTTCTTCAATGTTCCTGATGATGACTTCGTATTCGCCCTTTGGGATAAGGTCGAAGTCCTGAACATCATCGTAATTGGTTGAGAATCCCATAGTTAGCCTCCTTTTATGAGTTTTAATGCATCTTCGGTACTCCTGCAAATTCCTGCAATCGCACCGTTTTTTCGCATAGTTTCGAGAAATTTCACTTGTTCTGCCAACGGTTTTCCCTTCGAAGTTTTTACCTCGATAAAAACAGCCCGTCCGTCAGATTTTCGGAATCCGAATAAATCGGAGAAACCCTTCGGAACGCCTGTATTGAAATATCTGCCGTCAAAAGTATAGCCTGTTCCGACATTCATTCTGAAAATGATACAGCTGTCGGAAAGAGCGAGCCGTATCTCGTTTTGTATTTTATGTTCACCTGTCATTTTATCCAGCCCCTTTGTCTTGCCTGAAAGTAGCACCAGCTTTTTTATAGCCCATTTTCTTTGCATACACCTGCAAATCATGCATATTTTTGCAGTCATCAGGTGAACTGAAATCCAGCGTAAAACCTGTAATCTTCTCCAGCTTGGTATCTTCCTCGGTATCAAGAGTACGCTCTTTTTTCGGAAAAATATATCCGCAGGCAGGGCATACAGGTCTGCCTAAATTTGGCGGTTCAAAGGTGTAGAAACATTCAGGGCATTGCGTCACCTTAACTTCATCATCAGAATCACGGTTATTTTCAGACTTTTTTCTGCCGTCAAGCGACCATTTTCTGTCCGCATCAGGCATTCCAAAACGGGCATAATTTCCCGCATGGTCTATGATGACAGCCCGCTTGCCTTTCTTATAACGCATACATCTCATAGACTGCTGAATGTACAGTGTCAGCGATTTGGTCGGTCTTAGCAGAATAGCACACTCGCAGTCGGGTACGTCGAATCCCTCACTGATTAAATCTACATTGCAGAGGATTTTTATTTTACCTTTACGAAAATCGTCGATAATTCGCTCTCTGTCGGCTTTTGGAGCAGTACCGTCAATATGTTCTGCGATAATTCCTGCACTGCTGAATTCCTCCGCCATAGCTATAGAGTGATTTACCGAAACGCAGTAGCAAATCGCCTGTTTACCGCTTGCAAGCTGTCTGTAATATTTGATAGCATCGCCGAATACAGCCGTTTTCAGCATTGCCTTTTCCACAGATTTTGTTTCATATTCGCTGTGCCGGATTTTGATTCCTGTTAAGTCTGCAATGGACGGAGCATAGTAATCGTAAGGTGCGAGATATTGATGCTCAATGAGCCATTTTGATGATACGCCGACCACAAGAGCATCGTTGACATCGCCCAGTCCTGAACCGTCAAGCCTGATTGGAGTAGCAGTCACACCGATTCGCTTAGCATTGGGAAATGCATCGTAAACTTTGCGGTATGTCGATGCTTTTGAATGATGATTCTCATCGGTAATAATCAGGTCGGGAGCAGGCAGACGGGAAATCCGCCTGCTTGCAGTCTGCACCATCATAACATCGCACCTGTTCATATCAACACCCCACCACTCAAAAGTACGTTTAATCTGTTCAACAAGTTCACGTCTATGAACTAAAAACAATACCTGATTTCCTTTCTTTGTCGCGGATTTTGCCATTTCCGCCACAATCACTGATTTACCGCCGCCGCAGGGGAGTACAATACATGGTGCTCTTGCTCCGTTACGATAGGCGTCACGAGCCTTTTCAATCAATTCAATTTGATACGGTCTCAGCATTTGCTTTCTGCTCCTTGAATTTTTTCATAACACATTCCCAGCACATTTTTTTGCCATAAGTTCTTTGACTGCCCTCAACTATTTCATCAACAGTTTTTCCGCTTGCAGAAATAATTGTATTACCGCACTCGCTGCATTTTTCGCCGTCTGTAAAGTTGTAATAGCCACGTACAGCCTCATCAACTGCTTTTAAATCGTTAGGAATATACATTGTTTCAAACAGTCCCAATGGTGATTTACATGTATCGGAACCGTCCGTCTGCGTTGCAAACAGATACCTTCCGTCAACAACATGAGTTTTTAGGACGATTGTGAACATACCCTCAACGTTAATCTGATTATCAAGCAGTTTACCGATAGTTTTTGCCTTAAGCCTGCCGTCCTCACCGGTTTCAATATGCTGTAAAAAGTAAACGACAACGTCAGATGGAAGCTGTTCCACAAGCCGGACAAGCTCCCAGAAATTTTTGCCGATGTCAGTATATTTTTGATATCCGCCCTCTTTAGAACGTCTCATAAATTCGTTCAGCATAAGATACTGCGTATCATCAATCACAACAACTTTTACTGTCTGACGTTTGATAAATGCCGTAATATCGGCATAATTATCACTGTTGATTGTGTTTGTAAAATGAGTTCTGAACGGAAGTGGCTTGCTGTTGACATTCACCAGTGCCAGCTCATCTTTTCCAAAATTACGCATTGAAGTTGATTTGCCACTTCCTGAAAATCCCATAATCAAAATCGGTACTCCCATAACTAAAACCTCACTTTATCTGAATATTCTGGTTGACAACAAGCCTTGCACCTGCAATCGTCTGACCTGCCTTGATTGCGGTTTTAATTGCTGTTTTGTCGGGAATATAAGTAACATTCTCCCTGCACCACTTCTTGTCAAGTACACTTTCATCAATTTCAGTTGATTCTGATTTCCTGAACGATACACGCACTCTTGCAGTTTCAAACGGCTGGTATTTAAGGGCATTTTTCAGCCATTCACGGAGCGATTTAGCCCTATTTTCAGCTGATTTCATACGCTTGTCCAGTGCGTTACGTTCTGTTTTGATAGCTGCTGCATCGGATTCAAGATTTTTAATCCAGAGTGCCACACCTTCAAGTTTCCTGTTACGCTCCATAATCAAGGTGTTCAGTTTTTCTTCATCGAGAATTTCGCCTGTTTCCTCGTCAATGCAAGCCATAACAGCTGAATCAATTTCATACAATGTCGGCATTTTTTTGTTCCTCCTTTTGTGCAGTAAGCATTGTACAGAATGCTGAAAGCTGGAATAGAAGTGATGCTCCACGCTTCATCAGCCTGCTGTACTCAAACGGCAAGTCCTGTCGGTCGGCAGCATAATTTAAAAGCTGTGCTACGTCATGACATTCTCTTTCTTTTACTGTAACAGACATATTTTTCACCCCCTTCGTTTTTAAGGCATTAGGAGGAGCATTTGGACGACACTCCTATGAAAAATCGTTACTTTGCACAATTTTTCGTATCTTTTTTATTGCTCTTTCAACAATTGTCTGCACTGTACTTTTATGAATTCCTAAAATCTCAGCAATTCCCCTCTGTGAATATTCATACACAAAGTAAAGTTCAATAATCTGTTTCTGTTTTTCAGTTAAGCTTTCGCAGTATTCTTTGATGGAATCCGCCGGATTGGAATCATCATAGCTGCCTGCAAAATCTTCGATATCGTTGTCTTCACCAAGCAAATGACGATGTTTAATTTCTCTATTCAGGAGATTATTTGCTACACGTGATTCTCCAAGCAAAACCAGGGGAATATCCCATTTCATATCAGCAATCTGTTCTCTGCTGATCACAACACCAGCTTCTCCGATTTCTGATTCATATGTGTATGTATCACAGTCAAATACAGAAAAGACTGTCTTTCCGCTTACTGAAGAGTATGCAGCATAACCGGACGAGTAACAGCGTACACTTCCGTCAGAATTGATAAGTAAAGGTTCTTCAGTTTCGGTTAAGTGCTTATAGGTCGGCACCTTACCTTTCGGCTTTTCGGGAATCATGGCGAGAAGTTCCTTGAATTTGATTTTCGTATTCATTAAAATACCTCCGTTTTTGACATGACTGCCAAAGCGGAGGCATAAAAACGGCGACTGAACATGGTTCGACTGTCATTTGGGCATAGCTATACTATGCTCCGCTTGGCAATCGGACTATCTTAGTCGCCGTCTTGCTATTATATTCAATTGTACATCTATCAGTCTAAGACAAGCCTGCAGCGCTACTGATAAGATGTTGTTGTGGGATTGCACAACAAGTTTCTGTTACCATTTGGTTTTAACCACGATTTTTTTACAAATAATCACTATTATCTTGAAAAAAACAAACGGTTAGCTTATAATGTATTTATGGAAAAAAATACATTATGAGCGTGCTGTCCTTACCTATATTATAACTTCATAGTTTTCAAATGTCAGTATCAGAAAATATCAGAAAGTTCCATAAAGTAACATGGGGTAACAGTTTTCTGATGCGATTTTTTGCGGTAAGATAGCGTTTTTTAGTTTTAAGTTATATGTTTTAGGAGGGGTAACCAATGAGAAATTTAGACGAACAGAAACCTAAATTCAATTACTGCTTTGTAATCTCAATCTTGTGTGAGATAATTACAAGCGAATTGGCAGAACATATGAGTTTTATTAATGCTCTTGCTTGCTGCAAAGATTTTAAGAATAACGAAAAGAGAATATTCCATCCTTTTGAGCACTCAATGAAGCAACGGAGCTACGATATGAAGCATGGTATTAACAATGCACCGCCAGCTATGCGGAATTTTTTTGTAACAGGCATATACTACAAGAAAAGGTATGATATTCCTTCAGCCGGGGCGTTCAAAAAAATTGTAAAGGACAAGCTAAATTTTTATCCTTACGGATCTGAGGAAATTTATAAGGCAAAACTCCTTGATTGTCTCAAAAATGGCGACAATCCGCATTTAAGCGATGAACTCAAAGAAAGACTGATAAAATGTATAAAAACAAAAGATATATACACCATAATATTTGAGTGTACTGTAGCTGCTATTATTTGCTGTTGCAATGTTCCTCACAAACCAAGTAAAACACGAAACAACAAGGCATATCGTGAGGCATTACAGGCAACATCGGGATTTTCAGAAAGCAAAACAACTATTCTGGAAGAAACTATTTCTGACGAACAAAAATAAAAGTATTTGGCAACATAATGTCCTGCTGCAAATTCATACTATCTGTAGCAGAGACATATGATATATAAATAACAACGGAGGTATAAAAACAATGTTAAAGATTGATTGTATCGAAAGGGATTTAAATGAGAATTTAGATGCTGAAATCATTACGGCTGAGGATTTTGAAAAATCTCTTGATGAATCATTTAAAAAAATACATGACTCTGATAATGCAATTGTGTACAATGAGGAACTTGATGACACACTTGCAGATATGGCAGCAACAATTCAGTTTGAATATGAGAAAGTTCAGCTGATGATGGTTAGAGACTATAAAGCACCGCAAATATCTGGAAAATTCAACAGTCTCGTTTCAACTCTTGAAGATTTAAAAGGAGATTTTAAAAGCTTGAAAAACGAAATGATGAGGCGAACGCTCTTGCTTCCGTCAGAAGAAGAAAGGAGGTGTGTCTTTCGCCGCTTAAATGATATTAATGGTTACAGTTTGTTCCTTGAATTTATCTCAATTTTTAATTACTGGACAGAACTATCGGCGGAGTATCTCATTTTAAAAGCAAGATGTGATTATGATAACAAAAGATGCGAAGAATTTGTAAGAAATGCCATCGAAGCTAACAAAAGAGATCGTCTTATAAAAGCACAGGAACAGCTTAAAAAGGAATATGCAAAGAAGATTGAGGAAATGAAACAAATCTTAGTAGATTGTACTGTTGATTTGAAAGAATTTACAACAGAACTTGTTGACGAATATCACACCCTTCAGCAAACACAAATCTAAAAGATTGTGAAATATTGATACAGCTAAACCTTAATTGCACCAATATATAACATAAAGTGAGGCACCTTAATTTGATATAATACAATTTTTTCTTTTTTCGCAAAAGGTTATATTCTAAGAAAAGTAACCCGCTTGTGTCAGTTATAATTTTGACACAAGCGGGTTCTATTGTTTAATCGCATAATTTTCAGCCCATTTGGCGATAATTGTACTTTTTTCTATTACATTTCAAGCGATATAAAAAACAAAAACCTCCGCAAGATTTCTCCTGCGAAGGTTTCTGTTTGTCCCGATATATCGGAATAAACCCTATATTTCTCTCTTGTTGTGCAGATAGAGAGTTTTTAGCTGTTGATTAATTTACGTTTTAACAAGCAAAGATCGAATACATTAATTTCTTCATCCTCACACAAGTCACAGAGTTTCCAATCTGATAATCTCGTATTAGGTACAGCAAGAATCCATTTTTGAAGTATAACAGCATCTGCTACAGTAATTTCTCCGTCACGATTAACATCACCAAGTTCAAACGGTTTTTCAACGGTAAGATTAATTATTGAGTCGCCATCATTGTTTGTAACAGTTACCTCTGCATCTCCTACTGATTCCGCTGTAATCGTACTTGCTGATACAGAAACATAGTCAGCCATATTTGAACTGAAAGACGCTTTATTAATTGAATTGAAACCGTTCATATTACCAGTTAATGTAACTTTGGCTCCTGCCCTCATAAAAATATCTGTAACATTTGCATTTGTATTGTCAGATTTGATTGTTACATTTCCATAGTTAACTATTATACCATTATTAGATTTAAAGAAACCAGTAATGTTTATAGTCATGCTATCGTTGTTTTTAAATTCAACTTTATTGAAAGTACAATTGGAGTTTTCGACATAAATCGTCTGATTTTTATTTCCTGAAAAAACAACAGTGTTGTTTTCGGTAAAATGATATCTATTGCTACCATATGAATGGTTTGAAGCATAAAAGTAGAAACCACCTTGAATTTCAAGAACACCTTCTGATAAAGCACAGTTATTCAGTGGATAAGGATTAACTCTGAAATCACCACCAACAAATACGTAGTCATTTTCCCAAACCATTCTAAGAACAGGATTGTTGGATGTATTACCATAAATAATTTTTCCATTAGAATCTGTACTTATCTTTGTTGCAAGATAATCACCCGATATAATCAGTGAACCATTGTGAATTAGAATATCCCCCTCAAGATGTGTTAAATCACCTGTAACAGATAATTCTTCACCATTAATATCAACGTTTCCATTGCAATTCATACTTCCATTTATTAATGTTGACTTACCATTCAATTTTGTTGTTCCATGAAAGCTTACATTTCCTAATACATCTATATTCGAACAAGTAATCATTCCTAAACTCAAACTACTATTTTGACTTTTAATAGATAGTTTGTTTCCAATTCCTGTGGCTTCATTTGCAATAGTAATAAAGCCTTCTGTGATTATATTTCGTTTATCAATATTCATAATTTTTAGGTTATTAAAGGAACAGTTTGTATTTTCCATGTAAATAATTTGATCATCTGTTCCGGACAAAATGACAGTGTTGTTTTCAGTAAAATGATATCTATTGCTACCATATGAATGATTTGAAGCATAAAAGTAGAAACCACCTTGAATTTCAAGAACACCTTCTGATAAAGCACAGTTATTCAGTGGATAAGGATTAACTCTGAAATCACCACCAACAAATACGTAGTCATTTTCCCAAACCATTCTAAGAACAGGATTGTTGGATGTATTACCATAAATAATTTTTCCATTAGAATCTGTACTTATCTTTGTTGCAAGATAATCACCCGATATAATCAGTGAACCATTGTGAATTAGAATATCTCCCTCAAGATGTGTTAAATCTCCACCAACAGTCAAAGTATGTCCATTCAAATCAATATCAGCTTCAACCGTAAGTGAACCATGTGTTGTATAATCTTCTGTTAAAACCCATTCTTCCTTAACTACACGATTCGTATAAAGTGCATCAACTGTCTTATAAGTATCAAAATAACTCATAATATCAGCATCAGTAGTTTCGGTAGCTTTTTTCACTATCTTAACTTTTTTCTTGACAGTTTCATTAGGGACATCTGCAAGATAATTGTTATATACACATACATCGATATAATTAAGATAATCTTCATATGTAAGACGCATATTATCGAGCATATTGATAAATCGCTTATAATCGTCACTTTCAAACTTTTTGAAAATCTGATTGATCAACCCTTGTTCGTTGGTAATTTCAGCATACGTTTTTGAATAATCGACACCCTCGATATATGTCTTTATCAACTGCTTAAAAGCTTCTGTATAAAGTTTGGCATTTGCCTGAGTAGGATTAGACTTGTACTGTGACTGATATCTTTTTACAAGATTTACTGTAATATCTTCAATATCATAAAGTGCGTCCATTGCATATACGTGTTCAACGTCCTTGTCTGTTGAGAACAACATACCAGCTGCCAATTTGCCAGATTTCTGACCTGTTTTCACTGCAATGGTCAGTTTTGCACCGGCAACGTCAACGAGAACAGCATCCCATACAGCTTTGAAACCGTCATCAACTGCCTCACCAATCGTGCTTTCCGATGCAAATACACCTGCAATAATCTGGTCAGGTATCACATCATCCATAATGACAGTCATTCTTGCACACGCCAACTTCAGGGCAGGATTCGCAGTACTATTGCCAATATCAGTAACAATTTTCTTTATCTGCTCCTGATTTTCCACGAGAGCCTCAACTTTAGCGACCTTTTCAACAGCTTCATATAAATCTTTACACTTGTCTAACTGATCTTTTAAATCGCTGATATTCTCAAAAGCATCTTTTAACGCTTCACAGGCTACAAATTCTTTAATAAGCGTATTATATAGATCTGTGCCTTTTTTGATGTCTTCAAGCTCATAATCAACAAGATCTTCACTATACTCCATCAGCGTTTTCATTGTGCTCGCTTTTACTGATGAAACTTTACTTGTCAGGTCATTCAGTTCAGAATTTCCATCCAATCCTCCATAAATAGTGTCATAAAGGATAGTTTCATAATATGCTACACATTTTCCGCTTTTATCCGCCAGCTTTGCATCGAATGTCAGAATTTCCCATGCCTCAAGCATAGCTGTATATGTCAGGCTGTTTCGTCTGTCCTCCACATATTTTCTATACGGAATGCTGTATTCTCTATTGATATAACTCTGAGCAGTAGCATCGTTCAACAGAAAATCAGCAAGATAGGTATCATAAGATGCACTAACAGCAGCCTCTGCTTCAAAGTTCCCAATCGAGAACGATGCAAACATTACTACGGTTAAGAGTAACCCTATGATTGCAGATAATTTTTTTGACATTGCAAATTTCCTCCCTTTTTATTTATAAAATAATTTAAATGTGAAGCCACTTGTTCAGGAGAGCAGGTGGCTTCGATAATATCTTATCCGTTTACGAGTTTGCATTTTAACAAGCAAAGATCAAATACATTAATTTTTCCGTCCTCGCACAAATCACAAGCTTCCCAGTTTGCAAGCCTTACATGAGGTGTACCAAGTATCCATTTCTGGAGAACAACAGCATCCGCTACAGTGAACGTTCCATCTCCATTCGCATCGCCTGTTACAAGTTCATTTACTGTCAGATTGATTGTTGTGCTTTTATTATTAGAAGTGTCTTCAATCTTTATTTTTGCAGTACCAGAACCAATTGCATTAACCGCATTGCCGTTTACCTTAGCAATGGTCGGAGCAGAACTTGAGAAAGTACAGGAAGTTACAGGAGAAAATCCGCCAAAATTGCCATTAAATGAAAGGGTAGCACCATCAGTAAGAGCAATATCAGGTATTTTAGTTTCAGCAGATTCAGAAGTAATTTTATGTGTACCCTTGCCCACAAACTTCACAGTAGTACCAGTAGCTTGAAAGTTGGATGCATATCCATTATTATACTGATAAAAATCCCCATCAATTGCAATTGTGCCGTCGGAGAATAAATGATTCCAAGTAGAAGCACAAGGAGCATTGCTTTTCATATGAAAATCGCCATGAACATTAACAGTGCCGTCAGCATAGTCCATATAAAGTCTACCATTTGAATCTTGTATTATTTCTTTGGTTTTAGGGTCAATGTGGGTTTTATTGGTAATCGTATAATTGCCGTTGATATTCAGCGTTCCACCGTATATTCTCATTATTCCGCCGTTCTGAATCAAATTTCCGTTGATTGTAAGAGTGTAACCATTCAAATCAACATCTGCACTTATTACAGCATTTCCATCAATAACCAAATCCTTCTGAAGTGTCATATCCGAAGAAAAACAATATGTATAATATTCTGGAACACTCAAACTCGAAATGTTTTCAGAAGTCGATTTTTCATCAGAATCTGCTATGGTGATTGTAGAGTCGAATACATCAACAGTCTGATTGGCAATCTTATAATACAGATTTTTGAACTTTTGCAGAAGCTCCTGCGTTCTTGTGCAGAAAGAAGCGTCATTGCTGAGTGTATTTTTCCAATAGTCATAAGTTGACTTGTTTTTGTCAGAGAAAATGTTCTTGATTTGATTGAACCAGCCCTCTAATAAAGCATCGGAAACAAAAGTCTTAGACCACTCCGATACATATTCCTGATAGTCAAGATATGCTGTAAAATCACCATTAAATGCTGATGCTGAAGATTCAGTTTTAAAATCGTAATTATTACAGGAAGTCATCAATGCACGTTCTGCATATTGTTTAAAAGAATACATCATCAGGAGTTTGATATTATTAGTAGCAGTATCATCTGTATTAAAAATCAAATCCATACCACCAGAAGCAAGTTCAACAGCACCCATGCCTGGAATGTTTGAAGATAGTTTTCCCCATGCGTAATCAACAGCGTATTCACCAGCAGTTTTAACAAGTTCGGATACTGCAATCGAAGCGAAGGAAGATTCCATCTGGGTAATGATGTGATTAATTGCATTACACAACGCTTTATTATCTGATGCTTCTGATTTTATCTTCAGCAAAAAGTTAATACGTTCTTGATTTGCTTGATTCAATGCCGCCGCTTTTGACAATGTTTCAAGGTAGTCCTCAGCAGTTGTGCTGACCTTATTAATTGTTCCCATTACTTTTGTATATTTCTTGATTACATTCTCACAAAAATCAGACTCAGCTGCAATCTTTTGAGCATCCTCAATGGTCAGATATTTCCATACCTCTTTGTCCTCCATGAGATCATTGCCATTATCTATCACCATATCAATGGCAGTCTTATACAGCTTCTGAGAATATTTGATAGTCTTTGTATCCAGATCACTCTTATATTCTGCTGACTTGGATTCATATGTAAGGTAGTCCATGAGGAATACTTCATACAATTGCGTTTCATTCAGTGAATTCAGTCCAATAGGACCAGAGTTAATGATCTCATTTGTCAATTTCCAAAATGCACTGGCAGCAATAAGCCCCTTATCCTTTACAAGTTCTTGCGCAATGATTTCGTAACCATATTCTCTGTTTAGAACCTGACTGTAAAGAGAATAGTCAGACTGTTCACCTGTACTCGGTGCAACAAAGCCATTCAGAATACATTCAGCAGCATAATTGTCTGCACTTGCAAATTCAGAAGTAACATCGTAGGCTGCCTCTGCCAGAATTGCTGTGTTCTAGTAGCGAATGAAATCATTCGTTGAAAATGCAAATGTTGAAAACATAACAGCAGATGCAACGGCAGCAAGACTTCTTTTAATAATGTTCTTATTCATGTTCATCCTCCATTTTTTTAAATTGTTTCTTGAAATTATCCTTTTTTAATTTTTTCCCAATTAGATTTAGCTTTATAAAGAGGTAAAACTCTATAAAAAATACTGCGATTATTCCAAAATACAAAAAGTAAAGTTTCAAATTGGATAATTCATCACGATTGAAATTTAAATAAAATACAGTCACACAAACAATTGACATAAGTAGAAAATCTGGAAATTTACACCAAGATGAGGAGATTTTGTAGAACCATCCGAAATCTTTGAGTTCCATTTTTTTCATTAAATCAGCATTATCTTTTTCCCAGGTCAAGCCAGACGGCTCCAGTTCTTTTGCCTCAATATAAGCCGAAATTTTACAAATGTCAATTCTATTGTTAGCAGCCCGATATGAGACCATAACAACCAATACAAGAGGTAATAGCAAAAGCCAGCTATTAACCTCTTCCGTTTTAAATACAAAAGCATAGACTGCAATCATAGTGGTAATGCAGAAGGTGGACATACCTTCGATTCTCTTCAGCTTGTCATTGATTTCGCCTTTTAAACTGTAGTACAGTTTTTCCTTGGCGTTTTCCAAGTTGTTTTGAGCACTACTCGATCTGTTATTAATGTTCCTCGATCTATTGTTGCTCATAAATAAGCTCCTTTGCTTTTTTATTTTTCTTTCGCAAAAGTATGAATTTTGCGAAGAAATATGATAGAATTAGACTGAACGATTCAATCATAATTATTATATCATGTTTTTTAGCATCTGTCAAGGAATAATCTGGCGATTCGCAGAAAATCCCGTTTAAAGTTTATATGATTTTGTTGATTTTATACAAGGAGGATAATCATGGAAAGATTAAACATTTATCATCGCCATTATGGGCGTTGGGAAGGTAGAATTTCCCGTGGTAAAAAGAATGGTAAGCGTAAGTTCCAATATGTCCTTGCGAGAACCAAAGAACAATGTATTGAGAAAATGACTGCAATTCGTCAAAGTGAACATCCACAAGGAAAATGTTTGAAAACAATATCGGAGCTTTTCAACGAATGGCACTGTAGCATTCTGCATCGTGTAAAAGAATCAACGGCTGCCAATTATACTATGAAAGCAGACAAGCATATTTTGCCTGTATTCGGGAATAAAACAGTATCTGCAATTGTTCAGGAGGATATCTATGCTTTTATTTCTGCAAAGCAGAAAGCCGGATTGTCAATGAGATATATCGCTGATATTGTGATTCTGATGAAAACGATATTCAAATATGCAGTCAGAATTTATCATATCTTCAACCCAATGGACGGAATTATCCTGCCAAAGAAAAAATCTCCTGAAATTCAGCTTCTTGATGATGCGGAACAGAAGCAATTACAGAAATACGTCTCAGAACATCAGAATCGCAGTACACTTGGCGTAGCACTCTCCATGTCCACAGGTATCCGAATTGGAGAACTTTGTGCCTTGCAGTGGAAAGATATTGACCTCGAAAAACGTATTTTGACCGTCAGTAAAACCATGCAGCGAATCCAGTGTCCGACTGAGTATACTAAAACTAAACTCATCATTACCGATCCGAAAAGTGAATCTTCTCACAGAAGCATACCAATTCCGGACTGTATGATGAGTTTTTTGCATAAATTTAAGGGAAAATCCGATGATTACATACTGACAGGAAATGAAAAACCAATTGAACCAAGAGCAATGCAGTATCGATTCCGCACAATTCTGAAAAACGGAAAATTGCCGTCAGTTCATTTCCATGCTCTGCGTCACATCTTCGCCTCGACCTGCATTAAATTAGGCTTTGATGTCAAGGCACTCAGTGAACTTTTGGGGCATAGTTCCGTAGAAATTACGTTGAATCGCTATGTTCATTCCTTTTTTGAGCAAAAAAGAGAGTATATGAAACGTTTGAAACTTGATTTTTGAGAATCCGGCAACTTGAAAACTGAATACCTGAAATTTTGACCTTTCGCAAAATTCATACTTTTGCGAAAGGTTTCGACTTGCGAAATATAGCAGGTCGTTTTTACTTTATCAGGTGAAAATTGTTTCATCATTCTATTTTACTCATTTTATGAGTAAAAGCCAATACTCAATTACTGAGTATGCTATAATAAAGTTACCAAATTTTTGAGGTGATATTTGTTGAAACTGCAATTAAGACTGCGTGATTTAAGAGAGGACAACGATATGAGTCAAGCAGAAATGGCGAAACTGCTCGGAATTTCTCAGCAGACTTACTCTCGATACGAATCCCATACAACGGAGATTCCACTGGAATCATTGATTTTTCTTGCTGATTACTATGATACCAGTGTGGATTATCTGCTTGGAATTACAAATCATAATGAGCCTTATCCAAGAAAAAACGGAAAATGACCGTCAGGTTAGCGGGTAGAAATTTTTAATAACTCAGATGATAATTATGCTATTTTTTCTGATCAATGAGTTGATTTTTGCGAGAAAATATGCTATACTAAAAGAAAAGAATGTGAGGTGAACTCAGTGGAACGCTACTTTAATATAACCGGTTCATGCAATCCGCAGGAGCATTACATGGTTAATCTGGACAGTAGGCTTGCAGAAATCAAAAAAATGGTGGATGCCGGAAAATATTTTGTCATCAATCGTGGCAGGCAGTACGGTAAGACAACGACATTGAAGGCGTTAAAGAAATATCTTTCAGAAGATCACATTGTTATCAGTCTTGATTTTCAGGGATTGAGCACTGGTGATTTTAAAACAGAAGAAGCATTTGTAAAGGCATTTGCCCGTGAAATATGGATGATTCGTGACTGCCGTTCTAATATGAATGAGGCTGTTCGTTCATATATAGATGAGATGAGAAAACAGGAGAAATCAACAATAGCAGATATTTTTGCAGTTCTGAGCGAATGGTGTGATACAACGAAAAAACCTATAGTACTTTTGATTGATGAAGTAGACCAAGCATCCAACAACCAAGTTTTTCTTGATTTTTTGGCACAGCTTCGCAGATATTACTTGAATCGTGCTGAGTATTCTACATTTCAATCTGTTATTCTTGCCGGAGTACATGATATTCGAAATCTGCGTCAAAAAATCCGTCCTGATGCAGAACACAAGCACAACAGTCCGTGGAATATCGCTTCTTCTTTTGATATTGATATGAGTTTCTCACCTGATGACATTGCCGGAATGCTGGAGCAGTATGAAAATGAGCATCATACTGGAATGAACATTGCAGATATTTCACAGCTGATTTATGATTATACTTCGGGATATCCTGTTCTGGTGTCAAGTATCTGTAAGCTGATAGATGAGAAGAATCGAGATTGGACAAAAAATGCTGTTGCTGCATCCGCAAAGGATTTGATGGCAGAGAAAATACCATTGATCGAATCGCTTATAAATAAACTGGAAGACAATGAAAATCTCAGAAAGATGCTGCATTCTATGTTGTTTCACGGAAGAAAGTATCTATATAATGCCTATGATTCTGTCATCGGAGATGCTGTCATGTATGGTTTTGTGAAAAATCAGGAAGGCAGTACGGTGATAGCAAACCGAATCTTTGAAACTGTAATTTATGACTGGTTCATTTCCCTCGAAACAACAGACAGCCAGATATTTGCAGAAGGTGTTAATGATAAATCACAGTTCATCTCAGGCAACCAGCTAAATATGGAACTTATCCTCGAAAAGTTTATTCTGCACTTCAATGATATTTACGGTTCACAGCCTGATAAATTCAAAGAAGATGATGGCAGAAAGCTGTTTTTGCTCTATCTTAGACCAATCATCAACGGCACAGGCAACTACTATATCGAAGCACAAACCCGTGACCATAGACGTACCGATGTGATCGTTGACTATCTCGGAAAGCAGTATATAATCGAGTTGAAAATCTGGCATGGTGATGAATATAATACACAAGGTGAGAAACAATTATCAGAATATCTTGACTACTATCACATTGACAAAGGCTACTTGCTCAGTTTTAATTTCAACAAAAATAAGCAGAGTGGTATGCACACCATCGAACTGAACGGCAGAACCATTGTAGAGGCTGTGGTCTGAATGATTAAATAGCTTTGGCTGCTTTCAAATTGCAAACGATTATCAAAATCAGGTGCAAAATCAAACGATTTCACTGAAAGACAAACGATTGTGCTGAACGCAGTCGCACAGTAATATCAATTGATATGACTTTTCTTGCACCGTATACGTCAGATTTATCAGGCATAAAATAAAAATATCGCAAAATAGCGTTATTTCAGCAATTTAATTGTATCAAAACAACGAATCTTAGACAGTTTAAAACCACGCAATTTCGGAGAAAATCCTGATTGCGTGGTTTTTTATTTTATATTATATTATCAGCCCTACTTGGCAGCATTTGCAAGCTTTAAAATTTTATGTATATAATCATCCGCAATCTCAATAAGCGTGAATATACGTTCATACTCTGCATACCACCTAAAAGATTGCACGCTTTCAATTGTACTGCTTTCTCCAGTTAAGTATTCAAGCGCCTTTTGTGGGTCAGGATTCGTTGCAAAACCATAATCTGAAATAAGCTCCCATGTGGCAAGCTCTGCACATTTTGCCAGTTCTTTGATATCGTCTAATCTGTCTAGAAGTTTAACGGTGTTCATTTTTAAAAATTCCTTTCTATCATAACTTGACAAAAAGGCTGCTCTGATGTATAATAAATTTCAGATAAGACTTTTTGTCTTTGGTTTTAATAGAGCGTTGTTTTGTTTGGTAGACGGGCAACGTTCTATTTTTTTATATAGCTTTCCAACTTTTTAATACCTCTACGTACTGCTTCCATTTGTGAAACAGATTCTTGCTTACAGTATTCATCAAGAATTTTCTTACCTTTTTCATCAATACGTACCGTTATTTTATACGGTTTTGGATTGTCTGTCGGTCTGCCTGTTCGTGGACTCATTCCATCACCTCACTTTTGACTGTCTTAATTATATACTATTGACTGTCAAAAGTCAACCTCTATGCTAAAATAAAGCTGCACAAATTTTATAGTGTGGTTTTGTACAGGTTGCTTGATTTTATATTTTTACACACCTCGCTTTCATTGTATATATTATATCACTAATTCGAGAGATAGTCAATAGGCATATGTCACAAAGTTTAGAGAGGTTTTTTGTTTATTTTGTCACTTGTAATAGTGATTGATTTATTATATAATATGAGTATAATGAGCAAGTTGTAGTCATTTAAATAATGATTAAGAAAAAGGGGGGAGAAATAGTGCCTATTAAGTATGATAAACTGATAAAGTTAATGAAAAATGCAGGCATTACAAGCTATACTATTAAGCGTGATAAGATTATTGGACAGGCAACATATAAGAAAATAATGGAAGGTGGCGACATTGACACCCGAACTATTGCAAAATTATGCAAACTACTAAACTGCCAACCCGGCGATATACTGGAATATGAAGAGGAAAACGAAAATTAATTAAAATCATAAGCAAAAAATTGCTTCTTATGCAGAAAATCCTGCACATTTTGATATAATAGATTTATCAACCTTTCGTATTGGTATTTATAACGGTGTCGCATTTCTTTCCACTGAGCAGCGATGCCGTTGTTTTTTATATTCTACACACCTCGCTTTCACTGTATACATTATATCACGTATATTAGTGACAGTCAATAGGAATATGTCACAAAGTTTCGTGATATAATTTGTATATTTTGCCACTCGAATCCGTGATGATAATATGATATAATTATAGTGGAGAATAGTAAACGTATAAATTATACATTGAAAGGAATCTATAAAATGCCGATAAAATACGATAAACTAATTGCTATGATGGAAGAAAGAGGATTGACTTCTTATAAAGTAAAGAAAGAAAATATAATTTCACAAGGCGCTTTGACAGCAATTAAGCAAGGTAAAAGTGTAACTATTGATACAATTGCTAAGCTTTGCAAGGCTCTTAACTGCCAACCCGGTGATATACTGGAGTATGAGGAGGAAACCACATGAATATCATAAAATATCCATCAGAGCAGATAGTAAACGACTCTATAAAGCACGATGAACCAATGCTTGCTGCTATCTCATTTGACGGAAAAACGGCTATTGTAGCTCAAATAGACGATGCTGTGGAACATCACATATTGCTTATGAAAGCTGGTTTCAAAGATACAGATATAGACAAGTTTTTCCGAATCGTTTTTGACCGTGATGGTGCAGACTGGACTTTTGTATGTCCATCAGATTATAAAGAAATTGAATTTAAAGAAAAGCGCATAGAGTATTTCTACAAAGACGGTTTTTCCGTGATTTCGGAATTTCTCCATGAAATCGGATATTTAATAGGCATTAATATTCCAAAGCGATATAGACGGCAACAGGGGAATTTATAATCCCTGCCATAAATTTAAAAGTTATGAGGAAATAAAATTATGATAAAATCAAAAATATTAAGCATTATTCTTTCAGCTGCAATGGCTTCGGCATTTGTTACTTCTCTTTCAGTCCACAGTGAATCGCAAAATATTCTTGTAGACTCTGGTATTGACTACACAGAATCCACTGAAACCATAAACAATCCCGGCGCAGGCTACACAAGTCCCCTATGGTATCATTGCGAGCCTAATAATACTCCTGTTCACAATCCAACAGGCAATCTTGTAATTATGTTTGTTGATATAGGCGCATTTTCAAGTGGTGTAAATGGAACTACTGATGATGATGGAAATTACACTGAGGGTACTGACTATGACCTTGATGAAACTTTTTTTAAAGGCATTCGTCAAACTCTGCAAAACTGCCGCAAAAACGGCTGTACTGTTGCGCTGAGATTTAGATATGATGCAAAAGGCAAGCTTAATCCTGAGCCATCATCATTTGATAAAATGGTCAGCCATATAGAACAGATACGTTCAGATGGGCTGCTTGAAGAGTATAAAGATATTATCGCATACGTAGAATCAGGCTTTGTAGGGTCATGGGGCGAACACTGGGGTGGAAAATACTGCTCATTTGAAGATAAAGCAAAGCTTCTTGATATAATGCTGGATGTCGTTCCGAAAAGCATACCCGTTACTGTAAGAACACCAAAAACATTTACAACATGGGCGGGTATTGAGCTTAGCGATATAGAAAACTATGTTGCCGTACCGGGCAGCGATGCTGCAAGAGTAGGCTTATATGATGATGGTTATATGGGTTCAAACTCTGACCTCGGCACTTATTCCAACCGAGAAGCAGAAACAACATGGCTTGGCAATCAAACTCTTACTACATATTTTGGAGGAGAATTCTCTGGAAATATCGACTTTGCAAAGCAATATGACACGTACCTTCCGGAAAACTCAATACCAGAAATGTATAAAACGCATCTTAGCTATATAAATTCAAATATCTGGAAGCTCTATAATGATTATACATTCAATAAAGAATATGACGTTCAAGGTGTGGACAACAGTGCTTATTACGGCGAAACCGTATTCAAATTCATGCGTGACCATATCGGATATCGTTTTGTGCTCAGAGATTCAGACCTCAGCAATGAAGTAGAACAAGGCGGTGTTTTAACTCTTAAAACAAGCATAGAAAATACAGGATTTGCAAATCCTCTTATGAACCAGAAAGCAGAAATAATTCTGGAGAAGGACGGCAATTATATAAAAGCTCCGGTGGATGTAAACACAAAGAAATGGTTTTCATGTACTACTGTTACTCCGGAATTTCAGATAAAAATCCCCGGAGGAATAGAATCCGGCAAGTGGAATGCTTACTTAAAGCTTTCGGTAGGCAATAACAATATTGACGAAATGAGCGTGCGCTCAGTAAGATTTGCAAATAACAATATCTGGGATTCAATGCTTGGGGCTAATTATCTTGGAAGCTTTTCTGTAACAGACTCCAAAGATACATCAAAACTTATTGACGACTCATTTTATCAGATAAACACCGAAAATCCGGCAATATCAAACGGAGAAATGTTTACTATAAATAATATTGCTGTTGCAGATGGGTATATAACAAACGATTACGAGCAATCCGAAGATATAAAATGTAATGAAACCGATGGAAATACACTCTATGTAACAAGCGACGATCAATATCTTTATGTAATGGCTCATATAAATCATAACGCTGCATCTCCGGTTTATAATATCAGGCTGACTCATAAAGACAGTGGGAAATCATACTGGCTTTACTATCAGAATAACGGCTTTATTTACTTTAACAGCGGAACTCCAGTTGGTTGTATACAGAAGCATAGTGAAAATCTTGTTGAGTTTAAAATACCTTTTGGCGATGTAATGGGATTGCAGTCCGGCACAGTACTTTCTAATATACGTGTATTTATTCAGGACGAAGCCGATTCTTGGAAAAATGTTGGAGAAGTAAATTCCGGAGAATACACTGTATACGATAATTTCAATGTATACTCGGCAAAAAGAACAATTTATCTTACTGAAAATGAAGGCATTAAATTAAACGTTCTTACAACAGCTGATAATCTTTCTTATCAATGGCTGCTAAACGGCAAAGAAATAGATGGCGCAACCGGTTCTGAGTTTGATATAAAAAGTGCGTCAAAGGATAATAAGGGAACATATTCCGTAAAAATCACTTCGTCATATGGAACGGAAAGAATAGTTGATATATGCGAAGTAGCAGATGTCATTTCATCAACAAGTATTAAGGGCGATGTTAATGCTGATGGAATATTAGACGTTGCAGACGCAGTATTGCTACAGAAATATCTTGCAGGAAGCGCAAAACTTTCACAAACACAAAAAGAACTTGCAGATATTGACAGCAGTAAAAACGTAAACATCTTTGACCTTTGCTCGCTTAAAGAGATGATTTCTACCAACAAATAAACGCAAAAAGCAATATAAAAACAGCAGTAACATTCATTCATAAAATGTACTGCTGTTTTATTTTTTATTATATTTTAATCATTACAGCGACAGCAGCATCTTATGCAGCCTTAAATCATTTGTAAGCTCAGGATGAAACGAGACTCCTATTTGATTTTTGTATTTTACCGCAGTTATCCTATTGTCTGTAATATTTAAAATCTCTATATCATCTGAGAGAGTTCTTTCTATATAGGGCGCACGTATAAAACGCATTGGGAAGTCAGAAATCTCCCCTACATTTCCCGTTGCAGAAAAACTCCCAAGCTGCCTGCCGTAAGCGTTTCTACAAACGGCAACTGGCAGCGTTCCAAAAGCTGTATCCTCTCCCCCTGCAATTTCCTGTGAAAGCAAGATAAGCCCTGCACATGTTCCCATAACAGGAACGCCCTTTTCTATAAGCGCTTTTATAGGAGCAAGCAAACCCAGTTCCTTTGCAAGCTTACGCTGCACAGTGCTTTCTCCTCCGGGAAGTATGATTCCGTCAGGCATAGACTCTAAATCAGAAGTGTTTCTTATAAATTTATATTTCACTGAAAGTTTTTCCAGACTGTCAGCATGTTCCTGAAACGCCCCCTGCAATGCTAATATTCCTACTGCCACCTCTTATTTACCTCTTTCTGCCATAAGCAATGCTATCTCCTGCTCGTTTATGCCAACCATTGCTTCGCCGAGATTTTCAGAAAGCTTTGCCAGAATGTCGGGGTCATTATAATTTGTAACAGCTTTTACAATAGCATTGGCACGCTTTTCAGGGTCGCCTGACTTAAATATTCCAGAACCTACAAACACGCCCTCTGCACCAAGCTGCATCATAAGAGCTGCATCTGCCGGAGTAGCAACACCACCAGCAGCAAAGTTTACAACCTGAAGCTTGCCGTTTTCATGTACATATTTTACAAGTTCAAAAGGCACTTGAAGCTGCTTTGCTTCCTCAAAAAGCTCGTCCTCACGTCTGGAAACAATGCGAGACATTTCACTTTGAATTTTTCTCATATGTCTTACAGCCTGAACAACGTCTCCTGTACCCGGTTCGCCTTTTGTACGTATCATAGACGCACCCTCTGAAATTCTTCTGAGAGCTTCGCCCAGATCTTTTGCACCGCATACGAAAGGAACTTTGAATTTTTTCTTATCTATATGATAAATATCATCAGCAGGTGATAATACTTCGCTTTCATCTATATAGTCTATCTCAATGGCTTCCAATATCTGAGCTTCTGCAAAGTGACCTATCCTGCACTTTGCCATTACAGGTATACTTACAGCATTCTGTATTCCTTTTATCATAGCAGGGTCGCTCATTCTCGATACACCTCCTGCTGCTCTTATATCGGCTGGAATCCTTTCCAGTGCCATTATTGCACAAGCACCGGCTGCCTCTGCAATTTTAGCCTGTTCAGGTGTGGTAACATCCATGATAACTCCACCCTTTAACATCTGAGCAAGTTCCTTGTTAAGTTCATAGCGATCATTTTTCATAATCTTTTCCTCGTATAATAGATTTTAGGATGTTTTCAAGAGCACCCTAATGAACCTCT
>CAJTWE010000027.1:1723-35305 GCA_910579955.1 uncultured Ruminococcus sp. | reverse complement strand
CAAAGATAACCTGAAATCTTTGCTGATACATATTAACAGCGATGAAAAATTAAAAACCATTAAGCCGTATATCATCTTTGTAGTGCTTGCGAGAAAAACAGGTATGATGCAGAAAAGGAAGCATTTCATGCCGAATCTGAAAATGATATTTCAATATCAGGATTATAATATTTTAAAAGATAATGGTAAAAATTTCAACCAATATCAGTCTGAATTAGAATTGTACGACCATTTGAGAAGAGCATATTTTGAGGATGCTAATATAGATTTTTGTGATTTCTGTTTTGCAAATCTTTCACCGCTGAGCGAATGGTATTACATGAATTGCGAACCGAATGAAGAGATACCAATGGTTATAGATAGAAAAATCCTGACGATAATGCCGAAATCTTTTCCCGTTATCCTGAGCTATGAAGAGTACGAGAGTCTGAGTGAAGATGAATTTAATATGTACAGCGAAGCAGGAGAAAAGTTGAAAGAAAAAATGCTCCGAATGGCGATATACCTCTAAAAACTGAATGTCAAGATAAAACAGTTCCGAAATTGAAAAAATATTTCGGAACTGTTTTGTATTTACTTATCTGAAAGTCTGTGGTATTCTGTTTTCAGGAGGTGGAAGTATGCTGATGAATGGCGAGTATCTTGAAACGCTTCAGGATTTAAAAAGATGCTTTTGCATTGATGAGTTGATTTACAGCTATTACAACGGCGAATTGGAACTTTTTCTTAACAAAATTGGGGAACACAAAAAAGCAGAACAAATCAGAAATATCTCTGAAAATAATGCTCTGCTGCTGATACGTTTATATAATATTTTTGACCTGCATTATGAGGATTCAGAAGAAAAAATCAGGAGTGATTACGCATCAGCTCTGTGACCTGCTCAACAATTTGTGCAACCTTTAGCATTTCGTCTGCATTAAGCCCATCAAGAGCTTCCTGAATACGGTGAAAAGCATCGGTTTCTTCGACTTCTGTACCTGATGATATATCAAGTAATTTATGCAATGGAATTTTTAAACCATTTGCGATTTTATACAAAGTTTCAATAGTTGGACATTTCTCTCCACGTTCCACTTTGCCGATATATGCAGGGTGAAGTTCTGAATTAAATGCAAGTTCTTCCTGGCTAAGTTTTTGTTCTGTGCGGAATTTGCGAATTCGTTCTCCTATTATGCTGGATATGGTTTCTCGGTTTTCTTTCATAGTGCGCCTCTTTTCTACCCTAAAAGTAGTATTTATTTCATTTTATCGTTTATTCTGAACGCTTTCAAATCTATTTGGGGTATAAAAAATATTGCCTAAAGGGTTGACAATTAGAGAACTAAGTGTTATAATGTTAAAGTGTAATATTTTATCTCGAATTTTAACGAGAGAAAGGAACTGCTTTTATGTTTTGTTCTAATTGCGGAAAGGAAATATCTAACGGTAGTAAATTTTGTGGACATTGCGGGGCAGTAATTGAATCATCAACAGTAAAACCTGAAACTACGCAAAATGTAAAATCAAGTACTATAAATTACAATCAAGCAAATATCTCTCAAAGAGAAGCTTTTGGATTAAGAGAATATTTGAATTGGAAGTATGGTAGAGGAATAGAAAAGTCAGAAGGTTTTTTAAACTCTGCATTAAAACGTATTAAAGATTTAAAAAATAGTAAAAATGCTGAAATCATAACAGGTAAAGCAAAAGATTTTCAATACACCGTATTAGCGCCTATAGAAAGACAGTCGTTCGAAACGGTATTTAAAGCGCTCAATATTGAGGAAAGTTTTGATGAAGTGCGTTTGAACGATATGCTGGATACATATTATCAAAGACTTTATAAAACGATATATGAAAAAAATCAGAATTTTACATTGGAAAACTTAATAGACCAAATGCCAAAAATAATCATGAAGGATTTAATTAGATTGCAATATATGAAACCTATCATGGAATCAAAAGAAAAATTGATTACTCTTCTGGAACAGTATCCTGATAAACGTTATTCCAGTGATTTGCTTTTAAAAGTCAAAAATCTTGAAACACATCTTATTACTATAAAAATGCAGAATACAAATAATCTGACGTCTGAAGAGTGTATGCTTACGATGGAAGAAGGCAAGGCGTTCGTTATTTTTCATGACACATTACTTCAACTTATTGAGCAGGTTAAAGTTGAACAAAAAGATATTGAAGTCTATAATGATATGCTAATAAGTAAAGTCGAAGAACTTAAAAATCGTATTAATGCATTGGAGAAAAGGATTCACAGTACTTATTATTACAGTAAGGAGTTCAGAGATATTTTTTATTCCGTTAAATCTTTCATTTTACAGCCGCTCACAAAAAAGAATGTATCAACAGAAAAACTGCAAGAGATACTTGCTGGTGTTGATAAGGACATTATCAAACTTGAACAAATATATCGGATAGAAAACGAAGATGTCGAAAAGCGATATCAACATAATAAACAGCTTGCTGATAATATGATAAGTAAACTGGAAGCAGTGTGCCAATCAGGGAATGATGTAAAATACTCAAATAAAGTAACACTTATGATAGATGAAATTCGCATATTAATTTCTGCTTATGAGAGAAGTGGGAAAGAATTGAACGTGAAGCATATAGAGGACAATATAGATAAACTTTCAGAGATAAGAAAAACAGAACGGAACAATATTTTGAATACGATTCAGTTTTATGAATATGAAATTAAAAAAATCAAAGAATATTCCACCGTTTATGGGAAGCCGAACAGTGATAAGCTTGTAAATGCATTCTTAAAACGGAGAGGATTGAAAGGATAAGTGTCAATGTATGAGTAAGGAATTCCCTTTTTATGGTGAAAAAATCATCTTCAGTGATGAGATAATCATGCATAATGATTTACGTTCTAATTTTGTAAAATTAGGACAGATGGAAGAATCAAAAATGAGCAGTTTGATATGTGACCTGAAAAAAGCATATAAGGAAGACAGCGATTATGAAAAATATATTGAATCGCTTATTATGCAGATTATGGTAGCTGTTTCTAATGCGTTTGATTTTTCAATTTACACTCTTATGTATTATGAAATCGACTTTTACAGCAAGGATGAATTCATTGAAAGGATTGGCGAAATAGACACACCAGAATTTTATGAAGAACTTAGTATACGTGAACCGCTTGAAGATGCGCTTCAATATTGTGAAGATATAGAAAGTATAAAAAGCGGTATTGCGGATATCAGGGCAGCACAGAGAAGAGAAAGAGGTCAATATGTAAGTTTACTTAGTACAAATCTTGGTGGTGCAATTTCAGGTGAAATATCTGCTGGTATTATGAATATGGGTCTGAATGCAGTAAGAAGTGTAAAAGATTCATTGACCGATACTGGTGATAAAGCGAAAATAAAAAAAGAAATTGACGCAGTAATATTAGGGAAAAATTTTTTGTCTAAATTCATGAACGCTGTTATGAATCCATATCTTAGATGCTTTTTGGAGACAGCAGTTATTTTGTGGGAAAATCATAAGTTTATTTGCCCATTTTCTGATAAGTTCTTTGATGAAAATGAAACAACTATGAGTAAAATCAGAAACTATGTAGAGTTCGGGAACGAAGCTGTGGCTATGAAAATGGTGAAAGAACATTTGCAGCTTAATCCTTATAATATAGAATTATACATCATGATGTATAATTTATGTGGTGATGAGTCCTGCGATTTAATCAGACTGGCAAAATATTTTGATATGGATTCGGATTATAGGGAAGTAATAGGAAGTCAAATTAACGACATAAATTACTTTGAAAGTACAGATTTTTTGGCATTACTTAATCAGGCAGAGATAGAATTAAAAGAATATAGGAAAGAATATTTGGTTTGAAGGGGATTTTTAATATGTTTTGCAAAAATTGCGGTAATGAGATTAAAGATGGGGGAAAATTCTGTTCCAAGTGTGGAACGAAACAAGTGATTCATACTGATTTTTCAGAAAAATCTGATAATGAAACAATCGAAAATAATACAGACATTAAAAATAAACCAGGTGTCATTTCTTATATTTTAGCAATTGTTATTATAATCGCATTGATATGGGGAGCAATAACGGGGGTTCGATGGGTGTTTTCCACTGTAGGTTCTTGGCTTGACGGAAAAGATGGAACGGGTAAGCAATCATCAGAACGTACAGATGCAGGGGATATGATTCCTTCATACGCAGAGCCAGCGATTATCATGAATGATATTTCTTTTAATACATCCATGAGCTCTATAACATATGAATTTGAGAATATATCAGACAAGGATATCGCCTATATTACGTTTGAAACATACTTTTATGACAGAATGGGCGGAGCTTTGGAAACTACATACGGCGATGCTTTCAGTAATTTGGAGTATACTGGTCCTGTATATGCAGGCAATACGGATTCGGCATACTGGGAATATCTTTTTTCTATGCCGTCAGGAACTGCTGTTGTATACCCTAAAAAAATTACAGTTACTTTTGTTGATGATGAGGAAATCACGTTTGAAAATACTCTTTATTGTCATACTGATGATTTTTATGGCGGTGAGCTAAAGGACAAGAAATAAGTTGCTATAAAGAAAGGAATGCTATTATGTTTTGTAGTAAATGTGGAAAACAGATAGAAGATGATGCAAAATTCTGCGAACATTGCGGAGCTGTTATCAATACTCCAACGATTCGCAATGAAAAATCAGAGCAGACTGTAATCACAAGCAAAAAAGTATCTGTGAAAAAAGAGATAAATAAACCACTGATTATTACAATAATTGCTGTAGTTATTGTATTGATAGTTGGCAGTGCTGGAATTATATTGTTTGATAATTATAATCACAAAAAAGGTGATGATGCGATACAAAGCGTCAAGGACTCTTATTTTGAGTTTCTTCCAGAAATGACAGTTGGCGATTTGATATATGAGTATTATGGCGAAGATTACTGGGCTTGTAATTCGGATGGCATAGTGGAGTTCTGGGGAACCAATAAAAAAGACAACAGTGGTCTTGCTTTACATTTTTCCTTTGTAGGAAAAGGTATTGTTGACGTACCATACATAAAGTATCATGAGGAAAATGAAACAGCACATGATATTAGTAAAGAAGCCTTTGAGGCATATATACTCAGTCTATATGCACAGCTTGATAATAGTTATCAAAATAGCAATACAACGACTCAGCAATTAACAGAACAAGCTACAACTGCCAAATCAACCACAACTACTACGGTTGCAACAACCACCCTTAAAAAGCAGGATAAAGTGGAAGAATCAATAAATTATGCACCTTATTTGTTTCTGCTGAACGAAATAGATGCCGAATATAAGAGAGAATTCGGCGATGAGTATATTCCTTATTACCTGTATTATCTCTATGACATCAATCAAGACGGTACTTATGAGTTGCTGCTTCATTTTGGAGAAAGCGAAGCGGAGGCAGTCATTCAGGTTTATTCCATTGATGAAAATGGGGGCTTTATAGAACTTGGCGAAATAGGTGGCGGACATACATGGCTTACTGAAAAAGACGGAAAACTTTACAGTAATTTCGGCCATAAGGGTTATTATGCAGTAAAAGAACTTCAAATGGTTGGCTGGCATGATGTGTGGTCTATTACAGAAGAAACTATTATCGAAGAAGACGGATTATCAGATTATGAAAGTTACGGAACACCAATCGTAGGATATGATATTTCAGATAAAAGTGCAATTGAAGCACTTTATCCAAAGGAAATTCTTGAGGATAAACCTTATGTAGAGGGATATGTGGAAACCTATGCTCTTTCGGGACGTGACGGCTCTAAAATTCGTTTGTATCTGGACGGTGATTTTTCTTCTGTATCAGTTCAGATACAGAATCAGGAGTACACCAGTGAAGCAGAATTTTATGCAAAAGAAGATTTTGGTGAATATATTGAAATGAATTTTAATCCAGGTGTGCATCCTCCAAGTGTTGCTTATGTTACACCGTATAGTGACTTAGGCGTTGCAGGAGATGTCATAACTTGTGATATTCCCAAAGAGATAAGCGGAACAATCCAATCAGGCGGTATGTCCTATCCTATAGATGATATGAAAGGACAGATTAATTGTCATGGTGGAACGGTTGCAGGATTTACAACAGAATATGTTGTAAACGGCGGAGCAGCCCAAAAAGTAAGAAATAGTTTAGGCGATACATGGCATGTAACAGCAAAAAATACTTGTGATAATTATGGCATTACTTGGTATGAATTGTGGGATTCCGATGACGGCGACTATTACGGCTGGGTAGATTCTAATTACATTGATTTTTATTAAAAATAATAGCAGTAAATCCGATAAAAGATTTACTGCTATTTTGTATGCAGTGAAATTTTATGTATGTGCTTGTAAAGTCCAGAGGAATATGATATAATATAGTTAACAAAAGCTGTGAGGTGATATTATGGCAGATTTTAAACCAGTACCAATTGGAATTGAAGATTTTAAGAGGCTAATTGATGACGGCTATTATTTTGTGGACAAAACGTTAATGATTAAAGAGTTTATTGATATGAAGGGTATGGTTAATTTATATACTCGCCCAAGAAGATTCGGTAAAACTCTTAATATGAGTATGCTCAGAAGATTCTTTGAGAAAACGGAAGAGGATAACTCATATTTGTTTGACGGGCTTGCCATAGCAGAATTAGGGAATAAATACTGTAAATATGTAGGACAGTACCCTGTTATCAGCATTTCTTTAAAGAGTATGAAGCAGTCGGGTTATCGAGAGGCTTTTTCAGAATTTAAGAATATGATTTCTAAAGAAGTATGGAGACATAAAGAATTATTAGTTTCTGATAAACTTATGCCTTTAAACAGAAAGAAACTTGAAATGATTTGCGATGATACTGCTGATAATGCTGTATATAATACTGCATTGAAACTTCTTTCAGATTGCCTTTATGAAGTATATGGGAAAAAAGTGATAGTCCTCATAGACGAGTACGATGTGCCGCTGGAAAATGCATATTTCAATGGATTTTACGACGAAATGATAAATCTGATACGTTCGGTTTTTGAGAGCGTGCTTAAAACTAATGATTCCCTTGAATTCGCCGTTTTAACTGGTTGTCTGCGTATATCTAAGGAAAGCATCTTTACAGGACTGAATAACCTGAATGTATATCCTGTTACGGACAATGCGTTTTCACAGTATTTTGGTTTTACGGAGCAGGAAGTGAAACAGCTTGCGGATTATTATGGTCTTTCAGACTGTTTTGATACAATAAAAAACTGGTATGACGGTTATATGTTTGGAGAAACAGAAATCTATAATCCATGGAGTGTGCTGAAATATGTGCAATTTTCATTGTTTAATAATAGTCGTCTTCCAGATGCTTATTGGGTGAATACAAGTTCAAACAACATTATTCATGAGCTTGTTATAAAAAGCGACAGACTAATCCGTGAAGATATAGAAAAACTTATCAAGGGAGATTCGATTGAAAAGCCTCTTTACCAGGATATCACCTATGCAAACATGAATGTAAAATCCGATTATATATGGAGTTTCCTGCTTCATACTGGTTATCTTAAACCTATTAGAATTTACAAAAAAGGCATACAGACATATTTTTCTGCTGTGATTCCGAATCTTGAAATAGTAACCATTTATGAAAATACATTCAGGCAATGGTTCGATGAATCAATCAGAATCGCCGATAAAAGCATACTTCTCAAAGCTGTACTTGACGGCAATTCCGAAACTTTTGAACTTGAAGTGAACAGATGGCTTTTGAAGAGTATCAG
Source organism: uncultured Ruminococcus sp. (assembly GCA_910579955.1). GTDB lineage: Bacteria > Bacillota > Clostridia > Oscillospirales > Ruminococcaceae > Ruminococcus_C. The sequence goes on along the minus strand of CAJTWE010000027.1, from coordinate 27,540 downwards.
CTATCATGACGGATATGAGAATTTCTACCATGGTTTTCTTGTAGGACTTCTGGAATACTCGGACGAATATCTTGTTGAATCAAATCGTGAAAGCGGTACTGGTCGGAATGATATTGTGATTAAAAATGTTCTCACCCGTGAAATTGCAGTCATACTGGAAATAAAGACAGTCAGTAAAGGCGAAACTCTTGACCAAATGTGCTATACCGCCCTTAAACAGATTGATGAAAAGCAGTATGAAGTTGGTCTTGTAAATGAGGGCTACAAAAAAATTATCAAATACGGCATTGCTTTTGAGAGGAAACGTTGTATGATTAAAAAGGCGTGAAAGACTCTCATTAGGAGAAAAATCCAAAAGAAAGGCGCACCCTCTATGTACAAAATAATGCACAAAACCGAAGTAATAGCACTGGCAGATGAAGAAAATATAACTGAAATAATAAATAATGCGTTATGTCCGAATTGTTTTGTTGTGGGTATGCCTTTGTATATATGGCTGGACAACAGATGCGTAGATATGCATCGTTCACATTCCAGAAAGCTTTTTAAAGCTTTAAGATTGCGGAATTCTGAAAATACAGCAGAATTAATAGCCATCGGACATGGCATATCAATTACGGATAACTGGTGGATACAGCGTGATGATGAAAATTTAGAATATCGTGAATTAAAAAAGTATAATGAACAAATAGCAGATATAGCATTGCTTGGCGGTTCAGATTCCGATGAAAGAAATACAGAAGGATACCTCGAACTTGGAACAGTAGGCAGCTATGAAAAAGCATGGCGTTTTGAAGGAAACTTCTGGTATATGTATAAGCAGGGTGGAACTCAGGAACTGGTAAGCGAATATTACTCATATTTATTTTTAAAGGCAATGCAGTTTAATGTGGCTGAATATCGTATAAAAAGTATTAAATCAGTTGAAACAGGTTTAAGCACCACATTCATGCTGTCAAAGGATTTCACCAATAACGCAGAGTTTGATTTTGAACCATTCTGCAATTATTTCGGTGATAATGAGGAGCTTGATTTCATTATACCAAAATTACCTGAAAAACTCATAAAGCAGTATGTTATGACCGTATTCTACGATGCATTATTATTCAACGGAGACAGGCATAATCAGAATATAGGCATAATTCGTGACAGCTTGACTGGTGAAATACTCAGTTTAGCTCCAGGTTTTGATTATAATTTAGGTCTTATCGCTTCAGGTGTTCCAAGAATAAATAAAAGTACTGGAAATATATTTACTGAAAGTATATTGAGTAATGAGACTTGCAGACGTGTTCTAAAGGAAAACATTCCTGACAGACAGAAAATTATCCTTGCTGTGGAATCCGCAACAGCAGGTGTTAAGTCAGCTTTGGGTTTGAATGATTTGAATTACTCCTTGATAGAAAACTATATTAAAGATACCTTTGATTATATTTCTGAAAATATATACTAAAAAAGCTGGACAAAAGTCTGGCGGAGGTGTTTGAAAATGAATGATATGAATAAGCAAATACATTATGTGCTGTACCACTCTGATGAAACGGATGTTTCAGTTAATGCCGTTGTACAGAATGACAGCATATGGGTTACGCAGAAAGCTATGGCGGATATATTTAATGTTGACCGAAGCGTAATTACAAAGCATCTTAATAATATTTACAAAGAGGAAGAATTATCCAGAAATTCAACTTGTGCAAAAATTGCACTTGTTCAAACCGAGGGTAGCAGACAGGTAAAAAGAAACGTTGATTTTTATAACCTTGATGCAATTATTTCTGTAGGTTACCGTGTAAATTCTCATCAGGCGACAAAATTCCGTATATGGGCGACAGGCGTTTTGAAAGAATATATGATAAAAGGATTTGTGCTTGATGACGAACGTCTGAAACAGGGTGAAGCTGTTTTCGGCAAGGATTATTTCAAGGAACTTCTTGAAAGAGTACGTTCCATCCGTGCAAGTGAGCGAAGAATATGGCAGCAGATAACAGATATTTTTGCCGAATGCAGTATTGATTATGATAAAAAATCTGAAGTTACAAAAAGATTTTATGCTACGGTTCAAAATAAGTTCCATTATGCAATTACAGGGAAAACTGCCGCTGAAATTATTTATAATTCTGCTGACAGCCAAAAGGAAAACATGGGATTATCCACATGGAAAAATTCTCCTGATGGACGTATTTTGAAATCTGATGTTACAGTAGCAAAAAATTATCTTGAGGAAAAGCAGATACGCCAGCTTGAAAGGGCTGTATCAGGGTATTTTGATTATATTGAAGATTTGATAGAGCGTGAAAACACATTTACAATGGAAGAATTTGAAGCAAGCATCAACGAGTTTTTAAACTTCCGCCGTTATGATATTTTGAGGGATAACGGAAAGGTTTCTGCCAGTCAGGCAAAGAAAAAAGCTGAATCGGAATACGATATTTTCAATAAAACGCAGAAAATCACTTCTGATTTTGATAAAGCTGTTTCTCAAATGCTTGAATCACAAGAAGGTGGAAGTGCTATTAGAAATCAATAAATCCCAGCAAGTAACTAACAGGTAACTAACAAAACGGCTGAAAATGCCCTGAAATACGGCATTTCAAGTTCTCAAAGAGATAATTTTATCCCTATCGGGATTACTCATAAAACCTCGAAAACAAAGCGTTTTCGGGGTTTTTGTTTTGTCTGGATGCAGCTAAAATCGGAGAAAAATCAGGCGGTAACTAACAGGTAACTAACAAATAATTAAGACATCTGTCATCTGACAGGTTATTTTTTATTATGTTTCAAAATATATTCGGACAACTTCCGGAGAACTGATTGAAGTAAAATTTTGTTAGTACTTGATTTACAATTTTGATTGTGCTATAATATTATAAAAGAATACGTGTTGAAATCAAATCTAAAAACAGGGAGGTAAATTGAATGAAAACATATAATGGCAAAAAATATAAAATCAACATTGTTACAAATGATGCAGAAAATAGTATCCTTTCAGTTACAGATAAAGAAATGGATAGGAGAGCTGAGAAAGCTGTTGCCATTGCAATTGAGAAAGCTGAATTTTGCAATAAACCTGTTGCAAGATACAATATCAAAACCAAACAGGCCTATCTTGATTATGGTAATGGAGAAATAAAGTATGTTAGATAGAAAGCCTATGGTTCTTGTGCTTGCTGGCCCTAATGGCTCAGGTAAAAGTACTATCACACAATATTTTGAAAAAGTTGGACAGTATACAAATGCTGACGATGTTGTTTCAACAACTGGAATGACGAATGAAGCAGCTGCAAAATTAGTTGATGATATGAGATATAAGTCAATAGACTCAAAAAAAGATTTCACTTTTGAAACAGTTTTATCATCTTCATATAAGATTGATATCCTTGAAAAAGCTAAATCAGAAGGATATTTTATAAAATGTATTTTTATACTGACGGTTGATCCACTCATTAATGTTAGTCGAGTAGAAGCACGAGTTGCTTCTGGTGGACATAATGTTGATAAAGAAAAAATTATAAGCAGGTATCATAAATCACTTGCTAATATTTTTAAGCTTATGGAACTATGTGATATTCTTCACGTTTATGATAATACAAATAATAAACCTGTTCGTATTATTCGTAAGCATAAAGATGATATTTCTATTTTTCCAAATGATTTGTGGTCAGAAGAAGCGATAATAGAATTAATTGAAGGGTATACAAAATAAGCGCTGGAACTAAGGTTTCAGCGTTTAAGCCTATCCCCCAACCCAAAAGAAAAGAGTCCCCCTATATATTTACCGAAAATCTACTTAACAATAAAATCACAGCACAGCCTGTAAAAAACCGGCTTAAAATAAATAAAGCGAACTGGTTTTTTACAGGCTGTTTTGTATCTCTATTTTAATTTTTGTTATTTCAGTAAATCACACATATATTCCCTTATAAGTGCCAAATCGAATATATTCACACGACCGTCTTCATTTACATCTCCGGCGGCTTGTACTGTTGAAACGCCTAAAATCATACAGTTCAGCGCACTTACATCTCTCATGTCCTCTGTACCGTCACCGTTTACATCATATCTCAGAGAAGAACCTCCTATAACCTCAAGACTAGATACTGCATTGCTTACATAAACAGGTACTGTATATCTCTGATCCATGCTCTTCTGATCGTAGTATATAGAAATATATTCTCCGCTGTCAGATTTACTTGCCGCCTCAATATCAAACCCATCTTTGACCTCACCATTAGCAGAAAAAGAGTCCTTAGAATCAAACACTTTTCTAGCAGAAAAGCTGCCGTCAGCTTTTCGACTAAGCTTGAAAATATTCACAGTATCAGTAGAAGTATTAGTTCTGTAAGCACAGATGTTCACCTTTTCACCCGCATTTACTTGCTGCGGAACTATATCAAGCGTATCATAAATACCGCAAATATCTGTTTTAACTGCATAAGGAATCACAATTTCTTCAAGATACCCCTTAGGATCGCTAAGTCTAGCAGGCATATTAGATAAATCACCCTTGGCTACAAAACGATTATTCTCCATATCAAGCTGCCATGCGCCACTAATCGGAACTTTAAAAGTTTGCTTGTTATCTGCTACAATATCTACTTCACGTGGAAGAAGAGTTGATATAAGCCGCAGGGACTCCTCATTCGTCATATCAGGTCCTATCATGTATCTGCGACAGGTATCTGTATTTTTTACATGTGTTTGAACATAATCATTCATGTCAAAGAAATCTATCTGATAGGTAAGCTGTACCGGTGTATCATCTTCAATATTATGAATGCCTGTTATATCCACCTTATAGCTATCTGTATACATCACATCAACACAGTCGTCAGGCTGTGCAAACGCAATCAATCCATAGCTATATATCATAGTTTCATCATCATAAGTTCTGATCCATTGCTGACCTGTACGTGTATTTGTTATTATAACCTCTACAGTTTCAATGTCCTCAAAATCAAAAAGATCGTCATTTAGAGCCACAGACCACGCACTGTTAATAGGATTTATTATATTGGCTGGCATATATCCGGGGGCTGGATAAGCTGTAAAAGGCATGTCCATCCCCTTTCTAGACATTTCTGCTGTACCAATAGATACACGCTCACAAAAGCCATAAGACATTTTTGAAAGATCATAATCCATAAGAATCGCACGATGTCCAACGGTTTTCCATGATTCAATGCTTTGATCATAGCCTTCATTTATCCATGCATCAACTGCACCTACAGGAGTATAATCCTGTGCAAGAATATTATGGTTACAGTCTGCACCCTTCTTCCAAAGAGCCTCATCCATATCGCTTGGCTTAAAGCTGTCTATTACAACGTGCTGCCAGCAAAAATTACGAATCAGTGCACCAGTTTGCAGCGGAAGCTCCGATTCATCATATATTGCAGCTTCTACAGGGTCAAGACCGGATAGCCAGCGATAAAAATTTGTCATAGCAACCATAGAAGAATGAGCTGCATCTGAAATTTTTCCCGGATTATATGGATACTGAACAGACGGCTTATCAGCATACCACGTACTATTATCATCGTTATCATACATCGGTTCTGCATAAAGCGCAGATGAATATTGATCAGCTACTTCCTGCTTAGTTCTGGCATAAAATACATCAAGCTCATTTGCATTATAAACAGCTCCGCTTTGAGCGGAAGCGCTTGCATAAACCGATACTGCGTCTTTAGAATACGATTCTGCTACAAAAGTAAATCCCATTAACAAAACCAAAACAAATGAAATCAATCTCTTGTTCATCTTATTTATACTCATAACTATTCTCCTTCCCCTGAATATATTATTTATAGAATTACATTAAATATATAATCTTAAATATATAATCCAAATATACCACAATATAATTACATTATAATTGGTAGCATAATGACTTTTCAAGCATTTTAAATTAACGTAAAGCAAACAATCAGTATGGTTTTACTATACAGATGTAAAATTATTTTGTGCAAATCCACTACTGCTTTATTTAAGATTTTAAAGCGTAATAATACAGTGGCTGTGCTGTATAAAAATAATAAAAGTTATTATTTCACAGTCTAAGAAAATTCTAAAAAAACTATTGCAAATCGACTCGATTTGTGGTATAGTATAAATGTATTTATACTTATAAGACTATAAGTCAAGTTTAATTTTAGGAGAGTGCATTATGACAAATGTAAGACCGGATTCTATGGCAAGAATCAATACACCTGAACTGGCACAGCAGTTCATTGAAGAACAGATCACAGAAATACGCAATCAAGTTGGAGACAAAAAGGTTTTGCTGGCGCTGTCTGGCGGCGTTGACAGCTCTGTAGTAGCAGCACTTCTTATAAAAGCTATAGGCAAGCAGCTGGTATGTGTACACGTAAATCACGGACTTATGCGTAAGGGCGAAAGCGAACAGGTTATTGAAGTATTCCAGAATCAGCTTGATGCCAATCTTATTTATATTGACGCTACAGACAGATTCCTTGACCTGCTTGCAGGTGTTGATGAACCTGAGAAAAAGCGTAAGATCATAGGCGGCGAATTCATCAAGGTATTTGATGAAGAAGCAAGCAAGCTTGAAGGTATCTCATTCTTAGCACAGGGTACAATCTATCCTGATATCATTGAAAGTGACGGTGTAAAGGCTCACCACAATGTAGGCGGTCTTCCTGAGGACATGCAGTTTGAGCTTGTTGAACCTGTAAAGCTTCTGTTCAAGGATGAAGTAAGAGTAGTCGGAAGAGAACTTGGTCTGCCTGCATCTATGGTTGATCGTCAGCCATTCCCAGGCCCTGGTCTTGGTGTACGCTGCCTTGGTGCAATTACACGTGACAGACTGAATGCACTCCGTGAAGCTGATGCTATCCTGCGTGAAGAATTTGAAATTGCTGGTCTTACTGATAAGGTATGGCAGTTCTTCACAGTTGTTCCGGACTTCCGTTCAACAGGCGTTCGTGACGGAAAAAGAGCTTACGACTGGCCGGTTATCATTCGTGCAGTCAACACAGTGGACGCAATGTCTGCTACTGTTCCGGAAATTGACTGGACTGTACTCAAGAAAATCACCGATCGTATACTAGCAGAAGTTCCGGGCGTTTGTCGTGTTCTTTACGACCTCAGTCCTAAGCCATCTGCTACTATTGAGTGGGAATAATAAAATAAAACAAACTTAACAAGCAAAGAGCTATCAGACTTGCAAAAAATCTGATAGCTCCTTTTGTTTTGACAAATTACATATTAAATCAAAATTATATCCTATACTCCAAAATCTCCTTCAAATCACAGCGTGGACGTTGTAACGGTTCTTCGTCTGCATAGCCTACAGCAATCGCTCCAGCAAGCTGACATTTAATATTAAGATAATTTGATAATTCAGAATAAGCAAAACAGGTGTTTGCAATCCAAAGCGTTCCCAATCCAATTTCAGTTGCTTTTAACAGTATATTTTCAACAGATGCTCCTATAGAAAGCGAATCACAAATCTCTGTAACTCTTTCATCACAATCAATATTATCAAAAATCGACTTCCCGTTTGTATTTAAAATAACAATAATTACAGGAGCTTCCCGCATTATTCTAAGTGTATTTTTTGCGTCAGCAATTCCGTGACGTGAATTAGGCAGTTCAGGACTTACTTCCTCCCTAATTATACCCTTCTCCATATGGTCAAGCAGTTCTTCTTTTGACTTACCGCCAAATACTACATATTTCCACGGCTGTCTGTTTTTAGCGGATGGAGCTACCCTGCCAGCATCTATTATTTGCTCGATGCATTCAATTGAAACAGCCTTATCCAAAAATTTTCTAATGCTTCTTCTGTCATATATCGGATTATTGTTCATTTAAACCTCTCTTCACAGCTGAGTAATACACATAAAAAATCTACATATTTGCATGTGACTTTTTCATATATAATAACCATAAATCATTTTTCAGTATTGTTTTTAATTTCCTTTAACATTTTAAGCTTAGGTCTCACTACAATAAAAGCTGTTACACCCATTGCAACTGTAAATATTCCCAGAAATCCTGCTATCTTAACGCCTTTTGAATAGCCCTCTTCTTCATTTTCATTCTGAACGGTTTCTATAGTTTCAGTTACAGCTGTAGTTTCGTCAGCAGATACAGGAAGAGCAGTCATACTGCACAAATATAAAAAAAGAACACAAATAATACCCGCAATTCTGCGTTTCATAAATATTCCTCCATACAATGACAGCACTGCCCGAAAGCAGTGCTGTTACTTTTTTATTTAATTAGCCTTAGATATTGCTCTGAAAACCTATACTTGAAGCTGATGCATGCTGTTCAAGAAAGCTATCATTTTTAGCAATACGAACATTATTATAAACTTCCATACCAGTACCTGCCGGAAGCAGCTTACCGATAATAACGTTTTCTTTAAGACCATACAGATAGTCGCTCTTGCCACGGATAGCAGCATCAGAAAGCGCCTTTGTAGTTTCCTGGAATGAAGCTGCGGACAAGAAGCTGTCTGAACTAGAGGCAGCCTTTGTAATACCCTGAAGAACAGGACCTACTGTTACAAAGCTCAGATCAGTTTCACCATTGTTAATACGCTGCTGTATTTCATTGTTAATGTCTATGATCTTCTTCTTATCAATAAGAGTACCAGGAAGCAGGTAGCTGCTGCCTGAATCCACGATCTTAACCTTTCTGAGCATTTGACGAACGATAACCTCAATGTGCTTATCGTTGATATCAACACCCTGCAAACGGTAAACCTTCTGGACTTCCTTAATGATATAATCCTGAACAGCGTCAACACCCAGAATGCTGAGTATATCACCTGGATAAATGTTACCTTCTGTAAGACGTGCGCCCTTAGTTATCTCATCGCCCTCACGAACAATGATTTTAAGGCTATAGTGAATCGGATATGTCTCTGTTTCACCAGTCTCATTATTTGTAACATAAATAGTACGTGCAGTTTTGATTTCTTCAATATGAACAGTACCGCCTTCACGTGCCAGAATAGCAGCGCTCTTAGGATGACGGCTTTCAAACAGTTCCTCAACACGAGGCAGACCCTGTGTAATATCTTCCGCAGATGCAATACCGCCTGTATGGAAAGTACGCATAGTAAGCTGAGTACCAGGCTCACCGATAGACTGAGCTGCAATAACACCAACAGTCTCACCAACAGAAACAAGATTGCCATTTGCAAGGTTCATACCATAGCACTTAGCACATACACCCTGCTTAGCACGACAAGTCAGTACAGAGCGAATCTTTACAGAAGTAATTCCAGCTGCTTCGAGCTTTGCTGCGTCCTCTTCTGTAAGCATCTTGTTCTTGGAAAGAATAAGATCACCTGTTACAGGATCCTTAACGTCGTCAACAAGGTAACGACCAGCAAGACGGTCAGCAAGTGGTTCAATAAGCTCGTTGCCGTTGCGGATCTCATAAACATTCAGACCATCATCTGCGCCGCAGTCAACCTCACGTATAATAACCTCCTGAGATACGTCAACAAGACGTCTTGTAAGGTAACCTGAGTCAGCGGTACGAAGAGCAGTATCTGCCAGACCTTTACGTGCACCACGAGAAGAAATAAAGTATTCCAGAATGTTAAGGCCTTCACGGTAGTTAGAACGAATAGGCATTTCGATGGTAGCACCGGAAGTATTGGCGATAAGTCCACGCATACCTGCCAGCTGACGTATCTGGCTCATACTACCACGGGCACCGGAGTCAGCCATCATGAATATAGGATTGTACTTATCAAGTCCATTTTTCAGCGCTGTTGTAACGTCTTCTGTAGCTTGGTTCCATATCTGAACAAAACGAGCAGATTTTTCAGCAGCTGAAATATAACCGTATTCATATTGAGCATTGATCTCGCTGATCATTTCATCGGCGTTTTCAATAATTTCCTTCTTCTGCTTAGGAATCTCAGCATCACATACAGCAACAGTAATTGCTGCTCTTGTAGAATACTTAAAGCCTGTAGCCTTTATCTTATCAAGAACCTCAGATGTAGTAGCAGTACCGTGAATCTTTATGCAGCGATCGATAATCTGACCCAGCTGCTTCTTACCAACGAGGAAGGCAATTTCAAGGTCAAACTGATGATCGGAACTTGTACGGTCAACATATCCGAGATTCTGAGGAATATTTGCATTAAATATAAGTCTGCCTACTGTACAATCAATAAGCTTTGTAACTCTTCTGTCGCCAATATCCTTAGTAATGCGAACCTTTATCTTAGCGTGAATTGAAACGTCGCCCTCATTATAAGCCATAAGAGCTTCATCTACATCACGGAATACCTTGCCCTCACCCTTTTCGCCTTCTTTTTCCATAGTAAGGTAATATGAACCAAGTACCATATCCTGAGTAGGAACAGCAACCGGACGTCCATCAGAGGGTTTAAGCAGGTTATTGGCAGCAAGCATAAGGAAACGTGCCTCAGCCTGTGCTTCGGCAGACAATGGCAGATGCACAGCCATCTGGTCGCCGTCAAAGTCAGCGTTAAACGCTGAACATACCAGCGGATGCAGCTTCAATGCACGACCTTCAACAAGGATAGGTTCAAATGCCTGAATACCCAGACGGTGAAGTGTGGGGGCACGGTTCAGGAGAACAGGGTGATCCTTGATAACATCTTCAAGTGCGTCCCAAACCTCAGGGGAGGCATGATCAACCTTTTTACGTGCACTCTTTATATTCTGAATAACCTTTGTATCAACAAGTCTCTTGAGTACAAAAGGCTTGAACAGCTCAAGAGCCATTTCCTTTGGCAGACCACACTGATACATTTTCAGTTCAGGGCCTACAACGATAACAGAACGTCCGGAGTAGTCAACACGCTTACCCAGAAGGTTCTGACGGAAACGTCCCTGCTTACCTTTAAGCATATCAGAAAGCGATTTGAGAGCACGGTTATTCGGACCAGTAACAGGTCTGCCGTGTCTGCCGTTGTCGATAAGTGCGTCAACAGCTTCCTGAAGCATTCTTTTTTCATTTCTTACGATAATATCGGGAGCTTCCAGTTCAAGCATTCTCTTCAAACGGTTATTACGGTTAATAACACGACGATAGAGATCGTTAAGGTCAGATGTTGCATAACGTCCGCCGTCCAGCATTACCATAGGACGAAGATCCGGAGGAATTACCGGAACAGCTGTAAGAATCATCCATTCAGGACGATTTCCTGACAGGCGGAAAGCCTCAACTATATCAAGACGCTTTAGAAGTTTAAGGCGCTTCTGGTCTGATGTCATGTCAACAAGACTTTCCTTAAGCTCAGCTGAAAGCTTGTCAAGGTCGATTTCCTTAAGCAGCTCATATATAGCTTCAGCACCCATAGATGCTCTGAACTCATCACCATACTTTTCACGGAATGAAGTATATTCCTTTTCCGTAAGCAGCTGCTTCTTTTCAAGCTCTGTATTGCCGGGATCGACAACTATATATTTTGTAAAGTAAAGAACCTCTTCCAGACGCTTCTGAGAGATCTCAAGCATCTGACCAATACGGGACGGAGTACCCTTAAAGTACCAGATATGAGAAACAGGTGCAGCCAGTTCAATGTGACCCATACGTTCACGACGAACCTTGGCACGTGTAACTTCAACGCCGCAGCGGTCGCAGACCTTACCTTTAAAGCGAATTTTCTTGAATTTACCGCAGTGACACTCCCAGTCCTTTGTTGGACCAAAGATACGCTCACAATACAGACCGTCACGCTCGGGCTTCTGTGTACGGTAGTTTATGGTTTCTGGACGCTCAACTGCGCCGTATGACCATTCCCGGATTCGTTCCGGAGATGCCAGACCAATTTTAATGGATTCAAATGTATTAAATTCCAAACCGCTACCTCCTGAAAAATAGAACAGATTAGTATAGAATATATGGTTTGCGGATAATGCGAAAGGCGGAAGCCTTTCGCTATCCGGTTATTTTTTAGATAAGATTATCGTCCATATCATCATCGAACATAAGATCGCTCTCATCACTTTCATCCATCATGAATCCGGTGTCATCATCGTCCAGATGCTCGGCATCCTTAAAGGAAAGACCTGCATCTTCCATGTCACCTTCCAATTCATCATAGAATGCAGTGCCGTCGGCATCCTCATCAATATATGCAACAGGCTGAGGAACGAGATTGTCATCATCATCAAAAGTAGCCTTGAGGTCGATCTCATCCTGATTGCGGTCGAGTACACGAATATCAAGACCAAGTGACTGGAGTTCCTTGATAAGAACCTTAAAGGATTCCGGTATACCCGGCTTCGGAACATTCTGACCCTTTACGATAGCCTCGTAAGTATTTACACGTCCGATAGTATCGTCAGACTTAACTGTCAGGATTTCCTGAAGAGTATATGCTGCACCGTATGCTTCCAGCGCCCAAACTTCCATTTCTCCGAAACGCTGTCCGCCAAACTGCGCCTTACCACCGAGTGGCTGCTGAGTTACCAGTGCATATGGGCCTACAGAACGAGCATGAATCTTATCATCAACCAGATGGTGAAGCTTAAGGTAATACATATAACCTACTGTTACACGATTATCAAACTTTTCACCTGTACGTCCGTCATAGAGAGTAAACTTACCATCTTCGCACATTTCAAGAGCCTTAGGATTGATTACCTTATCCATTGGTTTAAGGTGGAATTCATCATCTCTGTGTGCAGAATTTCGTTCATTTGCCTCACGGAAGCAAGCACGTATATCATCTTCGTGTGCGCCGTCGAATACAGGAGTCATAATATGCCAGCCGAGAGCCTTTGCAGCCATACCAAGATGAACTTCAAGAACCTGTCCGATGTTCATACGTGAAGGTACGCCCAAAGGATTCAGAACGATATCAAGCGGTGTACCATCCGGCAGGAACGGCATATCTTCTTCTGGAAGAATTCTTGAAACGACACCCTTATTACCATGACGGCCTGCCATCTTATCGCCGATAGAGATCTTTCTCTTCTGAGCAATATAGCAGCGAACCAGCTTGTTTACTCCTGCGCTCAGTTCGTCACAGTTTTCACGGGTAAATATCTTAACATCAACGATAATTCCGGCTTCACCATGAGGTACTTTAAGAGAGTTATCACGAACTTCTCTTGCCTTTTCACCGAATATAGCACGAAGCAGTCTTTCTTCAGCAGTAAGCTCAGTTTCACCCTTAGGAGTTACTTTACCTACAAGGATATCACCTGCATGGACTTCTGCACCGATACGAATAATACCGTCCTCATCAAGATCTTTAAGCGCATCCTCACCAACGTTAGGAATGTCACGAGTGATCTCTTCCGGTCCGAGCTTAGTATCACGGCACTCGATCTCGTATTCTTCAATATGAACAGAAGTGAATACGTCCTCACGAACAAGTCTTTCATTAAGAAGAACGGCATCCTCGTAGTTGTAGCCTTCCCATGTCATAAAGCCGATAAGAGCATTTTTACCAAGGGAAATTTCACCGTCTGCTGTAGCAGGACCATCTGCTAAAACCTGACCCTTTTTAACGCTATCGCCAACACTTACAATAGGCTTCTGGTTAATACAAGTACCCTGGTTTGAACGTGTGAATTTAGAAAGCTTGTAGCTGTATTCCTTTTCGTTTTCATCAATTACCTTGATCTCATCCGCACTTACAAAGGTTACAAGACCGTCAGCCTCAGCAAGAATACATACGCCTGAGTCAACAGCAGCCTTATACTCCATACCTGTACCTACAAAAGGTCTTTCAGTACGAAGAAGCGGCACAGCCTGACGCTGCATGTTAGAGCCCATGAGCGCACGGTTTGCGTCATCGTTTTCAAGGAATGGGATCATAGATGTAGCCACAGATACAACCATCTTAGGCGAAACGTCCATGAAATCTATCTTATCCTTTTCAATTTCAAGGATTTGGTCACGGAAACGAGCCGCAACCTTATCATTAGCGAATTTTCCATCTTCTGTAAGAGGTTCGTTCGCCTGAGCAACTATATAATTATCTTCCACATCAGCGGTCATGTATATAACTTCATTTGTTACAACACCAGTTGCTTTGTCGACCTTACGGTAAGGCGCTTCTATAAAGCCATATTCATTGATACGTGCAAATGTTGCAAGATATGAGATAAGACCGATGTTAGGGCCTTCAGGAGTTTCGATAGGACACATTCTGCCGTAGTGGCTGTAGTGTACGTCACGAACCTCGAATCCGGCTCTGTCTCGTGACAGACCGCCAGGACCAAGCGCAGACAAACGGCGCTTATGTGTCAGCTCTGCAAGAGGATTGTTCTGGTCCATGAACTGTGACAGTGGTGATGAACCGAAGAATTCCTTGATAGCTGCTGTAATAGGTCTGATATTTATAAGTGCCTGAGGAGTAACAACGTCCATATCCTGAGCCTGAATGTTCATTCTCTCACGGATAACACGTTCCATACGAGTAAAGCCAATTCTGAACTGATTCTGGAGCAGCTCACCTACAGAACGTATACGACGGTTGCCGAGATGGTCGATATCGTCCTGAGTACCGATTCCTTCGCAGAGATTCAGGAAATAGCTTATAGACGCATATATATCGTCAAGAGTAATATGCTTAGGCACAAGCTCGTCCTTGCGCTTTTTCACAGCATTTCTTATTTCTTCTTCGTCAGCAGAGCTTTCCAGTATCTCACAGAGAACAGGATATGAAACCAGCTCACGTATACCAACTTCCGAAGCGTCAAAGGAAACAAAGTTTGAAATATCTACCATGCGGTTACCGAGAACCTTAACCTCCCGCTCAACGAAATGCATAGCATTTTCGCCTGTTTCTGTGATGTAATATTCCTTACATTCAACGTTGAGATAAGCTTCTCTTACACCTGCATTCTGAATCTTCATTGCCTGATCGTATGTCAGTACAGTACCAGCGTCGAACAAAAGCTCTCCTGTCATAGGATCAGCCACAGGTCTTGAAAGCTCATGACCTGTAAGACGGCCTGCAATGCCGAGCTTCTTGTTATACTTATAACGTCCGAACTGGCACAGATCATAGCGCTTAGCATCAAAGAACAAATTATTAAGGTGTGTCTGAGAGCTTTCTACTGTAGGCGGTTCACCCGGACGAAGCTTCTTATAAAGATCAATAAGAGCCTCTTCGCAGTTCTTTGTAGAGTCTTTCTGGATAATAGTCTGAGAAAGTCTTTCATCCTCACCGAACATCTCAAAGATCTCTTCGCTGCTTCCAAGACCAATAGCACGGATAAATGTTGTCAGCGGGATCTTACGGTTTTTATCTATACGGACATATACAACATCGTTGGAGTCCATTTCATATTCAAGCCATGCGCCACGATTAGGGATAATCTGAGTCTTGAACAGATCCTTACCAGTACGATCCTTTTCAGAAGAATAGTAAGCACCGGGAGAACGAACCAACTGAGATACGATAACACGTTCAGCACCATTTATAACAAATGTTCCGCTGTCAGTCATCAGAGGGAAGTCTCCCATAAAGACTTCGCTTTCCTTAACCTCGCCAGTTTCCTTATTCCAAAGAGTAGCTGTTACACGCAGCGGTGCGGCGTAGGTCACGTCACGCTCCTTACACTCAGGAATAGTATACTTAGGCTTATCGTCAAATTTATAATCGATGAAATTCAGTACAAGATTTCCGTTGTAATCAGTGATAGAGGAAAATTCCTGAAATACATCTCGCAGACCTACTTCACGAAACCAGTTGTATGAGTTGATCTGTACTTCGATCAGATTGGGCATATCAAGAACTTCGTTGATCTTACCGAAGTTCATTCTGACATTTTTTCCAAGCTGCTTTGGCGTAACATTCACCATAGGCGAAAAAACCTCCTTCGTTCTCGTCAAAGATAATAGACATTATCCCCAAGTGCGTATGACTTTCTTTTTTTAAAAAAATTCACAAAACACTTGACAGATGGGAATGTAATGTGGTATACTATTTTGCAAGAAAAATGCAAAATTCACATTACGATACATTGTATTATTATACTATATTTACCTTTTTTTGTCAAGGGCTTTTTCCGCACTTTACGTGTACTTTATATATTTTGTATATATTGATAAAAACCGCAGCCGGTCACGCTGCGGTTTTGCTGTTTTTATAAAGAATTATAGTAAACGATAAATACTAACAGCTTTTTATTTATTAAAATTATCCCGCTGTCTATATAAAAATATATGTTTACTTTTTATAGAACGTATGCTATAATAAAAATATGTGTTTAATATGTTTAAAAGGATGGTGAAAAGCATTGTTCAGCAAAATAAGCAGTCTCGGTCTTTTTGGACTTAACGCTTTTCCTGTTGAAGTTGAAGTAGATGTAAGCAGAGGTATGCCACGATTTGACATTGTCGGTCTTCCTGATGCCTCGGTTCGTGAAAGCAGAGAAAGAATTCGCTCCGCACTGAATGCTGTAAACGTACAGCTGCCGTCATGCCGAATAATCGTTAATCTTGCTCCGGCTGATGTAAAAAAAAGCGGAACTATGCATGATCTTGCTATTCTCATGGCTGTACTTGCCGCTCTTGGCGGTGTAAACGATTCTATGGACGGAAAATGCTTTATAGGTGAAGTATCACTAAGCGGTGAAGTTCGCAGTGTAAACGGCGTTTTGCCTATGACCATACTTGCCCGAAGTCTTGGCGTAAAAGAGCTTTACGTTCCTGAAAGCAATGCCGCAGAGGCTGCTGCCATCGACGGAATAACTGTATACGGCGTTCCAAATGTACAATCACTCATTGCTCATATAAATGGACAAAAGCACCTGCCCGAAGCCGTATTTACAGAAAGTATACAGCCTGCTCAGATATCGAAAATCGACTTCTCCGACGTTCGTGGTCAGAGAAGTGTAAAACGTGCTCTTGAAATAGCTGCTGCCGGCGGTCATAATGTCCTAATGGTTGGACCTCCGGGCAGCGGAAAAAGTATGCTTGCAAAGCGCCTGCCGACAATATTGCCTGAGATGACTATGGACGAAGCCTTGGAAACTACAAACGTATATTCTATTTCCGGAATGCTCAGCCCAAATTCACCTCTTATAAAGAAACGCCCTTTCCGTTCGCCTCATCACACTATATCAGGCGTAGGGCTTGTGGGCGGAGGAAGTATTCCTCAGCCGGGTGAAATTTCTCTTGCGCATAATGGCCTGCTCTTTCTTGATGAACTGGCTGAATTTGACCGTAAAACACTTGATATAATGCGTCAGCCTTTGGAAGACCATATTGTCACTATAACACGAGCTTCCGGAACGGTTACATATCCATGCCGTTTTATGTTGATAGGTGCTATGAATCCTTGCCCATGCGGTTATTACGGACACCCTAAGAAAAAATGCACCTGCTCCCCTGCACAGGTGCAGCGTTATATATCAAGAATATCAGGGCCTCTTCTGGAAAGATTTGATATGCAGTTAGAAGTTGAGCCTGTTCTTTTTGAAGAGCTGTCAGATACAAAAGTACCCGAATCATCTGCGGAAATACTCAAAAGAGTCATGACAGCAAGAGAAATACAGGAAAGACGTTTTAAAGGCACTGATATAACCTGCAATGCACAAATTCCCACCGGCAGTATGCAAAAATTCTGTCCTATATCCGACAGCGCAAAGCAAGTCATACACAGCGGTTTTGACAGATTGGGTCTAAGCGCACGTTCCTACGACCGTATTTTGAAGGTCTCAAGAACAGTAGCCGACATGGCTGGCTCTGATATTATTGAGAGAAATCATGCTGCGGCAGCAATTCAATATGGCAGCATGAGCTTCAAAGATCCAAGCGTCAGGTAAGCATGCTATAACAAATATTCTATAACCAATACAGATAAAGAACCAAAGAAAGGGAAAAAATGAAGGAGCTACGAGAAAAGCTGTCGGAATTCTACAGACAGCTTGATAAACTCATAATTATAGGCGCTGTACTTTGTTCAGTGCTCAGCGTATTATTACTGCATTCCATTCAGGCAAACGGTGTTCTTGACATCGGATTTGATGACAGCATTACACAAGGTGTTGCCGCAGGGCTTGGCTTTATTGCCATGCTTATAACGTCCGCAATAGACTTTCATAAGCTTTCAAAGTTCTGGTACATATACGCACCCATTACACTGATACTTATTGCGCTGACATTTACATCACTGGGCTATCAGCGTGACGGTGCAGACGACCAGGCGTGGCTGAATCTTGGATTTGTCAGTATCCAGCCATCAGAATTTCTAAAAATAGCATTTATACTTACATTTTCTCTTCACCTTTCCAAAGACGAAGAAAACATGAACCGTCCGCTTCATATGCTGCTTTTACTTCTGCACGGAGCTGTGCCATTGGGAATAGTTGTTCTACAGGGCGACTACGGAACTGCTATAGTTTTTGCAATGATGCTTATGATGATGCTGTTTGTATCACGAATTTCATGGATATACATAACAGCAGCGATAGTTGCAATACCTGTTGTACTTTGGGCTGCATGGAACTTTGTACTCGGCGATCTTCACAAAAGCAGAATACTCGTACTTTTAAATCCGGGAACTGACCCTGAGGGTCTTGAATATCAGCAAGACCTAGGACTTACGGCGCTCGCATCCGGAAATCTTTTTGGTAAGGGGCTTTATGGCGGAGATGACTATGTAAGCGTACCTGAGCTTCACAATGACTTTATCTTTGCATATGTAGGTGAAGCGCTGGGTTTTGTCGGTGCAATGGCAGTAGCGCTGGTACTGACTGTTATATGCATAAGAGTTCTCCTTGGCGGAGCAAAACTCCCCGACAGACAGGGAATATTCATTTGCATGGGTGTATTCGCAATGCTTATGACTCACTGCATAATGAATATTGGTATGGTTCTGAAAGTAATGCCGGTAATCGGAATTCCTCTGCCGTTCCTAAGTGCGGGTGGTTCTGCAACACTCAGTATGTACATTGCTCTTGGCCTTGTGCTGAGCGCAAAACAACACAGCATAAAGCCTAGAAAAACATTATTTGAATAATCAAAAAGAACTGCCGCAATTTTTGCAGCAGTTCTTTTTTAATTTTATTTATACGGAAGAGTATCAATAAGATCTACCAGAAAGCTCATAAGAGCATGTGTATCAAGTTCATTTACTTCACCATCGGCGTTGCAGTCAGCGGATTTAAGCTGATAGTCGTTCAGTATAACGCTCTGTAGATTATATTTGGAAAGCATGATTATATCACATATAGATACATTGCCATCAGAATTGACATCGCCATACGTTACTTCCGGCTCAATATCATCTCCGCAGCCATATTCAAAGCCAAATTCCAAAACATTAGGATTATGTCCCATCCATATTGCCGCCTTTGCAGATATATCATATACATCATAATCCTCTACAAACTTATTATAAAGCATATCTAATAATATAACATAATGTATCGTATCACCGTTACCCAATATTGTATATAGATTCACTGAGCTGTTTAAATAGCGCACATCACTTGGAACGAAAAATCTGGATTCCGTATATTCATCACCCTCCAAAGCTCCATGCTCATTGAAATAAGTTTCAATTTCATCCCAAAATTCCTTAGTAACTTCCATGTGAGTAACAGGAACTGTAAGCTTATATCCCTTATTTTCATAATATGAATAACGTTCGTAAACCTCATCCTTATACTGCTTATATTCCTCTGCTATTTCATCAGAAATAGCACAAACTTCATCTTCCGAAAGCTTTATAAACTCTTCAAAGGTATATTTTTCATATAAATCAGTGCTTCCCAGTGCACTTGACTTAAACGGCACGCAAATCACCATAAGCATTATAAACGATATGAGCATACTTATTGTTCTTTTCATAATAAATACCTCCTTAATAAATACTATCTGGAATTACATTCATATCAGAAAGCTCCGCATAATTTTCAGAAATAAACTGTTCCACTGATATATCATATTTCTCTACAATAAAATCAGCTAATGAATATCCCCATTCATCAATATAATCTGTAATATTATATGTTTTACCCTCTCTTGCCGATATATCTCTGTTCATCGCAATAACATCTACAACATCAATTCTTCCATTGCCATTATAATCAGCAAGATAACGCTGTATGTTGGATAACTCTATTTTTTCAGCTATAAAATTCATCAGCATCGTTACATCTTCTGATGTAATTTGATTATTATCATATGATGTCAATCTGCCTTTAGCAAGATTTATATCTATTATACGTTCTGCCTTACCATTGTTAAATGAAATATACGTGTCAGGATACTTTTTCACAAAATTTCCAAAATTATCTACAATTCCTGTACGCATTCTCTTTGCATTTGAAATAGACGAATCAAACATTTGAACTATCCATTGACTGGATAGACATTTATTCATATCATAAAGTTCACCTTCATAAATCCATTCTCCTGTGTTGCTATCCTTAACAAACTGAAAATAATCAAACACTATTACTCTTTTATGCAAGCTCATAATAGGCCCAGCCGGATAATCCCATACAGGATTAGTATATTCACTTTTTTCATTTGCATAAACACTAACATCATAAGGAGCTTGAGTCGTATATTCGATGCAGCCTGCAAATGTAACAGGACAATGGTGAATATTTATAAAATGAAAACTATTATTTTTGGCAAAAGCCGTGATTCTATTACTACTTTTATAAATATTTCCTTTATAATCTTTTAATGGAGAAGTAGTACTATTTTGCCATGCTGTTCCATAAATACTCTCTTTATTAAATGCATCATAAGAAACCCATATAAAGCCATCATTTCCCCAATCATCTCCCCATGAATTGGCAAGTTTAAATGCTCCGGTTAAAGTTACGCCATTAACTGTAATGCTAATGTTATCATCATATCCCACAACAGCTATAGCATGACCTCCACCACTCTTACAACATACAATAAATTTATCTCCATCGGAGTTCTCCTTTATTACCCAACCACCTGAATCAGTAGAAGCAACACCCACTTTACCACTTGCTAACTGAGATTTAATATTATAAAGATTATCCGAATCAGACGCACTTACATTATAAACTGTTGACCTATACTCTAATGCATCAACCATTTTTCCAACATCCTTTGACCATTCCGTATAAGAATAAGTCGCCGCATCAGTTCCACAAGGGAAATCAACAAGCTTCATAGCTCCTTGGCGATTTAACACATTATATGCATAACTTGTTTGAGATAAAGCTTGTCCACCACCATTTACGTAATTAAAAGTCCATGCTGGTGAATAAATATTATTTTCTGTTGTAGGTTCATTTTTAAACTTATTTACTTCATAGGTAAACTGATAGTATGTGGTAGACCATGCAGTGCAAGAGCCAACACTTCCTTGTGTTCGAATAGGAGGGAAAAATTTTTCAGTTGAGTTATCTACCATTGACGGTAAAGCTGCCATTGACGTACGTGATGAATCAATGCTTATACCAGAATCAATATTAGAGCCTGTATTGGCAGCGAACTCTTCAGGTGTTTCAATGTAACAACCTGTACCACACGGTAAATTAAACATTTCCTCATCTGCTTGTACATTCATAATACCTAAAGCCGATATACTAATTGCAACCGAAATAATAGTTGCCAGTATTCTTTTCATACTAAATACCTCCTTAATAAATACTATATTTTTTGCATTCAGATAAACAGCTTTGCCAATATTTACTAAATTGTTCCCGTTTATTTAATTATACATCATCATTGCCAAAATGTCAATAAATTTTATCAAATATGTAAAAATATATATAAAATATTTTTTCACAACCCAATAAAAAGCTTCCATACCTTTGTCATTAACATGGTACGGAAGCTTTAATTTTATGAATCACTTTGCGCCTTTTTTTCTGATAACTACCCATAAGGTACGCACGATAAGCTTAAAGTCCACCCATAAGCCGCGCTTTTTTATGTACTCTACGTCAGATTCGACCCACTTTTCAAATTCAACGTCACTTCTTCCTTCACACTGCGCCGTACATGCAAGTCCTCCCTTTACAAGAAGGCGATTCATATGAGCTGGAGTATAAAGCACAACTTCACGTGGAAGCGGCGGTCTAGGCCCTATAATAGACATATCACCACGAAGAACATTCCATAGCTGCGGAAGCTCGTCAAGAGATGTCTTTCTGAGAAAACCGCCTATCTTTGTAATTCTCGGATCGTTTGCATTTTTAAATGCCAACCCATCGGTTTCGTTTTCCTTCTGTATCTGTGAAAACTTCTCCTCGGCATCTACACACATCGAACGGAATTTATACATACGGAACACTTTGCCCTTCTCCGTAATGCGAGCTTGAGAAAAAAATGGGCTTCCACCGTCTTGCAAAAATACTATAATTGCAATAACAGCCATAGGTATAAATAATATCGCAAGTCCCAATGCAGATAAAACAATATCAGCGAGGCGCTTAAAAAAACGGTACACGATGCCGCCGCCGACTTTGACA
Organism: uncultured Ruminococcus sp.; assembly: GCA_910579955.1. GTDB lineage: Bacteria > Bacillota > Clostridia > Oscillospirales > Ruminococcaceae > Ruminococcus_C. The sequence goes on along the minus strand of CAJTWE010000027.1, from coordinate 5,137 downwards.
TCACTATATTTAAGGGTCTCATGAATACCCTGTGATAACAAATTAAGAGATTGCTCGTCAAATTCAAGTATTGGGTAATTAGTCTCACCGTTAATATCTTTCTTCATATTCGAAAGAGTAACTTCGGTTATCATCTCTTCTGTAAGACTTTTAACTTTAGTCTTTGCATCTGCCGCCATTGGCACAAATCCTCCTAAATAAAAATGAATAGGCTCGAAATCAATCCAAATATTTTACACTATATATCTATCTTTTTATTATATCAGATAATCTATATTTTGTCAAACGATGGCATAATATTACAAAAGTTTTACAATCGGTTTATAAAGCATTTTAAAATTGCCAAGGTTTTCCATATAGAAAATGCGCATTGTTAAATATTTACAGTTTGAATTCAACAGTATTTCAACAATATGTTGAAAGCGAACATATACATTTTTTCGTTTATCATCGTATAAACAAAATACAGCAAAAATACAATAATATACAAAAAGGCTGCTGGAAAAATAAATCGCAGCAGCCTAAAATCATTATTTATCTATCAATTCGCATCCAAAGAGAATCTTTCAAGATATTCATCGTATTTTTCCATAAAGCTTTCATTATTCTTATGCTTTACATAATGAAGGTATTCGTGCGTATCAAGTGTACCATTCTGTGCTTCGATAACAGCTACCGCAACGTTTGAACAGTGACCTGCCGCACGTTCAAGGCTTGTCAGTGCATCACTCAGTGCAAATCCCAGCTCCTTGGTACATAAACCGTGCTGCAAACGTATAATATGTTTACGCTTTGCTGTCATTATAAGATTATTTATAACCTTATTAAGAGGTTCTACACAACCTGCAAGCTCTATATCGTTTTTCTTAAAGCTCTCAGATGTGAGCCTCAGTATTTCTGTTACAGCCTCTGAAATCACTTTAAGCTCCTGATTAGCTTCCGTAGAGAATGATGTCTTTTTATCATAAAGCTCTTGTCCGGTCTTTGTAATACTTACAGCATGGTCGCCAATGCGTTCAAAATCATCAATTGTATGAAGAATCTTTACTATACTATTGGCATCATCATCCGAAACATTCAGCTTTGAAAGCTTCATCATATATGTACCGAGTACATCTTGAAGTGTATCAAGCTGCTTTTCGATTCCATCAATTTCCGCTGCGCCTTCCTCAGAATAATTTTTCATCAGGCCTATTCCCTTTAAAAATGCTTCTTCAGCAAGATCGCACATATTTACAGTAACATCAAAAGCCTTATTTACAGCAACAGACGGAACGGAAAAAGTACGGTCATCAAGAATAACCTTGCGGCTGTTATCCGCATCCTTATCACGTATAACAAAGTTAGCGATCTTTTCCAGATACTTTGCAAAAGGCAAAAGTATTGCTGTTGTAAGTATATTAAATATACTGTGCACGATAGCTATCATAATAGGTGATATATTCAAATCTGTAAACGACCAATCAAAAATAGCATTGCCAATACAGAATGGAATAAGACAAATAAGAGTTCCTATAATATTAAATGAAAGGTGAACTACAGCAACCTTTTTTGCATTGCGGCTTACACCGATACTGGAAATAAGCGCTGTAACGCAAGTACCGATATTCTGTCCCATAATAATCGGAATAGCCATACCATAAGTAATCCCTCCTGAAAGGGACAATGCCTGCAAAATTGCAACAGATGCCGCAGAGCTTTGAATAACGCCCGTAAAAACAGCACCAATAATAACTGCAAGTATCGGATTTGAGAAAGCAGTAAGCAAACTCTTAAATTCCGGCATATCTGCAAGAGGTTCCATAGAGCCAGACATAAGCTCCATACCGAACATGAGTATAGCAAAGCCTATGAGGACATTTCCAAGACTCTTGAACTTCTCTTTCTTGCTTATCATGGTCATTACAATACCTGCAAGTGCAAAAAGAGGGGCGAAATTTTTCGGTTTAAGAAGATTTAGCCAAATAACGTCACTATCAATACCAGCCAAACTAAGTATCCAGGCGGTCAAGGTAGTACCTACATTAGAGCCCATAAGTACACCGATAGTTTGTCCAAATTCCAAAAGTCCAGAGTTTACAAGACCTACAAGCATAACTGTAACTGCCGAAGAAGACTGCACAGCAACCGTCATTCCTGCACCAAAAAGCATGGCAAAATAACGATTCTTAGTAATCTTATTCAAATTTGCTGTAAGCTTGCCGTTTGCGGATTTTTCCAGACCGTCAGACATTACCTTCATTCCATAGAGAAAGAAAGCAAGCCCGCCCAGAAGTGTAATAATTGAGAAGATATCCATTTGATAGTTTCTCCTTCCGTGAGAAAAAATTATTGCGCTGGGATGCTAGCTGCTATGTTTTAATTCTAACAGGCAGTTCTTAATATTAACTTAAATTTATAAGCGAATCCCAAAATTGCATTTTGATTTTGACTTTTTTATTCGCTCAATTAAAGTAAGTATATCACAAAATCAAATGGAGTTCAAGTATGTATTATAAATTTTCAAAAATATTTTTTTAAATTTAACAACAAAAAACTAATCTAAAAATTGCCGCTAAACAGGGAAAACGGCAAAGCAGAAAACCCTGCTTTGCCGCTTTTTTTGAGAGGAATCGTCACCTTATGATAACTACTTTAGCCGCTTGTTTTATTTATTCTGATAAGTCACCCACTGATACCTTGCAGTCAGAGGGGTTGTACCGTCAAACGCTTTCAACCATGAATCAACGCCTATTCCCGGCCATGTATTCATCATTATTTTTCCAGGTGTAGACGGTATATTGCTTGTTGCCTTATAAGCTTCTTTTCCATCTACATACCATGTGATAGAATCCGGCTGCCAGTCAAATCCGTATGTATGGAAGCCCTCTGACGCATCAAAGCCAAGGTCGTACATATACTCATGGTTGCCTACTCCGTTTGTATAGTAATTAAACTGTACCTTTGTTGTATCCTTGCCGAGAATTTCAATATCTATCTCATCCCAAGGATTATTATCAGACGGACCTGTATAGGTAAAGAATGAAGAAACTACGCCATCATTTTTAATTGCCTGCATAGAAGTTTCATAATAACCATAGTGGTAGAAATCTGTTGTGCGGTACTCGCCGCCGGTATAGTTATACTTTCCGGTAGTGTCCTTATCAATTGACAGGCTTAAATATCCCTTATCAATTACGGCATTATTTGCTGTCCAACCGCAGTCAAAAGGATTACCATTTGTCCAGCCGTCAGATGCAATAAACAATGGTGTTGTGCCCTTGCGGAAATCTGCCACTGTTGTTGCTGATTCGTTCATTGGTGTGCCATAATCTTTAATTTCAGAAGTGATATCTGGGGTTTTGTTATTATTATAAGTTACCCACTGATACCTTGCAGTCAGAGGGGTTGTACCGTCAAACGCTTTCAACCATG
>CAJTWE010000027.1:0-1623 GCA_910579955.1 uncultured Ruminococcus sp. | reverse complement strand
TGTGCCCTTGCGGAAATCTGCCACTGTTGTTGCTGATTCGTTCATTGGTGTGCCAAGATCAGGAATAGGGGTATCCTTTGAAAGAATGTTCTGTTTCATCATACATAAATCAAATACGTTGACCTTGCCATCCTCATTAATGTCTGAATTATCAGGACAATTCTCAATTCGATTCAGCAAAAAATCCTGCAATATTTTTACATCGGCAACGTTTAACTCACCATCTTGATTAACATCGCCTAAAAATCCTTGCGCTAGCGCAGTAACTGCCGAAGTTCCTGCAAGCATTATCGTAGCTGCCATAGATATAAATTTTTTTAATCCGTGCCCTTCCATAATAACCTCCGTTTTAATCATTAAATACAAAGTCGAACTAATTCACGATTACCATATGATTATTATAGCACAGTAGTACTGCCAGCAATACAATTTTCTTATATAAAATAGCAAAATCTTAACCTTATCTTGTAATTTTATTATTCATCCATCCGATGGCATAGTATTTGCTGCGATATTCCTTAGGGGTCATGCCTATGTGCTTTTTAAACACTTTTATAAAATAACTGTGAGAACTAAATGCAAAATAGTTACTTATATCAAGCGCAGAATAATCTGAAAATTGAAGCATACTTGCAGCAGCCTCCACCTTTTTTATAATAATATATTGACTGAAAGGCATTCCAACCTCAGATTTAAACAGCCTTGAAAGATACGGCACACTTAAAGAAAGATAGTCAGCCAATTCTTCTATAAGAATTCGGTCGTGCAAATGATCGCTGATATAATCCAGTGCCAAAAGAATCGGCTTTGAATAAACAACTCCATTTTTTATTTGGCGCATACGCTTTGTAAAATCAATTGTCATTTCATAGTGAAGCTTATGAATATCTGATTTACTACGGCAGCAATCTGTTTTAATTATGTAAACATCACTTAAAGAATAGGCTTCTTCATGAGGCATTCCGCTGTTAATGCAAAATCTAGTAATCATTGCAATTGATATAACAAGATGATATTTTAAATTTTGAAGCGGATCTTTGCTCAATGTTCCAAATCCTTCTCCCCCCAGATCTGTAAACAGTGTTTTGACAGTCTCTATATTTCCAGAACAGATACTATCATAAAATGAAATCTCACGATCAAATGCAGCATAATGAAATTCCTGTTCACGATTTCTAAAAAAATGATCGCATAATGATTCGTTCACATCAATATGATAGGCTTCATCTTTCTTCTTTTCAATTTCCTGCTGTTTTCCACAGAATTTAAAAAAAGAAAATGCCGCTTCCTGAAACACCTCCACGTTAATATAATAAGCGCCATCTTTTTTTAATATCCATTCATTTTTTAAAAGCTCATTCAATGTATCATATAGCAGAAATTCCGGTAAATGCATTTGTAATACCAGTTCTTCCTTAGTCATTGCTCTTTCTTCCAATAGTTCCAAAATACATTGAACATGATCTTCTTGTATTATATTGTAATTTTTCTCCATTTTAAATCTCCTGCATAACACGCAAATAGGTATGAAGATATACAAAAAAGTCCGCTTTTTGCGGACTTTAAAGATATATGGTGGGCCATCGGGGATTCGAACCCAGGACCTACCGGTTATGAGCCGGG
>CAJTWE010000026.1 GCA_910579955.1 uncultured Ruminococcus sp. | reverse complement strand
GTGTTGAGGTATATTTTGAAAAAGAGCAGATTTATACACTGGATTCCAAGGGAGATGCTTTCACTACGGATAGGATACAAACAAATAAAAGGTCAACCGCCGAAAATACGCTATATAGCGGCATTTTCGGTAGCTGACCTTTAGAAGTGTAATGATTATTGTAGTTAATATGGCTGATAGGCTATCTCTCACCTTCAAATGATAGGTTTAGCACAAACAACACAATGCAAATGAAAGGCTTTCCACAAACAACACCATGCAAATAAAAGGTTTTGCACAACCAGATGAAAGGTAGCTATCGTTTGCTTAGTGTTGTTTGTGCAGTTTTTAGCGTAATATAGCGAAGAATGAAATTATAGTTTCGTTACAGAGCTTTCCACAAACAACACTATGTAAATGAAAGATAGGCTTTTATTTGAAAGTGGAAGCTTTTATTTGCATAGTGGCATCTTTCATTTTTTTGGGGGGGCAGCCTTATCATTTTAACAGTGCGAAAAATTACAGTTTTAATCCGCACATTCACGATGCCGACTTTCCATTTGATTTCAATTCGTCTGCGATCAGCACCCTTGTCTATCTGATATATCTCTCAAATACAGAGTTGGAAAATTCAATCACATCCGCTTTTGCTTTCCGTTTCAGCAGCTCAAAATCCGGCTTTCTGTCGGATAAATTATGCGCATCACTGCCAAACACGATCTTAGCTCCGGAGCGAATCAGTTCCTTCACAAATCTGCGCTCACGGAAATTAGCGAACGCCTCCGTATTCACCTGAAAAACCGCATCACTGCTCAGGATCTCATCAATCTGCGATTTTGAGTACAGCCCGACATACCGATGAATATGCGCCAACACAGGCATAATTCCCGCACATTTCAGATTATGGATCTCATCCAACACCCACCGACCATATCCCGAAAACGGCAGTTCCAGCAACATCAAATCCGTTCCCTCGATTGCAAGCCGTTCAATTCCGGGAATCTCTGAAAATCCGTGCTCTATCGCAATTTCCGCACCAAGATGAAATTCAAATTCCGTCCTGTGTGAAATTTGTGCAAAAGCGTTCGCCCTTTTCTTCAAAAAATCCTCCACCGAGCTTTCCCGGTGCGGATAAAAATGCGGCGTAAGGATCACTCTCCCGACGCCCTGCATTTTCATCATATCCAGCATTTTCCCGGATATTTCAGGAGTTTCCGCCCCGTCGTCAATTCCGGGAAGAACGTGGCAATGATAGTCAGTCAGCATGCTTATCCTCTTTATTTTCATCTTTTTTCTTCGATCGATCGTCGTAGCTGTAATACTGATATTTCCTGCTGTAGCCATATTTTCCGCTGTGTCTGCTCTTGATCTCGTTGAGTACAAAGCCGAGAATTTTCGTATCGGAGGTCTGCACTTTCCGCATCATATCGGCAAAATCATCGTGTGTGGTTTTTCCGTAATGGGTGACCGCGATCATGCCCGAAATGCTCCTGCCAATGGTCAGCGGATCGCTGACAATGTTCACAGGCGGCATATCAATAAGGATATAGTCATATTCCGCCGACACCTCAGACAGTAGCTCTTCCATTTGCTCCGAACCCAGCAATTCCGACGGATTCGGCGGAAGTGAACCGGATGTAATGATGTCCAGGTTTGGAACGCCCGATTTTTGAATGCACTCCTCTTTCTGCTTCATTTTTCCCAAAAATTCAGCGATTCCGGCGTTGTTCTTGACATTGAAAAGCTTGTGCTGAACGGGCTTTCGCATATCCGCATCAATCAGCAGAACCTTGTTTTCGTTAAGCTGAGAAAACGCAATGGCAAGATTTGCAGCGATCGTAGATTTTCCCTCACCGGGCAAGGCACTCGATACTGCAACGATTTTTTTGTCCGATGTTGACAGTGAGAAAATTAGATTAGTTCGCATCGCCTTATAACTCTCCGTAATATTAAAGGGAACTGTCTTGTCCGTGATGAGATAATGCTCACGCTCTTTTTGGCGTGATTTTTTAGATCCTCTCTCCTGAATTTCGCCAAGCACCGCAAGCTGATGCTTCTTGGAAATCTGCTCAGAATCCTTAATTGTATTGTCAAAAAAGTCTATCAGAATAATTATCAGAACTGCAAGCATCAAACCTGTCATAGCACCAATTGCCGTTGTTTTCGGTATATTCGGTGCAACAGGTGTTTTGTAGACTTTTGCCTTGTCAATCGTGTTGATCGAGCCTACGCCAACTGCTTTCTCTACGTATTTCGGAGCGACTTGTGTCAGATTATTGCAGATCATAGCTGAAAGTTCTGCATCTTTCGTTGTTGCAACAACCTTTACCGCAGATGTATCATTCACAGAACTTATCGTCAGACATTCCCTGATAGAAGCCGGATTGATTTTCCCTTCCGCATTGATATTAAAACATTCTTTAATGCTGCCGTTTTCATATTGCTTTATGAGCATATCTCCAACGGCGTTCATTACGGCATCGTCTTTCAGGACTTCCATATAGGTATTTACAAGCTGCTTGGAATTACTGATATTGTTTTGATTGTCACTATTTTCGGAAATGCCTGTATAGCTCTGCACGTACATCGTGATGTGCGAAGAATATTGAAGCGGCAATACGAATTTTGAAAATGTAAACGCAGTGCCTCCGCCGATTACAATGAGTATAATAATGAGCCACAGCTTACCGATCATAAGCTGTAAAATATTTTTGATTGAATATTTATCTTCCATGGTTCCTCCTCAGACAGTCTCAAGGACTTTTTGATTGAATTCCTCCGGCGTGATGAATGTTGGCACCATTTCATGCATCGCCTGAATTGCCACAGTCTCATCGTTTTTCTCGGCGGCGTTCCGCAGCTTTCTCAGACGATTCGGGAAATTCTGTTCGTCAATTTCAATCTGCCGACCAATGAAGATCAGCTTGTTTTCGGTCTTTTTCAAGCCCTCCTCGTTCATGAGCAGTTCCTCTTTGATCTTCTCGCCGGGGCGAAGTCCCGTGAATTTAATTTCAACATCTTTATACGGAATTTTTCCGTACATACGGATCAGATTCTCCGCAAGGGCAACGATCCGCACTGGCTGTCCCATATCGAGGACGAAAATTTCGCCGCCCTTTGCTATTGCCGCAGCCTCCATGACAAGGCTGACCGCTTCTGGAATCGTCATGAAATAGCGGATAATATCCGGATGCGTGACCGTGACCGGCTTTCCCTGTTCTATCTGCCGCTTGAAAATCGGGATCACCGAGCCGTTCGAGCCGAGGACGTTGCCGAATCTGGTGGTGACAAACTGCGTTTTCCCCTCCTTTTGCTGGGAGAGATACTGCACGATCATTTCGCAGCAGCGTTTTGACGCCCCCATGACGTTGGTGGGATTGACCGCCTTGTCCGTGGAGATTATCACGAATTTTTCCACGTCGTGGAACTGCGCGAGAGTCGCCGTGTTGAACGTGCCGATGACGTTGTTTTTGATCGCCTCCATGGGGGAATCCTCCATCAGCGGAACGTGCTTGTGCGCCGCCGCATGAAAGACGATATCCGGCTTGAAACGGGAAAAGATCTGGTTCATGCGGTAGTAGTCACGGACGCTTGCGATGAGCGTGACAAGGTTCAGCTCGTCGCCGTATTCCATGACAAGCTCCTGCTGGATGTCATAAGCGTTGTTCTCGTAGATATCCACAATAATGACCTGTTTAGGACTGTATTTGGCGATCTGCCGCACAAGCTCCGAGCCGATCGAACCGCCTCCGCCCGTTACCATGCAGACCTTTCCGCTGATGAAATTTTTGATGTCGGCATTGTCAAATCTGATCGGTTCACGTCCCAATAAATCTTCCACACGAATATCACGGACTTGTCCGAGCAGCGTTGCTCTTTCATCGTCAAAAATCAGATTGCCGATAAATGGAATGACCTTGATCGGCGCTTCGGTCTTGGAGCAGAGGTTCAAAATGCGCTGCCGCTCGTCCTCCAGACAGGACGGAATGGCGAAAATAATCTGTTCGATCTGCTGTTCAGCCACAAATTTTTCTGCCTCCGCAGTCGTTCCCACAACGGGCACGCCGCCGATTTCCGTACCGATTTTTCGCGGATCATCGTCGAGAATACACATGGGAGCGAACTCCGCCGAGGGGTTGAAATTCTGTGAATTCCGGGCATTTTCAATTTCTTTCAAAAGCATTCTGCAAGCCTGTCCGCCGCCGATGATCATGGTGCGTTTGTGCTGCGATTCCTGATGTCCGGCATTGGTGAGGTCGATAAACGCTCTCTTGAACAGAAAGCGGAAAGCACAGATCCCCAGTGTTGCGGCCGTGAAATGAATCGCAGCATATGTAATGTCGATATCTCCCGTCATGACAGCAAAGAAAAGGCAGGATATCGTCATTCCCAAAAGCACGCCTCCTACGCAGGAAAGGTAATCCCGGAGGTTGAAATACCGCCACAATTTGTTGTACGCACCGAATGCCAGCAGACTGAATCCGCAGCAGATCACGCTCATGACAATTGAGATCGTAAGATACCTGTTGGAAATATTAAAATGCACTGCTGCAAGTAAGAAATTACTGATCAGCGCCGAAACCCCAATGATAAATGCGTCCGCCGCCGCAAGAATGACCTTTCGGTATCGAAATTTTTCCAGAATTTTTTTCATTCTCTGCCCACCTTGACCTCCTGTTTTTATTCCACCGTGACGCTCTTCGCAAGATTTCTCGGCTTGTCCACATCAAATCCCCTGCCAACGGAAACATAATATCCCAGCAGCTGCAAGGAAATCACCGACAGACTCCCTGCAAACAGCGGATCAATTTTGGGAATATAGACCGTAAAATCGGCAGTATCCTCTATTGCATAATTGCCGTAGGTGGTGATGCCCAGATGCTTTGGCGGTATCGCCGCATGGAGCAATGACAGTATGTAATTTGATATGAGTGCGGATACTGCGATGATAAACGCATCCGCTAACGCTAAGACTACTTTGCGATATTTAAAGTTTTGTAATTTGTGTTTCAGAATTTAATCTTCACTTCCTATGTCATTGCTAATTTATTACTTAATCCCTGCGGAAAATGTCTCTTGTTTAGACCTCCAAGTATATTCATTTTTTCTCCTGCACTTTAAGGATAACATCTCCATCATCCATATGAAAGACTATTCTTTCTTCAATAAGATTCATTGATTTAATTTTATGTTTATCATATATATATATATACGTACTTTCTATTCTATAATAACTTCCCTCATCAAAAATTAGCGTGGTAGTACTAAGTTTGATAATACCATTCGCATCTCTTATTTCAATTACTCTATAATCTGCCAGATTCATTTATTATCTCCTTTTATCTCTTGATCTTTGTCCATAATCTGCGAACAACTTTTTGTATACTCAGGTACTGTAAAGAAACTAAAAGTATTAGACATAATATTTGAACTAAAAATGTGATGGTATTGAGGTTTAAGACAAGAAACACTTGTGTTGCTAAAATAGCAATACATATTGCTTGTTTCGTCCAATTCACCTTCATGCGGATTATTTTTTGAAGAGAAATAGTTCTTACAAGCCATACCGTAAAATAACCGATCATTGTAGCAAAAGCTGCTCCAATTGAACTAAAGAATGGGATGAGTACAAAATTTGCTATAGTATTGACTATTGCCCCCACCAATGTTGTCCGTGAAACGTCTTTCGTCTTTTTAACTGCCGTAAAAAGGCACCCTTCAAATAATGCAATGCCATTAAATGCAACACCCAGAAGCAAAAACGGTACGCATCGCCATGCCTCATAAAAATCCTTTGCATATAATATACTCGCCAGAAACTTATTAAAAATTAGAATCACAGAACAACCAATGGTTGACACACACATATATAAGGAGTAGATATTTCCAATGAAGCCATCTTTGTCGTCTTTATCAAATTCCGTAATTGCCGAAACAGACCACGCATTATAAAATATTGTTTGAAAAGCGGAAAGAATGGTAGGAATTTTATATGCAACAGAATATATACCATTGATTGCTGCGCCACAAAAGAATGTAATAATATACTTGTCACTCGCCGTATTGATCCACCACGCAACAGAGTTGATTGCAAGTGGGGCACTGTAAATAAACATCTCTTTTATCAGTTTGGTGTCAGTTGTAAATCGAACATCTCGGTATATTTTCCCTAAGAAAAACATGATAAAAATTGCAACAAAATGACCTACCAAATTGGAAATTAGATATCCGAGAATACCAATTTTAAAGACAAGCAGTAATACGAGATTAGACACACATGAGAATAATGTGCTTGCCAAGCCGCTATATACCAAGACTTTAACATTATCTACCGCTTTCATATACATTTGCAATGAGTTCTGTATTCCACCAAAAGCAAATGAGAAGAACAGGAAAATGAGATACTCCCTTCCAAAGGAGAGTATTCCAAAATATGAAAGTAGAAAGAGTACGACACCCAATAAGCACATCGCAATAGAGTTGATCGTGCATCCTACTGAAATAATCTTCTTAGGATCTTTTGTTTTATCAAGACTGAATCGTAAAACAGCATCCTGAACGTTGAGTGTGAGTAAGGGAATTAATAGTTGAGCTGTCGATGTCATAAGATCCGCAGTTCCATAATCACTCGTTGATAAAACATGTGTATATAATGGTACTAAAAGAAAAGTGATGAGCTTAGAACCAAAGCTATTAATTGTAAATAGTAAAGTGTTTTTTGACAAAGCACCGTACTTACTGTTCTTTTTCATATAACTAAAATAAACACCTCCGGTGCTTTTTCAAAATTGTTTGTTTTCAGCATGACTATCTTCGTCTGAGATTACGAACCGTTTTCTTTAATTTCTGTATTGTCGATACCATGCTGTTATATAGGAATACCCTTTTATAGCGTTTTTCTATTCCTTTGATTCCTTGATTAATGTATCGCGCTCTCACATCAAGCTGTAAACGACCATATGTAGAAGGTTTACATAAATTTGAGTGACTAAGCTGTATACGTTTTCGTGAAACAGGGCGCAGTCTAAGTTGATTGCCATAAGCCTTCAGTAATTCTTGTCCCTTAATAGAATTCACCAGCAAACAATTCAAATAATCCGAATCTGACAATGCACCACCTTGTTGGAATAGCTCAGGATAGTCCTGCCTTGCTTCAAAGTAATCGCCGATAGTAATATCGCCTGGCTTGTCATCGTTTGCATATTCACAGTGATAGCACTGGTCTCTATATGAATCACTGTGTAGGAACAGATCATAATAGCTTGAATGTGAAGCCGGTATGGTCATATTACCAGAGTTATCAGTTTTTCCTGAAAACTGATAACTGATAATTCCATTATTCTTTGTTCTGAACTTAAAATCTGAGTTATTATCAAGTTTACAACCAGTTTCGCAAAGATAGTCTCTCAATAGTTTAATACCAGGGACACCATGACAAATCAGATCAATCGTAAATAAATTGTTCGCTTTGATGTGCCGTAGCTTCAGATAACGATAGAGTGCTTTTACTTGACAAGAAGTTCCGCAGAATAATACGGCGATTCCTTTTCTCAGATGTTCTTCAATCGGGCGATAGACTGAACTGCAATCACTCTCTACATATTTAGAGCCAAGTAACAGCCCCAGATCTTCTTTTTGCTGTATAACTATATGATTCACGACAACGATTCCGTCTATAAATGATAAATTTGCCCCAGCAACCACTCCGCCATGTTCGAGAAATGCATTTGCAAGGCAAGCGAATACTCCACCAGATGCAGCTCTTAAACGCATATCATCATTTGTATTATAAGCGATATAGGCTTCTCGTGTTGAAGACTTACACTGTGTTAAAGCTGCTCTACATGATTTGGTACACATACCACATTGAATACACTTGTTCATATCAATGACCGGTATTCTAAAACCGAAATCTGAATAAGAAGCTGATATCGCTTCTTGGGGACAAATCGCTGCACATGCCATGCAACCTGTGCATTCCTTTTCATTTTTTAATCTTAGCTTTGGCTGTTCGTCACTCTGGATCGGTAAAGCATCCAGCAGATATTTGCGGATTTCAGCAGTTTTTGTTTTTCTGATTGCATCGAAATTCGGGATATCTGTCAACAACTTTTCTGGGATACTATCATCATGCAGGAAGCGCTCACCACATTGATAATTCAAAAGTAAATTGCTGATTCTTGTGCTTTGCTTATTGCTATGTCCATAAGTCCGATCAAATGTCAAGAATCGCTTATTAAAAATAATAGAGAAATGTGAAGTATGAAAGGAATCCGTACATACAAATGAAGCATTTTCAATTAATGAGACATAGTCATACGGTGACCCACTTGAAAAAAAGTGATCTGTTAACTTCTCATACTCATCATAAGTATTTGCAAAACACACAACATTCAGTTTTAGAACAGCAGCAATCCGGTTAATTGATTCAATGGCGTTTTCACTTGGTATTCCGAGAAAATGTACAAAAATATAATCATGAAAATTTGTGTTGCTTGCTTTCGCAAAATCGTGCCAGTCGGATGCGTCAAGTAGCATAACCGGATCTGAAAGAACGGGAGCTTTTTTACCAGTCAGCTCAGATATGATGCGCTGTCCAGACTCTTCTCTGACTGATATTTTGTTAAACTTCACGATTGATTTTTTGAAGTGTCTGACGTTAAACAGTTTAATTGTGTCAGAACCAAAACTTGGACAAAGTGCAACTTTCTTCTCATTAGGAGCAAATTCTAAAAAGAAAAACGGTTGAACCAGATACCCACCGCCCCAGATCTGATCACTACCAGCTATGAAATAATCATATATATCTGCAAACCGTTTGTCTTTTAGCAGACTGTATTCTAATCCCCTCGGTTGTAAGACAGTCTCGCAAAACCAATTCAGCAGAAATTTGGATTCGCTCGTGAGGCTTTTGCTGGATGTTATTGCACTATTTCTAATTTGCTTCCGGTTCTTGGAAAAATCACGATACAAAAGAGAGCAGAGAGCAATTTTAGAGAGATGTTTGATACGACTCTTAAGTTTCTCATAACCATAGCTAAATTCATACAACACATCACATTCATATTCGTTTTTCTGTAAGAATGTCTTTGTTGCATAGCACTGTAACGCTGAACCGTAGTTATCACGAAAAAATGTAACCAATCCGATTTTGGGTTTCACTCAACCGCCTCCCCTCCTATTGTTATAGTGAACAATTACCCTTTTCTTCCGAATACTTTTCTGATTTTATCCGCAGTTTTTGAACCGAATACCCGATAAAACCATTTCGCAATCCTACCGCGCATTCGCTCATTCTTGCTGACCCAGCTTGCTGCGTAGTGGTGGATAGAAACAGTATTATCTGTAATGCACAGTTTACCTGTATTCATGTCCATCGGATTAAAATACTCAGTTGGATAAATGGTCGTTCCCTCTATGAATTGAAGTGTATTGTCACGTTTCATTCCAAGCGAACACAGAATCTCAGTCTCTCGATCACACACTGTCAGAAGATTCAATGTGCCATCTTCATTGCAAAAAGCAGATTTCGCATAAGATTCAAGCATTAACCCACAAATCAGATCTCCGGCTTCTGCACCTCTTATAAGTCCACTGTTGACCCTGTTGTTGTTTTCAAAGCCGACAAATGTTCCGCTAAGTTCACCAAGAGGCTTTAATAACTCAACATCGGTATCCAAATATACACCTCCGTAGTTATACAGCACATAAAATCTGCAATAGTCAGATACAAATGCCCATTTTTTAGCTTCATAGGCTTCCCGAACATATTTGCAGCAAGTAACATCAAAGTTATCTTCATTCCATTCCTTGATATCATAATCAGGACAGAACTTTTTCCAACTCTCAATACATTTAAGTATCAGTTTAGGCTTGGGATTTCCTCCAAACCAGCAATAATGGATAGTTTTATTATTCATGTTCGTCCTTCCATATGTTATACTTTCCATTAATTTTCTCTAGCATTATTAAGGGAAATATAATGCAAAAGAAATTAGTCATCGTAATTTCAATATTATACATAACTATTCCCATACTAAAATAGAAAGAAGTTAAAATCAATCGCACTTTAGGCAATAAGTTATGTTCATTCTTAATCCTATGCCCTGCTTTTAATGCAATCAGCGCAAAGCATACTGAATAAATGGGTGAAAGAAAAAAACCAAAGTAATAATATCCCATGCCTATTGTGGTAGGAATTTGTCCAGATGTTCCGTTGTATTTATTAAAGAAAGGTTGAATTGTATCGTGACTAATATGAAATATTGTATTCCCGTATGGAAAAGTTTCTGTGAAATCATATATCATATATCGTATTCTATAATCAATTGTTCTTGGGATATTAAAAGATCCTGCAACTATATTAAAACCAGAAAAATATGTATTAATCTTCACCGAAATGAAGGTTAAAAAACTTTCGGCATTTGCATGGTGAAATCTGTTAATCCAATACAACAGTACAACTGTAGCGGCAGCAAAAACAATTCCAAGTATTCTTCCCTGTGACTTTTTGTGATTAGAGGAATTAAACACATAACTTCTAAGCATGAAAAGTGTCACAACATATATCAAACTTCTTGCTATTGCACCATCAATGAAAAATACGGGAATAAAGCAAAACAAAAGTGATAAAGCCTTAGCCCACATTTGATTTTTAATACTTTTACATTGAAGAATTAAGAGTGTTGGAATCAATATAACGAGTATTTTTATAATATAATTTCCGGTAACCAACGAAAACTTTGTGACGAAATTGGTGCTGTATTTTCTTATTATGTCGCCGTTTTCAATATTTGTAAAATATTGATCGTTTATATGATTAATTGAACGAAATCCTTCCATGATTCCAGGGGTTACAAAATAACAGATTATAGCTATCAGAAGTAATATACCAACTGATACTTTATAGGCATGTCCAATTTTGGTATCGTATTCAACTCTCTCCCTCTTCTTTATTACGCTATTGTTTGTGTGAGAAAATAAGAATATCGTTGCAAATACTGCAAACACTTCATAGCCTGAAAGAAATATCGCATATAGAGTATTGCTGTCCGTGTTTATTGTCACCGTTTCCAAATATCCTGCTTCAGAAAAGACCAACGGATTCAAAACAAGACGAACAAAAAACAATAATATAATTACAGTTGCACCAATATTTTCAGGAATTAATAGATATATGTCTTTAAATAATAAAGATGCAGTTGCAAAGCAAAGCGGTAACATAAATAATCCTGCATAATAATCTGGTCTATCATTATCTAACAATATATCAATAGCGCTTAATATTCCTACTATACAAAGGCACATGATTAATAGCCATTTTTTATAATCGATTTTCATTGTATCTCCTATTTATAGACTCATATTCACTTATTATATGATGAGCTATACTACTCCAGGCAAAAGAATTAGCTATCAATTCTGATGCTCCCAAACCATAGTCATGAAGATATTGCTTTTCATTGATGGCTCTCTGCATTACACCTGCAATTGCACCGGATTCGGTCTTACACCCCCAACCAGCTTTTCCATTTTGAATAATTTCACTTAAAGTAGTACCCTCGGTAACAATGCATGGCAAACCATAGCTCATCGCTTCTAATATTCCCATCGGCATTCCTTCAAACCGTGATGTCTGTATGAACACATCAGCATTTAGGAGAATTCTTTCTTTTTCTTCGCCACTAACTTCATGGTTTAAGGTTACAATATCCTGAACTCCTGCATTATGGATCAGCTCAGTTACATGCTGAAAACGTCCCTCGGCATCAGGACCGTACAAATGAAATGAGCAGTTGTTTATGCGCAGGTAATCTGCTATCGATTGAATTGCCTCTATCATCAGATCCAAACCCTTATGGTAGGCATCTAAGCGCCCGATATAGACAAATTCGGTTCTATCCGGGTGAAAGCTCGTTTTTTGTATATTCGGTATATTGATTCCATTTGTTCCAACAAATCTATGCTTGCCGAAATGAGTAGATTTCTTTTCGGTTTCAGAGAGACATTGAATGGCAGCAGCTCCGTTGAAAAACGAATTAAACATGAGGATATTTGCAACTTTCTTTTTGAGCCATTTCTTTTTTTGTGCTGCATCGGTTAATTCACTATGTGGAATAATCACATAGGGGATATGACGAGTTCTTAATTCCTTAGAAAGCATGATGTACTCTTTAATATAGGCTTCATGAAAAACAACAATATCTGGTTTATTAAATGGGGGGTTCAAATCTGATATGTGCTTGAAATCTTTATAATGATACTGAGGAGATATATCACTGATCCGATCATCTAAAACATTATATAAGCCAACAGTTTCAAACATCTGCTGCGACCGGATATGCTCCGGAACAACAACACAGACTCCGTTGAAGGGGTTGTTTTTTATTGCTGCAATATGTAGTATAATCATGTAACACCCTTTTTATAAATTCTTCTTAATGTCAGATGAACAGATTCCAGGTGTTCTCTTAAGTCTGACAACTTTTTTATTATGCGCATCACACCACTTTTCCACTTCATCGAATCTACCGCCTCTGTGATCTTCTCCCAAAGCAAGTATATCAAAATCGATTTGCTCAAGTGCTTCTTTACCAACAGTCTGATAGACAAGAACTTTATCAACAATTCTAAGTGCTTCCAGCATCTCAACACGTTGTTCAGTAGTATATAGCACCTGAGCATCCGGTTTGAATTTCTTGATATAGTCGCCGTCTTGTACTGCTACAATTAAATAATCGGCATACTCCTTGCATTGCTTAAATAGTCTTAAATGACCGAGATGGAAATAGTCATAAACACCAAAAGTAAGAATTTTCATATGAGCCTCCTATGTTTAAATCAATTTTATCTCATCTGAGAAATCGTTGTATTGAGTAGAATTTACGGACCAGTCTGATGCATGCTTATTAATAGGTCTTTTACTTGCAGGCGGCGGAGTCATATAATCAGCACCAAATTGAATTCGCAAGTATTCATCTATATTGGCAGGCACTTTTAGTTTCACTTTTTCAAAGTCCGCATATACAGCAGGAAACATTACCTGTGTTGGAAAAACAGACCGTTTAAATGAGCGTGTATCAATAAATCCATGTGAAAATCTTGTTTTTTGTTTTTGATACTTGTATGCGTTTTTAAGACCATTTTTAAGAATAAATTTTGTCGGAATCATCCTGCTTATCAATAGCATTACTTTATCTTTAGCATTCTTTGCAACGTATCCCCGTGTCTCTAAGCCTTTTAACACCACTGCTTCTGACCAAATGTATTGAAATATTTGCTTGGATCGTGTATCAGCACAGTTATGAAGTATGAATATATCCACAAACACTCCTTGGTGCATTTTCCACCCAGCATAGGCTTTTTCTTTTATTTCGCTTCCATTAAGCCTTAATTTTGCCATTGTAATCATTGTCTGATTATGATATCGAGTTTTCCCCCACTCCTGAAGATAGTAATGAGCATGATCTCCTTTTTGAGAAAAAGCTCTTCTAAATCTACTGTAATCGGACTCTGTCATATAAATATCAATGTCATCATCCCACGGAATAAAGCCACCATGTCGGCGCGCTCCAAGAGCAGAGCCAGCCATTAAACAATAATCAATATTGTATTTTGAACAGAAACCATCAATATAGACCATTATATCCAAGAGTTGTTCCTGGAACTCGCGGATTCCATACTCATCATCAGCATCGTCTCTCATGCATCGAAGGTCACTCATTATTATTCTTCTCCTTCATCAGCCTAAATATTTTCAACACTTTTGTACTTTTAATTCGTTCTCTGCATTGCTTAAATCCTGCTTTTTTAGCGCCTTTAATCGATGCGACATTATCTTCTCTTATAAATACATAATATGTGGCATCGGCATTTCGTTGGGTTATGTAACTCAACATATATGGATATAATCCTTGCCCTCTATATACTTCGGGGGTATTACATGGACCTATGCTATATTCTCCTTTATTAAGAAATGCGTATTTAATATTTCTGGGTATAATGTATGCCGAATGCATGATTACCCCCCCGTTTTTGTTCAATATGCACAAGTAGACTGTTTTGCCAAAGGTGAGAAGCGATATGTAAAATCTGAAAATAGAGGTTGATAGGTTTCTTGACCTCTCCCAATCAGCATACAGATCAAAAGGATGTGGTCTAAATTCATATATAGAGCAATTATCGTTTAAAGTTCCATTATATTTATATCCACTATGGTATTTATACAGCAAATAGTGCATGCGCTTTTCCTCTCTTCTATCACTCTCTCGCAAATTTTTTGAACACCCAACCACGCAATTTATTCGGCATTAGCTTTTCTACGATCAATCTTTTCCCGCAATTCATTAAGTAGGTGGGAAAGTCGATCATCTTTTTTTCGAGCATCAGCCTTTGGATTCCCATTTCACTTCTAAAATATTTATCTCCACCGCGCCGTTGATACATATCAGAACCAACCCGTGTATGTACCAATGTATCCGGCAGATTCGCAAATCTATAGCCTTTAAGAGCGAGTCTTATCCAAAGGTAGTAGTCTTCATTCCAAAACCAATCTTTATAGTTACCCGCTTCAATTATGTCGCTCTTTTTTAACATAACCGTCATGTGGTTAAAAGGACAACGTTTCTTCATGAACTCCTTTAATTCTCGATTAGTATATGGAACCACACGCTTTCCAACTATTTCATCTGGAGAAGTTATGAATTCCTCAATCTGACCACCAAGAATAGTGATAGATTGATGTCTCTTCAAAAATCTAAGCTGCTTCTCACAACGATCCGGCATTGAGATATCATCCGTATCCATTCGAGCAACAAGTTCATTCCTGCATACGTTGAGACCAACATTCAAAGCTAAACCCAAACCGAGGTTTTTCTTATTAATTACGATATGGAGCAGTTCAGGATACTTCTCATGGTACTCTTTTACAACCGCATACAGTTCCTCTGTTAGAGGACCGTCCTCAACAAGAACAATCTCATCTGGTTTTACTGTCTGATTAATCATAGAATCTAAAGCAAGACGAAGATACTCTGGACGTTCTTTTTTATATAATGACATTAAAACGCTATACTTTTCCATAAACTATTATCCTATCACATACTTTTTAGCTTCGTGCTGCTTACGATCGTACTCAGCTCTATCTACTCTGCCTTCACTCAGCAAATAGTCACCATAATCCGCAGCAGTCGCCATATTATCCTGCGTTATGCCTTCTTTCTGGAACACCTTCAGCACAGTTTTTATTATGATTTTTGCATCACCCATAAAGGTAATTCCATTCTCAATGTAATCAATGTCAAACTGGAGTTTGTTCTCCCAAGACAGACCATTACGTCCGTTGCATTGTGCCAAACCTGTAAGTCCCTGACGCACTTGATGCCGTTTCCTCTGTTCTGGAGTCATAAACACCATATCTCTTACAAGCTGCGGACGAGGTCCCACTACCGCCATATCCCCCTTGATAATATTGAGAAGCTCACCGAGTTCATCAA
Source organism: uncultured Ruminococcus sp. (assembly GCA_910579955.1). Classification (GTDB taxonomy): domain Bacteria; phylum Bacillota; class Clostridia; order Oscillospirales; family Ruminococcaceae; genus Ruminococcus_C. Next base: position 23,818 of record CAJTWE010000026.1, on the reverse strand, counting down.
GACTGGATGCTCTCAACGCTTTACCATACTTATGTAATCTCTGATCATCCGGAAGAAGATTTCCGTCAGCATCCTTTTCATTTGTCATGGAACGGAATTTTATGAGCCGGAAGATGCGTTCCCGACTGGTTTTCGGATCAATTCTGCCGGGACGATCCTGTGTAAAGAAAGGATTGCCTTTCATATTGATAGCACCAGCAACAACGAGATACAGCAACACAGGGCTCAGTGCTATCGTGGCACCGCAGGCCAGAAAACAGTCAAGAGGGCGTTTAATGAAACGCTCATAGATACCTGTCGGCTTTCTGAAATATTTTGCACCTCTATTTTTTATCTCGTCAATTCGTTCTGCAATGAAGGCAATTACAGAAGCAAGCGCAGCTAATCCTATTATGATTTTGATGATTCTTAGTAATACCTTCATTCAAACGACTCCTTATTCAATTTATTCAAAACAGCTCCTGATAATCTCAATAATGATGTTCTGCTGTTCTTCTGTCATATTGATATCACTTGGCAAGCAAAGACCTCTGTTGAAAATATCTGCCCCAACATCGATGCCGCCATTGTCGGCGATATACGCATTACTTCTTGCTCTGCCGTTGCCTTGTGCCGTAATGAACGGACTGTTTCTGTAGATCGGCTGCATATGCATTGGTTTCCAGATTGGTCTGCCCTCCGCATTGTATTTTGCTAATGTATCAAGGATCTCGGTGGGACAGGATTTTCCGCATTTATGTATGTAAAGTGCCTCCTGTTCTCCACGAACCTGCTTACACATAGCAGACTCATCAATCAGTGCACAGGAAAGCCAGAAATTCGGCACGGATGCTTCAATATCATAGGGATTCATTGACATCGGCAGACCCTTTAATCCTGCTTGATACCGTTCATAAATAGCCTTTTTGCGTTCTATATGTTCTGCAAGGTAAGGAAACTGTCCTCTCACTACGCCAGCAATGATATTGCTCATGCGGTAGTTATAGCCAATCTCCTCATGCTGATACCACGGTGCTGCCTCACGGCTTTGTGTAGACCATTTGCGTACTTTATCAGCATCTTCTTTTGAGTTCGTAAGAAACATACCACCGGACGATCCGGTGATAATTTTATTGCCATTGAAACTGATGCAGCCGTAATCTCCAAGGATACCCGTCTGCTTACCCTTATATGTGGCACCTAAAGATTCCGCCGCATCTTCAACGATCAAAGCTCCGTACTTGTCAGCTATTTCTCTTATTTCAGCCATCTTACCGGGAGTGCCATAAAGATGTGCGATTACAATGAGCTTTACATCTGGATAAATCTCAAAAGCCTTCTCTAAAGCATCCGGATCCATATTCCAGGTGTCAGCTTCTGTGTCTATAAATACTGCCTCGCCATCTTCATAAGCAACAGGGTTCACGGTTGCGTCAAAGGTAAGGTCAGAGCATAAAACCTTGTGTCCCTGCAATGTTCCTTGATTGGGCTTTGGCTGTCCGTAAAGGCGCTCTCCGGCGAGTTTGACCGCCATATGCAGTGCTGCTGTTCCGCAAGATAATGCAACGGCATATTTGCAGCCGACATATTCAGCAATCTGTTTCTCGACTTCATTGATATTCTCTCCGGCAGTCGTGATCCAGTTTTTCTCAAATGCATCGTGTATCCATTTCAATTCATCACCGTGCATTGTAGGCGATGCTAACCAGATTTTCTGTTCAAATGGTGTGATGTTCATAGTTTTCATATCTCTTCCCTTAATTTTATAACAGCAGTCCACGCATTACTCAATGGCTGCCTCACCAACATAATTATAAGGCACATCATTTTTTCGTGGCTCTAACCGTACTATGATCTTATTATCCTGAGCAGTGATCTCAGCCGCTTCATGGTGGTTATGCAGTCCAAGCGACTTTACAGCATCACTGCCGGATCTGTATTCTGTTTCTGTGCCATTAATTATCAGAACCACGGGTGTATGTATCTTATCAAGCCTTATCAGCATTCCGCGCCACTTCCTCTATAGTTTCATTCTTTTGTTTAATGTACGATAGACAACAAACCCTATCAGGCTACCGACTGCGTTATTGAACACGTCATCGAATTCCATGAGACCTCTTCCGGTGATATATTGCATGGTCTCAATAAAAACCGAAAAGAATAGCGTCGTAGCCGCTACATGATACCAACGAAATGCCTTGTTTTTCACTATGGATGGTAATAAAAAGCCAGTCGGGGACAGCATCAGCAGATTTCCAATAATCTGCCCTGTGTAAAAGCTACGTTCCGTACCGTTTATCACATTTCTGATTTCCCAGAACGGCGTAAGCATATGCCGTCTTTCGCCAGGGATGCGGTCGATCAATGTAATATAGAGTACGATGGCTATGTGGATCATCAAGAACACAACCAAGGTCACACGTTTTTTAAGTGCTTTTTCTTGCTCGTATCGCTTGTTCCTCAAACCCGATCCTCCGCAGCAGCTCTGCTCTGTCCACTTTCATCTGCCCACTTTTATAGTCTCTCTTTTGCTTCACAAGCCATTGTCCGAGCCGATAGCCATCGGTACACACATAATCTTTTACAACCTTCAGATTATCATGTTCCTGATAATACTGCTCTGCGTGCGTATACCCTCGCAGCCATAACTGCTGTATGGGATCCCATACAACACCGAGCACTTCAAGCTGCTCTATTTTCTCTGCACTGAGTTTGCCGGTCCGATAGTTCTTACGAACTGTTCCCAGCCAAGTGCCGAGGTTGTATCCGTCTGGTGCAACGTACTTTTGTGGAACAGCGAGATCGTCGAACTCTTCAAAGTACATCTTAGCGTGCATAATTCCATTCTCCCACCGCAGCTCTTCCATAGCCCATATCATGCCGACAGACTCTAATTCTTCGATTCTATCATTGCTCAATTTTCCGGTTCTGTATTTTGTACGCTGACTTTGAAGCCACATTCCAAGCTTGCTACCGTCATCAGTTTCAAAATGCCGTGGGACTAACAGATCGCCATGCTCAATAAAGTATTTCTGTGCCAGCAAGAAGTTTTTCTGCCAGAAAGGTTCATATACCTCCCATTGCAGCCCAATACTTTCAAGCCTTTGAACTCTGTCAGCACTTAACTTACCTTTTTTCTTGCGGTCTCTCTGATTCCTGATCCATGATGTCAGATTAAAGCTGTCAATACAATAATCTTCCGGCAGTACATTGATATCACCGCCGTCTTTCACATACATCTCAGCGTAGCGAAAACTGGTATCCCAGCGGGAATCATCTCTGTTCCATATCATGCCTATCTTTTCGAGCAGTTCGATCTGCTCGTCAGTCAGAACACCTTTCAGATAATTGTTCCGCTGTGTAGAGATCCATGTACCGAGCTTTGTGCCGTCAGGAGCTATATATTTCACCTTGATGTTCAGATCACCGTGTGTCTCGTAGTATTCCTTAGCCAGTCTGTATTTGTCAAGCCAGTTACGCATGATCTGAGAATCCCATTTCATGCCGATAGACTCCAGAAGCGTTGCTTTCTCATCTGACAGCGTACCTTCCCGATGCATATTCCGCATACTTCTGAACCATTGACCGAGTTTCAGACCGTCAGCAGTCACACATCCGACCTGAATGTCAAGATGTCCGTTTTCTTCATAAAACCTTTTTGCAGCTTCATAAAACTGTTCCCATGTATCGAAGCTCCACACCATACCAACGGCTTCCAGAAGCTGAATCTTATCAGGAGAAAGCAAGCCTTCCTTATACTTTTTCCGCTGTAAAACGAGCCATGCGGCAAGGTGCGGATCAAAGGTTCTGACGTCTTCAAGCGAACCATGCTGTTCAAAATAAACCTTGCATTTCCGGTATGATTCATTCCAGAAACGTTCGTCAGCGGTCTGCCAGTCCATACCGATCGCTTCCAATCGGCGGATTCTGGATTCTGACAGGAACTGCTTTTTACGGTAATTCGCACGCTGGACATTGACCCACTGTCCGACACGATAACCATGATCGTTGATATATGCCTGCGGAACAAGCAGATCGCCGTTTTCCTCATAGTATCGTTTTGCTTCAAGGTACATAATATCCCACGAAGCGGTCAGTGTTTCTTCCAGTTCATTGAACAGCTCAACACACTCTCTGACTTCGTCGATAACATCGAAATTGTCATTGACAATTTCATAGCCGCGGTCATATTCCCGGAAATATTGAATTGCCGTCTGCATTTCTTCCTTGATAGAATCAATGCTGTACAGATTTTCGATGTTATTGACGATATCAAAAATGACAGGCACAGTCGTCTTGGATGCTGACAGAGCACGCCCTATCTGCTGCTTGTAAATGATAGGCGAAACGGTAGGACGCAGGAGGATAACACCTGAAACATTTTCTACATGGATACCCTCATTCAGAGCATCAATGCAGAACAGCAGCCGCAGATGTGAATTATCATCATCGGCTTTGAAATTATCAAAATTTTTGTTGGCATTTCCATCAAGGGAATAGACCGAGTAAATATGCGGCGCGGTATCAATCCTCCCGAACCACTCATCGACCTTAGCCATCGCATCAAGCATGGCATCATAGTTAGTGCAGAAGATGATATACTTGCCCGTACGGTCGGTCATGTGTTTGTAAAAAATCGCATCAAGACCATCAGCTTTATCCAAAGCACGGCGCAGCGCCTCAAGGTATTTTTCTGCCTTGTCGCGCACAGCCTTGTTCTGGGCGTTTTTCACCCGAATCTCGTATTTTGCGAGACTCTCCTGATAGGAGAAAATCGAAAGCACGTATTTCGGTGGATTCAGAATACCTCTGACGATTGCCTCGCCCAAGGTCATCTCAGACGCAATATTTCCGTCAAAGAGTTCATCTGCCATATTGCGCTGGTTGTCAAGGTAACGGATCGCCGTTGCCGACAGTCCAAGCAGTTTGGCATCGGGATAAGCATTCAAAAGCTGTCTGACACCCTCGCCCCACAACTCTGCTCCGGCTCTGTGAAACTCATCAAGAATTATGTAGTCAGGCTTAATGTCCGACAGCTCCGATTCTGTGAGGTTCATCAGCTTTACATAAGTGAAATATCTGACATTATCAAGCGAAGCATCAGGAAAAGCATCTTTCAGATTTTCAAGCTGCGTCCGAAATATGTAATCGGACGGCGAAAGCCAGCAAATTGTCTTGTCGGGATTGTCCTCGCACAGCTTAAAGCCGATGAAAGACTTGCCCGTTCCCGTCGGGTGAATGACCGCAGCTTTGCCTGTTTCCGCAAGCATAAGCACAGCGGTTTCGTAAGCACTCCGGTTATGCTGAAAAAGATTCAGACTCACCTGTTTCACCTCTCTCAACAATATGTAAATTATTTCAATGCGTTTTCATCAAATTCTATATTTTACGAAAACTGCCCATAATTCAATTTTCAAGATGCAATATTATTTCAGCAAGCTATTTGAAGCTTATTCATAAACTCAGATTTCTGCTCAAATGACGAATGAACATAGCGATTCAGCGTGATTTCCACGCCACTGTGACCGAGAATTTCCGATAAACTTTTGATGTCAAATCCAAGCTGTACGCATTTTGAAGCAAACATATGCCGCAATGCATGAAAATGAATTGACGGTAAATTTCCGTTTTTCAGGATTTTTGCAAAACGATACTGTAATGTTCGCGGTTCGATAGGTTTAGTCTTTGCGGAGAGGATAAATTCATCTGCTTTTCCTAAAAACTTCCGTAATAAATCCATCATACATTCCGGAATCGGAATTCGTCTCTTAGATGTTTCACTTTTCGGGTCAGTGAGCTGTAATTTAGTTCGTTTTTTGCCGTCTTTGCACTGAATTCTCTGCAAGGTTTTCCTGACGGTCAAAATCCGTTTTTCAAGATCAATATCCTTCCAACGCAAAGCGCAAAGTTCACCAATACGAAGTCCCGTCATTTTTGCAAGAGCAATTCCCAAGGTAGTAAGGTTCTGGTTTTTATTGATCATTTGCATGAGCTGTTCTTCTTCCTTGATCGTCAGCAGCCTGATCTCAGATTTTTGTTTCTTTGGCATGATCATACCATCCATAGGATTACTGATATGATAGGTACGTGAAGCATAGCGGAACACGGATTTCATAAGAATCAAAATATCTGTAATATACCGGTTTGACAGCCCGCAATCCTGTTTTTCCCTGATAAACTGATGAATGGAATTCTGCGAAATATCGCTGATATTCTGATTTCCGAAGACCGGAAGAATATGCTTGTCCGCTTTAAGCGTATAATTTGCTGCCGTTGATTCCTTGACACGATATAAAATAGAACAAAACCATTCTTCATATACGGCAGAGAAGGTCTTCTTTGTACTCCCTTTGCAGGTTGCCATGGCATGAAAATCTGTCATTTTTTGCAGCACTTCGTCCGATGTTTTTCCGAAAAACGCCTTATACTTGCGTTTCCCGTTTACTTTTTCCATTGTGATACGGCCTTCATAGCGACCGTCCTTTCTTTGATAGACGTTAATTGACATTTAGTATTTCCTCCAGATTTATAGCTTTTCAAAGTTTATAGTTGGGCAATCTGACGATTTTAATATCATAAACTGAAAAATAAAACTCCCCTTATTGACATTTTGTACAAGACATGATATAATATTCTGGTCAATATGAGAGTTTTATGTCGTATGACATTATGTCCCATATTTACATTATACACGCTTCCGAATCGTTACTGAAAGGCAATATTCTGTTTGCGTGTTTTTTCGTAAAATATAGAATTCTACGATACCGGATCTGCCTGAAATCAGCAGGTCTTTTTTCATGCTTATCAATAATCAATTAGTTATAGTATACTATATTACTCAATTTATGAGTAATAGTCAAGATAAAAAATCACCAGATACCACAGCGAAATTCGCCGTATATCTGGTGATTAGGCTTGACATTCAATTTCTGAGTATGATATAATAGCATCAGGGAGGATGATAAAATGGCTGAACTGCATCTAAAACTACGGGAACTGCGTGAAAAATCGGAAATGTCCCAAGCTGAAATGGCGAAACTGCTGGGATGCTCGCAGCAGACCTACTCACGATATGAATCCCATACCACGGAAATTCCGCTGGAGCAGCTGATTAGATTAGCTGAATATTACGATACCAGCGTGGATTATCTGCTTGGGATCACAAATCATAATGAGCCTTATCCCAGAAAAAACGGAATCTGACCGTCAAAAAATCGCCCCGGCAAATAATCTGACGGGGCGTGGTATGTTATGCTAATCCGAGGATTTTTTTAGCCTGTTCTTCACTGATTCCATTCTTGATCATACTCTCAAGAGCTTCTTTCAGAGCATCGGCTCTGATAAGCTCCATCCACATTTTCATCGTACTCACCGCATTATCAAAGAATTTGGTTGCTATTTTCTAATAGTAATTTTATTTTTTCTGTAAGTTCAGGCAGTTCATTGAATACAACTTCTGATATAATATTCCAGTTCGTACCATCATAGTCGTGAACTAATCTATGCCGTAATCCAGCTATCATCAGCCAAGGAATATCAGTATGAAGATTTTTGTATTCAGCAGAGATCCTGTAAACGTGTTCACCAATATTATAAAGTGGCGTTGTGACAAGCCATTGCAGAGAATAGTCATTCAAAAGCTGCTCTTTTGTTACATTATGCTCAGAAATGTAGGATAGCAACTTTTCAGAATTATCGAAAATTTTCTGCAGCCTTTGTTCATCGGAATATTTCAAGCAACTTTCACCCTTTCTTTCATTATTGTTTCATAAAATAAGCTATCTTTATTGACCTCATTAATCTCAAATACATCGATTTCTTTTTGGATAATCATACGAAGTTCTTCGGCAAAGGCAAAAATCGAGGTAAGCTTAAAATTTTTACCGCCGAAAATCAAGAAGTCAATGTCACTGTCAACCGTTGCTTCGTTTCTTGCATAAGATCCAAAAATATAAACTTCACAAATGCGATATTTTTCCGCAAGAGGCTTAATTATTCTTTGAATATCAGTTATTGTTAATACTGTTCCGGACATCATATCATCTCCTTGTCTGTATAATTGCTTTCTGACCGAATCATAAGATTTCTTACCTCACTGGCGTGTTATGTCTGACACCAAGAACGCTCCTTTTATATTTTTACAGTTTAATCTCTACTTTTAGTATAGCATAAATGCTGTGAAAATGCAAGGAATTTTGAAGATTGTTTTCGCTTTGTCCGTCATATAGAATTTGCATGGAATACTTGCTTTCTATATTTGAAACTGACACTTTCAATACAATACAAACCGATCATCTGAATTTCCATTTCAAATTCCTGCTTATTTCCTCTGCGCTCTGCTCGACCCATTTCATTGATTTCGCCCACTCGATCATTTCCTTGTCACCGTCTGCAATTTGCTGTAGCAGTTCCTGATAACCGCCAACACCGCCGCAATCCTCCGGCGGCGCTTTCCCTGTGACTTTCAAACAAGTCGGCACGACGTTTTCATACTCCTTATTGACTTCAAGCAGTTTGATTTTATGCTGCCAGTAATCGCCCATATCGTAGATATACCACATATCAGCATATTTGCATAGCATCTCATATACGCTGCATTCTGTATCGTTCTTTGTAGGTATATCGCCAAATTCTTCATCTTCAAACTCGGATTTTATTCTCATCACCGGTTCGCCGTTTTCGCCATATGCTATGAACTCATAAAGATGACAATTCTGCCAATTAAAACAGCTCTGTATTGCTGCATGAAGCCCGTAGAAGTTCATATTTGCAGGCAGTGAGATCTCTCTGCTGATCTCAAAATCAGGATAGTCAAGCGTTATTTTCAGCCGGAGCATATCAATGTTATAAAATGGAACATTATATCTGCTTTTCAGCATTTCAAGGAAAACTTCTGCCGGGCACTTGTATTTTCCGTCAACGCTGAAAAGTCTATTGTTCAGCCATTTTGACGCATTAATCTGCAATATATTCCCTTTATCAAGATGATCCTGGATATATTTAAGTTCTATTGCATTCCGGTTAAGCTGTGCTGTTGCAGAACGGTCGCTGTTTTTGGCAACTATAATATCTCCGCAGTCAAAAAGATATGCAAGAATTATATCAGAATTAATATAATATCCCCGAAGCAGATTTCCAAGATGCTCCTTGAAGTCGATTTTCTTGTAATCAGTCGCTTTTAATCCCCAGAGAATCATTGAAAATCGCGTTGCCGTGTTCATAAAAATCACGCAGTTCCGGCGATTGATTTTCAGCGTATGAACAAACCATGTATTGGATTTATCCGTCTCTTTGGCAGTTTCCGCCTTGATTTCCATAGCCTTCTGCATATCATTTGAATAAGTCAGCAGCATACTATCACTCCTCGCAGTCTATTTTATTTTCTTTGCACCAGTGGCAATATTCCCACACACGAACGTTTGCCACCGTATTATATTTTATTCAATCGTTACAACCTCATCTAACAAAACCTCCACATCGTCTCTCACAATCTTATTCACATGGAAGTGTCCTGAAAACCACTTCTGTAAAGTCAACTCACCATATAGCCATGATGTATCACAATCCGAGTATATCCAAAGTTTTTTCATCCTCATCCCCACGGCAGAACTTATCCAGCACCTTTTGGAACAAATCCTGCTCCGGTGCAGCATGTTTGAACAACGTCATACAGGAACGCAGCTTAAAAGCATCCGGATATCCGAATACTGCCATCGGATCGTCAGTTTCAATATGCAACAGAGTTTCTGTTATCTCTATCAGTCTTGTACCGAGGATAGGATGCGCATTGTAGTCTCTCGCTTCTTCTAAATCTTTAATAGAAAAATACGCTGTAGTACCGCTGAGTTCTAACCCTTGAATCTGCGGAAACACATACCATATCCAATGAGAGATCTTCTCTCCCCGTTTCATCTCTGCTAAAGCTGTCTGATATGTCTCGCCGAATCCATAGCCGTGATTCTGTGCGTCAATAAATTTCTGTAAGTCGGTGAGGTATAATTCGATACCCAAAACACCGTATTTATCCTGCTTATCCCGTGTATAATATTCGTTCATGTGGTCAGGACTTGAAGTTTCAGATGCATTGTAGCCGAGTTTTTCTTTTGGTAAAGAACTATATAGTTCTGCAAACGAATCATAGCAGTGTAAGGCTGTCACTCTCGTCTGGATTTTATCATCAGGGTTATCTAAGCACGAAAACTCAATAAAATCACCAATCTGTATCTTTTGACGTTTTTCATCGTTTAATCTCAATTCGATAGTCTTGCCGCCATTTTTTATTTTCTCAAACGGTACTGTTTGTAATTTCATTTGGTGAAACATATATGCCTCCTTTCACATACTTGCAAGCTGCCACCTTACCCAAGCTGTCTCCAATACATCATAAATGTGGAGTATTAATTAACTCTGGCTTCACGGCAATACGATAGATCTGTTCAATATCGCTGCCTGATAATTTCACAAAGCCGCCTGTTTTTCCATTGCCGATTCCGAATTTTTCAACAAGCTGCGGAATATCCTCTTCTCTTGCACCTAGCTCAGCAAAAGTCAGCGGCATACCAATGCTTTTCAGGAAACTGCGGAATCGTATAATCCCCTCTCTTGCTGTATTTTCAGGCTGCTCAAAATCCATCTGGCAGCCCCATACACGAACCGCAGCCTGTGCAAACCGCAAGACATTATGCTTGTATACAAACTCCATCCACGCCGGCATGATGACTGCAAGCCCTGCGCCATGTGCGCAGTCATAGAGTGCGGACAGCTCATGCTCGATGCCGTGACTGTTCCAGTCCTGCTCTCTGCCTACTCCAACAATATTCGTGTGTGCGACCGTCCCTGCCCACATAATATTGGCTCTTGCCTCATAATTTGTGGGATCAGCGATTACACGGGGCGTTTCTTTTATCATCGTCAGCAGCACCGCTTCACAAAGCCTATCAGTGATCTCGACCTCTGTTGTATTGGTAAAATACCGTTCAAATACGTGAGCCATAATATCAGTCGCACCGCAGGCGGTCTGATATGCAGGCAAGGTACAGGTCAGCTCCGGATTCATGATCGAGAATTTCGGACGGATGAGGTCAGAGCCTGCACCACGTTTCAGTCCAACCTCCGCCTTTGTAATGACGGAATCTCCGGAGCCTTCACTTCCGGCTGCGGCAATGGTCAGAACAGTTGCGACCGGCAAAGCAACCTGCGGACTTTTGTCACAATAAAAGTCCCAGAAATCGCCCTCATAAGGAACACCCATAGCGATCGCCTTAGCTGAGTCGATGACAGAACCGCCTCCGACTGCAAGAATAAAGTCGATTTTCTTCTGACGGCATATCTCTATTCCTTTATAAACAAGGGTATCTATCGGATTCGGCTGTACTCCGCCAAGCTCTGTGTATACAATATTTTCCTCGTCCAGAGATTTCTTCACCCTGTCAAGCAGACCGCTGCGGATAGCTGAACCTCCGCCGTAGTGCAGCAATACATTTGTACCGCCGTGCTTTTTGACGTAATATCCGGCTTTATTTTCCGTGCCCTTGCCAAATACGAATTCGGTTGGACTGTAAAATTGAAAAGTATTCATATGTAAGTTCCTTCCTGATTTTTTCAAATTTGCCAATAATCTTGTCACACCAGCGGTCAAATTCAGCGTCTTCACGCTGCAATTCCGGATGTGATAAAATATTCTGTATCGTAGAACGAATCCCGTGATCTGCACGGACTGTCGCCGTGAAATCAGGCACTGCACGTTTCAGCTTGCTGTTATCGAATATAACGGAATTTGCCTTATCCCCGATTAAACTGCCGGTCAAGTCATAATCGCTGACAGATGCAAGGAAATCCGACGGAATATGCACCGCTTTCAGCTCCACTCCAAGAGCATCGGCGATAATCTGATAAATTTGATTCCACGTCAGAGATTCGTCGGAAGTGATATGAAACGCCTGTCCGATCGCATGAAGATTGCCCACAAGTCCTCAATATCCCTTTGCAAAATCGCTGTTATGTGTCAATGTCCACAGAGAAGTTCCGTCTCCGTGAATGATGACCGGTTTCCCCTCGATCATACGTTTCAGCACCTGCCAGCTTCCTAATTTTCCATGAACGCCAAGGGGAACGCTGCGCTCGTCATAGGTATGGCTGGGACGGACAATAGTAACCGGAAATCCGTTCTCCCGATACTGCTTAATCAGATATTCTTCGCATTCGATCTTATCTCTGGAATACTGCCAATATGGATTGGCAAGCGGCGTACTTTCCGTAATGACAGGATCGGAAAGAGGTTTTTGATAAGCTGATGCAGAACTGATATAGAGATATTGTTTTGTTCTGCCCTGAAACAGACGGACATCACGCTGAATCTGCTCTATAGTAAAGCCAATAAATTCTCCTACAGCATCGAAAGTCATACCCTCAATTACTCTGCTGACCTCTTCTTCATCATTGATATCGCATTGCAGAACCGTCACGTTATCGGGCAATTCTGCTAATCTGCTGCCGCGATTCAAAAGATAAACCTCATGATTTTCTTTTGCAAGCAGTCTCGTAATCGCCATGCTGATCGTGCCTGTTCCGCCAATTAATAGTACTTTCATAAAACCGCCTCCGATTTATATAATAGACATCCTTGGATGCTCCTATGATTCCGGACATTTTCCAATCATCCTGATGATTGCAGCATCCTCAGTTTGAGGAAAGATTTCCTTTACTCTATTACAAATTCTCTGCCATGACTGCGCCGGTTCTTCAGTATATGCTGATGTTACAGCTTCATAGCCCCACACCGCTTCTGGTGGCAGCAATACGGAGACAGCCATTACGTACTCAATACCCTTTTTATTCTTCCGCCTGCGAAAATCTGCTGTGACGAGATACAGTTTCATCATCGGTTCTGTCGTAATGCCGGGAAAATTCTTCTCTCCGTCTTTGCCGAAGCCTGCAATCTTTTTCAGGTCTGTTGTAAGTATTTGCTTGTCTGTCCAGACAATATCACCATCAGCATCTGTGTCGGTCAAAATATCCATGATAAGTTTCTCTCGCCGGATGACCTTGCCGTCCTCCCATGCCGAATCAAAATCATAACCGTTGCGGCGAAAATTGACAAAATACGGCAGCCATTCCTGACTGATAAAACCAGCCTTCTTATCAAAAAACTTTCCATATGCAACAGTATGGTCTGCCGCTATAATCTCTCGCCATTCCCACGGATCCTGCTCCATGTCACCAGTCCACCAGAAATCCAGCGAAACGTGCTCCTCCACAGAAAAGCCCGGAATTTCATTTGCAAACAATGGCAGAAACCCGACCTCATTGATCCAGTTTACAAGCTCCTGCCATGTGCGTATTCTATACGGATCATCCCAAGCAAGACCACGCATAATCCATGTCCCGTTTTCGTTTGCCATACCATCACTTCCTGATATACTGCTCATCCGCGCCGATATCTTCACTTATAAATCGTTCTGCACGCATGTGTAGGTCGTATTTCTTCCGAAGCTCTGCAATCTGTGCCATCATCGGCGAAGCGTGGTGTGCATTGATCGCATTCTGATCTGTCCAGCTATCAATCAGCAATACCGTTTCCGAATCGTCAAGCGGTTGAAAATATTGGTAACGGAGATTGCCGGGTTCTTGCCTTATCGCATCTGCAATGCCGGATGATTCCATTTCATGAACAAACGCTCTCGCATTTCCGTTTGTACCTGTGTAGTAAAGATTTACTGTAATCATAGCTATTACACTCCAAGGTGCTTCTCAATTATCACCATAATCTCTTCCAATCGCTTCTCTCCGATGCCCTTTATAGACTTGATGTCCTGCTCCAGTTTCTGCAAGTCAATGACAGGACTGTCCTTCGTTAGATTTTCTGCATAACGCATGAGGAAGCCTTGCAGTTCCTCGCGTGACATCTTCTTTATGGAGCGATAAGTATCGCGGTCTATGATAGGTTCTGTGGACATTATTTACTCTCCCTCATTCTTCAAATTTCTTTAATCGCTCGGTGATGCTGTTATATCTCAATTCCATTTCATACAAAGAGTGGGCATCAAAACCTATAACCCGTTTTACTGTGTCCGGTACAAGCTGCCAGAATTCAAGCTTGTAATTGATTGGATTTTCCACAGATGAGAGGTTCATCTCCAACGGAATATCCGCTTTGATTGCCGCCTGTATGATCTCATTCGATATATTTTCCATATTCGAATCCCACACAGAGCATCTGCGGAAAATGCGATCAGGATGTGCAATGACATCGAAATAACCTGACTCAACACCTTGCACGATTGCATTTCCGAGCAGCCTGTATTCATTTTCATTCAGGAACTCTGTACTTTTCAAAAAAGAGTACTCCAGAGGATCATCCGAAATCTGTGCCATATGTTGCCCCAACAGGAGCATCTCCAGCTCCGACAAAGAACGCAGATGCTTGTAGTAGCCATCTGCATCAAAATGCGGAAAATACTCCGCTTCAAGCCCGATATGAATCGTAATATCTGTGTACTTCCTTTTCAGCAAACTGAGCGTATCAAAATATTCCTCCAGCTCGTCATAATTCATACGTGAACCGAAAGGGTTACCTGAGAACGGTGCATGGTCGGTAAACCAAATCTCATCCGCCCCCAGTTCGACCGCCTTTTTCACATATGCTTCGTCAGGAATATTCTCTGCATGACCGCAGCGGTAGGTGTGAACGTGAAAGATATTCATAAACCAAACTTCTTTCTGTAATTCTCTGGATCAGCCATGTACTCTTTATACTTTGCTTTCAAGCAGTTTCCACACGGACGATATCCGGCGGCAAGGGCTGTCTTTTCATCGGCAAAGAATACACGGCTTTTCTCGTAGCTACCAGGGAATCTCTTGATTGTTGATAGTGCAGAATAGCAATCTAATCGACCATAGATTTTCAGCTTTCCGTTTCCACCGAATATGCCGGGAGTATCGGACAGATAGATTTCTCCATTGGCATTGAGGAGCTTATACTGTTTCGGCATGGCTTAATTCTCCTTATTTGAATATACTTTCTTTAAATTGTTGTTGCACAGTGCGTATATTTCAACATATTTCTCAAACGTATTGTCTTTTCTGCCACAGGTGAAGATGATTTTTCCGCGTTTGCTGATTTGCTCGCAGATATGGTCATATATCTCATCAACACAGAAGCCAAAGCAAAATGTGGAGTAAAATGCATATACGGATCTATACAGGCTATCCATTTCTTCTTCCGATTCTTTTGCAAGTAAGAATTGGCTTATATCCACATAAAGTGAGTAACCAAAAACAGAATCTTTAAACTCAACTTTCATATTATCTACTTCTTTCCGTTACCTCTAATACGATTTTCAATAATCCTACTCAGAAATGGTGATAGTGTTTTACTGTATACACAAGTGCATTCTCCATCGTCATCACCTTGCTTTACATCCTCAAAACAGCTTCTTTTGAATTTACCAGCAATTCGATATCCAACATCCTGCATCCTTAATTCCCGATCTTGTCTTTGTATTTGCTGTCTTTTGATTTTGAAAATCGGTTTATCCGTAGAACTACCAAGAATCGATATACATGCTCCCCTTTGAGTTTCTCTTCTGCGATTTCAACATCTGCATTTGTACAAAGGAGATTGCATTTATGACTTTCGGCTACATTCGCTGCAAACGCCAAGATTGACATGGTCTTGTCCGCCATATGAAGCAAACTCCACATCCTGTTTGATTGAACTGCACCTTTCGCACTTCACCCATCGGTTCTTATAGCGGTCACGAATTATGGAAGTCTGCTGTGTAAAAAGGTCTTTTACATCTTCATATCCGATCTCATACCGTTCCTGCTTCAGACCTTTCTTTAATTTAGGTGAATCCACTTGCTTTATAGCAGTTTCAGTTATTCGCTGTTCTGACCGAACGCTCATCGGATTTGATCTAACCGCAGATGGTTTATAATAAGCTGTAATCTTATTCTTGGTAATAGCATTCGCCACCGCATCAAGAAATTTCTTCTTATCGGGAACACTGACCTCGTAAGCAGTATTATCACGAGTGTTCCAAAGAATTCCCTTTTCAAGACCCAGAGCAACAATATAACAGGCACACTGAAGAAAATGCTAGTGAGACAGTTCAGATACAAATTTAAGCTCATATACGATGCTGTCTTTCACAACGTCAGCAAAACCGCCCGCTACGAACAGCTTGTTCCCACCATTCTTATCTGAAAATGGTATACGACAGCCTACCTGCGCGTTTTCATTATGCTGAAGTCTCGTGAATAAACGATCCGCAATTTGATTAGCTGCTTCTTCATTTACAAACGGCAGCTCCACCTGTGTTCTGTAGCGGTCTTGATTTGTTTCCAAGGATACCAAGAACAGTATTTTTTGTTCAAGACTTGATTTTTTAACTTTGTCTGTCCATAATGTTTTCTTGTTATCGTGGAGTGAGATATACATTTCTATTGCTTTATCGATCTCATAGGTATCAAAAAACATGGCTTCCTGGTAAATGCCGATACAAGGCGACAGATCAATCATCCCATCAGTACTTTTAACTTCAATTACGCTGTGATCTTTTTCTGCAATAGATTCAACCTTCAGCAAAGAAAAGCATGTCTCTATATCTTCACGATATTTAAAATCGAACATGGAAGAAATATCAACATCAGACAGGTTTTGATTTGCATCAACCCTTGTTGAAAGAGTTGCTTCTGACAACATTTTTTCCCCACTATTTACAAAGATGATTCTTGACTTTCCCCGACTTGCCGCAACACAGAAGATATTTCTCAGTATTTCGTAAGATTGCTGCGGCTTTGAAATGCGGACTTGCCAATAGCTCTCTGTATAATCGAATATGACACAAACTTTTCTCTCAAGCCCTTTGCTGCTGTCAAATGTAGTAAATATCGCAGTATCCGGAGTAGGCTGAGCCGAACTGATAGAGTCATTGTCAGAAATACTGGCATAAACAGTTCGTTTATTAAAAGCAGACGAGTGTTCCTGTTCAAGCGTGTTCAGCGTTTTTGACAGGTCGCCGTTTCTTGAGCCGAGACAAAGAATGTCCTGCGGCCTTTGTGTTGACAGAAAGTCAACGATCTGAGTCATGTTCATTTCTTCAACAATACAATCGGAATTGACTCCTTTGATTTTCTTACACCATATTCTTCCAAGCCTTTCTGCTAAGTTGGCTGAAAGCCGAAAACACTGTGTAAATTCTAAATCCAGATGCTTGCCAAGGAACTGATTGATAAATTCCGAAACATTCAGATTTGTTTTGTCATATATTTTCTGCTGCATATCACCAACTGCGATGATTTGCATTCCGGGATTGGTAGACTTAATGTATTCCAGAAGGAACGAAAGTTCTGTCTCGATATCTTGATATTCATCTATAATCAGCACATCATAATAGTCAATCGGAGGCTTCACTTCATTAAAGCGAGTAATCAGATCACCTACACCAGTCGATATATTGATTTTGTGCAGATAATACCACGCAATTCCATGATAATTCTGTACCTTGACATTCGGGTTTTTGATTTTTGCTTGTGCATCAAGCTTTAGCAGCTTATTATATGTAAGATACAGGATTCTTTGGCTTTTGGGAAGCTTGTTGCAAAGCAACTGGATCGCCGTCGTTTTTCCGCTGCCGATGCAAGCATTCACAAGGATATTATTTCCTTTTAAAGCTTGATTCACGAAATGCTGCTGTTCATCGGACAGATGAATTGGGTTCATATTATCAACACTCCTTTAGATGAGCTATTTGTTTATGAGTGTAATATCATGTTCATCGTCAGGAAGCAAATGCCGGCTGACACCTACCGTCTCATACCTGACAATAAGTAACAGGATTTCCTCATTTATTACTTCAATATTTCGGATAATACCGTATCCAAATGCCTTGTGTTTGATTCCATTTCCTACTGCATACTTACAGTCTGCTATAATACGCTTTTTAATGCTTTCTTCGATTTCACAAGGTTCAATTTCCAAAGGTGTTTGAGGCTTGTGAACCATTCTTAGCTCTGATGTGCGTTTCGACATTGATTTTTTCACTGGATTGATCTGAGCACAGTTGTATTTTTCTATTGCATGTCCAAGCAATTTTATAATTTTCAGTTCATCAACAGCATCACATATTGCGTTATGAACTTCGCAGTATCCACAGTTGCCCGAAAGCATTCGCATAATAGGTTCGACACCATAATTTCTCTTAAGCCTTCCTGTACCCCAGCATTCAGCAGTTTCTGGGATTTTCTTATTATACTGCTTATATGCCGCAAGTTTCATGATGTCAAACCACATGTATTTTTGCAGTTCTGGCAAGTGCTTATAATCGAATGAAGCATTATAGGCGAATATGGATTTGACATGATAAGTTTGTAATGTGTCTATAAGGTTCTTCAGCACAGCGAGACGGGAGCTTTTTAAATCAACCTTGATTCCTTTCACAAGCATGACATAAGAGTACATTCCATCAAAATTACATTCTGGAGTAAGGATATAATATTTTTTATCTACTGGTACGAAGGAAACCGAATCGGCTATCACAATGCCAATCGACATCACTTCATCGTTCCAAGTGGTTTCGGTATCTATCACAGCAAAATATTCTCTGCCTTGATTGCTTTTCGGCTTCATCACGATTCCTCCTATCTTCGTACAGAGGAATAATTACCCCTCATATCTCAGTTCACGCCATTTCTCACATTCTATCACGATTCCGTCTGTCAAGCATATCTTCATCTTATCCGGAAATTGAAAATATAATGTTTTTGTCAGATTTTACCGATTAGCGGATAAACAACTCCGGCATATTATTGAAAACAATATCCGCCTCTCTTTTGACGCTGATTTTTGGACAGTTCAAAACACCGATTTTAACTTTCAATTCGCCATTCCTTTTAGCAAGATACAAACCTCTGTTAGCGTATAAATATAACGCTGCCTCAAAAGAAAAGCCGTCTTTTTGCAGCTGAATTCGGTATCTATTCCGAGTCCCATACTCAATGAATTCATACCAGTCGTTAGAGAATGACTCAACGCCAAACTGCCTTTTGATCTCGTCCGAAAAACGCTTGAAATAGTTTTTCAGCTTAAAATCAATAATATTGTTATAATCTCCAAAGCATTTCTCAATGACTTTATTATTGTGTTCTACAGAACCGTCGTAAACAGGACAATTATTCTTACTAAAGTATAGCCTTTTATGTGTATCACGATGATATGAAATAGATTGCTCTATAATATATTTTATGCCTCCGCCGCTCAGCCATTGCAGCAGCAATCTTGCATAATATTTCAGTGAATTTCGATTTCCAAGATCACCCTTTTCGTAGTTTTCCCAATCAAAGATATTGTACAGCTTATTGAGAAAATCAAGAATGTCATTATACTCAATGTGATATGTATCTTCATCCTCTCCCGGATACTGTCTGATTTGAGGATAACGCAGACCGTTCTTTATTGCTTCATTCAGTCTGTCTATCTGGTCAAGAGATACATTAATATCATCATCCGGCTCGTTATCACGAGAGGCAAAGGTTTCTCTGATCGCTTTGATTTTTTCGGGAGACAGCAGTTCTTCAAATTCCCGACGAACCATACTTGATCTGCCGCTCATAATATCACGCAGCAAAATTCCGGCTGTTTTACGCATTAATGCAAATTCGCTGTCAGACTGCTCTGCAAGCTGTGTCAGCTTTGTAGTTCCCAGAGCAAGAGATTTTACAATATATTGCTTTACCTCATCACTTAAATCGGAAACAGAAAGAGTCTGCTTTTTTATGCCGCTTTGCAGCAGTTCAACATAGCTCTGAGGAGAAATCTCCTCATCCTTCATGCAAATCAAAAATACATTTCCGTAAAGACTGTACTGAAGTCTGCCAACACGTCCCGTCAGATTGCGGAATTCCACATCGGACAGAGAGCTATAACCATTTCTGTAATCAGTAATGAACAGATTATCCGCAGGCATATTTACACCTTCAAGCAAGGTACTGGTACAGAAAATCACGTTGATACCGCCATTTTCCTTTCGGAACAGTTCTTCAATACGAATACGGATATTCGGTGGAATATAGCCAACATGAAATGCTACGCCTCGCTCAACGGTATATGCAAGGTAATAATCGGGATGGATCTGCTCCCTGATCTCCTGTGCAAATTCAATTAGTTCTGCATAATTTACAGGCTTTAATAATTTTGAATATCTCACCGCCGAAGAAACAACAGTAGACTTAAAATTGCAGTAAACAAGATTCCGCTTGCCTGCACCGAATTGATTTACAACCATGCTGAGTGACATTTCAGGGAATTTTCCTACTGTTTTTAATTGTGCAGACAGCGGATTATAATAGCCGTATGTTCCGCTATTCATATCGATCAGAAACTTTTCCTGACTGACCGGAGTGAACACGGATGACAGACTTTTCGCTTCCACATTTGCAGCAGCTACGCCCAGATAGACTTCCGGATTCGGAATATGCGGCGATGCGAAAATAATATGCGGCTGCGTTTTGCTCTGCATCAACATATTGACGATCTGATAATAATAAGCGCTTCTTCCATCTTTTTTAGAGATATTCTGCGCCTCGTCAATAAAAACATAATTTACTGAAATATCGGGATATTCAATCAGCTGATACATCATTCTTTCAGGCGTCATAACGAAGATATACCTGTGCTTATTTTTATCCTTCACAATAGAATTGCCGTAAGAAGTAACGATCCTATAATCATGCTCACGAAGTAGGCACGACATGTCTTCTGCCAATGCTCTGAAAATTTCATTTATCAATGCCCTGGTCGGAACGATGACTGCAAAATTGCAGTTGTCGTTCTTTTTTATTTTATCACGGATAAATGTACGCATCACAAATGACTTTCCCATTGATGTGGGACCGGAATAACTGAAAAATACTTCTTCATTCATGTGATCGTAAACATATTTCTGAGAACGCAAAAAATACTTGTCCTGTTCAAAGGGAATCTGCAGCAGCGATTTTTCGTATTCATTTGTTATCCGTTCGAGAATGGACGGTTCATAATAATCCGGCGCTGCATGGCTTAATCCGAGATAATTGTTCAATTGACTCAGCACTGAACCGACCGTATCCTTTATAAGTAAATTATCCGGTTCAAGTATACCCAGCAATGTAACGATTTCTTGCGCAAGAGAATGATGCATTTCTGAATTGTCAACATTAATGGATTTTGACAGCAGATCCGCAAAGCGAAGCAGATCGTTCAGGTCAAGCTCTTTTTTATCAGAGGACGAATGAAATATATGACGGCAGTAATTGAAAAGAAGTGCATCATACAGTTCATTCAGGTATTCATTTCTTTCAATGCCATTAAAAATCGCATATCCAAGTGTGTTTTTCTTATTCATTTTTCTACTCCCATCAATTCATCAGTTCTTCCATTATCGCTTTTTTGTCCTGCTCTGCGTGATTCATTGGCAGAAAATATAAATAATAGGAGTAGGATTCAAGCCCCATATCGCGTACTTTACTGGATATGTAAGGAATTACATCTTCAATATCCCGTTGCATCTTTTTCTGAACTTCTGTGAAAAGTTCGTCATTATTGTTATTGGAGACACCGACAGAGTAACCAACAAAAATACCAAAAGCCATAGGGATTTTAGGTTTTCCTTTTTGCGGAATCAAAATAGTTTTCAGTAATTCCGTTGTCGATTCATCAAAGGTATTATTGCAAAGTGCAATATCGACAGTGTCACGCTCGTCCTTGTTTCCGCTTTTGATTTGAAGCAGCATTTCAAACACCTCATCCAATGCCTCATAAATGCTGTCATGAATGCTTGATGTTCCAAATATCAATTGATATTTTGTCTGCCCGCCTTCATCATACTTTAATAAATGAATACCATCGCTTTTACTTTGTTTACCACGAATTTCAACTTTACTGAGTATTTTCGGTGCATTCAGTACTTCTTCCAGAAAAGAATAAATCAGCATATCACCCAGTTCATTTCCAGAACCTTTTTCGTCAGCATTCCCGTTTTTATTCATTGCTTTAACAGCCCTCAGACAAATAGAATCTGTTTTATTATATTTATCAATCAACCGCTGAACCTCTGTACGTGAGTAGACATACCGACCAACGCAACTGAGAAGATAGTCACTGAGTTCACAGTAATCAAAACATGACTCCGCTATATCCAGATAGTACATTTCTATTCCGCTTCTGTTGCTCAGTTTCAATGCAGCTTTGCTTCTGACTTTTGTAAAAACATCATTGAAATTGCTGTTTACAAGCGTTTTTGAAAGTTCAGCAGGCACACTTCTACTGTCCTGAATAAAGCTGACAGCTCCAGCCTGTGATTGAAATCCATTTATATATTCTTTTGTAACGAGTTTGATTGTAGATGCGCCCTTAGTGTTATGTATCCCCAAAACAGTGTAGTATAAGAGGTTTGTGATGCAATCAGCAATGTCGACATTTGTAAGCTGAGTTATTTCATCCACTGTTTTGAATCCGATCACTGAATTTGAATCAATGTTTTCGTCCTGATCGATAACGTATTTCAATGCAACAAGACCACATGGAAGTGTATTCCTATTTAAAAGCGGTACTATTTCCGCTAAAATATTGTGCTTTACACCTTCAAAGTTGGCAACCGATATCACATTTACGATTTCTTCAGGAGATAACCCGACTTTGCATGTCATTAGCTTGCTTATCGTGCTTTCGTCTGCTTCAAGTTCGTATCCATATTTGGAATTGATTGATGACAGCAGTCTTGCACAAATAACTTTTTGTGTGGTACCTTGATTGGAACATAAAAGCAATATTTTGACAAGTACAGCAAAGCATAGAACCATTATTTTATCTCCCCTCATATGAAACATTGACAGTGTTGTTTTCGTCCTGTTCAATTTACACAAATCCACATATGTATTATAGCATATTTTTCCAAAAATTTCAAGTACTGTTTCATTTTTTATGTCGAAAATATTGTTTCTTTCAGTTTTTTATCCAGTGCAAGTTTAGTGCAAGTTCATTGCAAGTCTGCTGCATGGTGATTTTTCGTTGGATATGTTACAATAGAGATACAGTCAAGGACAGGCAGTCACAGAGCTGCTTTCCAAAACTGAAAATAACACCCATATGCCGGATGCATACGGCAGATGGAAGTTCATACAGAACTATTTTTCCAGTATCCACAGCTATATGCTGTGGACGGTAGAAATAGCTGTATGTTCTTCTTCCGTATGCATCCGGCTGTTTCTGTAGCTGCCAGTCGGCGGCATACGCACTCTACTATCGATTTGAAAGGACATACTTATCATGAAAAATACAATTATCTCACAGGACGAGAGGAAGCACATGACACTTCGTCAGCTGATTACCGCTGTTGAGGCATACAAAGCCGGAATGAATGGAGAACAGAATACAGCGGACAAGACTGCGGTTGTGCTTGCATCGTATGATGATGGCACTCTAAAGATAGAAGTGTACAGTGACGGAACCGTTACAGCAAGAAAATCCCATCGCAGCACAAGATTTAACCTTGTCTGCTGTACCGACTATACCTATCATCATGTTGCCGAAAAGGACAAAGTGACCGCCGCACACATTAACACGGAGACACTTCTGGATGAACGCTGGGAAATCAGTGTTCTGATGAAAGCGGAAGACCGCTTGTGGAAGAACAGCTACGGTTATGAACGCTCCCATTCGTGGAGATTTTGAAATTCACTTTAAATAATATTAAATCAAAACATCAATACATTTGTTAGTCAGGGCGCGCACTGGCGGACAGATGCTCATAAAACAGAACAGAGAGATATCCAACAGTCGGAGATGACTGTGGGATGATAG
>CAJTWE010000025.1 GCA_910579955.1 uncultured Ruminococcus sp. | reverse complement strand
TTACACATTCGTTTTTTTACTTTTTGCCTATTGACATTTTACCGTAGGACTCCTGATATTATTGTACAGCAATAAAGTGACAAAGTCAATCAAAAATAATAGATTTGTACAACTTTTTATTTGATTTTTCATAGAAAGACAAAGGAAAGAAGTATATAATAAAATCATCAAAAGCAAACATTGAGTTTGACATAGCAAAAGTCTGATTAAATTGTGATTAAACTTAGATATACAGCGAAAGGATATTTTATTATGGAATCAAAGGTATTTCAGCAGCATCTTGAAAATAATCTGATTCCATTTTGGAATAGAATGAAGGATGAGATAAACGGTGGTTTTTATGGTTACGCAGATGCTAAGGGCATCCCTGATATCAAAAGCGTAAAAGGCGTAATTCTCAACAGCAGAATTCTATGGTTTTACTCTTCGGCATACCAACTTCTTCGTAAACCAGAACTGCTTGAAATGGCAGACCATGCCTACAAATTTCTTGTAGATTTCTGCTTTGATTCCCAATATGGCGGTGTATACTGGTCTGTGAATTATGATGGCACTGTATGTGATGATACAAAGCACACATATAATCAGGCATTTGCAATTTATGCGCTGTCTGCATATTATCAGGCAAGCAAAAGAAGGGAAGCCCTGAATCTTGCATACGTTCTCTATCGTGTGATTGAGGAAAAGTGCAGAGACAACAATGGCTATCTTGAAGCATTCAAGCGTGATTTTACTCCATCATCCAATGAAAAGCTTTCCGAAAATGGCGTTCTTGCAGAATGCACCATGAATACGCTACTTCATATTCTTGAAGCATATTCTGAATTATATAATGCAGATCCGTTTTATGAAGTAGGGGACTCTATTCGCAATATATTGCGCTTGTTTGAAAATAAAGTGTATGATTCCGAAAAGCAGATATGTGATGTTTTCTTTGATCTGGATTATCATTCTCTCATTGATCTTGAATCCTTTGGCCATGACATCGAAACATCTTGGCTGATTGATCGTGGATGCAGTGTTCTTGAAGATAAGGCATATCAAAAGGAAATGCAGCCGATTATAAATGGACTTGCAGAATCCGCATATCGCAATGCTTTTGATAAGCATCAAAACGCTTTAAATAATGAGCGTGAGGGAAAGCATGTCGACAATCAAAAAATTTGGTGGGTTCAAGCAGAATCTGTAGTAGGATTCTATAATGCTTATCAAAAAAATCCACAGAAAACCGAGTATCTGCATACAGCTGAAAAAATATGGGAGTTTATTCAGAATAATGTAATTGATTCTGCAAGTGGTGAATGGATAGAAAGCATTCCAGCTGATCATGAATTGGATTCCAAACAGGCACTTGTTCATCCGTGGAAATGTCCATATCATAATGGAAGAATGTGTATGGAAATGATACAGCGTTTATCACAGGTATCATAATTTCAGGGAGGAATTATTATGCAGAATACAGTAAATATTCATGCAACACAGAAGGCAAAAAGATTGCTGAATTATCTGTCAGATATTGCAGGAAAGCATATTATTACAGGTCAGCATACACAGACGAATTCTATGGAAGAAATATCTTATATTGAGAAAATCACCGGAAAACAGCCTAAACTAAGAGGCTTTGAATTGCTCTCTTATTCGCCCAATATCAATTATAACAATGCAGATGAATCTTGTCTGACAGAGGTTTATGAAAATCGTGGAACAGTAGATACTGCTTTAAGATGGGCGAAAGAAGCAAATGGAATAGTAACACTTAGCTTTCACTGGTTTTCGCCTATGGGAGGTCATGATAAGAGTTTTTACGCTCAAAATACCGATTTTGACGCTACTCGTGTATTGATTGAAAACACACCGGAACGAAAAGCATTTTTCCATGATATGGACGTTGTTGCACAGCAGCTGAAAAAATTTCAGGAGGCTGATATTCCAGTTTTGTGGAGACCATTTCATGAATCATACGGAGATTGGTTCTGGTGGGGAACTAAAGGGCCGGAAATCGCTCGTGAACTCTATAAACTGATGTTTGATTATTACACAAACGTTCATCATCTTAACAATTTGCTTTGGGTTTGGAATTGCAATTTAAAAGAGGGCTATCCCGGAGATGAGTATGTTGATGTTATTTCAACAGACATATATCTACCTGAATATTCTGCAACGGATTATCATGAAGACTATGAAAAGCTTATTGAAGAAACTACTAAAAATAAAGTTGCCGCACTTGCAGAAGTAGGATATATACCCGATATTGATATACTTGAAAAATCACGTATACCTTGGGCATACTATATGACATGGTCAAAAGAATTTTGCATTGGAGAACAGTATAATCGTATGGAACAACTCAAGAAAATGTATAAAAGTGATTATGCTGTTGTTTTGAATTAGAAAGGGAAATTAATCATGTATCATAAGGAATACTTAAAACAACTCGAAAGGCAGAATGAATTGATTTATCTACCAAATAAAAAAACAGATTTTTATAATGGCATTTACGAGCGCTGGGAACATCCGGTTCTTACACGTAATCATATACCACTTCATTGGAGATATGATTTGAACCCTGAGACAAATCCGTATTTTATCGAACGTCTGGGAGTTAATGCGGTGTTCAATGCTGGAGCAATTGAACTTGACGGAAAGATTTGTCTTGTTGCAAGAGTTGAAGGAAATGATCGCAAAAGCTTTTTTGCGGTTGCAGAAAGCACAACAGGAGTTGATAACTTCGTATTTCGTGATAAGCCTGTTATTTTGCCAGACATATATCCGAATGAAACAAATGTATATGATATGCGTCTTACAAAGCATGAGGACGGCTGGATATATGGTGTGTTTTGCTCTGAATCCCGAGATGAAAATAGTTCTGAGCTATCTGATGCAATAGCGCAGGCAGGTATTGCACGTACAAAGGATTTGAATACATGGGAACGCCTTCCTAACCTAAATACAAAACAAGGTTTTCAACAGCGTAATGTCTGTTTGTTGCCTAAATTTGTAAATGGAAAGTATGCGTTCTATACCAGACCAATGGATGGTTTTATTGAAACCGGTTCTGGCGGCGGTATTGGTTACGGATTAGTAGAAGATATCTGTAATCCTGTAATTGAAAAGGAAACCTTAACAAGCATTCGTAGATATCATACAATTACAGAAGCAAAAAACGGAAGCGGTGCTGTTCCGATTGAAACAGAAAGAGGCTGGCTTCATATTGCACACGGTGTGAGAAATACAGCTGCCGGTCTGCGATATGTAATTTATGTATTTGTAACCGATTTGAACGACCCATCAAAGGTAATTGCAGAACCTTCTGGTTATTTGATTGCACCTTTGGGAAATGAAAGAGTTGGCGACGTATCAAATGTAGTTTTTACAAACGGAGCTGTTGCTGCTAAAGATGGAAGTGTTTTTATTTATTATGCATCTTCCGATACACGTTTACACGTTGCTACAAGTCATATTGATAGACTTTTGGATTATGCATTTGGCAATCCTTCTGATCCTCTCAGAAGTGCTGATTGTGTTAAACAACGTTGTGATTTGATTGATAGAAATCTTGAATTTATGAGAAAAAATCCGATGTGAAGATGAGAAATCATTTTTAAATTATTAAAGTAGGTAAGCAAAGTATGAATAAATCAGAAAAAGCAGCTCCATTTTTATTAAAGCCAATTGGCAAAAGCTATCTGTGGGGCGGTAATCGTTTGCAAAATGAATTTGGCAAGAAGCTAAATATAGACCCGCTGGCAGAGACATGGGAGTTTTCCACGCTCTCGGATAACACTAACATTATTTCAACTGGAAAACATGTTGGAGAGTTGTTGACAGACGTTTTAAAAGAACATCCGGAATATCTTGGCCGTCATGCGAGTCCAGATGGTACTGTTCCTGTTCTGATAAAATTTATTGATGCACAGCAGAATTTGTCTGTTCAGGTGCATCCGGATGATGATTATGCAAGGCTTCATGAAAATGGAAAAAGCGGAAAAAATGAAATGTGGTATGTACTTGATGCTGAACCAGATGCATATTTAGTATATGGCTTTAATCAGCATATTTCAAAGGCTGAATTAAAACAGCACATGGAAGCCGGTACAATTGAACCTTATTTAAATAAAGTGCCTGTAAAAAAAGGCGATGTTTTCTTTATTGAGGCGGGAACAGTCCATGCTATCGGATCAGGGATATTAATAGCTGAAATTCAGCAAAGTTCCGATTTAACTTATCGTTTGTATGATTATAATCGAGTTGGTGCTGATGGAAAGAAACGAGAACTGCATATTCAAAAAGCACTAGACAGTGTTGACTTATCTTCAAACGTTCAAGCAAAACAAAATCATTATGGGGCCAAAACACAGGAAAAGCTTGTCTCATGCCCGTATTTTCAAGTAAAACGTCTTATTATAAATGAAAAGCATAGCCGTATGAATTATCTGCTTGATACATTTCAAATTTTGCTTTGTATTGATGGAAATGGTATAATACGTTGTAATGCAGATAACGAATTATCATTTGTAAAAGGTGATTGCATTTTTGTTCCGGAAAATATAGAAGACATGAATATATGCGGAAATGCTGAATTACTTCAAGTAACTTTATGATGAGATGAGCTATTAAGTTTGTTTAGTTTAAAAAAAGTCAAGCTTTCGCTTGACTTTTTTTGATATTTTGTTGTATTATTAAAGATTCTTTATCATAGTAATATGAGGACAATACTCATCCATATAAATATCACCTTTCTCAGTGTAGCCAAGCTTTTTATAGAAATTTGCTGCACGGCACTGCGCTGAAAGGAAAATGGAAGTCCCTCCGCATTGCACGGCTTTCTGTTCCAATGCAGAAACCACCATTTGCCCAATATGCTTGCCACGATAAGCAGGTAAAACAGCAATCCTACCGATATGATACAGTAAATTGTCATCTGTATAAAGACGGCCGGTTGCAATTACTGATTCGCCATCTAAAATAAGTGCGTGGTAAGCTATAGAGTCAATATCATCAAATTCCTGCTTGAATCCCTGTTCCTCAACAAAAACCTTCTGACGAATTTTTATACATCCATCTTCTAATTGGTCAGAAATACGAATCGTATATGACATCAAATCACCTTTGATAAAAATTCTTTCAGACGTGGATTTTTTGGATTTCCGAAAAATTCCTGAGGCTCATTTTCTTCCACGATCAATCCATTGTCCATAAACATTACACGGGAAGCCACTTCACGTGCAAATCCCATTTCATGCGTAACAACAACCATTGTCATACCGTCATTGGCAAGCTCACGCATGAGTTCAAGAACTTCTCCAACCATTTCTGGATCTAGGGCAGAAGTAGGCTCATCGAAAAGCATGACATCGGGATTCATTGCAAGCGCACGTGCAATGGCAATACGTTGCTTTTGACCACCTGAAAGCTGATTTGGATATTGCTTTGCCTTATCGGAAAGTCCAACCTTTTCAAGCAGCTGCACAGCCCTTTCATCGGCCTCTGACTGACTCATCAGCTTTAACTTGACAGGAGAAAGAGTAATGTTTTTTTGTATGGTTAAATGGGGAAATAGATGGAAATGCTGAAATACCATTCCCATTTTTTCACGTGTTACATAGAGCTGCTTATCCGACATAGCGGTAAGTTCCTGACCCTCAAAGAAAATCGAACCAGAAGTTGGCTTTTCAAGCTGATTCAAGCAACGCAGAAAAGTACTTTTACCTGATCCGGAAGGTCCTATGATAACGACCTTTTCGCCTTTTTGAATCGTTGTTGAAATTCCTTTCAGAATATGCAAATCTCCGAAAGATTTTTCAAGATTTTTAACCTCGATCACTCTTAGCCAATCTCCTTTCTAATTTTGATACCATTGCGCTCAAGAACATAACCATAATCAGATAAATTAATGCAACAGCGATCAGCGGCAGAAATGCCTCATATGTCTGACTTCTGATAATGTCGCCGCCCTTTGTGAGGTCTGTAAGAGCAATATAACCTGCAACAGATGTTTCCTTTAGCAGTACGATACATTCATTTGCAAGTGCAGGAAGAATATTTTTAAACGCCTGTGGCAGCACAATATAAATCATAGTGCGGGAATAGTTTAAGCCAAGACTTGCTCCTGCTTCAAATTGTCCATTATCAATTGACATAATACCGGAACGGAAAATCTCAGCAACATATGCAGCAGAATTAAGTCCGAATGCCAATATTGCAACAAGCGTTTTGTCTATATTGAATGATGCAAATATGACAAAGTAGATGATCAATAGCTGAACAACTACTGGTGTACCTCTTATGACCGTCAGATAAATTCTAGCTAGCAGATTTAAAAATTTCAGCTTGCCCTTTTTATCATGAGTAGATCTGATAACAGCAATAAGAAATCCAAGGATCATACCAATTATTACTGCAAAAAACGTAATAAACAGGGTAGTTTTCAATCCGTCGACAAGGTAGATCCAACGGTCATCCACAACAAATGTTGTATATAATTTATGTAAAAATTCCTGAAAAAAATCCATAATGATTTCATTCCCTTTCCTAAGATTGAAGCGTTACACTCAATCTTTGCGGACGATAACTACCTGTGTAGTAGTTGCATATCCCTGAGTAAAGGAAACGTTTTCTTCACGGTCAGGTGTAACAGAAAGTCCTGCCACGCCAACGTCGGCTTTTCCTGAATTTACCGCAGCGATAATAGAATCAAATTCCATGTTATCTATCTCAAGCTCCATGCCGAGAACATCGCATACTGCCATCATAATATCTACATCAATACCAATGATATCATCACCGCTCATGCTTTCATATGGAGGAAACTCTGCATTTGTTGCCATAACAAGAGTGCCATTTTCACGAATTATGCTTTCGTCAGATATGTAAGAAACATGATCGGCTTCATCGCCTATCCAGTGACTAACTATTTCATCGAGAGTACCATCTTCTTTCAGCTGAGATAATGCATCGTCCATTTTTTGACCCAGCTCATCATTGCCTTTTTTATAAGCGATTGCATACTCTTCCTCAACAAAAGGATCGTCGAGAATCATAAGAGAATCATTTTTCTCCACAAATACCTTTGCAGGTTCGCTATCAATAATAACTGCATCAATTTTGCCCTGTTTCAGAGCCTGTACAGCATCTGCGCCCTTGTTATAAGGTTCTACAGTAGCGTCCTCAATTTCGCTTTCTGCAAATATATAGCCTGTAGTACCAAGCTGTGCGCCAATTGTCTTTCCTTTGAGATCCTCAACGCTGAATACAGTATTTGGCGGTGTGCTGCATCCTGTTAATGCAAGAACAAACATAACGCTTGCTGTAAGAAGTGAAGTTGCTTTTTTCATATAAAATATTCCTTTCAAAAGTGATAAATAATTATGGGATCGTTTACGACACCTACTTTCCATTATATCTCAAATCAGATAAAAATGCAAGCTTTTTTTATACTTACAAGTAAACAGTTTAAAAATTAACATTATATTCCTTATGTCTCAATTTATGTTTCAATTTTAGCACTGGGAAACTTATTGCATTTTTTTAATTTGACAAATACTTTAAAAAGTGCTATATTATGTTATACTAACAATTTACTATAATAAAATATATAGAGAATAGAGGTTTGCTATGATATTTAAATTTATAATTTGTTTTATTGCTGGAGTTGGCGCAGGACTTGGCACTGGTTTTGCTGGAATGAGTGCAGCTGCTGTAATTAGCCCAATGCTTATAACATTTTTGGAAATGCCCGCATATGAAGCTGTTGGAATAGCACTTGCCAGCGATGTACTGGCAAGCGCAGTAAGTGCATATACTTATGGAAAAAATAAAAACCTTGATGTGAAAAATGGGCTAGTTATGATGTTTACCGTTTTGGTATTTACATTGGTTGGCAGTTTTCTTGCAAGCCTTGTACCAAATAATGCAATGGGAAGTTTCTCAGTATTCATGACGTTGCTGCTTGGAATTAAATTTATTGTAAAGCCTGTTATGACTACAAAAGAACGAATGCAGGCAATAGAACCTAAAAAACGTCTGATACAATCTATTATCTGCGGCGTGATGATAGGACTTATCTGTGGCTTTGTTGGTGCAGGCGGTGGCATGATGATGCTTCTTATTCTGACAAGCGTACTCGGATATGAATTGAAAACTGCTATTGGTACAAGCGTTTTTATTATGACATTTACAGCTTTGACCGGTTCTGTCAGTCATTTTGTAATTGGAGGAATTTCAGATTTATGGTGTTTGCTTTTTTGCGTACTTTCAACGCTGCTGTGGGCAAGAATTGCTGCTAAATTTGCAAATAAAGCAGAACCCAAAACATTGAATCGTGTGACCGGAGTTGTACTCACTGCATTAGGTGGAGCTATTTTAATTGTTAACCACTTAAAATAATTTCTTATTATTATAAATGATATGCATCTCAGAAGCTAAATGCTTTTGGAGATACAAAAAATAGTCACAAGATCTTTTTTGATCTTGTGACTATTTTGCTTTTCATTAGTTTAATGGCATTGCCAAAAACAGCCGACATACATTATAATCTTTATTTACAAATTACGATTGAATTCGTATATATTTTTCTGTACAGCAATACTATCAAAGCAAATTCCTCTATCCAGTGGAGTGCATCAAAGGCAGAAGACCGTACTCAGTTAAAGGCTGCGGATGTAGCTAACGGAACAACTGTAAACTACAGTCTTAATGCATCGCCCAGCAACCCAACCAGCAAAACCGGAGCATGGTGGCTGGAGGGTCTTGAATACAGCGACACTATTACTTTGACCAACGCTGCATTTGCAAGCGGAGCAAATAGTGCAATTGAAAAAGCTGTAGAAAACATGCTTCAAAATAGTGGTTACAAATATGACAGTGTATCTGTAACCGTAAATGGGTCAAAAGCTGATATTTCATTTAAGGTGTACAGTAGGAATACCACAGCAGAAATGACAGCACTCAGCCTTACTCTTTCTCTTCCTGTAAATAATAATACTATTGTACTTCAGGAAGGAAATAATGCAGTTCTGAACAATTCACTTTCTGTTAAAGGTAAGCCGATTAATAAGAACGATTTCTCATATGAAATAGGCGGCAACGATGTTAGTCTTAATATCGAAGCACCGCAGGGTCCTAAGTTCTCTATCAGCAAAACAGTTGATGGTAATGGACAGCTCTTATACAGTGGCTCAACTGACACTAAGATCACTTATATAATCACTGTAAATAACTATGGTGATACACCAGGTGATATTACTGTTGAAGATTTGCCTAAGACAACAGGCTTGACTTTGAATGGTGATAGTACTTATACATTTAAAGATGTAAAACCTGGAGAACCTCAAAGCATTACTATCGAATGTTCTCTTGATGAAACTGCACTTGATTATATAGGCAATATTGCTTCTGTATGCAATCGTGCACAGGATAAAGATGATAATACTAACTATTCTGATGCTTAC
The DNA here is from genome assembly GCA_910579955.1 of uncultured Ruminococcus sp. Classification (GTDB taxonomy): domain Bacteria; phylum Bacillota; class Clostridia; order Oscillospirales; family Ruminococcaceae; genus Ruminococcus_C. The sequence continues at coordinate 29,909 of CAJTWE010000025.1, read as the reverse complement.
ATAACAGTGGAAAAAGCTACATCAAGTTTGAATGCGTATAAATCTGGTTATGTAGAAGGTGCTGATAATAGCAGAAAGCAGACTTTCGCACCTGGTGACACTGTTACCTATACCATCAATATTAGCAATAATGGTAAAGCAGATGCTGAAAATGTACTTTTTGAAGATACAATTGACAGCAATCTGACAGACATAGAAGTAACACCGGATACACTTACTGTATCTGGCAATAACGTTAGCGGTACTATTGATAAGATTGCTGCTAACGGCAGTGCAACTATTACTATTACAGGTAAAGTTGTTGCTAATCCAAGTGGTGATACCATTTATAATGTCGCACAGGTTGATGGTAAAAATACAAATGAAGTTGTATTTGCAAAGGATAAGCCTTCACTTAGTCCATCAAAAGATGGGTATGTCGGCACAAAGGGAAATTACTCTTATATAGGTGATGGTACAGATACAGCCGTTTATACTATTATAATATATAATAGTGGTGAAGTAGACGCTGAAGGCGTTCAGGTAGAAGATACTCTTCCAGATGGCTTTGTCGCATCAAGTTATCAAATTGGTAATGGTGATGAAGTAGAATTCACAGGCACCAAGCTTGAAACTACTGTTGATGTGCCAGGAAAAGGCAGTGTAACAATTACTATTAAAGGCTCAATAAAGGAAGGCACTACTGGTAGTATAAGCAACACTGCAAATATTACTTACAATGGTGAAACAAAGGGTACAGGTACTGTTTACTTCAATGAGGCAAAAGGCAATATCGGTATGTATAAGACCGTTGATCCAAGCTCTTTCATTGAAGGAACTGAAACTGATACCACATGGAAAATCTATGTAAGCAATAATGGTGATGCACCGGCAGAAAACGTTAAAATTACAGATACTGTTCCTGCTAATGCTTCCTTTGAAAGCTATTCTATAGAAAGCAATAAGGAAAATAGCACCAATATAAAAAACAACGTTCCTTTAAGCGAAGATCTCGATTTAACTCTTAATCTTGCAGCTGACGAAAACATTACTATCATTATTAAGGGTAAAGTTTCAGGTACCGAGGATGTTATCAATAAAGCAAGCTTTAATTGGGGCGAACAGGGATATGACTCTTCTGCAACATCTAATGTTAAAGAAGACCCTAATAAGTATGTTACTGAAAAGTGGACTGTTGATGAGACCGGTAATACTCTTGTAGATAAAGATGGAAAAACTCAGAATGGATTTGAAGGATATGTAGTAGGAGATACTATTATATATCGTGCAAAGTTTACTAATAATTCCGGTTCTGTTGTTGATAGTCTTTATTTTTCTGATTATTCTACAGGTCAAAACCTTATTGAAGAGGATCTGAAAGTTCTTGACGAAAATGGCAAGCTCATTCAATCAATTCCATATGTAGAAGAGAAGAGATATAATATTACAGATGAGGATTTTGCTAAAGGCTGGTATTCCGACTATACTGGTGGTGAGAAATATCCAAGATTCTATTGCAAATTGAGCAATTTGAATCTGGAAAACGGTAAGTCCATCATATTGGAATACAGAGAAACATTAAAAGACAAGAAACCTTACGGTGCAGCTTTTGGTAATGATCCAGGTGATCCTGCAAATGCGGTTCGCTTTATATTTGAATATAAAGAACCAGATGCCAATAAAAGTGATAGCTGCTATGTTTTCATTCCTGTTAATAGTTCATTCTCAACACAGAAGTCGGCTATTACTAATTCTTTTGACATATCTTCTTCTACTCTTGAAGATCTGAAAAAGCAAGTATTTGATTATACAATCACACTCAAACCAGATCAAGATGATAAAACAGATTATACCAATCATGTATTTACACTTACAGATAAACTTCCTGATGGTATGGAATACGTTGATGGTTCTGTTACAATAGAAAATGGCGAACTTAGCGGTAACGTTGTTGTAAATGGAAATGAAATTATCATTCCTGTAAAATCAAACATTCAGCCGAGTGGCTGGAGTAATCAGAACATCAATATCAATTATAAAACAAAGCTAACTTCTGAAAAAGCAAAGGCTTTATACGAAACCGGTGAAAAGCTGACTACGCTTACAAATACTGTTACAAATGTCGTTGTTACTAAGGACGACGAAACAGTAAAGGAATCTAAGCCTAATGCTTCTGCTGATATTGCTTTTAAGAAAGTAAATCCAGCTCCCGGCTTTGCAAAGATAGCTCATGCATCTTTCGCAGGTACAGTTTATGACGAAGAGCTTTTGCAACCTGTAGAAGACGGCTTCATTACTGCTGGTGATACTCTTATCTGGCGCACTGTTGTTTATAACGGAAACGGCGATACTTCAATGTATAATGCTGATAATACAGCAATGCTTAAAGGATATACTGTTACAGATACTCTGCCGGATTTATATAGCTATGACGCAGAGCATATTACTGGATATCTATGCAAGATTATGATTTGCAATATCGGTGCAGATGGTAAGCCTGATGATACAAAAATAATCAAAACACTTGATTATGTAGAACCAACTGCAAACGGCAAAAACTATACTTGGGATTTCTCAGATGAAAAGTATGCCTTAGCACCAAATCAGTGCATTGTAATTGAATTTGATACAATAGCTGATGTAGATGTTGAGGGTGTTATTACAAACACAGGTTATGCAAAAATTGATCAGCCTTTTACTGTACAGGATACTGTAGCAGGCGAAAAGAAAGACGATACGATTCATAGTTATGCTAACTATAACATAGCTGGTCTGACTACAAAATCATGGAAGACTATTCATTATGAGAATGAAGGTCACTTAATTGCAACCGGCGGTTTGCATGATGACCCTGATACTGATACAGGCGAAGGACGCAATCCTTTGCACAATTATGTTAAGGGTATGCAGGGAGAAAAGGTAACCTATACTATCAATGTAAGGAATAATTCTCCTTTAGAGCTGGAGAACATGTCTATTATTGACCGCCTCCCATATGAAGGAGACATGGGTCTGGTTTCAGGTTACGAAAGAAACTCTGCATTTGGCGTAAAAATTGGAAAAATCTCATCTGTTAAGATTGCTGATAAAGATAATTCAAATGTTAGAGATATTACAGGTTCTACAACAGTTACTTATTCAAACAATAAGACGGCCGTTCTCAATGAGCATTCTAAGGACTGGATAGGTCAGGACGATGCAATGAATTGGTCAACATCTTGTTCTGATGATTCTGTAAATTTCCGTGTAATAATTGACTCAAGTATTCTTATTAAACCGAAAGATGTTGTTACAATTGAATTTACAGGTTATGTTCCTGAATATGTAGCTAATACAGGTGAAGAAAACATCGCATGGAACAGCTTTGCATATTCTTATCAGAATAGTGCGGTTCTTCCTGGTACTGTAATGGTAGCAGAGCCTGCCAAGGTTGGTGTATGGGTAGAAACTCCTAATGCTACAAATAGTATTAAGATAGATAAAACTATTGAAGGCACAACAGGCGGCACTTACTACTTTGCACTCTTCGATAATAAAAACAACCGTGTAAGTGATGTTGTTTCTATGGTACTTGATGCGGATGCTACAGAAGGTACTATATCTATGGATAATCTGGACTTCAAGCAGATCAATAATGGTAATGCTGTATTTATCTGGGAAACAGATGCCAAAGGCAACATTCTTGGCGAACAGGTAACGTCTCCATATGATATTACTTATAGTACCAATGAAATTGATACATCTAAGAATTCACAAACAATTAAGGTTACAAATAAACTGAATGTCGGCGATATTACAGTTACCAAGAATATGATTGCAAACACAGCAAAGAAAGATACATTCTACTTTGCATTGTTTACAAAGGATAACGATGACAATTTCGTTCGCTATGAAGATGCAGCAGTTCAGTCACTGACTCTGAGTGCAAAACTTAATGCTGATGAAACTGCATATGAAAATTCTGGTGCAGTAACCTTTAAGGTGATTCCAGAAGGCATTAAGTTCTACGTACTTGAAACAAATGAAAATGGTGTTTTAACTAATACTAAACTTACAGATTATACTTCTGTAAATGGAAACAGCTATACTACAGATCAGGGCAGTGCCACTGTTCAAGCAGGGGATAGCACAACAATTACCAATACTGAAAATGCAGTTTACAGCATTACAGTAACAAAGGTATTATCTTCTGACGATATCAAGACTACACCTAAGTTTAGCGTTGGTCTGTTTACAAAGAACGGCGACTCCTATACACAGGTTGGTGATACAAAAACAGTTGTATCTGGTGGCGAAGTTAAATTTGATAACCTTGATGCTGATACAACATACTATGTATTTGAGCTTGATGCAGACGGCAAGCGTCTTAATGCTGGCGACTCAATGAAAATGCCTGTTGCACTCAGCACTGATAGCGACAAGACTACTGATAAGAATTTCGTAGTTTCTTATGAAGGCTGCGGCAATACAGCAATTCAGTTTGCAAATGCTACTGATAGCAGCAAGAACGTTGTTATTACCAATACAGATACTACTGAAGATCTGAATAAGCTGACAGTAACTAAGTCTGTTATGGATGAAAACGGTCTTATGAGTGAGTATACCGGAAAATTCTATGTTGGCCTGTATATTTATGAGGTTGATAAAGAAACTGGCAAGGAAACATATGAATTTGTAAAATCAAATGAGCTTTCTGTTGAAAACGGCACAGGCTCAGTAGAATTTACTGATCTTTCTATGGACAATGTTTATGTTGTATATGAGCTGGCTTCTAAAACTGCAACAGATTCTCCTTATATGGAAGGTGCTGTTATCAGCAGCGATGACGACAACTTTGTTGTAAGTTATCCAGGTGGTACACAGGTTATTCTTGAACCTGGTGTTCCGGGCACACTCCGTGTAACAAATACAAAGGTTGAAGAGCCAGTTTTAAGCTTTATAAAGAGTGACGTCAATGGTGAACCGTATGTCGGCGCACACATGACTCTTACAAACGGCACTTTTACAGAAGAGTGGGATACTACAGCAGAACCTTATACAATTAAAGACCTTACAGACGGCAAATACACATTGACTGAAACACCTATTGATGGATACGCTTCTCTGAGCGTTGATGTCGTAATCAAGGACAGCTACTTTGATACAGCAGTTATGGATGATGACAGCTATGCAGTAAACTCTACAAGTCTGACAGTATTCAATCGCTCTGTATTAAATGTAAGCAAGGTTGACATTAATGATGAATCAAAGGAGCTTGCAGGTGCAAAGATCAAAATCGAGCTGAACGATGCTGACACATTCCTAAGCGGTGTAGAAGTATCAAGAGGCGGCACTGAGCTTAACCGTGTACCTGAATTTAGTGATGGTAATGCTGAAAATGGCTACAATGAGTATATCCTTGAAGATAAGACTCTTGTATTCTTCTCAGATGGTGAAAATGACACTGTTATTACAGGCTTGCCTGATGGCAGCTATACAATGACAGAAGAAATTGCACCTGATGGATACACAATAGCTGAATCTTATAATTTCATCATTAAAGATGGTAAAGTTTCCAGCACTCAGGCAACTGATAGCTACGAAACAGTAAACAATAAGATAACAATGAAAGACAGCATTGAAAAGTCTATTTCAATAAGCAAGCAGGATATTACAGATAGTTCTGAGTTGTCCAGTGCTACACTGTCTATCATCTTTGAAGGTACAGATGATCTTGACGCATCTTCTATCAAGATGACCAGAGCAAATGCTCAGGGCAATTCTGAAACATTTGAAGATTACACAATTGAAGGAAAAACAATTACCTTCACATCCGGCAATGCACCAACTAAAATCTATGGCCTCCCGAATGGCAGCTATACTCTTCATGAGGAAGCAGCCCCTAACGGTTATCAGGTAGTAACTGATTTCACGTTTGAAATAAAGGATGGCAGTATTATAACTGAGCAGCCAACTGATCGTGAAGACATAACTGTAAATGATGCTGAGCTTATTATTAAGGATAGTGCATCTGAAATTAAGATCAGTAAGCGTGATGTTACAGGAAATGTAGAAATTAAGGGTGCTACCCTTAAACTTACTGTAAAGGAACTGGCTAATGACGGCGTTATTGATTGGGCAAAGATTTCTGAAAATACTGCTTTAGAAGTTGAAGCTGTAAATGAAGGTGCTGAAAACAGCCAGAATGGTATTCAGTGGACATCTGACACTGATATGCAGATAATCAAATATTTGCCAGACGGTACATATGTTCTTAAAGAAACAGGTACTGAATTTGAATTTGAAGGCATTACATATGCTGTACTTGAAACATCTGCTGAGTTCACTATTAAAGATGGTAAGATCCTTACTAATGTCGAGGGTATGATCGATGGTATGGATAGTGATTATCCTGGTGAAGGAGCAGAAACAGGTGCTTATGTATACGACAACGGCACAATTGTTGTATGCGATGCACAGGCAAAGGCAAAATCTGTTTCTATTAACATCTCTAAAAAGGATATCGGCGGAGAAGAAGTTTCCGGCGCTTCATTGCGTGTATACTTTATTGATGAAGAGGGAACTGAACATTCTGTTGATACATGGACCTCTGGTAAAGAAGCTCATGTAATTGAAGGCTTGACTCCTAATAAAACTTATATTCTGGAAGAAGTCGGTGCACCAGACGGTTATGCTTATGCTGAATCTATCGAATTTAGTATAGATGAAAAGGGTAAGGTAACAGCTTCTAAGGAAGGTGCAGTTGATGAAAACGATACTCTGATAATGACCGATGAGGCTATTGCTGATATCGTTATTTCCAAACAGGATATAACTTCCAAGGAAGAAATCAAGGATGCTAAGCTGGAACTTCATGAGATAAGTGAAGATACAGAAGGCAATGAAACTTCAAAAATCGTTGAAAGCTGGACATCTGGCGAATACGGAGAGAATGAAGACGGTACATTAAAGTCTCATACTATTTCTGGTGATTCGCTCAAGGTCGACACAAAGTATAAGCTTGTTGAGACAGGTGCACCTAATGGTTATGCTTATGCTGAATCTATAGAATTCACTATTGATAAGAACGGCAATGTTGTAATTGATGAGAAGTATCTTAGTGAAAACGGCGAAATCGTTATGTCTGACGCAGTTATCGAAGAAATAAAGATCAGTAAACGTGACATTACAGGTCAGGAAAAGGTTGAAGGAGCAACGCTCCAGATACTTGACGAGGAAAATAATGTTATTGAAGAATGGACATCTGATACAGATGATCATCTCGTTGACGTAACAAAGCTTTCTTCCGGTAAGACCTATAAACTTCATGAAGAAGGTGCACCAGATGGATATATTTATGCAGCTGATATCGAGTTTACCGTAAACAATGACGGTACAGTAACAGTTGACAAGAAATATGTCGATGAAAACGGTACAATCATCATGAAGGATGATGTTACAAAGGTTGTTATTTCTAAGATTGATGCCACTACAGGAAATGAAATCGAAGGCGCTGAGCTTAAACTTTATCAAATTACTGATAAGGACGGCAATGCACTTGACAAGGAACTTCTTGTAGACGAATGGACATCAGGCGATGATGGCAAAAATGAAGATGGCACTATAAAATCACATACTATTAATGGTAAGCTGATTGCTGGTGCAGAATATCGCTTGGTTGAAATCACAGCTCCTGATGGTTATCAGATGGCTGAAGACGTTACATTTACAGTAAATACTGATGGTTCTGTTAATAAGGTTGAGATGAAGGATGCTCCTAAGGGCGTTATTGCTATCAGTAAGTTGGAAATCAACGGAACTGAGGAACTTGAAGGAGCTACTCTCCAGATTCTTGATGAAAATGGAAATGTAGTTGAAGAGTGGGTATCAGGTTCTGATAAGGTAACTATTACTGATGAAAATGGCGATACTATCGAAAAGGTAGTACCACATTCTGTAAAGCTTGATGAAGGCAATTACACACTCAAGGAAATTACAGCTCCTGATGGCTATTTGGTCGCAGAAGAAATTAATTTCAATGTTTCTAAGGACGGCAAAGCAACTGTAAATGGCGAAGAAAAAGGCACTATCGTAATGAAGGATGATTACACCAAGGTTAATATTTCCAAGAAGGACATCACAGGCGATAAGGAAATTCCTGGTGCGTCACTGGAACTTAGAGATTCAGACGGTAATCTGATAGATAAATGGATATCTGATGGTACACCGCATGAAATTAATAAGTTAACTCCTGGTGAGTATACACTTCATGAAGAAGGTGCTCCTGATGGATATGCATATTCTGAAGACGTTACATTTGAGGTAACAGAAACATCAGAAATTCAAACTGTTACTATGAAAGACAATGCTCTTGAAGTAACTCTGAGCAAAAAAGCTCTTACAGGTGATGATGAGCTGCCTGGTGCAGAACTCGAACTGTATCGTGTTATAACTGATGATGGTGCAGAAACAAGAGTTTTGATAGATAACTGGGTATCCGAATCCACTGCTCATATTATCAATATTGATAGTAAAACTTCTACTAACAATAAGCTCGTTGCTGGCGGAACATATGTAATGATTGAGAAGAGAGCACCTCAAGGCTATCAGATTGCAGAGGAAATTACTTTTACAATTGAAAAGAACGGTGATGTTGTAGGCACTACAACTATGTTTGATACAGAAATAAATCAGCTTGGAATAAGCAAGGTTGACGTTCTTGGTGAGGAAGTTATTGGTGCACATCTTCAAATATTTGATTCCGAAGGCAATCTTGTAGAGGAGTGGGATTCTGCTTCTACACCTCATGTTGTAAAGCTTAATGAAGGTATCTATACTCTTAAAGAAGAAACTGCACCTCATGGTTATCTTGTAACAACAGAAATTACATTTGCAGTAGATGCAAATGGCAGAGCAACAGTTGATGGCAATGATTCAAATGGTCTAATTAAAATGACTGATGATATTTCAACTGTATCTATTGTCAAGGTCGGCAAAAATGGTGAAGAAGTTTCTGAAATTCCTGGAGCAAAAATGAAGCTTACCTATACAGGTGATGGCAGCCTTGATCTTGTATTAGCTGAAAATGGCACTATTACAAAGGATGGCAACATCATTACATGGACATCTGGCAATACAGCAGTAAAGCTTCAAAGAATTCCAAATGGTTCTTACGTATTGGAAGAAACACAAGCTCCTGAGGGTTATGAAATTGCAACACAGATAACATTTGATGTTGTAGATGGAAAGGTAATCAATATTAATATTGATGAAGAAAGTAAGTCTACTTATTCAAATGGCATTATCAGTATGTTTGATGAATTGAAGCCAACTACTAGCACAACAGAAGACTCAACTACTACTTCTACAACTACAAGCACAACAAAGGATACAACAACTACCTCTACTACTACAAGCACCACAAGGGACACAACAACAACTTCTACAACTACAAGTACAAGCACCACAAAGGACACAATAACAACCTCTACTACTACAAGTACAACAAAGGGCACAACAACTACTTCTACTACTGCAACCACCGTTTCTACAGCAGGCCCTACAAACACTACCACATCTACTACTGTAACGACTGCTTCTACAGCAGGTCCTACAAATACAACAACCACAACTACCATTACATCTACTACTACATCTGCTACAACTACATCAACTTCTAAAACAACAAGACCTACAATAACTATAACCTCTGATACTTCTGAATCAGTTGATACAGGAGATGTTCTTGGTTCAACAACAACAACAACTACTACTACAACCACAATTACTACAACAACGACTACAACTACATCATCCACAACAACTGTCACTACCGAGAAAACACAGCAAGTTCAAATTGCGAAGCGTGAAATTGCTGGAGGATATATTACAGGTGCTGAAGTAATCGGTGCTTACCTTAAGGTAACTGCTGATGATGCAACTGTTATTGATTCTTGGGTATCTGACGGTACGTTCCATACAATCTCCGGTCTCAAGGAAGGTGTAACATATACACTTTCTGAATCTGCACCTCCAACTGGTTATTATTATGCAGCCTCTATCCAGTTCACTGTCCTGGATGGCGATGTATATATTGTAAACCGTGATGGAAGTCTCAATCCGGTAACTGACGGAACAATTATAATGTATGATGAAGCGATTATAGAGACAACTGTAGAGCCTATAGTCACTACAACTGTTACAACAACTACTGAATATATTGACACCGATGATTCAAGTGAAACATCTGAAACAATATATACAACAGAAGAAACTACAACTGAAACAGTAAAATACGATATTGATATTAGTAAGCAGGAAATTGTAAATGATGCAATAACTGGAAGAGAAGTTCCTGGTGCAATGCTTCAAATCAGCACATCAGAAGGAATTATCGAACAGTGGATCTCCGGATATGAGCCTCATCGCATTTATGGACTTCTTGAAAATGTTGTTTATACATTGACAGAAGTGCAAGCTCCGGACGATTATGCACTTGCTGAATCTATTGATTTCGTGATTTATGGTGGCGTTGTTTATGTTGACGGACAGCCAACAGGCAATACTGTTGTTATGTACGACAGATATGCTCCTGTAACAGCAACAACAACTGAAACAACTATCAGTTCAGAAACAACAACTACTACAACTACAACATCTACTACAGAAGAAACAACAACTACAACAAGTACAGTAATTACTGATACCACAATAAGCACAAACGGAACTGGTACTACAACCAGATACACCACTACTACAACAAGAAATAATGCATCCAATGGCGGAGGCGGAAAATATGTAAATGTAACCGGCTCTCCTAAGACACAGGATAGTATGATGTCTGTTGCAGGAATGGGTGGAGCTGCCATAGTACTGGCTATCGTTGCAGGTATGATTCGCAGAAAGAAAAAGTAAAAACCTAAATGCTGTATCACAGCGATTAAGGTACAAATAAAAATGCTGCGGCAGAATAAAATCTGTCGCAGCATTTTTTCTTTTGTTTAGATAATAAAGCATGAAACTTTATACCGGACAACCTGCCAGTTCATCCATCTGTTCTTGTGATATGCCATCATCAATCTGAACTCTATTTTGTTCAAATTGCTGACCGTATTCCTCTTTAATAATTCCATTTTCATCTTCGTGATTATAAGAGTATAAACAATTGCCATTTTTAGATTTGTCTGAATCTGACATTTTAGTTAGATCTTGTAATTGGTTTATCTTGTTATTCTCAACTAGCATTTGAATTATTAAACCAGAAAGTTCAAAATATAATTCATCAATATCATCTTTGAAAAGTTCAGGTTTATTTTTAAGACCATTTAAATCAAATTCTGTTAAATAAGGATGTAAAAACTCTAGATGATACATTTTATTATTGTAATATTCTTCTGAAAACAGTACATCTGATAATTCTGGAGTTTCTAGTATTAAGCGTTCAACTGATGATATTGCATCTTTTAAAAGAATATCACTGAAAAATGCTACATCTTCTATATACCAATATTCGCTGTTTATAATACCAAAACTATCAATACAGTCTACCAATCTTATGCCTTGTTCTTCAAGATAGGGAAGAAAGTATGTGTACTCATAATAGAAGAAGATTCTTCCCATATCCTTGTTTTCAGCTTCCTCAAGTCCCTCTATGAATTCTTTTTTTATGCCATTTAATACGTTGCTTTTTAAAATTGATCTCATAAAATCTAAAGGTGACATATCATTGATTCTATGACCTTGATTTAGCAATTTTTTTCCTTCAGGCTGTGAAAAAAGGTGAGCCTCGGTTATTAGATTCTTTTTATCAATTTCATTACATATATTATAAACATATTTAGAGATGTAATCAACAACCCTTGACTCATACGTTACTCTCAAATAAATGCATATAATTGCAGATGCTATAGCCAAAATAATAGTAACAATAATACTATTAGTTAATGTTCCTAATAACATTGTTATTGAAGAGCATAAAAATACTAAGTTTATTGTATATTTGTTATCATTATAAAACCTATTAGTATTTGATTTATATAATAAACGTATAACTACATATACAGCCACAACAATACAAATCGAAACTACAAGACCAATATTCAATCCATCATTATCTTCATAATAATAATCATCATCTCTTATATCATGGAGGTCATAAAAAAGTCCAGATAAGAGTACAACCCAAAAAGAAACTACTGCATATTTTATTGTGAATTCATGAGCTTTATAAAAGCCTTTAGCTTTTTTGCATAAAAACCATAAAACACCTAAAACAATCAACAATATAATGATATAAGCCATTGTCTCTCCCCCTTATGCAATATTTAAAGTATTGCAAGTATATTCCTGTTTGGACGCAGTTTCGTTGGACATATCTATCATATTGCCATTTTCCATTTGTGCGGCACGTTCCCTAATGTCAGCTGGAATTTCATCTTCTGATACAAAAGTTTGTTTTAGAACCGTATTTTTCATATAATTGCCGTCTGGCTGTTTTGAATAGTTATATGAAAGCTCTTGATATTCATTGCCTACTTTCTTCAAGAAGGTCTGAACGCCGTGTACAACAACATTAAAAGTTGCCGCAACGAAATTCATAGCTTTGTCAATCCACTGCGTCAGAATTGTAAAAAACCTGCCCATAGTCATTGCGACTGTTCTCAATGCATTTTTCATGAAATTTACTAATTTCTTAGTAAATTGTGCGATCTTTTCACGCACATAATTAATTTTTTCTTTTGCCCAACTACGAAATCTCATAGTAATTTACTCCTTTTCACTTTTAATTTGTGGTGTTTCCACTTTAAATTCGTATTGTTCGGTTTTCAGTTTTTCAAGCTGATTCTTTGTTTCCTCATCATCCAATGCAAATTCCTCAAAGCATCTTTCGGTATGCAGCGGATAAATCTGGAAGTTCTTTTCAGCTTTAAACTGATCCTTGTAATACAGTTCCACATCCACATTTAGGATAAACTTGTTTTCATCCTGTTCGGAAGCAGTCACTGTAAAACGACATTTACCACCGACATAGACAAGCCCTTCTTTTTTAGCATGCGCTATAAGGCGATTGTCAATATCTTTTCCAGTTTTCTCAACGAATTTTTCCCATGTCAGCGGAGAAGAATCCGATTTCTTGGTACTGGATTTACCCTGATCCCAAAATGAGCCAAAATTCTCAAATATGTTTTTTTTCGTCATACTGCACCTCACTGATAATTTTTAAGAAGCTGTGCTTCAATGTCTTTTGTAAGTTCAAGTACATCATCGTTTACCTGTTCAGCCTGCTGATAAATTTCGTCGGGTATTTTGTCAGCAGAAACGTTTCTTTCAACTTCTGTAACTTGCCACTTATCGCCAATTTTTGAGTAATTTCTTGATATTTCCTTACCAATAGTTCTTAGTGTGGCATGACCAACATCAATAAAGGTCTTACAGCCTATAAGTACACCCTGTACAACCTTTTTAGCAACTTGTCCAATTTGCTTAAGCCAATTTATGATGTCATCATAAAACTTATCTATCAAAGATAATATAGTCACTGCACCGACTGTTGCTAGTATTGAAAAGAGAATCATAATTCATTCCTCCATTTTATACACTTTTTGATTTTTCTACTATGTCTTTCGGAACTTCTGATTCCGGAACGACCTCTGTTTTTGTGATTTTCACATCACTGTCGTCAATATTTTTATTGGCTTTTTTGCTTTTGATAATTTCAGCGACTGCCTCTTCAAAATCCAATTGTTTTACAAGAGAATCATTGTTTTTTGCCGCTTTTAAAGCTGCTTTTAATACAGCGTTGGAAATATCACTGCCGCTAATTCCGTCATATTTTTCTGCAATTTCAGAAATACTAACATCTGTTGGCATTTCCTTCGGTATGTACATACGCCAAAGCTTTTTTCTTAATTCAATATCAGGCAGCTCAAACTTGATATGATACTGTATTCTACGCATGAAAGCAGGGTCATAGTTGCTGATAAAGTTTGTGGCAAATATTACCATACCATCAAAATCATTCAGTAAAGTAAGCAGCACGGAACGAGTTTGATTTACACTGACATCTGTAGAGCTTGACATATTTGTTACACGCTTGCTGAGCAAGGCATCTGCCTCATCAAAAAATATAATAACATCTTTTTCAGAAGCGGACTTAAACAAAGCGGTGAGATTTTTGCTAGTTTCTCCCACGTATTTTGATTCAATGTCAGCATAGTTAACACAAATCATCTCTTTATTGAGCTCATTTGCAATGGCATGAGCAGCCATTGTTTTTCCTGTTCCGGGATCTCCGTATAAATTTACAAACAAACTCTTTCTCTGTTTCATTACAGACTGGAGATTCCATTCGACAAAAATCTTAACCCAACATTCTTTAGCTTTGATAACAGTCTTTAATTCGTCCAAATTTTCATCAGACAGAATTAAATCAGAAAGTTTGAATTTGGGCTTGGAAATCATAAAAGCTACTTCTTGCTTTTCTGGCTTCTCTGTTTTAGTTTTAGCTTGATTTGAATTGTTTTTTGTTGGTACTAAGGGCATTGTATCAACTCCTTATTCTTAGTATCTCGGTTCAAACTTCTGGCAGCCAAAATTGGCAGTCGTTTGACCCGTTCTTTGGTAGCAAGTCTGCTTTTCCATAGCCTCTACCTGAAAATTGCCTCCAAGTTTTGGCTGGATCGTAGTACTGCCCATTGCGCCGTTCCAGTATCTGCACAAGGCACATTTTTTGTCTGTTTTTCTCAGCATAATTTTAGCCATAATAACTCCTCCAATATTTTTATTTTGGTGAATAGTAAATACCACTTCATCACATATTATAGCATATAATAAAAGTAGTGTCAAACACTATTTACCACATTTGACAAAATGCACAAAATATTTGTAATCCACATATAAGTATTAAATAAAAGGAGAATCCGTCATGTTCAAGCTCAAAACTAAAACAGGCTCTAATAATATCACCGGTGAACGCCTGACAGCACTTCGGCATCAGAGAAATATCTCACAAAGAGAGCTTGCAAGAAAAATGCAGCTCGCAGGATTTGATGTTGACCATCATTTTATCCGCAGAATTGAAAACGGCGAGAGATTTGTCACTGATATTGAATTAGTT
This sequence comes from uncultured Ruminococcus sp., assembly GCA_910579955.1. GTDB lineage: Bacteria > Bacillota > Clostridia > Oscillospirales > Ruminococcaceae > Ruminococcus_C. The sequence goes on along the minus strand of CAJTWE010000025.1, from coordinate 14,836 downwards.
GCCTTATCACGAGTGCTGGAAGTAAGTATAATTGACTTGATAGACGATTCCATTCCGATTACCGATTAACTTTTTTTGCGCTGATTGTAAATCTGAATTTCTTTGTGACAAGCTTTACAATAGCCAAGTCCACGCTCCCAATACAATTCATTCTTGGGAACAGTTTTACCACAGCTTTCACATTTACAATTTCCTTTTGCATCTTTCCAAGGTTTCTGATTCATAGTAATTTCCTCCATTTGATTTTGCATTTCTGCTGTGATTATATTATACAACCTGCTTGAAAAGATTTGTAAAAATGATTTTTTCAGAGGAACTAACTTGCTGCTGCCTTGATTCACAGCTGTTATTAAAATTCATACTATACCCATTTAATACCCATTGAAATTTTCTTTTAAACGTATTATAATGATAAAAAATATATTAAGGAGGAAATAAACTAAAAATATGGGTTACGATAAAGCAATATATAAAAAATTGTCAAGCATAGTTGCGCCGATAGCATTTCAATATCTTATGGCATCGCTTGTTACGGCGAGCGATGCTTTTATGCTTGGTTTTCTCGATCAGGATTCGCTCTCGGCATCTTCTCTTGCAGGACAGATAGCCTTTGTGTTTAGCCTATTTTATGGCGCTTTCGTATTTGGACTAACAGTCCTTGCGGCGCAGTATTGGGGCAAGGGAGATAAGAGAACAGCAGAGGAAGTCTTTGCGATAACTATGAGATATTCGCTTCTTGTAGGGCTTGTGTTCACACTTAGTACGTTTTTGATTCCTAAGCATATCATGACTATCTTTACTTCTGATGATATGCTTATAACAGCAGGAGCAAAATATCTGCGTACAGTATCTCTTTCTTATCTGCTTACAGGCTTTACTCAGGTGAGCTTTGGTATGATGAAGGTCTGCGACAAGGCAAAGCTTAGTTCACTTATTGGCTCATTGTCAGTCGTGCTGAATATTATTCTGAATGCCTTGCTTATCTTCGGCATTGGATTTTTCCCGAAAATGGGTATAGAAGGTGCGGCGCTTGCGACTGTACTATCAAAAGTATTTGAAACGATAATAGTAATTATTGCCTTAGCAAGGAAACATTGTCCGCCGCTTCGTATCGGTCTTATGATTCATTCAAAAAACAAAGAGCTTCATAAAGATTATTGGAAATATACCGTTCCGCTCCTTATAAATCAAATCGGCTGGGGTTGCGGTGTAACTATGTATTCAGTAATAATGGGACACCTCGGCTCTGATGCCGTTGCTGCCAATTCAATTGCAAGCATTGTTCGCAGTATGATAGCAAGCTTGTGTTGGGGCATAGCTGCGGGCGTTGGTATCATCATCGGCGGTATGCTTGGAAGAAATGAGCTTGAAAAAGCAAAAAAGGCAGGCGGCAGCTTTGTACGTTTTTCGATATTGATCGGTGCAGTTTCAGGCGCAGTTATACTTGCACTTACTCCACTTATTCTGCATTTCATACATTTAGCTCCGCAAGCTCAGTATTATTTGAAATTTATGATGTTTATGGCAGCATATTATATTATAGGCAATTCGCTTAATTCAACAATAATTACCGGTATTTTCCCTTCTGGCGGAGATACAAAATTCGGTATGTGGTGCGATGTTATAACACTCTGGTGTGTGGTTGTACCACTGGGTATGATCGGCGCTTTTGTATTAAAACTTCCGGTTCTCGCCGTTGCGTTTATTCTTACACTTGATGAATTTGTAAAGATTCCTGCTGTTTACAAGCACTATATGAAATACAAGTGGATAAAGAATATCACAAAAGAGGGAAAAACCAAATAACAAAATACGGAAAAATCCGCTGTGAGAATAATTTCACAACGGATTTTTTGTATTGAAATAATAATTCTATTTGTAGTAGGTTTGCGTTTTTGCATACTCTTCGAGGACAAAAATATATAGTTTTTTCTTTTTAGATACGCTATATAGCCATTTTATTGCATTATTTTTTCATATTGTTTTTTAATTTGTGTGTTCATTTTTGAATGCAAAAAGCAATGCAAAAAATATTGCTTTTTTGCATCTATACTTTTGATTCTATACCTGATATAATGAAAATATGAGGTGAATTATTAAATTAAAACTGATACGTTAAAAACTAATCATTTAAACCAAAGGAGTAATATTATGAACAAAATCACAGCTTTTCTTACTGCTTTTTTGATGTGCATTTGCTTTACTGCTTGTGAAGAATCTTCTGTTGAAAAGCCAGAAGAAGCAGTAACTACAACAAAAACGGAAGTAGAAACAGAAACAAAAACAGAAGCACCTACTGAATGTGATCACAAATGGATAGAAGCAACTTGTGAATCTCCTAAGATTTGTGAAATCTGCGGTGAAACAGAAGGACAAAAAAGTGACCACTCAACGCATACAGGAAAATGCACAGCTTGCGGTGAATACATTCTTGACAAAGCATTTATACCTGATTTTGATGACTTTGTTGATTGTGTAGGTCTTTCAGAAGTTCCATCGGAATTTAAACTTTCATCATCAATGTCGATGAGTCAAACGGATACCGGTTTTGATGCTTATTTCTGCATACCTAATAATAAGCGAATTGAATCATGTGAAAATTTAGGATGGGATATTTGCATCAATTATACAGGAACAGAGGATTTTAATATAATCAATACGTATACTATGAATTATGTTCCCAAGAATCAAAACGAACTTGATGAGTTATATTCTGCAATATTTAACGAATATGAGAAAAAATTCGGTTCTCCAACGGGAAATACATGGACTCATTCTACAGGAGAGATAGAATTAAGCATAGCTAAGGCAAGCAATGGCGTTTCTGTATTTATGAAATCTTCTTGGTAATTAGAGAAATATATAATTACACTTGTTCTTCTAAATTTACAAAAAAATCCGCTGTGAGAATAATCTCATAGCGGATTTTTTGATCGAGGGTAGTCAATAATGAATCTTCACAGTTTTTAAATAAATAGCAAGAAGAAGTGAATGACCCATTGTCTAAATTCAATGACTTCTTTCTCATATAAAATCGCACAAAAATATATTTACAATCAATTATAATTATGGTATAATTATTAGTATAACTTAAAGATAAGGAGAAAATTTATGAAAATATTGCATCTTTCAGATTTGCATTTAGGGAAGAAAGTTAATGAATTTTCCATGATCAACGACCAGCAATACATATTGAATCAGATTTTAAATATAGCAGATAATGAAAATCCTGATTGTGTAATAATTGCAGGTGATATTTACGACAGACCTTCACCATCAGCAGAGGCAGTACAGATTTTTGACGATTTTTTATTTTGCCTTTCAGAGAGAAAGCTGCCAGTTTTTATTATAAGCGGAAATCACGATATGGCAGAGCGTATTTCTTTTGGCGGACGACTTATGAAATCGAGTAATATACACATTGCGCCAGTTTTCAACGGAAAAATTACTCCTATTGAACTTAAAGACGAGCATGGAAGTATAAATCTTTATATGATACCATTTATCAAGCCTTTTAATGTCAGAAAATTTTTCCCTGATAAAAAAATAGAAGACTATACAGATGCCATGAAAATAGTTATTGAAAATATGAATGTCAATTCTGATAACAGGAATATTCTTATAATTCATCAATTTATAACAGGAGCATCTTTCAGCGAATCAGAGGAACTTTCAGTTGGTGGAACTGAAAATATTGATGCTGATATATTTGATGATTTTGATTATGTTGCACTTGGTCATATACATCGTCCGCAAAATGTAAGAGGTGAAAGAATAAGATATTGCGGAAGTCCGCTTAAATATTCTTTAAAAGAAGCAAATCAGCAGAAAAGCGTGACTATTGTTGAAATGGGCGAAAAAGGAAATCTTAATATAAGGACAAGCCCTCTTACCCCTGAACGTGATATGAAAGTTTATAAAGGAACATACAAAGAAATAACTGACCCTGATTTTTATGATAATATAAAAACAGATGAATATATTTTCATTACTCTTACTGATGAAGAAGATATTCCTGATGCTAACAGAAAACTGAGAAAGATCTATCCATATATGATGCAACTTTCATACGATAATAGCCGTACAAGAAATCATTCAATAATAAAAAATGATATAAAAAACGAGAAAATTCCACCTATGCAGCTTTTTGCAGAATTTTATGAAGCACAGTGTAATCATAAAATGAGTAGTGAGCAATATGAGTTTGTTGATAATCTTATTAAAGAAGTATGGGGAGAAATTTTATGAGACCTTTAAAACTTATTATGAGCGCTTTTGGCCCTTATGCAGGCAAAGTTGAAATAGATATGCAAAAGCTTGGCGCAAACGGACTTTATCTTATCAGCGGTGATACAGGTTCAGGAAAAACAACTATATTTGACGCTATTTCTTATGCATTATACGGTGCAGCAAGCGGACAAAATAGGTCTAATTCAATGTTTCGTTCAAAGTATGCTGATCCGTCCACGCCGACAGAAGTTGAACTTGATTTTGAATATGGCGGAGAAGTTTATAAAATAAGACGTAATCCAAAATATGATAGACCTGTAAAAAGAGGCACTGGAATGACTACAGAAAATGCAAGTGCGGAAATGATATTCCCATCAAAAAATGGCAATATTCCGTATACTGTGACATCTGACAAAGACGTTACAGAAGCTGTAGAAAACCTTCTTGGAATAAATAAAAATCAGTTTTCACAGATCGTTATGCTTGCACAGGGAGATTTCATGAAGCTTCTTTTTGAAAAAGCAGAAGATAGGAAAAAAATATTTCGCAAGCTTTTTAAAACTGAATACTATCAAAGATTTCAGGAAAGACTTTCAGAAGAAACAAAGAATATCAAGAAAAAATACGAGCTTTCTGGTGAACATATAAAACAATACATAAGCAGTATTGCTTGTAATTCCGATAATAAATTATATTACAGTGTTCAGCAGGCAAAGCAGGGGATTATACCTAATATAGAAATTATTCACATAATTGAGGAAATCATTGCAGAAGATAGTGAAATTTATTCTACTCTTGATGATGATCTTGACAAAACAAAAAGGGAACTTGACGCAGTCAAGAAATTAATTTTACAGCTGGAAGAAAAACAAAAAATCGCGGAAAGACTTAAAAAGGCAGAACAAATTTTTAATGAGAATATCCCCGTACTTGCCAAGCTTAAATCTGATTTTGAAAAGCAGTCTGAAAAACAATCTGAAATCGAACTTACTGACCAAGAAATAGTATTTATAAATGCTGAACTTGCAAATTATGATAAACTGGAAAATTGTCAGAAAAGACTTCTTGCTTCACAGAAAAAGCTTAACGATATAAAAAGCGATATTGAAAAAACTGGATCTGAAACATCTGCTATTTCAGAAGATATTGAAAAATTAAGCGCAGAAATGAACAGTCTTGACGATGCTGGACAGCAGAAAGAAAAACTGCTGCATGAACTTGATAGCGTTAAAAATAGTGTAAAAGCGCTTGATGAATTGAAGTTGGATTTAGATGGTTTGCAAGAACTTAGTAAGAAGCTTGAAACTGCACAAAACAAGTATCAAACCGCCTTTGCTGATACTGATAAATTAAAATCAGAGTATGAAATCAAACGCAAGGCATTTCTTGACGAACAAGCCGGTATAATTGCATCGTCTCTTAAATGCGGTGAAAAATGTCCAGTATGCGGTTCAACTGTACACCCTGAACTTGCAAAATGTTCAGCAAATGCACCATCTGAATCCGAACTTAAAGCAATAAAGTCAAAGCTTGAAATTGCCGAAAGGAATTTAGATAAACTTAGTAAAAATGCAGGTGAACTTAAAGTTAAGGTAGATGTTAATGAAGAAAAAGTACAGGAAAACGCATTGAAAATTTTTGGCATATATGATAAATGCAATATATCTGAAAAAATTTCTGAGAAGCATAATGATATTGACGGCATAATATCTGAATTTGAAAAGAAAATAAGTGTAGAGGATAAGAGAATTTCACGAAGAAAAAAGCTTGCAACAGATATCCCAGCACTACAGAGTCAATTAAAAAACAAGTCTGATGAACTGAATGAACTTAAAAACAAAGCGGTTTCTTTCAGCACTGTAAACACTGAACTTTCCAATGAAATAGACCTGCTTAAAAAATCGCTTAAATTTGACTGTAAGAAAAAAGCGACTGAATACAGGCAAAAGCTTATTGACAAGAAAAACGATATAAAAGAGAGTATAAACAAAGCTGAAAAAGCTTATCGTGAATGCGAAAGAAAGCAAACTGAACTTAACGGTGAAATCAAGCAATTGAAGTCACAGCAAACAGAATCGGAAGATATTGATATTGAATCAAAAAGAGATCGCAAAAAAATTCTTGATGAAAAAAGCAATTATATTATAAATAAACAGAAAGAAATTTATTCAAGAATTGAAAACAATTCACGTACACTCAAAAATATTCAGCTTGAATTAAAAAATTATAGCGAAATTGAAGAAAAGTATACATGGATGAAAGATCTGTCTAATACAGCTAACGGAAATGTAAACGGCAAGGATAAGATTGCTCTGGAAGTGTATATCCAGATGAATTATTTTGACAGAATTATTGCTCGTGCAAACAGTCGTTTTATTGTTATGACTAATGGACAATATGATTTGAAAAGGCGTGAAGAATCTGACGACAAGAGAATGAAAAGTGGATTGGAACTCAATGTTATTGACCACTATAACGGAACTGAAAGAAGTGTATGCACTCTTTCAGGCGGTGAGGCATTTATGGCTTCACTTTCACTGGCACTCGGCTTATCAGAGGAAATACAGTGTTCAGCAGGCGGTATACAGCTTGATACTATGTTTATTGATGAGGGATTTGGCTCGCTTGATGAAGAAACACTCAATCAGGCTATGAAAGCTATTTCAAATCTTGCTGATGGAAACAGACTTATTGGTATAATTTCACACGTTTCAGAACTCAAAAATAAAATTGATAAACAAATTTTAGTACGCAAAGATCAATCAGGCGGTAGTCATGCTGAAATAGTATTGTAAAAATTTTGTGTTTAATCTTGAGAATTAATTGGATTAATTACTATTCTGATGGTTGGTTGAGATTTTTCTATTGCGTTTTTACTTTTAAAATATATTGGCAAAAAAGTTAAGATAATTGATCATCCTATAGAATGTGGATGCGTGATTTTTGAAAGGTAATTGTGAGAATAATGATAAATTTTGTAAAATCAATTCCATCAGCTGAAGAATTCAATAAGATTTCAGATGCTGTTGGCTGGGGATGCAATGATAAAATTATAGTAGAAAAAGCACTTGAAAATACTATCTTTGCCGTTTGTGCATATGACAATGATAAAATTGTTGGCTTTGGAAGGCTTATAGGCGATACTGCAATGTTTCTGTATATTCAGGATGTTATGGTTTTGCCTGAATATCAAGGAAAACATATTGGCACAGAAATTATGAAACATCTTATCAGTAAGGTTAATGAGTTAAAAAAGAATAATCCCGATATTAGAACATATTTAGGAGCTTCTAAAAACAAGGATGAATTTTATAAACAATTTGGCTTTGTTACTCGTGAAGAAGCAGGATTGGGTTCGGGAATGGTTTTGTTTTAATATAGAATACAGAAAGGGAAAAATAATATGAAACTTCTTATTATCAGGCATGGCGATCCTGACTATACAATTGATTCACTTACCGAAAAAGGGCATCGTGAAGCGGAGATGCTTTCCGAAAGAATTGCTCCAATGAACATTGCCGCATATTATGTATCTCCACTTGGCAGAGCAAAAGCAACTGCTGAATATACGCTGAAAAAATGCGGACGCACAGCAGAAACCCTTGATTGGCTGCACGAATTTGACAGGCAACTTATCATCGGACCTGACGGTCAGCGACGCATTGCATGGGATATGTTGCCGCAGGATTGGACCACTGTTCCCGAATATTATGACAAGGAAAAATGGATTGATGTCCCTGTTATGGCGGAAGCAGATATAAGAAGTGGCATTTCCTATGTGCAGGACGGCTTAGATGCTCTGCTTGCAAAGCACGGCTACGAGCGTAATGGAAACTATTACAATGCACTCCGTCCAAATGAAGATACTATTGCACTTTTCTGTCACTTTGGAGTTGAATGTATAATGCTCGGTCATCTTCTTGGCATATCACCTATGCTGCTTTGGCACGGCTTTATAGCTGCTCCAACATCTGTAACAACAATCTGCACGGAGGAACGACGAGAGGGAATAGCGTACTTTCGAGTTACTGCTTTTGGAGATACCTCCCACCTCAATGTTCACGGTGAACCTCCTGCATTTGCCGGACGTTTCTGCGAAATGTACAGCAATACTGAACAAAGGCATGACTAGATCTAGTAATTGCAGTTACATAACTGAGGTTTTATAATTTTTCATGATTTCTTTCTGATTGACCAATTGTACAAAATGTGGTACAATTATAATGATAATTACTCGCAGTAGGTGTAGATTTAATGAGGTGTGAATACTATGGCTGAAAAAAACAATGCCAATATTGGATTTGAAAAGCAGATTTGGGACGCTGCCTGTGTGTTATGGGGGCATATTCCAGCTGCTGAATACAGAAAAGTTATCGTAGGACTTATCTTCCTGCGCTATATATCAAGTGCTTTTGAGAAGCGTTATAACGAGCTTGTTGCTGATGGTGACGGCTTTGAGAATGAACCTGATGCTTATCTTATGGATAATATCTTCTTTGTACCTGAAAAAGCTCGTTGGTCGGTGGTGTCCGCTGCGGCGCATACTCCTGAAATCGGCTCTGTTATTGACGATGCAATGAGGGCTATTGAGGATGAAAACAAAACTTTGAAAAATGTATTGCCTAAAAATTACGCAAGCCCATATCTTGACAAACGTGTTCTTGACGATGTGGTTGATCTATTCACCAATATGGATATGACAGACACGACAGACAGCAAGGATTTGCTCGGTCGTACATACGAATATTGTATCGCTCAGTTTGCCGCTTATGAGGGAGTCAAGGGCGGTGAGTTCTATACTCCTTCAAGTATTGTTAAAACGATTGTTGCCATTCTCAATCCGTTTGAAAACTGCCGTGTATATGATCCATGCTGCGGTTCGGGCGGTATGTTCGTACAGAGTGCGAAATTTATTCAGGTACACAGCGGAAACAGGGGCAATATCTCCGTTTATGGACAAGAATCCAACGCTGATACGTGGAAAATGGCTAAAATGAATATGGCTATCCGTGGCATTGATGCCGACTTCGGAGCATATCATGCTGATACTTTCTTTAATGATTTACATAAATCGCTGAAAGCGGATTTTATTATGGCAAACCCGCCGTTCAATCTCTCGAATTGGGGACAAGACAAGTTAAAGGACGATATTCGTTGGAAGTATGGCATACCGCCTGCAGGTAATGCTAACTATGCATGGATTCAGCATATGATACATCACCTTGCACCGAACGGAAAAATTGGTCTTGTACTTGCGAATGGTGCATTGTCTACACAGTCCAGCGGTGAGGGCGAGATTCGCAAGAATATTATTGAAGCTGATTTGGTTGAAGGTATCGTGGCAATGCCAACGCAGCTTTTTTATTCTGTTACGATTCTTGTAACGCTGTGGTTTATCAGCAAAAACAAAAAGCAGAAAGGCAAGACGCTCTTTATTGATGCTCGAAAAATGGGCTATATGGTTGACCGCAAGCATCGTGACTTCACGGACGAGGACATTCAAAAACTTAGCAGTACGTTCAGAGCATTTCAGGACGGCACGTTAGAAGAAGTCAAGGGCTTCTCTGCGGTTGCAACGATTGAAGAAATCGCAAAGCAGGACTATATTTTAACTCCGGGACGATATGTCGGCATTGAGGAACAGGAAGATGACGGAGAACCGTTCGACGAAAAAATGAAACGTCTGACTTCGGAGCTTTCTGAGATGTTTAAGAAATCCCACGAGCTTGAAAATGAGATTCGTGAGAAGTTGGGGGCAATCGGGTATGAGATATAATATTCCCGACAGGGTATTAAGGGATATAACATCATTTGCCAATAAAAATAATATTGAAAAAATCATACTTTTTGGATCTCGTGCAAGAGGTACGCATACGGAGAGAAGCGATATTGACATTGCTGTCTGCGGTGGTAATTTCGATGACTTTTATTGGGATATAAAGGAAAATGTTCACTCTCTTCTGATGTTTGATATAGTGGAGTTTGATAATAAAACTTCTGATGCGCTGAAAGAAGAGATCGAAAGGGACGGAGTAACAATATATGAAAAAACTTGATAATTTCTCAAATTGCCTGAATATATTGAAAAGTGCAGATTTTGAGCTTGCAAACGAAAACGATATTTACAGAACAGGTGTGATCGGACAATTCAATCTGACATTTGAACTTGCATGGAAAGCATTACAGGTGGTGTTAAGGGTGCATGGTGCAGAGGGCGCAGAAACAGGCTCGCCCAGAGAGATATTGCAGCTTGGCTATAAGCTCGGTTTTGTGGAAGATGCCGCTGTCTGGCTGACTATGCTGAAAAAACGCAATACTTCCGTGCATATTTATAATGAAGACGAGATCGGCGAAATGCTTCTTCTTATTCGTGACAGCTTCATACCTGCTTTTATTGTATTGGAGAACTTGCTTCATGAAAAGGTCAATGCGGCTGAGGGGGATTGGGATGAGGTTTGAAACAGTTAGGCTTGGAGACGTTATATTGTTTAATCCTCGTGAAACAATCAAGAAAGGCGAATTATCTAAAAAAATAGATATGTCTGTTTTAAAGCCATTTACAAGAGATATTTCATCTTATGAAATTTTGGAATATAAGGGTGGAACTAAGTTCAGAAATGGTGATACGATAATGGCAAGAATAACACCTTGCCTCGAAAATGGCAAAACTGCAAAAATTAGTATCTTAGATGATAATGAAGTTGGCTTTGGTTCGACGGAATACATAGTTTTCAGAGCTATTGAAGGAGTTACCGATGAAAATTTTATGTATTATCTTATATGTAGTCCAATTGTCCGTGAGCCTGCGATAAAATCTATGGTTGGCTCGTCAGGTAGGCAGCGTGTTCAAACAAACGTATTACAAAATCTTGAAATTTCATTACCTATTTTGAAAATTCAACAACAAATCGGATCATTTCTTAAATCTATTGATGACAAAATCGCCCTCAACACTGCGATAAATGAAAATTTAGAGCAGCAGGCTGAAGCGTTGTATAAAAAATTTACTTCAAATAGTTCTGAAAAGCAAACTATCAGAACTTTGGATGTATTTTTCAATATCTTTACAGGAAAGAAAAACTCAAACGCTTCAACTACAAACGGCAGTTTCAAATTTTTTACATGTTCACCTGAGCCTTTACAAATAGATAGTTTTATCTACGATGGAAATGCCATAATTGTCTCAGGGAACGGAGCTTACACAGGCAGAACTCGTTTTTATAGCGGAAAATTTGATTTGTATCAACGAACCTATGCTTGTACTCTTAAAGATAATGTCAACCCCGATTACATTTACCCATTATACTGGTTTGTTAAGTTGGAACTAAGTAAAAAGATAATGGGAGGTACAAGAGGTTCCGCCATTCCATATATTGTTATGAATGACCTTGCAAAATTCGAGTTTGAGTTCAACGAAAGAAAATTTGAATTATTTATTCCATTATTCAAAACGATTACAGAAATTATTCAAGCCAATGAAAATGAAAACGAAAAATTATCTCAGCTTCGTGATGCCTTGTTACCAAAGTTGATGTCAGGAGAAATAAATGTATCTAATATCGACCTTTAAAATGCTAAATTTTCATTTATGTTAGGAGATGATAAAAAATGCCATATACCGAAGCAAGCTACGAAAACGCAATAATACAACTTTTCGAGGAAATGGGCTACACCCACGCATACGGACCAGACACAACCCGTGACTACAAATCTCCATTGTATATGGACGAGCTAACAGAAGCCCTCTATCGACTCAACCCCACACTTCCCGACGATGCGGTAGCCTATGCACTATATAAGCTGCAAAATTTTGAAAACGGCGAACTCGTGCAGAAAAATGCCGTATTTATGGACTATCTGCAAAACGGCATTGAAGTCCGCTATACTGAAAAGGGAGAAGAGCGTTCTGCGATATGCTACCTTGTGGATTATATAAACACGGACAACAACTCCTTTATCGTGGCGAATCAGTGGACGTTCATTGAGAATGACGAAAAACGCCCAGATATTCTGCTGTTTATTAACGGACTGCCGGTAGTGCTTATGGAGCTGAAATCTCCATCTCGTGAGGAAACCGATGCCTCCGAAGCCTATACGCAGATACGGAACTATATGCACTCCATTCCGTCCATGTTCATTTATAATGCGATTTGCGTTATGAGTGACCTTTAAGAGAACCGTGCAGGCACGATCACTTCCGGCGAAGACCGCTACATGGAATGGAAAACGAAAGACGGCAGCTATGAGAATACGCAGTATGCACAGTTTGACACCTTCTTCGAGGGCCTTTTTCAAAAAGAACGCCTGCTGGACATTCTGAAAAACTTTATTCTATTTTCCAACGAGGGATTAACAAGCTACAAGATTTTAGCAGGATATCATCAGTATTTCGCCGTACGCAAAGCCGTGGAGTCTACAAAAAGAGCAACCGTCACGGACGGTAAGGGCGGCGTGTTCTGGCATACACAGGGGTCGGGAAAGTCACTGTCTATGGTATTTTATGCCCATTTACTGCAATCTGCACTTGAAAGCCCGACCAGTGTTGTTATCACAGATAGAAATGACCTTGATGATCAGCTCTATTCGCAGTTTGCCAAATGCAAGAATTTTTTGCGTCAAGAACCTGTCCACGCTGAAAGCCGTGAACATCTGAAAACGCTCCTTGACGGTCGCAAGGCAAATGGCATTATTTTCACCACGATGCAGAAGTTTGAGGAATCTGGCGAGCCACTGTCTGAGCGTAGAAATATTATCGTTATGGCTGATGAAGCTCACAGAGGGCAGTACGGTCTGACTGAAAAAATCAAAATGACAAAGAACGAGAATGGCGAACTTGTTGCGAAAAAGGTTATCGGCACGGCTCGCATTATCCGTGATACACTGCCAAATGCGACTTATATCGGCTTTACAGGTACGCCGATTTCTAAAGAGGATAGAAATACCCGTGAGGTATTCGGTGACTATATTGATATTTACGATATGACACAGGCTGTCGAAGACGGTGCAACTCGCCCTGTTTACTATGAAAGCCGTGTCATGAAGCTAAAGCTTGATGAAAGCACTTTGAAACTGATAGACACGGAATATGATATCATGGCTATGAACGCCGATGCTGACGTGATTGAAAAAAGCAAGCGTGAGCTGGGACAAATGGAAGCTATCCTCGGTCATGATGACACGATACAATCCCTTGTTGACGATATTCTCGATCACTATGAGAATTACCGTGAAAACTTTCTGACCGGAAAAGCGATGATCGTTGCCTACTCACGTGCAATTGCTATGAAGATATACAAGCGTATTCTTAAAATCCGCCCAAACTGGGAAGAAAAGATCGCTGTAGTCATGACAACTTCAAATAAAGATCCCGAAGAATGGCATAGCATTATTGGCAATAAACGGCACAAAGAAGAGCTTGCAAAGAAATTCAAAGACAATGATAGTCCGCTGAAAATTGCGATTGTTGTTGATATGTGGCTGACCGGATTTGATGTGCCATCCCTTGCGACAATGTATGTCTATAAGCCGATGATGGGCTATAATCTAATGCAGGCGATTGCTCGTGTAAACAGAGTGTTCCATGACAAAGAGGGCGGTCTTGTAGTTGATTATGTCGGTATTGCATCTGCGCTTAAGCAGGCAATGAATGATTACACTGTCCGTGACAAGAAGAACTATGGCAATACTGATATTGCAAAAGTTGCATATCCGAAATTTCAAGAAAAACTGGATATATGCCGTGAACTTCTACATAAATATGACTATTCCGCATTTTTCGGTGGTAATGAACTGACCGCAGGCAGAACGATTACTGGTGCTGTCAACTTCTTAATGGACAGAAACCGTGAAAAGGACCGAGAAAGCTATACAAAAGAAGTCTTGCTGTTGAAGCAGGCACTTTCCCTCTGTTCTTCTATTGCGGAAGAATCGGAACGTGAAGAAGCAGCCTTTTTTGAAGCTGTACGTGTATTGCTGATGCGTATTCTCAATCAGGGCGGCGGCAAGAAGCTTTCACTCCCTGAAATCAATGCGAAGATCAATGAGCTGTTGAAGCAGAGCATCAAGAGCGATGGCGTTATCAATCTGTTCTCAGATAAGGAACAGGACTTCTCGCTGTTTGACCCCAAATTTCTGGAAGAAATTTCAAAGATGAAAGAAAAGAATCTTGCTGTTGAGCTATTGAAACGCCTGATTGCTGAACAGGTGCATATCTACAAGCGTACAAATCTGGTAAAATCGGAAAAATTCAGCGAAATCATGCAAAGTGCTATGAACCGCTATCTCAACGGTATGCTTACCAATGAGGAAGTGATACAGGAGATGCTTAACCTTGCAAAGCAAATCCGTGAAGCCAAGGAAGCAGGCGAAGAACTTGGTTTGACCGCCGATGAGCTTGCTTTCTACGATGCCCTTACAAAACCGGCGGCTATCAAGGATTTCTACGAGAATGCAGAGTTAATCGCTATTACAAAGGAACTTGCCGACAAGCTCCGTAAAAATCGCACAATTGATTGGCAAAAACGTGACAGCGCAAGAGCGAAAATGCGTATGACCCGACTTTGCCACTAAAAAAGCAAAAGCAGAGATCCTAAAGCGAAGAAAAATG
>CAJTWE010000024.1 GCA_910579955.1 uncultured Ruminococcus sp. | reverse complement strand
GGTCGCTATGCTCCCTCTTTTGCTATGTATAAAAATTTCGCATATTATTCTTGCTACTTACTAAAAGAAGGCTTTCTGTTATGTACTTGACATCGACAGAAAGCCTTTATTTGAATGCGAAATTTTGTTTTTATTTTGCTTTTGTTACTCCATAATTTTTTACTATGGAGAGTTTCGCCGTCTGCGGACGGCGACCGGCATTTTTTGAAAAAATTGCCGGCTCAAAAAAACTTTTATTGATTTGGTGATTTAAAACGCTCGTCCTACTTTATCGCCTACATTAACTACGATCTCTTTTCCGGTGTTTATGTTTCTCATAACTGCATCATCAAGAATTGCCTTGTCCTTTTCAAGCAGCATGATAATAGTAGAACCGCCAAACTCAAAATATCCCTTCTCCTGATACCTCTTCACTATTCCCGTTACATCATGGTTGCATATCCTGCCTACAAATAATGCTCCAACTTCCATTTGTACCACACAACCAAATCTGTCACTCTTTATTACCGTATACTCACGGCTGTTGCGTATATAAACCGGAAGCTTCTCGCAAACCATCGGACGCACACAGTGAAGCTCACCATCAATACGTCTCTTATGCCTTATCTCACCATCATCTACAAAAATATATCGGTGATAATTATGAGGTGCAAGTCGATAAATAAGGCAAATACCATCCTTGTACTTGTCCGCAATGACCTTGTTTTCAAGCAGCGCCTGCATATTATAATCCACATGCTTTATATGAAAATTCTTCTCTGGAGATATTCTATACGCCGACAAAAAGCCGTCACATGGTGAAATAAGAGCGTTTTTATCCGCAATACGTGCAATTTCCTTTTTTTGCCTTATAAAGAAATCATTGAATGATTTAAACGCTGTCTCTTTATAAAGACTCATATCAATATTATACTTTTTGATGTAATGGTCTATTATCCACTTTGACAAAGGAGAATCCATATAATAATACGCTGCCTTAGATGCACCCGGCTTTACAAGAAGCTTTAAAACCATTCTTCCAGCAGCAGTATTATACAGAAATCTGATAGACGCACTTTCCTTTTTCATGTTATTACTCATACTCCGCCTATTACTCCAATAATCAAAACAAACAATTCCGCTATGCCTAATATTCCCAAAATCGCCTTGCCGAAGGTTTTTGGTTTACGAAGCTTGAATGGTATAAGGAACAGAATTCCCATCAGGGGAATAAGGGAAATATATATGTAAATATTATGGGTGAAAATATACGCAGCAGGAAGCAGCAATGCCACACTCGTTACCGGAAGTCCTTGATAATACTTACGTGTACCTCCCTCAGTTTTTTGCCTTTCCTCTTCGCTTACATTAAAATATGCAAGACGGATCAAAGCACAGAGTACGTAAAAAGCTGCAACACCCATTCCCAGATAGCTGCCGCCGCTGAATTCGTATACAAATAATCCCGGCAGAACTCCGAAACATATCAAATCGCTAAGAGAATCTATCTGTATACCAAACTTTTTCTCACTATCAGTACGTTCCTTTGTAGATGCAACCATGCCGTCAAACATATCGCAAACACCTGCTATCATAAGGCAGAATATCGCAACGCTGAACTTTCCGCACATTATATTGGAAATACCAATGACACCGCAAATCATGCCGATATATGTAAGTATAACTGTATAATCATAATATCCCAGTATCTTCTTCTCTTCGTTCATAATAACCCTCCTAGCTTGTCAAAAAATATGCTGTAAGCCAAAATGCACCACGGCTTACCGATTATTATTATCCATGTGAATTTTCTAATAGTCATTTTAGTAAGTCCGGAAAAATAACAAAAGAAATCATCCGGAAACAGCGGAAGAACCATTCCCCAAAACAAAAGCGCTGTATATGATTTGCTTTTAGCAGCCCAGCCTGCATACTTATCATACTTTTCCTTGGAAATAAGACCTTCCACAAAACCCGCTCCGCATTTTTTAGCTATAACAAATGCAGCTATAGAACCTGCGGATATTCCTATATAATTACACAAGAATCCTCCTATTGTACCAAAAAGCACCGATCCTACCGCACAGCCTAAAAATCCGGGAAGTACGGGAATAACCACTTGAAGCGCTTGTATAACGGTAAGAACAAGAGGCCCGAACACTCCAAATCCCTGAATATACGCTTGCAAGCTTTCTACAGAATCAAACTTTCCGTCAAAATACGCCTTTACCATAAACGCAACTATTACCAAACAAAAAACAATTATCAGTGCCATCCATAATTTTTTATGTTTCAATGTATCTCCTCCAGTATATTTTATCTTTATTATAATTGTATTATCGTTAGCTTAAATAAAGATTGAATATTCTTTCAGAAATAAAACTTTTTATCAGTAATTATTTAAAAAAATCCGATTCAAAAAAACTTTTTATCTATTATAGCTTGAATTCAAACGTCAAAAAAGCTATAATAAAATAAAAAAACAAAATAAAATGGAGAATCAAATTATGCGTATACTTATAATAGAAGATGAAAAGGAACTTGCCGACGGTCTTGAAGCGATTCTATCTCGTGAAAATTATTCTGTTGACGTAGTCGGTGACGGCGTAAGCGGTCTTGATTATATTTTAAGCAAAATGTACGATCTCGTCGTACTTGATATTATGCTTCCTGAAATGAATGGCATCGAAGTTCTTCAAGCTGCCAGAAAAGAAGGCATAGACACGCCAATAATTCTGCTTACTGCACGTTCTCAGCTCAGAGATAAAATCGAGGGTCTTGATAGCGGTGCGGACGATTATATCACAAAGCCCTTTGATTCAGAGGAACTTCTCGCACGTATAAGAGCCAGAACACGTACTTCCGGCAGCAGCTCGTCCGATGAGCTTTCTTTCGGTGACGTTACGCTTTCAAAACACCGTCAGGAGCTTAAATGTGGTACACGATCAGTAAAGCTCGGTCATAAGGAATTCCAGCTTATGGAATGTCTTATAATAAACAGTTCAAGAATAATGCCCAAGGACACACTTATTACAAAGGTATGGGGGCCTCTTGATGATACAGAATATAATAACCTTGAAGTATATGTTTCATTCCTACGAAAAAAGCTCAGATTTGTAAAAGCTTCCGTACAGATAGTAACTACAAAAAACGTAGGATATTCCCTTGAGGTATGCGAAAATGGTTAAAAAAATACGTATTAAATTTATAATAGTGACAATGACGCTGCTTATAATCTCCGTTATTGCCGTACTGTATATGAATACAGTATACAGAAATCATCTGTACCGTCAAAACGCCATGCAGTATCTTGAATTATTATCTGGAGATGAATATCCTATTGATGATGCAGATGAGCAAATAGAAGATGAGCATTATACAGACATATATATAGCCGCATTTGATGCAAGCGGAAATATTCTCAGCCTGCATTCATTGGGAAATGATGAATCAGGCAGCGGTAACGACGAGAATAATATGATAGACAACGCCACTATGAAAGCTGCAAAAAGCATGTACAATAGCAGTAAATCATCCGGCAGAATAAAATCTTATATTTTTATATCAAAAGTGGTAGAAGGCGAAAAGCATATCATTTTTGCAAATATACGCCCCGGTAAGCACAGAAATGTCGAGATAATGGGAACTATAGCATTTACAGTATCAATATTGATATTGCTTTTGTGGGTCAGCTTTTTTCTTTCAAAATTCGTTACCGATCCTGCGACAAAATCTCTGGAGCGAGAAAAACAGTTTATTTCAGACGCCAGCCATGAGCTAAAAACTCCTATAGCCGCAATTATATTAAACGCTCAGGCACTGTCCGAAAACGGCGACACAAACAAACATTTAAAAAACATCTTATCAGAAGCCGAACGCATGAACAAGCTTATACGAAAACTGCTGACGCTCGCCTGTATAGATGAATCAAACGGCTGTCTGGAAAAAAAGAAATTTTCACTCTCTGAAAGCTGTGAAGAAATAGTTCTGCCCTTTGAAAGTATGGCTTTTGAAAACAATATAGATTTCAGCTACGATATTACAGAAGAGATATATTACAGCGGAGTATGCGATGATATAAAACAGCTTATATCAATTCTTCTCGACAACGCCTTTAAATATACCCCAAACGGCGGAAAAATAAAAGTAAATCTTCACAGAAAAAACCATCGTCCCATTCTTACAGTTTACAATGAAGGAGATGGCATTTCTCCGGAAGCACTGCCGTATATTTTCGATAGATTCTACTGCTACGAGAAATCCAGAAGTACACATCAAGGCAGCTTCGGTCTCGGACTTTCCATTGCAAAAGCAATTATAAATGCCCACAGCGGTGACATAAGTGCAGCAAGCGAGTTCGGTAAATATGCAGAGTTTACGGTCATCTTTTAATTATATATATATTAATTTTTGGGTCTAAAAAATCCCCGCACTGAAATATATTCAGCAGCGGGGATTTAAAGCTTTTATCTGCATTATTACGAATATCCGCAAAAAACTATCCGTCTCACGACTCCATTTTTCTACAGCATATTTCACGCTGCACATTTATTGTTTCAAGAGTATATCCAAGTTGTGTGCAGACATCTGCCAGTAATGACAATTCATCTCTGGTTAAATTAGATGCCAACATATTGGCAAACGCTGTAATTGATGCAGTTAATTCACATGGCGACATACTTAGATCCCCACCTATATTTTAATGTATTCAGATACTGTTTAAAGTGAGACTAAAAACAAACAAGGACAATGTAAGTACATCATCCTTGTTTTTGAGCTTATTCCATAATAAGATTTTTCATAGCAGAGAGATCAAATATATTGAGCCTGCCATCTTCACAGAGATCTCCGGCATTCGGGTCTATAAGTGTGCCTGCTCCGAGAAGATATTTCTGCATCATTATAATATCTGCAATTGTAAACTGCCCGTCTGCATTAACATCTCCTATAACGTTTTTGCTTGGAACAGCTACAGGTTCTAAGATAAACTTCTGACCATTACCGCCCCAATAATTCCACTGGCAGATATTAGCACCATCATCAAGACTTATGCCGTAAACATCAACGCATGACTTGCCGCCGGAAGCCGCACTGAGAATAGCATACGAACCGTCACTATTACAGTAAAGTGTGAATTTCTGCGATTCATCTCCTATAAACTTTTCAAGAGAAATATTAGCGCCATCATCGGCAGAACCCTTTTCTACTGTCAAAGCTCTTCCATCAGCTGATTGTACTGTATACATACCATCGCTCTGTTTTGTAAATGTCCAAGCTTCTTCAGCGCCCTGAATCACATTTCCATTACTTTCAGAAATAAAACGTCCGCTGTTGAGATTCTTTATTGCATATGTACCGTCAGTTACCGCAGGACATACAGGTGTAAGCTTCCACATCTGACAAGCTCCGCCCCAGTAATTCCATTGTTTTATAGCGCCGCCATTTTCTTCCGACCACTCAAATACATCCAGTCCGGACAAGCCGCCTGAACATTTAGATATAATTCCGCAAAACGCTCCATCCTGAACGATTTTGAACAATTGATTATCTGCCCCTGTATAAGTTTGAAGCTCTACATTAAGACCGTCTGTCTTATCATTGCCAGCAACAGCAATACATTTTGATTCGTCTTTCATGGAAAGTATCTTGCAATATGTATCATCAACTGCAACGATTCTCCATTCCTGATGACTTCCACCGCTAAGTCCCCACTGCTGGATTGGCGTGCCGTCCTCAGTTACTCCCCCTGTAAGGTCAAGTGACTTGCCATTAAATTTATTAGTAATATAATATGGTACGCTGCTCAGAAAATCTGTACCGCTAAGTTTAACAGCTGCACCTATTCCCTGAACTGAATCTGCATTATAAACCAGCTTACCGCCATTGTTTACAGCATTGACCATGTCCTCGGAGAAATTATAAGCAGTTTTCTTGCTGCCCCATATACAGGTATTATTTCCAGTAGCTGTAAATGTCATTTTCTTTACCATATCAGCTGATTCGTCTGACTGCACGATAAAGCTGCCCTTATAAGTCACGCCGTTATAAGTAAATGTCATATCAGCGGAATCCTCTGATATAGTCCATTTTCCTGTAACGTCACCTGTTACAGTACCGTCTGCATTTAAAGTAATATTCTGAGAATACTGAACCTCAGCATTATTGCCGCTTGTCATCTGATCTGGAACTATCTTTTGATTAAGCTTGTGAAATATAAATTCATATTCACCGGTAACAGCTGCCATAGTATGACCCACGTCTGAAACATTTTCACCCGGAACATATTCATACGGAGTTGCTACAGGCCAGCCGTCCTCATTCATTATAAGCTGATGTACACGCACTTCATGGAATCCATACGCATCATCAAACTTATTATGATAAATAACAAATAATCTGCCGTCATCATCCATAAGAACAGAGTTATGACCCTGAGCCTTATTCGGACGGTCATTGCAGTTCCATTTGTAGTTGCTCATAAGACGCATACCGATATTACCGCCGATATTATCTCCGCTGGTTTTATAAATAGCAGAGTTTCCATTCTGATCCACATATGGGCCTGATGGGTTATCGCTTCTGAAAATACGCATATTGTATCCACCGTCATTATTAAAACAGCCGTAAGATACAAACAGATAATAGTAACCCTTGCCTGTTTCAGGATCTTCCATATACTCAATGTACGGGCCTTCACCGGATACCCAATGGCCGCCGGCTGCCTTGATTCCCATGTATGCATCAGAAACATCATTTACCGTATTATACTTGACATTATAATCACGCAGACCGGTATTCTCATCAAGTTCCAGCATATAAAGTCCACCGAACCATGAACCATATATCATCCAGAGATTACCGTTTTCATCGTAGAACACCGCCGGATCTATTGCATTTGTTCCATAATTCGGATTCCACGAGCCTTTATTATCAAGATATCTTGAAAGATCCGGATTATTTCCCAAAACCTTCGGCACATCTGTTTTGGAATAATTAAATGTACTGCTGTTATCAAATCCGGAATACACAATAGTATCAACATAAGTATACGGCCCATCAATATTATCTGCTGTACACATAACTATTGAGGATTTATAATTATCACCGTTTACGCTAAGATACATGCAGTATTTCCCCAGCACTTCATTATAAACGATATCTGGTGCCCAGAGATTACCGGACAAATCATAATTCGCATTAGACGGAGACGACCATGACGCAGGTACTGCAAGGTCTGTATAAATATCCTTGAAAAACGTTGTGTTTTTAGTTCCTGCTGCTGAATTCGCTGTAAAAGTCCAGCTGCCAAGGTCATTAGATCTTGCTGCCGCCAGATGTGAGCCCATAATATAATAGCTTCCGTCATCAAGCTTTACTATTGATGGATCGTGTACACCTACACGTAAATGATTTGCCGCTGAAGCAGAAAAAGAATTTAAACTGCTTCCCAGCAGTATACTGCCGGACAAGCATAAAGCCAGCATCTTTTTCATATTCATAAAAGGACCTCCCCAAAATATATTAATTACTGAGTATATTTTAACAAAAATTCAGCTTATTTACAATGGCTTTTTCTATCAAGTTTAATGCATCTTTTCCCAAAAAACAAGGACAATGCAATTGCACTGTCCCTGTAACTTGTAATATGTAATTATATGATTACGGCATGTAGTTGATAGTAATGTATTCAAGTCCGTCATCTGAGAACTCAAACTTATAGTAGCTGCTGCCATAGTACTTCTCAGAAGCCTTTCTATATGTATAAGTCTCTCTATGATATTTACCATCATCACTGTCATAAATGTAAATATCATCAGGATCTTCCGGCTTACCTGAATTTGTAATAAGATCATCTATTGTTATGTTGAGTGGGAAATTAAACTCAAGAATATCCTGTGGTTCTTCCAAATCAACCGGCATATAAACTTCTGATATATAGCATTCACTTGCAGGCTTATTTTCTGATGTATCATTCAGTCCACTTACCTGTGCGAACTTATACTCACCTAACACAATGTCAAATGAAGGAGTTTCATAATTAGGATTAACGTTGTTGCCTGCATTTGCGATATCATTCTCATCAAAAGGTACACCGTCATCTATCATGTCCTGTAAGGTAGTTTCACCGAGCTTGTAGGTTTTACCGTTTACGGTAAATGTCATATTGTCGAAATCAACCCACTTAGTATCGCTGGTGATTGGTTCAGCCTTTTCAGTAGCTTCTTCTGTTTCAGCTTCTGTAGCTGCCTCAGTTTCGGCTTCTGTTGTCTCTTCGGTTGCTTCCTCAGTTGTTGCCTCTTCTGTTGTCTCAGCCTCTGTTGCTGCTGATGTCTCAGAATCTCCACGACCGCTTCCGCCAGCTTCCTTGTTACCGCAACCTGTCAGCACACAGCTTGCTGCAATGCTTAAAAAAAGTCCAATAAAAATAGCTTTTTTCATGTTACCTCTTTCTCCTTTGTTTTTATTGCATAAAAATATTCTTCCAAAACAAAATGTTTCAGAAGAATATCTTTGGTGACCCGTACGGGAATCGAACCCATGATTCCGCCGTGAAAGGGCGGTGTCTTAACCGCTTGACCAACGGGCCGTTATGGTAGCGGCAGTAGGATTCGAACCAACGACCAATCGGGTATGAACCGAGTACTCTAGCCAACTGAGCTATGCCGCCATCATATTGATTGTGTCGTTTGAACTTCTTGTCCCCTGCGACTATATTAGTATATCACATTCAAGACTTATTGTCAATACTTTTTTTTGCATTTTTCGCACTTTGTAACAAGATATAATTTTAAACAGGTTAAATTGTTGAAAGATCGACATTTCATACAGCAAAAAAACGTTTTGAGGTTAAAAACACCTCAAAACGTTTTCTTTATAATAGCTATTTTATATTATTAGCTTATATTATCGTACGGAACTTCTGCCACATCTCATAGCTTTCACCCGGCGCTACTTCACAATAACCGGTCTGCTCTATTGGCATATCAAGATTCGGTGCATCTATCATTGCTGTCATAGGTTCTGGACAGAAATAGCCGTTAAAGCCCTTGTCGTTCCACATTATCCAGAAGCCGTATTCATTTGACACCTCATATGCAATGCCCTTGCCCTGTGCCTGATCCATCATAATAATTCCATGGAAGTCGCTGCCGTTATACTCCTGTGAAGATGCGGAATACATATCATTATCCACATTCACAAGAACAGGACACTTTGTACCATTCTTATATTCCATATCATAATCACTAAGAGGAAGAATTTCTCCTGTAGGCAGACAACGTTCATTCAAAGTCCACTTTTCACAAACAGGAGCTTTCATTCTTATGTCCTCCTGCTTTCCGCCGTCTACAAACGGACTGCTCATAGCTGTATGTGTAGCAAATGACATAGGCATCATCACATTTGAAAGATTAGTAAACTTAACTCTATGCTCAAGGCCCTTGTCAGAAAGAGTAAAGCTAAACTCTGCCTTAAATTTGATCGGCAAATACTGATAGAATTCGTCGTTTTCATCGAATATGTATTCAGTCTTTGCAAAAGCCTTTGTATCGTCTGCAAAAAGCTCTATAAGACGATGGCAGCGCTTTTGCAGAATGAAATGAATGTGATTATTGTAAGGCGCTTTCTCATTTATAGGCAGCTGGTATACAGCGTCAGATGTTCTCAGAACACCGTCAGCTAAACGATTTGGCAAATAAAGATTCGGCAAGCCCCAAACCTCAGTACTGCCCTTGATTATTTCAGGTGTTACATCAGCTGTATGGCGGAAAAATTCAATGCCGTTCACATCATCATGGAGACGGATAACATTTGAGCCGATCTCATTTGCGATCATTGCAGTATAGCCGCCAGCTTTAAGCTCAGCAACAGGCATACCCTTCCAGTTTATAACAGATGCTTTATTCATGTCAGTTCCTCCTTAATATGCTTTTCCCCAGTAAACCATTGCCTTGGCAGGTTTTCCGCAGCAAACGCACTTTCCTGCAATATTACCCTGTTCAAGCGGCATACAACGTGAGCCTACGCCGGTCTTTTCCTTGACCTCGTCCTCACAAGCTTCGTCACCGCACCACAGAGCCTTTACAAAACCATCGCCCTTTTCCTCAAGAGTTTTAATGATTTCGTCCATAGTTTCACAGGTATATGTGTGTTCTTCACGATTTTTAAGAGCCTTTTCATACATACCGTCACGAACTTCTTTAAGCTTTGCTTCAACAGCAGATGCAAGCTCATCCAGTGAAACAACGGTTTTCTCACCATTGTGGCGTGTTACCAAAACGCACTGGTTATTTTCAATATCCTTAGGGCCGATCTCAACACGAATCGGAACGCCTTTCATCTCATATTCAGCGAACTTCCAACCCGGTGAATTATCGGAATCATCCATTTTAACACGAATGCCTGCGGATTTAAGTGTTTCAAAAAGCTCAGATGCTTTATCAAGAACGCCTTCTTTATGCTGAGCGATAGGAATAATAACAGCCTGAACAGGCGCAACAGCCGGCGGAAGCACAAGGCCGTTATCGTCGCCGTGAGTCATAATAATTGCACCGATAAGACGTGTTGTAACGCCCCAGCTTGTTTGGTGCGGATACTGGAGTTTGTTTTCCTTATCAGTATACTGTATATCAAATGCTCTTGCAAAGCCATCGCCGAAATAGTGAGAAGTACCAGCTTGTAGAGCCTTACCATCATGCATAAGGGCTTCAATAGCATAAGTAGCTTCAGCACCTGCAAACTTATCGCTGTCAGTTTTTCTTCCCTGTACAACAGGCATAGCCAGAACGTTCTGACAGAAGTCAGTGTAAACATTCAGCATACGCTCCGTTTCTTCGATAGCCTCCTGTGCAGTAGCGTGAATAGTATGGCCTTCCTGCCAGAGGAATTCACGAGAACGCAGGAATGGGCGAGTAGTTTTCTCCCAACGAACAACGCTTACCCACTGATTATAGAGCTTTGGCAGATCACGGTAGCTATGTACAATATTAGAATAATGTTCACAGAAAAGGGTCTCAGAAGTAGGGCGAACGCATAGTCTGTCCTCGAGCTTTTCAGAACCTCCATGAGTTACCCATGCAACCTCCGGGGCAAAGCCTTCAACGTGATCTTTTTCCTTTTGAAGCAGACTTTCCGGAATAAACATAGGCATACAAACATTTTCATGACCTGTATCTTTGAACATACCGTCGAGTATTCTCTGGATATTTTCCCAGATAGCGTAACCATACGGGCGAATAACCATGCAGCCCTTAACGCTTGTATATTCAATAAGTTCTGCTTTTTTTACAATATCTGTATACCACTGCGCAAAATCCTCTTCCATAGAGGTTATGGCAGCAACCATTTTTTTATTATTTTTAGCCATTAAAAGATTCCTCCTGACACGATAAGTATATACTGGTTTATTATAACATAGTTTTGCAGAAATTGCAAGCTTAATTTGTAAATTACGAAAAAAATCCAGTATATTGACAATATAACAAAACTTGTGATAAAATAAACATGTCGGCTTCTTCCGTCAGGAGGGAGGTGTAATATATGACGATTATTACTTCGTTTGTATTTTCTGTCATGGCAAGTGTAGTCGGTTACTACATATGCAAGTGGATAGACAGGAAGTAAGCCTGGCAATATCCCAATAATAAAAAGCTCAGGAGCTGCAACTCCTGAGCTTTTTATTTTTTGCGTGAATATATGACCATTACTTCGTTTGTGGTTATACTTATTATACTACAAATATATTATAAAGTCAATAGGTAATTTTGTATTTTAGGAAAAAACGAATTTGTAAATTACGAAAAATCCAGTATATTGACAATATAACAAAGCTTGTGATAAAATAAACATGTCGGCTTCTTCCGTCAGGAGGGAGGTGTAATATATGCCCATTATTATCTCATTCGCATTTTCTGTCATGGCAAGTGTAGCAGGTTACTACATATGCAAGTGGATAGACAGGAAGTAAGCCCGGCAATATCCCAAAAATAAAAGCTCAGGAGCGGCAACTCCTGAGCTTTTTACTTTTTGCGTGAATATATGACCATTATCTCATTCGTGGTTATACTTATTATACTACAAATATATTATAAAGTCAATAGGTAATTTTGCATTTTAGGAAAAAACAAATTTGTAAATTACGAAAAAATACATCCATTTTAGGATATAGATTGACAATATAACAAAGCTTGTGATAAAATAAACATGTCGGCTTCTTCCGTCAGGAGGGAGGTGAAATATATGACGATTATTACTTCTTTCGTATTTTCTGTCATGGCAAGTGTAGCAGGTCACTACATATGCAAGTGGATAGACAGGAAGTAAGCCCGGCATATCCCAAAAATAAAAAGCTCAGGAGTAGCCGCTCCTGAGCTTTTTATTTTTTGCGTGAATATATGACAATTACTTCTTTCGTAATTATATTTATTATACTACAAATATATTATAAAGTCAATAGGTAATTTTGCATTTTAGGAAAAAAGCCGTCTCGGGAATGAAACGGCTTTTGCAGGGGGTTATTGTTTTAGGCTTTCCTTAAGCAGGTTTAAATCAAAGATGTTTACTCTACCATCGGTGTTCATGTCTGCGAGCTTTAATTGTTCGGCGGTGAGATCTTTTAGTGTTAGTAGATATTTTTGTAGGGAAACAATGTCAAGTATAGAGAGAATATCATCAGCATTTACATCGCCTTTAATATTTACTTTTGTCCAGTGAGTATATAAATTCAACTCTGAAGCTTTTGGAACAGTGGAGCCTATAGAATATTTTGTTCCTCCACTTTTAGCTGTATACCAACCTTCAAATTTATATCCTGTTTTGCTCATAGTCGGTAATAAAAATTCATCTAATTTTGTACCTGCTAATATATTGTACTCTGCCAAGCACTGTCCATTGTCATATAATTTTATATTGCAATTAGTTATAGCTTTATCCGTTATTCCGGAAACTGAGTTTTTTCTGATGATTTTTCAGAACCTAAAACAGCATAAACTCTATACCAATATTTAGTATTTGCCTCAAGCCCTTTGTCTGTATATGTTGTATCTTTAGTTGTTGCTATTGTTTCATAAGCATCTGCACCAGATTTTCGTCTATCAATTCTGTAAGTTGCTGCATCAGTAACTTTACTCCATGTTAATTTCAATGAAGATGAACTAAGTGTTGTAATTGTAGGAGTAGGAGATTTTAGATTGATTTTTACAAATCTCCACTTTTGGTTATCACCGCCATGATACCAAAACTGATCTATATTATTACCATTACTACAACGTCCACTATCTAAATCAAGACAATATCCGCTTAACGTAGAAAATATCGTATATTTGTTATTGCCAACATTTTTAATAATCCATCTTTGACTTCTGCTATGATTTTTTTCATATAGTTGTACATTTCTATTAACATTCAAATAGCCATCCCCACCATTTTTGTTCCATACATCCAATGCAAGTCCGGAAAAGACTTCATATATTTCATAATATCCGTCAATATACTTTATTTTAAACAATTCATTTAAACTATTATTTTCCCATACTTGTATATTCGCTTCATTACTATAGCCTTTGGATGGAACACCTGAGGCATCAATATAATATCCAGAATCAACTGATGATTGTATACTATATATACCATCTTCAATTACCTTTCCAGTTGAAGGTCCATAAGGAATCAATCCGAATTTTTGTGCCGAAGTATCGTTATTCTCCCAAACATGGACATTTGTACCATTTTCAAAAGCGCCACCATCAACATCAAGATAAAAAGAATTGCATCTAGATTGTAGTTTATATCCTTGATCTGTCCTTATAATAGACCATTGTTGAGCTAAAGAATTATTTTCCGTCCATACTTGTACATTTGTACCTCTATCCAAATTAGCACCATTTACATCAAGGCACATATTTGTACCTTTTTGTTTTATCTTATAAAAACCATTTCCAAGGTATACTATCGACCAAACATCATGTTCTGGAGGCATTACATTGGATTCGGTAGTATACATATAAACATTTGTTCCTTCTGATGCTACAGCATCAGAACCTTTAATGTCCATATAATAGTTCTGATTGATTGCCGAAAATATGTAATAATCTCCATCTGAAATGGTTTGTCCAGCACCTTCACTTTCTGACATTTCATGCCCTTTAGGTACTATAACAGAATTCGGCGGATAATTAGGCCTCAAATATAATCTTGCAGTAGAATATAATTTTCTTTCACCGGCACAATTATTAGTCTTATAATTTCCAGTTCCACCATTATTACCGCCGGCACAATATACAACGCCATTTTCAACCTTTGTTACAATTTCCACATGAGAATAAGTAAAGAATACTAAATCTCCTATTTTAGGCGAACTAACCTGAGCTGCACCTTTTTTACGCATTACAGCTTCAAAATCAGCTACAGTTCCGCCATGTCCAACAATTGATGAATCTGCTCCAGCATTTTCAATACAGTCAGCTACAAACTCATCACACCAAGCTTCTGTATACCCAAATTGTGCTCCGGTTCTTCCTTTTTGAGATTTTGCAATTGTAGCAACATCTTCTGCCATATTGCCGGTCAAAGTATATCTACTTTTATCAAAGCCATCTTTGCGGCAGCAAATAGCCGACACTGAAAAGTTTGGCAAAAGCCCAAGCATCATAACAACCGACGCTATAATGCTTACAAATTTTACTATATTCGTTTTTCTCATACAAAATCGACTCCTTTTATTGTATTTCGATACATCATATGTTGTATTTACAGCTATATAATACCATAATCATTGTAATTTGTCAATGCAAAGACATCATTTGTGGTATAATTTCAGTAAATTTTATAAATGAAAGGAGCACAACTTATGCAACATTACCAGCGTATAAGAGATTTAAGGGAGGACAGCGACCTTACTCAGAATGAGCTGTGCAAAAAATTGTATATGCATAAAACCACATATACAAACTACGAACAGGGCAAGCATACTGTACCGTTGGATTTTGCTGTAACACTCGCCGACTTCTACAATGTATCCCTCGATTATATCGCTGGTCGTACAAATGTATCCCATGGCAATGCTTTTGACCCCCTTTCAAACGAAGCCATAAGCATTGCTCAAAAATATATGTCTCTCACTGAACGAAACAAGGGCAAGCTTGAACTTTTCCTTGAACAGCTTTGCGAAAATCAAAGTGAATATATTCATAATTTAAAAGAAGCCAGATAATCTTTTATCACAAATAAAAAATGCTCAGAAGCTTTTTGCTTCTGAGCTTTTATTTATACCTATTATAATATATTATATCATTTGCGACCCTTATCATCTTTTATAATAGCTCTCATAGCATGAACCGCTGTCCTTACAGCCGCATCCATATCAAGCTGAGGAACAGTATCTATACCATATTTTTTCTCACGTTCCTGGTTCCATATCATGTTAAGTACCGTAGCACACCTCACATGAAGCACCGAAGCCGTTACAAATAACGCCGCCGACTCCATTTCAGACGCAAGCACTCCTGCTGCTATCCATGCATTCCAATCATCTATAAGACGATTTGCTACCGGCATTCTTTCAGGGCTATGCTGACCGTAAAATGAATCCTTACACTGTACTACTCCGGTAACATATGGCATTGAAAGCTCCTTTGCAGCCCGTACTAAAGCGCATGTAAGACTAAAATCAGGCACTGCCGGAAAAGCTATAGGCATATATTCACGAGATGTTCCCTCCATACGTACTGCACCAGTGGGAACAACAAGCTGTCCGGCAGGAACTTCCGATTGCATTCCGCCGCATGTTCCCACTCTTATAAATGTATCAGCTCCACACATTACAAGCTCTTCCATAGCTATCACAGCGGACGGCCCTCCTATGCCCGTTGAAACAACGCTTACAGGTACTTCATCAAGACTGCCCGTCCATATGGTAAATTCTCTGTTCCTACCGATAAGCCTTGCATCATCAAGATAACCTGCTATAAAATCCGCACGTCCGGGATCGCCCGGCAAAAAAACATATTTTCCTATGTCCTCCGCACGGCAGTTCAAGTGGAACATAACTTCTTCCGGCTTCATATTATTATATCCCTCCGAATCACTCAATAAGTCCTGCTAAGCTATCTGCATACATTTGAATAACCACAGTAGAATCATCAATGCTAATGCAGCCGTCACCGTTTACATCTGCCGCTACTATGCACACCTCATTTTGTGCAGGATGCGGATGATACGGAAAGCATTCTAATCCCGCTGTATTATATGCATACTGAGAAAGTATCATAGTTGTATCGCTTATGTCAAGTTCACCGCTGCCGTTTGCATCACCCATTTGAGCTGCAAATGTATAGTCAAAACTGAAAAGCATATTTACAACTCCGCTAATACCATAATTGCCGCTTTTCGCCTTTTTAAGCAGTTCCGATGAAGGCAGCCACGCTATGCCGTTTTCACGGTCTGTCCATGTGATGTTCTCACATCTTGCACACGCCTGTGCAGAATCCAGTATCAGATAAAGATCACTTTCGGCATCATAATCAACAATAGTTATCCAGTGGCCGTAAATATTCGAGCTTGTAGAACCACCGTTTCTTACATGTGCAAGGGCGTTTTCAGCGGATGTAGTCCAGCCGTGGTAGCCCATGCCGTATGCATAACCTAAGTCATTTACAAATGCAGGGAAAAAATCAAGTACAACACCATCATATCCTACTCTGCGATAACCCTTGTCAAGTGCATACTGCGCCAGAACAGTGGGGTCAATTATTTTGCCGGTATGGTAATATACATTATTAATAACGGAAAAAAGACTGCACGCCGCTTTTCCAACTGTATTATTCTTCTCAGTGCCTCTGTTCCACGGGTAATCGCACCAGTTATCGAATTCAGACAGATATAAATTTCTCTGAATCTCTGCGCCTGATTCTTCATTCTGCTGCAATGCTATCGGGAAAGGCATATTGGAAGAGATCGCCTCAGCTTTTATGGGAAAAAGCACTGCCGAAGCGGCTGTAATCACCAAAGCACATAATACAGCAATCTTTTTCATTCTGTTAAAAAACATATAATTTATTCTCCTGTTTTTTGATTTATTTTATCATTGTACCATAAAAGATAAAATTTGTAAAGTAAAAACAAGAAAAAACATATGGCAAATATTGTATTATATTATACCCAAACGTCATACAGCGCCTTTTTATGACATTTTCTTTTTACACTATTGCAAAATAAAAAAAGATATGCTATAATATATAATGTGTATAGAAAAGGAGGATCCCTTATGCTGAAAACAGGCGTTTCAACAGCATGTCTTTACCCCATGCCGGTAGAAGAAGCTCTATATGAGCTGATACTCGGCGGCGTTTCACAGATAGAGATATTTCTGAACACACACTCGGAACTACGCAAAAGCTTCATTATGAACCTTGCAGAACTTCTTAAACGTTTTGATATTTCATGCAGCTCTCTGCATCCCTTTACCTGCGAAATGGAACCTCTACTCTTCTTTTCACAATATAAGCGCAGAACAAATGACGCCATAGATTACTATAAGCATTACTTTGCTGCTATGCGGGCTTTGGGGGCTAGTGTATTTGTTATGCACGGCTCTAAGGGTTATGGAGATAATCAGTTATACTTTGAAAGATTCAATATGCTGTCTGAAATAGGAAGCGAATTTGGTATAACTGTAGCTCAGGAAAATGTTTCAAGATGTACAAGCCGTTCACTGGACTTTCTGATAGAAATGAAAAAACAGCTCGGAAACAGAGCGAAATTTGTTCTTGATGTAAAGCAAGCAATACGTTCGGGAGAAAATCCTGTTGCGGTTTTGAATGCACTGGAAGAAAGTATTGTACTTGTACACATGAGCGATCACGGCCCGTACGGAGACTGTTTGACTATAGGAAGCGGCAGCTTTCGTATAAAGGATTTTTTAAAAAGATTATCATTGCTAAGTCCGGATTGTACCGTAATACTAGAGCTTTACCGCAGTGCCTTTGCAAATGTTTCCGACCTTTTGCAGAATTATCAGGTCCTCGAAAGAATGGCAGAAAGTATTTACGAATAACAACAAAACAGATTACGACAGGAGACTAAACCAACATGAAATGCCCATTTTGTGGAGAAAAAGACACACGAGTTCTGGATTCTCGTCCTTCTGAAATGAAAATACGCAGACGCAGAGAATGCGGTACTTGCCTGAAAAGATTCACCACCTATGAAGTTATCGAGCTTCCTATGCTTACAGTCGAAAAAAAAGACGGAAGTATTCAGCCATTTGACAAAAACAAACTTATGTCCGGCATTTTCAGCGCAATAAAAAAACGTCCCATTACAGCCATACAGGTGCAGGGAATAGTAGATACTGTTGAGGAACGCTTTGCAAGCGAGCTTCGCACAAGCATAAAATCAACAGAAATAGGCAACATGGTTATGGAACAGCTCAAGAAAATTGACGCAGTTGCATATATCCGCTTCGCTTCTGTTTACCAGGATTTTTCAAGCGTTGAGGGATTTATAAATGCTGTCAGTGAACTGGGCGAAGCATAAAATATTTTATAAGGAGAACAAAAAATGTCTTACAATTTTCAAGGAACAGACCACTCAAACGAATTCGGTACTCAGGATATTGCAGATAACAAAGTAATTTGTATTCTCGCTTATATTCCTATCCTCTTTTGGCTGCCGCTGGTAACGGGCAATACCTCATACTGCCGCTTCCATGCAAACCAAGGACTTCTTCTGCTGCTCACCAGCATTGCTCTGAGCATAGCATCCAAGGTTGTAAACATAGTTATAGGATGGATACCAATTGTTGGCTGGATCATTTCCGGACTTATTGCTCTTATTGTTTCCGTAGTCGTTCTCGTACTGATGATTTACGGAATGGTTTTAACAGGTCAGGGCAGATCCAAAGAACTGCCAGGAATCGGCAGCATCGCAAGACTTATTAAATAATATCAAATAATTATCGGATACATATAGTTAAAGCTTTTATTATCATATCTCATAAGACCAAGAAGAAGGCCATCCGGCGTACATATTATCTCAGCACGTAAAGACGGAGAATCATCAAGGGTATATGTCCAAATAACAGCTTCTTCACCAAAATGATCCGAAAGCGGCAGATTCTGCTCCTGCTGGAGAGCACAGTAATCGCCAAAAACTGACGTATCGCCGCCCGTAGGCAGAATTATATCCTGCTGATTGGGCGGTGTTTCTTTTGTTGTGCAGCCGTATTCGGCTAAAAGCTCACGTCTCTCCTCATCGCTGCTTAGTAAAATCTCTGCCGGTTGTGGATTCTGATCTATGTATCGGACAAGCCCAAATATGCCTAAGCCTACACCGGCTATGCCCATAGTAAGAATAATCATAGAACGGTTCATGTAAACTCTCCTATCTGTTTTATAATAATACCATGCAAAGCCATCGGACAAGTTTTGTTTGGTATTTTCTTTATAAAAATAGTATGCATGGGTAAGTTTTTTCAGAACTGTGCAAAAAGGAATTGAGTTTATGCGTTTAGATAAATATCTTTCGGAAAGAACAGCATTTTCACGCAGTCAGATAAAGAATCTGATCAGTGCTAAAAAAGTAAAAGTAAACGGTGTGACAGCGTCCAAAGCTGATATGAACATTACAGGTTCTGAAACTGTTTCAATTTCAGGAGAAGTCGTAAGGCAAGATAAAAAGCTTACTCTTCTTATGAATAAGCCCAAGGATTATATAAGCGCTACGGAAGATAAAACAGAAAAGACGGTCATAGATCTTCTTCCGCCGGAATACAAAGGACAAGGGCTTTCTCCTGTTGGACGGCTTGATAAAGATACCACAGGCTTTCTGCTTCTGACAAACGACGGAAGCTTGCTTCATGACCTTACATCGCCAAAAAAGCATGTCCCTAAATATTACATCGCAAGTCTTGCCGAACCTTTCACAGATAAGGCACAGGAGCTTATCATAAAGGGCATAATATTAAAGGACGGCTCACAATGCAAACCGGCAAAGGCGGCTGCCATTAGCAATGACGGCAAAGAAGTCCTCATATCCATCTGTGAGGGAAAATACCATCAAGTAAAACGTATGTTTGCTGCCACTGGAAATCGTGTGGAAAATCTAAAACGTATTGCTATGGGAAACATGATTTTACCGCCTGATTTACAGCCCGGAGAGGTACTTGTACTGTTAGACAAAGACTTGACCGAAGTGTTGAATATAAATGACATCTTTTCAGCACTTATTACAAATTTTATGAAAAGTTCGTCATAATCAATGAATTGTAGGATAAAAGTTTGTGCAAATAACGACTTGCAAAATACGGCGATTTCTGGTATTATATTATTGTACAAAAGTGGGCAGGCAACTGTCCTCTAGAGGTAAGAAAAAATTATAGGAGGAACTGCTCTATGGCAAGTTTATCACTTAGACACATTTATAAGAAATATCCGGGCAACGTAGTTGCTGTTAAGGATGTAAACATTGAGATCGAGGATAAGGAATTTATCGTTCTCGTTGGACCTTCTGGTTGCGGTAAGTCTACAACCCTGAGAATGATCGCAGGTCTGGAAGAAATTTCCGAAGGTGAACTGTATATCGGCGACCGTCTGGTAAACGATATTGCTCCTAAGGACAGAGACATCGCAATGGTATTCCAGAACTACGCTCTGTATCCACACATGACAGTATTTGACAACATGGCATTCGGTCTGAAGCTCCGTAAGGTTCCTAAGGACGAGATAAAGAGAAAGGTTGAAGAAGCTGCAAAGATCCTCGACCTGAGCCACCTGCTCCAGCGTAAGCCAAAGGCTATGTCCGGCGGTCAGAGACAGCGTGTTGCACTGGGTCGTGCTATCGTTCGTAATCCTCAGGTATTCCTGCTTGACGAGCCACTGTCCAACCTGGATGCTAAGCTCCGTGCTCAGATGAGAACAGAGATTTCTAAGCTCCACAAGAAGCTGGGTACAACATTTATCTATGTAACTCATGACCAGACAGAGGCTATGACAATGGGTGACCGTATCGTAGTTATGAAGGACGGTATCATTCAGCAGATCGATACTCCTCAGGCTCTGTATGAGAGACCAGGCAACAAGTTTGTTGCTGGATTCCTTGGCTCTCCTCAGATGAACTTCGTAGACGCTATCCTGAGAAGAGGCAACAGCTACTATGTAGAATTTGCAGGCGGCGCAAGAATCGACATCCCTGCTGCTAAGGTTACAAATGATCTTGCTAAGTATGTTGACAAGGAAGTTATTATGGGTATCCGTCCTGAGGCTATCCACGATGACGAAATGTTCCTTTCTACAGCTACAACAGGCGTTGTAAACGCTAACGTTGAAATCACAGAAATGATGGGTGCAGAGACATTCCTGTATCTGAACTGTGCTGGTGTTTCCCTGACAGCTCGTGTTGACCCACGTTCTACAGCTAAGTCTGGCGACATCATCAAGATCGCTCTTGATCCAAACAAGCTCCACCTGTTTGACAAGGACGCTGACAACAACCCAGCAATCATTAACTGATTTAGTCTAAGTAATTATATAGCAATATAATAGATCGTCGTATCAGGTCATTCTGGTACGACGATTTTTTAATAATGTTTTGTTGCAATTGCACATATATTTAACTGGAAAATTGTTGAGATTTGATGTTGCATTTATTGGATAAATGATGTATAATATATATAAGGTAGTTTACAGAAGTTATTTTGAATTACCTTTATGACATTTTATAAGGAGGACTTAAAATGAATGGTATGATTAAAAAACTGTCAGCGGCGGTCATTGCAGCTTGTATGGGTGTTGCTTCAGCAATCCCACTTAACGCATCTGCTTACATATGCGGCGATTTAAACAATGACGGAAAAATTACTATGTCAGACACAGTTGTAATGAGCAAGTATTTAACAGGCAAAGTTGAACTTGTCAATTATGCGGCTGCGGACGTTACAGGCAATTATGTAATCAACGCTATTGATTCAAAAGTACTGATGTATCATTTGGCAGAAAAGGATGAATACCAAACTTTGCCATGTATTATTAATGGTGAATGGGTAACAATGGAGGTTGCAAAATGAAAATTAATAATTTAAAACTAAAAAAAATTACTGCCCTATTTTTATCAGTACTTATTTCCACCTTATCACTAACTACGCATATAGAAAATAATGTTATTGCCATAAACAACACACAAACCTACACAGTTTTTAGTTCATCTGGAACATATAAGCGAAATTATACACTACAAGCTAATCCTGTTCAAGACAATTCAAGAGATATTATAGGTATTGATGATAGATATTCAGATAATAGATTATCTGGTGTTGTAAAAATATATACTTCCAGCAGCACCGGAACTGGTTTTTTTGTTGATGAACATACTATTGCAACTGCTGCGCACTGTGTTTTTAATGAAGAAACTGGTAATTTTAATAATTCATACAGTAAAATTAGTTCCATATGTATTTACGATGAAAATGGAAGATCTAAACAGCTTATTAGAAGTGCATATGAAGTACATATTCCAAATGAATATATATCTAGACGAATGAATAATAATAATAATAATAATAATGATAATAGCTATTATTTATATGACTATGCATTAATCACTATATCAGAGGATCTAGATAACATAGATGATTATTTAAACTTTAATTTAGGAGTAGCTACCGATAATATTGCAGGAAGTTCACTACCAATTTACACCACTGGATTTCCATCAGATAAAACAGGCAAATACACTTGTCCAGGAAAAGTAACATCAATAGAAAATGGATGTTTAAACTCAAAAGTTATAGGTGATGACAAAAACATAATAACAAATCTTGATGTAATAAGCGGACAGAGTGGATCGCCAATTTATACCTATACTGAATATAATAATCAAAAGTATTATACAGTTATAGGCATCGCAGCATATTCACATGCTGAATGCATTGACCAAAATGGTAATATATCTAATGAAGGGCTTGTTAAGCAAATGTCAAATTGTGGTCCAAAGATGACTACTGAGCTATT
Organism: uncultured Ruminococcus sp.; assembly: GCA_910579955.1. Classification (GTDB taxonomy): domain Bacteria; phylum Bacillota; class Clostridia; order Oscillospirales; family Ruminococcaceae; genus Ruminococcus_C. Next base: position 16,487 of record CAJTWE010000024.1, on the reverse strand, counting down.
ACATTTTTATAAAAACAATTCTAACATAGAATGGTAAAGCGAGGAGGAGCTTATATGAAAATAATCAAAAAAAGCTTGGCTTGCACACTAAGTGCAATATTAGCATTAAGTGCATTTTCCCCTGCTGTCAGCGCTGCTAACGGATACGACATTTCAAATCTAGTAAAACCGGATGGCTATGTTGACGGCAAAGCTGATTATGAGTATGTAATGTATAATGACAAAAACAATACATATAATTTGCACTCGTATTATGATTTCCAATATAATTACCTTTTTCTTGAACTCAGCAAATCGGCTGAATGGGACGATGTTTACGAAAAATATTGCAAAGAGCTTGATTTTGATGTAGCCTTGTCCAGCGATTGGGAGCTTTACGATGTACCTGACGAAAACGATAATATGATAAAACCCGAAACAGTGGAAAATAAATATAATAGTATCAAAAAAATGGTCGATAAAATGTACAATGATGGAATTATAGTTCACGCTGATTATACTCCTGTACGTGCATTATATAAATTGTACCAAATAAGAAACGTACTTTTATGTAGCTTTGATGGAACAGAGGATGAACTATCTGATATCATTAAAAAATATTCTGATAATGCTGTTGTAAAAAGTCCTATATCTAATGGTTCTATCTATCCTGTTGAATTCTTTGATATACAAAGCTTATCCGAACTGGAAAACATAAGAAGCGAACTTAAAGCCTCGGAAAATATATCAAATGGATTCGATGTTTTGGACACTGATTTATCAGTTAAATTCTCGTCATACGGTTTTATAAACCTCCTCGACCCCTATATCTGCGATATAGATAATAGCGGTGAGGCTGATATCTCCGATGCTACACAAATTCTGCAAGCTTATGCAGAAAATATGGCTGGCGTTCAGAGAACAGCTGTAAATGATAAAATGGACGTAAACGGCGACGGCGAAATAAATATTGATGATGTAACTTACGTTCTTACTTATTACGCTGAAAGCTGTGCAGGTCTTAGGTAATTTCTAAATGAAAACCAAAATGCCGTACCAAAATTGGTACGGCACTTTTTGCGTATTATTATGTATTATTCAATAACTATTCTAGGCACTCTCTTTGAAATACCACAGACTATTTCATAGCCTATAGTTCCATAAAGATATGCAAGCATATCGGCAGTTATTTCACCATCTCCAAAAAGAATTACCTCATCCCCAGACTGAACTTGTTCCTGCACATCTGTTATATCCAGCATAAGCTGATCCATGCAAATCCTGCCCACTATTGGACAAACTGTCCCATGAACCAATGCTTTGCCCTTGCTGGAAAGCAGTCTTGCATAACCGTCAGCATAGCCGACTGTTACGGTAGCTATACGCCTTTTGCTGCCGGCTGTATAGGTTCTGCCATAACTTACAGAGTCTCCGTCTTCTATTTCCTTGACCTGAGAAATAACGCTCTTAAACGTCATTACAGGTGTAATTTTAATGGGCAGCTCCACAGGATAATTCGGAAGCAAACCATACATTACAATGCCTACTCTTGCAAGCGTACAGCGCTCATTTGGACGTACTATACTTGCCGCACTGTTCATACAATGCACATGCGGAAGCTTGTATCCAAGCTCTGAAAGACGATCGTATACATCAAATATACGTTTTTCTTGCATTTCTGTATACGCTATGTCGTCTTCTTCAAAAGAATCCGCAGCCGCAAAGTGCGTATATATTCCCTCAATCAAAAGCTTATCCTTATCGAAAAGCGGCAGAAGCTCCTCTGTACAGGCGTATGTATCCTTAGCCCTGAAACCTATTCTTCCCATTCCGGTATCAAGCTTTATATGACAGCGTATAGGCGCTTCTGCATACTTGCAAAGCTCATTTGCATAATCAATTGACATTATACCCTGAATAATATTATTAGCTGCAATATCAGCCGCACACTCAGGAGGAGTATAGCCAAGAATGAAAATTTCAGCGTCAGGACAAATTCTTCTAACAGAAAGAGCCTCTTCAAGATTAGAGACAGCAAACCATGATATACCAAGCTCAGCAAGCTTTCGGCATACAGCCTCATCTCCATGACCATATGCATTCGCCTTTACTACTGCCATAAGCTCTGTGTGCTTTGGTATAACAGCTTTTACCGCTGCTATATTAGAACTGAGTGCAGAAAGATTTATTTCTGCCCACGCACGGTGCAGGATTTTTTTCATAGAAGTCTCCATTCTGCCGCTTTTGATTTGACATATAAAACCACAAAAATCTCCCAAAACGGCAATGAAGATTTTTAAGCTTAAAATGGCGAAAAATGTCCTTATTAATATTTATGCTTGCATTATCTGCCATAATAAGATATAATATAAGATAATATAAGATAAAAGGAGGAACTGTACAATGCAAAAGCTGCTTAGAGATGATAAACATAACAACATGGCATTTTTAAACCACAAAGATAAAACAGTCTGTTTCACAGGACATCGTACAGAAAAATTACTGAATAGCACATTCTTATCCAAAGAAATTACGATCAATATCGTAAAAACATTGCTTGCACTTATGATTGCCGATGCATATGATCGTGGCGCAAGATACTTCATTACCGGAATGGCTAATGGAGTTGATCTTTGGGCAGGCGAGCTTCTTTTATATATGAAGTGCTTTCTGCCGGACGTTCATATTATAGCAGCTGTACCTCATCCGAATCATGAAGATAGATTTCATGCAAGCGAAAAAGAACTTTTGTATAAAATAGGCGATGAAGCCGACGCTGTTATATGCGTTTCTCCTTCATATACAAAATGGTGCTTTCTCAAGCGAAATGACTATATGCTGGAAAACTCCGGAGCTGTTTTAGGCGTTATTCATACCGACGAAGGCGGTACTGCATATACGCTTAAAAAGGCGGCAAAATCGCTTGTTCAAAGGCGTGTGCTCGACATCAGGGATTACAATCGCCTCATTCCAATACTGGAACGATTTCCTGAAATATGCCGTCTGGCTCTTCCGTCTCAGCAATATGCATTCTGGGAAAAGAACCCAAGGCTCATTTATCAGTGCGGATTATTCAAAGAAGACTGAGCCGCCGCTTCTTTTTCTCTGCGTCTTGCTTCCCTGCTGTATACACAGCCGCAGAAATCTTGTCTGTAAAGATCGTATTTCTTTGAAAGCTCGATGGAGCGCAGATATCCACCCTTCTTTTTAAAGTCTGAATAAAGCCATGATGCGCCGTACTTCTCACAAAGTTCGGCGCCTTTTTCATTTATAAAAACAGCGTCCTTGTGAGGACTTATGGAAAGAGTTGTAGTAACAAAATCAGCACCTGAAAGCGCTGCTTGCTGTACGGTTTCCGTAAGGCGCAGACCTATGCATCTCCTGCACCTCTCACCACGTTCCGGCTCATTCTCCAGCCCTTTTGCAAGCTCTAAAAAACGTTCGGGATGATATTCGCCATCTACTACCTCTACACTGTTTTCAAGAGGAAGCTCTGAAATAAGCCTTCTTACCTCTGATAATCTGTAAAGATACTCTTCCTTTGGAAAAATGTTCGGATTATAAAAAAAGAGCCGGATCTTAAAATACCGGCTGAGTGCCTCCAGCACAAAGCTGCTGCAAGGCGCACAGCAGGCATGAAGAAACAATACCGGTACTCTATCCTTGGGAAGAGTACCAATAAGCTGCTCCATTTTAATCTGATAATTTACTTTTGGCTTAAAGGATGCCATTACTGCCCCTCCAACTCTTTAAGAGCCTTTAGTTCATCGTGATTTACCTTTATACGGCTGTCACGAAGAACAGTTACCTCATCACGAGTGGTTTTCACCGGAACATCTGATTTTTCTGTGAGTACCTTAATAACTCCAGTAAGCGGATTGTTTTCAACAACCTTTCCTTTTGTTCCGTCCGAAAGTGCTACCACTGCACCGTTTTTCGGGGTTATCTTCAAAAGCTCTTCATATGTGTTCTGCTCATGCTTCAAGCAGCACATAAGTCTGCCGCAGCAGCCTGATATTTTGGAGGGATTCAAAGAAAGACCCTGTTCCTTTGCCATTTTTATAGAAACAGGCTGGAAATCCGGCAGATGTGCCTTACAGCAAAACTCTCTGCCGCATATTCCCAAACCGCCCAGCATCTTAGCCTTATCACGAACACCGATTTGTCTAAGCTCAATACGTGTACGAAAAACAGATGCCAGATCCTTAACAAGCTCACGGAAGTCCACACGGTTTTCAGCTGTAAAGTAAAACAAAAGCTTACTGTTGTCAAAAGTGCATTCAACGTCTACAAGCTGCATATCAAGACCTCGATATGCTATCTTCTCCTCGCATACAGCAGCAGCACGCTCTTCCTTTTTACGATTTGCTGAAACTATTCTCAGATCTTCCTTAGTAGCCTTACGAACTATATTTTTTAGTGGTGCTGAAATATCAGATTTCGGCACTTTTTTATTGGGTATCATAACCTCGCCGCACTCAAGACCTCTTGCGGTTTCGGTTATCACCATTTCCCCCAGCTTCGCTTCTATATCACCCGGAGCAAAGTAGTACACCTTACCGCCGGATTTAAAACGAACGCCGATAATATCAACCATAGATCAAAAATCCTTTCTATCTTATCTACCGGTCATGATTTCCGCACAAAGTGCGGAGAGGGTAAGCTGCAAATTCACATTGGAATTTATGGCAGAGTACGCATTTAATATACATTTGTGAAAATACTGTCCACGTGCTGCCGACAGCCTGCCTGCAAGGGCTTTTGCACCCTCCGGATCACAGCCAACACACGGCAGTGACATATCCAGACGCAAAACGCTGGCATCACGAAACACCTTTTCAAGCATTTGCAGAAATGAAAGCACTGTATCTCTATCAGTACAGCCATTGCAAAAAGCTTTCAAAAGATCGTATTCACGCTTTTCTATTATACAACTAACCGCTTCTTTTGTCAATGACACAAGCTCTCTGACTTTTTCATTCTCAATGTAATCTATGCACTGACCTATATTGCCATGAAAACACAAAACAGCTTCAAGTGCATCCTCATGAGAATAACCTCTGTTTTCAAGAGCGAGCATCGCTTCGTCTTCAGTACAAGCAGAAATGCCAAATGGCATAAGACGTGACAAAACAGTAGGCAAAAGTGATTGTCTGGCAGCTGCTGTAAATATAAAATATGCAAATGCAGGTGGTTCTTCAATAATTTTCAGCAGAATATTCTGAGCTCGAACATCCATTTTATCGCAGTCATCAAAGATATAGATCTTCCTCTTGCCACTATTAGGAGCGACTACAGCATCTGCGCAGATATTTCTGACAGTTTCAACAGAAAATCCGCCCAGCTTTCCGCTATGAGGAACCCACACAACATCAGGGTGGACATTATTCTGTATGGTTTTGCAATTTTTGCACTGACCGCAGGGAGCTGAGTCAGTTTCGCATAGCAAAAGCTGTGCAAACCATTTGCTGAGTGCTTTTTTGCCTGTACCTTTATCTCCGTAAAACAGAATACACTGGGCGAGTCTTTCGCCAGCAGCCATTTTTAGAAGATCTCTGCGTACGCATTCGTTTCCATACAGCATAATACCACTCCTTTCCGCATATTTCATTTATTATTATACAACATTTTTTCTCTATGGTCAATAAGAGAAAAAGGTAATTTAAGGGATCGCTTTAAATGAATAAAATTTTTTGATTAAACCTTAGCTCTTCTTGTAAGTGTGCGGAACACTCTCTTATACGCCATAAGCGCAGCCGGAAGTATTGCAAAAAGCAGCGGCAGGTCAAGAGCAAGCTCAAGTGCGTTTTTAGCGACTCTTGCAACAATCGCAGCGCCAAAAGCCTGCTGCGGTATAAATCCATAATGAAGATTAAGGGAAGTATTCAAAAGCAGATTTATGATAATTACATCACAAAGACGTGCAATTACAATTCTCACTATAAATGTAACATTTTTCTTAGCCTTGCTCTTCTCTATAGCACCTTCACTATCATACGATTTATGGTAAAGCACTATTCCATAAATAAGTCCCTGAATACCTGCAACAAGCACATATGCAGGCAAAAAAGCACTTGTAGGATGCGCAAGGAATCCCACTATATCACAGCACATTCCTGCTGCAAATCCCATACAAGGGCCAAAAAGCATACCTATAACAGCTATAGCAATAAATGCAAAGTTAAGCTTTACAAATCCTATATCTACTGAAAACATCTCAATAAACATAGACGCTGCAATAAGCATCGCTGTAACAGTAAGGGTACGGAGCTTCAAGAACTCCTTTGCGGACATTACGAATGAATTAAAAAAGCCTTTCATTTTCAAAACCTCCTGAAAATTCGTGCTTCATGCACATAAGATCAAGGAGCGAAAATAAAAGGCTCTTATATTTCTTATGAACATTCAGCGGGATGCGATCACGGCACCGCAAGACTACGTCTCTTCGTTCCGGCAGCAACTCCCCGTCTGCCGATCACTTAACGCACCGTCATCTACTCTGAAATATTTTTTATATTACCACTCAAAAGAGTAATAATTACTGATTATTATACGGCGTACCGCAATAGGGACAGAATGAAGCGTTTGGATTTCTCCTCGCTTTACCGCACTCTACGCAAAATAAGTCTCCTTCCATTGCCGGAGAGCCTATATTATTAACGCCATTATCAAAATTATTAAAATTATCAAAACCCTTGGCATTTCTTGCCATAGGTATTTCTTTGGCTTTATCTTTTTTAGTAACCAAAACAATTAAAAGCGCTACAATCACAATAATAATAACAATTATTATCGCCATAATGATAATGATCACTTGATTGCTGATGCCAGAATTACTATTACTATCATTATTGTAATCAGTAACCATTGCAGCTGCAAATAAGGTCGTTTCTGTAGCTTGAGATGATTCTTCTATTACCGGCTGAGTCACCGTAACTGTTACAGTAACTACAACTGTTTTCTCAGATATTACCGTTCTTGCTGCCTCAGTAGTTTTTTTAGCTGTTGTAGTTAGCTTTGCCGGATGCTCATCATAAAAATATATGTAACTTGAATCTATCCAGCCGTAATAATCGCCGTCATCTGTATCCCAGCATTCATACCATGTTACTCCATGAGAATATGCGGTATTATACGCTGTAATATGCCAGCCGTCCTGTACTTTATGCTGTTCTTCAAAACTGCCGCCATAAAGAACATAGTTAGATGTATAGCCACTAACACCGCTACCATCTACTTCTGCATCACGTGGCGCTATATCGTAGGATGGAACACTTGTTGATTCTCTTGGGCTGTAAAACCATAGATAAGCTGAATCTATCCAGCCATAATAATCGCCGTCATCTGTATCCCAGCACTCATACCATGTTACCCCATGAGAATAATAGCTATCATAAGCTGTAATATGCCAGCCATCCTGTACTTTATGCTGTGATTCAAAGCTGCCGCCATATTTGACATAATTTGTAGTATAGCCATACAAATCACCCGAACCGCTATATGAAACCTCACCTACCATTAAAATGGCAGATGCAGTTTCAGTCGCACTAATTCCGGTAACAGCAGTTGAAATAATTACAGTAAATGCAAGTACAAAAGCATACATAAACGATTTTACTCTATTTACACGCTTTTTCATAACATCATCCTCTATTTAAATTATAAAAGCCTGCTGGTATATTTAAGCTATAACTCTTACTCTGATAATGCCCTCTATCTTATTAAGAGTATCTACCATATTACCGGAAACATCTCCAATAATATCAAGCATTGTATACGCAAAGTCACCTCTGCTTGCATTTACCATATTTTCAATATTAAGACCGCAGCTTGCAGCAGCTGTTGTTACAGATGCTATCATAGCAGGAACGTTCTTATGAATAATGCAGATCTTTGTTCCAACAGCAGCCATTTCCGCATTCGGAAGATTTACACTATTGCGTATATTACCTGTTTCCAAATATGTGATAAGCTCATCTGCTGCCATAATTGCGCAGTTATCTTCACTCTCAGGAGTAGATGCACCCAGATGAGGTGTTGCGATAATGCCCTTTGCATTAGCAGTCTTAGCATTAGGGAAATCTGTGCAGTAGCAAGAAACCTTTCCGGATTCCAGTGCAGCAATCATGTCATCATCGTTTACAAGCTCGCCTCTTGCATAGTTCAGAACTCTAACGCCGTCCTTCATCTTAGCAATAGTTTCAGCATTGATCATGCCCTCTGTTTCCTTATTGAAAGGAACGTGAATAGTAATATAATCAGCTGCTGCAAAAACGTCATCATTAGATTTAACAACTACAACAGATGGATCAAGACGAAGTGCTGCACCTACAGACAGGAATGGGTCAGTACCAACGACCTTCATGCCAAGAGCAACAGCAGCATTTGCCACCAGTGCACCGATAGCGCCAAGACCGATAATACCAAGTGTCTTGCCCTTGATCTCAGGACCTACAAACTGGCTCTTTCCCTTTTCAACCTGCTTTGCAACAGATGTTTCACCATCTTCAAGAGTACCTGCCCACTTGATACCGTCTACTATCTTACGTGAAGACATAAGAAGACCAGTAAGTACAAGCTCTTTTACAGCATTTGCATTTGCGCCTGGTGTATTGAATACGCATATACCCTCTTCTGCGCAGCGCTGAACAGGAATATTATTTACACCTGCGCCTGCTCTTGCAATGGCGAGAAGATTCTCACCAAACTGCATATCGTGCATAGCGGCACTACGAACCATGATTGCATCAGGATTCTCTGCATTATCTGTCACAGTATATTTATTGTCAAAACGATCTGTACCAACCGCAGAAATTTTATTAAGTGTTTCAATGGTAAACATTTATTATGTATCCTTTCCTCTTATGCGTTTTCTTCTTCAAACTTCTTCATGAATGCAACAAGAGCCTCAACGCCTTCAATAGGCATAGCGTTATAAATAGATGCTCTCATACCGCCAACGCTTCTATGACCCTTAAGGTTTTCAAAGCCGGCAGCCTTTGCTTCTTTAACAAACTTAGCGTCCATGTCCTTATCGCCTGTTACAAAAGGAACATTCATAAGAGAACGGTCTTCCGGACGTACTGTACCCTTAAACAGCTTGCTTTCATCAAGGAAATTGTAAAGAATAGCAGCCTTTTTCTCATTATGAGCCTTCATAGCTTCAAGTCCGCCCATCTTCTTTATCCACTTGAATACCTTGCCGCAGATATAAATACCATAACATGGAGGAGTATTGTACATAGAACCGTTGTCAGCCTGTGTTTTCCATTTAAGCATTGTAGGAGTATTTTCAACAGGTGTTTCTTCCGGTATGAGATCCTCACGAATAATCATGATAACAACGCCAGCAGGTCCGATATTCTTCTGAACGCCGCCCCAAATAACGCCGTACTTTGAAACATCTACAGGTTCACTTAAAAAGCATGAAGAAACGTCTGCAACCAGCGGCTTGCCCTTTGTATTCGGCAAAGTCTTGAATTTAGTACCATATATAGTATTATTTTCACAGATATAAACATAATCTGCATCTTCCGGAATATCAAGATCAGAACAATCCGGAATATATGAGAAAGTCTCGTCCTCAGAAGAAGCAAGCTTGATAGCTTCGCCGTATTTCTGACCTTCCAGATAAGCCTTCTTAGCCCACTGACCTGTAACGATATATCCAGCCTTGCCATTCTTCATCATATTCATAGGAATTGCTGAGAACTGCTGTGATGCACCGCCCTGTAAAAACAGCACTTTATAATTATCAGGAATATTCATTAAATCTCTGAGATCAGCTTCTGCCTCGTCAATGATCTGCTGAAATGCAGCACTTCGGTGGCTCATTTCCATAACAGACATACCGCAGCCACGGTAATCCATCATTTCCTCTGCTGCTTCTCTGAGCACTTCTTCCGGCAGAACAGCCGGACCTGCACTAAAATTGTACACTCTCTTCATAGCATAAACCTCCAAAATATCACACAGGAGTTTGCCTCTTGCATGTTTGATATATATTTAACAAAATCTATTATACGCCCTTTTCCGACTATTGTCAAGGGACGTTGCCACATTTCCCCGGAAATCAGCCCAATATCTTATATTCGTCACCATGAACTGTCATAAGAAGCTCCATATCCTTTAAAATTTCCAGCTCTGTGCCATCACAATCAGCTGTCATGGTAAATGTCACATTTATAACGTCATCGCACTGTTTTCTCAGCTCTTCAGTAAAGCCTTCACCTATAATAGTATCATACTGTGCAAGGTAATCCTCCACAACAGCAGATTCGTCCTCGCCGTCCTTAGCTGAGGTAGTGGTAAGCTTAAGTTTTGTAATATAGATGTCAGAAACATCTTTGCCGTTATTGGCACTTACAGCAGAATCCATAAGATTCTGATGCATTGTCTCAAAGGATGTCTCCATACCGTAACCATAGTTTCCATCAAGCCATGAATTGTACACCTGCCAATAATAAGGATCTATAGTTTCTTTGTAAGAGTCATACTTCTGATTTATTATAGCTGTAAAATACTTGTTTATTGTATCTGCACAGTCATCGTTTACATCTGTTCCGTCATATTCCAGCGGAATATTTGCCTGAACAGTTGCATCTTCTGTTTCTGTCTCGTCATTTGCAGCCTCAGTGCTTTCAGTTGACTGCTCGGATTGCTCAGTCGCACTATCGCTTGACGAAGATTCTGTTGTGGAAGCAGTATCGTCCTTATCACTGCATCCGAAAAGTGAGGCTGTCATTGCCACGGTCATAAACATCAGCAGCAGCTTACCTTTTATTGTCATAATTTTATTCCTTTCGTGAATTACAGAGCAGCTGTTTTAAAGCTGTTTTCCTTTGCCCATGTGCTTATTTGTGAGCCTTCCGGACAAGTAATAACCAAATCAGGCATTACCTCACTATCAAGTCCCCAGCTTTCATAAATAACACTAGTACTTGCAATAGTAAGATTTTTCAGACTGCCGCAGCCGCTGAATGTTTCTTCCATAATTTCTGCAACGCTTGCAGGAACTACAACATTATCAAGTGCAGAGCAGCTTGCAAAGGCAGCACGGCGAATAGTTACAGTAGTCTCAGGAATAGTTACAGATTTCAGCTTACCGCAATCCATAAATGCACTTTCTCCGATATAGGTAATACCCTCTGGGAGAACGATTTCTTCAAGATCCCAGTTAGCCTCAAAAGCGTGGTCACCAATAGCTGTTACTTTAAGACCGTCCACTGTATCCGGAACAGTTAAAATAGAATTGCTGCCTGTATAACCACTTATGGCAATTGTGCCGTCCTCATTCTTAATATAGAGATAATCTGTGTTTGAAGTGTATTCCGCAGTAGTTTCAACAACACCCATTGTTGCCTCAGTATAATCTGTTTTATCAGAACCAAAGGAATCGCAGCCTGTCAATGAAAAAATTGTCGCTGCTGTAAGGAGCGCTGCCCAAATCTGCTTTTTTGTAAAATTACGCATAATAATATCTTCCTTTCCAATGTAATGATCGTTTGTTAAGAAGCCGTTCTCATATAAATTATTATATAAATACTATATGAAACAACATGAGAAAATCTTCTTACTTCTTGTTTCTCTGCTTAGCACGGAGCTGATTGCTGAGTACCTCCTTACGGATACGCAGCGACTTAGGTGTAACCTCAAGAAGCTCGTCATCTGCAAGGAATTCCAGACAATCCTCAAGACTAAGATTTCTAGGCGGAACAAGACGAAGTGCGTCATCGCTTCCGCTTGCTCTTGTATTGGTCAGATGCTTTCTTTTGCAAACATTGACAACAAGATCTTCTGTCTTTGGAGATGCTCCAACTATCATGCCTTCATAAACCTGAGTGCCTGCACCGATAAACAGAGAACCTCTCTCCTGGGCGTTATAAAGGCCATAGGTTACAGCCTCACCTGTTTCAAATGAAACAAGAGAACCTGTTTTTCTTCTTGGGATATCGCCTTTATAAGGCTCATATCCGTAGAATACGCTGTTCATGATTCCTTCACCCTTTGTATCTGTGAGGAACTCGCTCTTATAGCCGAAAAGTCCTCGTGAAGGGATAAGAAATGTGATTCTTGTTCTGCCGCCCTGTGGATGCATATCCTGCATTTCGGCCTTTCTTGTGCCGAGTTTTTCCATAACTGAACCTACGCATTCCTCAGGAACATCAATTGTAACTTCTTCAACAGGCTCATAACGTTTTCCATCAATTTCCTGATATAGAACTCTCGGTGTGGAAACACCAAGCTCATAGCCCTCTCTTCTCATATTTTCAATGAGAATAGAAAGGTGCATCTCTCCTCTGCCTGCCACACGGAAGGCATCTGTGCTTTCGGTTTCCGTTACTCTCAGGGAAACATCACGGAGAAGCTCACGCATAAGTCTGTCACGAAGCTGTCTTGATGTAACGAACTTACCTTCTTTGCCTGCAAACGGGCTATCGTTTACTGAAAATGTCATTTCAACTGTTGGCTCGCTGATCTTAGTAAATGGCAGCGGCTCGAAGCAATCCGGAGCGCACACTGTATCTCCTATAGAGATATTCTCAATACCGCTTATCCAAACAATATCGCCTACTGTTGCAGTTTCGGCAGGAACTCTCTGGAGTCCCTGTATCTGGAGCAGTGAAACTACCTTGTTTCTGCGGCTTTCTTCCGGTTTATGATAATTTCCTATAACTATAGGCTGATTAACATGTACAGTACCTCTTGAAATTCTTCCTACTGCTATTCTGCCCACATATTCATTATAATCAATGGAAGAAATAAGCATTTGATAAGGTTCATCCGGTTCACCCTCAGGCGCATCTATATAATTTATGATAGTATCAAAAAGCGGAGTAAGATCCTTACCCTCTTCAAACGGCTCGGTACTTGCTGTACCGGCTCTGCCCGAACAATAAAGAAATGGTGTATTTTCCAGCTGTTCTTCGCTTGCATCAAGATCCATAAGAAGCTCGAGAACTTCATCACCGATCTCATCAAGTCTTGCGTCCGGTCGATCTATTTTATTAACAACAACTATGATTTTCAAATTCATTTCCAGAGCTTTCTGGAGAACAAATCTTGTCTGAGGCATAGGACCTTCCGCAGCGTCAACTAAAAGCAGCGCTCCGTCTACCATACTAAGAACTCGTTCAACCTCACCGCCGAAATCGGCATGTCCGGGTGTATCAATAATATTTATTTTTATATCGCCGTACTTTACGGATGTATTTTTCGCCAAAATGGTAATGCCACGTTCACGCTCCAAGTCACCTGAATCCATTACACGATCTGTAACATTCTGATTTTCACGGAAAACGCCGCCTTGTTTCAGCATTTCATCAACAAGAGTTGTCTTTCCGTGGTCAACGTGGGCGATAATAGCAACATTTCTCAAATCTTCTCTAATCATAAATATAACCTCTTTCATCCGATAAAAACGGTGATATACAAAAAACAGGTAAAACCAAACGGTCTTACCTGTTTCTGATTGGTGGGGGAGGACGGATTCGAACCATCGAAGCTAGAAGCAACAGATTTACAGTCTGCCCCCTTTGGCCACTCGGGAACTCCCCCGTTTGTTGAATTGAATAAAATAAAAATGGAGCTGGTGGACGGACTCGAACCCCCGACCTGCTGATTACAAATCAGCTGCTCTACCAACTGAGCTACACCAGCGCTTCACAACGATATTTATTATATCATATCTTTTTTTGTTTGTCAAGTACTTTTTTCAACTTTTTTCAAAAAATTTTTTTGAAGCTTTTGAAGCAAAAATTTTTGAAATAAGTTGCGCTCGGACACCTTTGTTAAGGCATCCGATACAACGTGGTCGAGACGACAGGATTCGAACCTGCGGCGTCTTGCTCCCAAAGCAAGCACTCTACCAAGCTGAGTTACGTCTCGCCTTTTCCTTGACGTTTGCGCTTGTCCGTTGCGACTTTGTTATTATATCACGTATCAAAGTTTTTGTCAAGGACTTTTTTCGATTTTTTTCGGATTTTTTTAGTTTTGGCGTTTTGCCATAAAAGAAAGCCTTATCCAACATTACTTTAAGCGAATTGCACACAAGCAATTTTTAAGTATATTAAAAAAATCAAACACCCATCGCAAAACGACAGGTGTTCTGATCAAATCAAATTTTTCACTCAGGCATTATCGGCAAGAAATCAATCTTTTCAACCAAAAAACATATAAGAGCCTGAGTATCATCAAAATTAACAATTCCATCTTCAAAACAATCAGCATTTGTCATCTGTGCATCATTTGCTCTTATCGCACCAATATTTATACGTTCCAGCATAACCAAATCAAGCAAGGAGACCTTACCATCCATGTTCACATCTCCAGCAATATAATTTTCAGATTTTACATAAGGCATAGTAGTTTCATTTGTTGTTGAAACTGTCGGCAATTCTACATCATCAGGCGCATCTCCCTCAAACAATTGAGAATATGGAATTTCGCCAAATATAAGATCTGTTTCTCCTTCTTCAAATACTATAGAATTATAACTATAAAACGCACCGCCGGAATAAATCAAACTACACGAAAAATGCTCTACCACCGCAGCGCCAAAGAGTATCTTACTATCATTTTTGAGACTTTCACTCAAATAGTCGAATTCTCCCGGCGACCACTGAACATAAGCTTTATTTCCTTCTACACTTCCATAGCTTACTCCAATAATATCTTCATTATCAAAAACTATTCTATAATAACTATCCTCTACAATTTCCATATTATAAAAATTATAGCAATAATAAGGATCACTAAATACAACAGATGATTCATCTGCATTTATACCACGCCGTTTCAAAGTATTCAATAATCCTTCATTCCAGTTCAAAAGAATCTCATTATCTAAATCATTGCATACAGATACATAATCATCAGGTTCAAGCACTGCATAGGTATCCATCCCAAGAAGAGTTGTACACATCACGCTTGATGTCAGTACGGATAAAATTTTATTTCTATTCATAAACCATCCCCCCTTAAACAATCACTTTCCAATAGTTCTGTTTTCAGGCCTATAAGAATATGTCGAATACCAACTATAATATTCCGCAAGATAATCCGGTGAATATTTAAAATCATATGAAGATTCAGAAGCATTCGTTGCAACAAAAGCCTGTTGTATTGTTGAACAATTTGGATCAACAATTTCATACATCGCCGAATCATCATCATTATACTCAACTCCACAAATCATAGCGCTATGATATGTCGTTATATGAGAAAGCTTATTTGAACCTTTCAAATCTATTAAAACAGGATTATCATTAGCAATTTCAGCAACAATAGCAGTTGCCGACACATCACCTTTATAGTAAGTATCATACATTCCAAAATGTCTAAGCCCAAGCGTTTCACAATCCGGTATACCTGTAGGGCGGGAACCATATTCACGTTCTACACAATCGAACACATTCACGGCATCAACATAACCAAAGCCGCCTTTATAATAGCCATGCTCATAATTGTACTTTGCCGCAATAGAGGCAGCCCAACAAATTCCTTTGCTATATTTATATGTATTAGCTACAGGTTCAATAGTACCTTCTAAGCAGTAATAATATCCTCTTGTATTATTACCAGCATATTGTCGAAGGGAACCATATATTGAATCTAACGTTTCTAATCGAACAAAAGAATCGTCTTCAAGAATATAGTCGGTCAAGTTTCCTGTTTGCGTATTGTAAAAATTACTTCCATCAAACATTAACGATTCACCATTACAACAGCAAAACGCAATGTTCGCTTTAGAATCAAATGCATTTTGTATACAGTCAACATCAGTCAATCGAAATACAGAATAATATGAATCAGCGCACTCCATAACACTCAAAACGCCTATTACAGTTTCTTGATAATATATAACAAAAATATCTTTACCACATATCTGTGAGTTTTCCAAATCATGCAGTGGAAAAGCATCACTTACGCAAACCCCCTCCAAAGAAGCATAGTCAGTATTGCTTAAATACTTACCTATAACACGCTCAACATAAATCATTTCTTCATCATTTTCCGGTATTGTTAAGTTCCCGCCAGCAACTCCCATCGGCATTGCAGAAGCAGAATAATACAATAAACTCGCTCCAGTTAATGATGCAGCCGCAGCGACCGAACATATATGTCTAATCTTCCTCACAGAAATTCCCCCTTATTTTATACAATATTAGCTGCTACTAATATTATAGCATACATCATTAAATTTGTAAACAAAAAAGCCTTGATGCAGCAAACAAATTTATACACAGATTTTTATGCAATATCAACAATCCGCAAAAATAAATGCATAAAAAAAGTCCGTCCCGAACGGAACAGACCATTTGGAGCGGATTACGAGGCTCGAACTCGCTACCTCCACCTTGGCAAGGTGGCGCTCTACCAGATGAGCTAAATCCGCATATAAATATAAGTAAAACCGCAAGATTTCCTGCGGCGTTACGAAAATAAGAAAAAATTGGAGCGGATTACGAGGCTCGAACTCGCTACCTCCACCTTGGCAAGGTGGCGCT
>CAJTWE010000023.1 GCA_910579955.1 uncultured Ruminococcus sp. | reverse complement strand
AAGATCATGAGTTAATCAATTTGCATGTTTGCTTTTTGGTTGGTTGATGGAGGAGATGAAACATAATGAAAGAAACTATCTGCACAATGCTTGGAATATCCGGCAGCTTCATTGCAGGACTGTTCGGTGGATTTGATGCATCAATGGTGACCTTACTTGTATTTATGAGTATAGACTATATAACAGGTCTTATTGTAGCAGCTTTAAATAAATCACCAAAGTCAAAAAGCGGTGGACTTTCCAGTGCAATAGGACTTAAAGGGCTTGCTAAAAAGTGCGTTGTACTTATGCTTGTACTTGTGTCCGCAAGACTTGACTTAACTCTTGGTACAAGCTACATAAGGGACGCTGTTTGCATTGGCTTTATGGTGAACGAACTACTGTCTATTATAGAAAATGCCGGTTTGCTGGGCGTTCCTATGCCGTCAGCTATAAAAAATGCGATTGAGATTTTACAAAATAAGGACAATAAAAACAAATAAAAAATATCGCCCGGACTTTCCGGACGATCATAAAAATAAAAAAACGAAAACGCTTGACATTTTCGCTGAAATTCGGTATAATATATGTAAAGAGAGCATACCGATAGGCGGTCGCTCCCAAATAGTGATCTTAAGAAATAACCGTCACATGTTTGGTAGCTGTGGGCGGTTATTTCCTTTTATTATTATGAAAAATCATGTACAGTAATGATGTACCAGATATAAGCATTAGCATAAACTGGATTAAATCGTTCCATGTTACGTAATTTGCCATCATAATCACTCCCTTCTGGGAGCGTGGATTGACCGCCTACCGCTTTTGGTATGCCCTTAAATGACATTATATCATGAATTTCAGCAAAAGTCAAATAAATTTTTAAGCGCTTTCGTGTTATTGAGGGCGCTTTTTGCTTTGAAAGGAGCAAATAAAAAATGTCTATAGAAAACGAACTAGCTCTACATTGCGGCGATTGCCTTGAAATCATGAAAGAAATACCAGATAAATCAATAGATATGATTCTTTGTGATTTGCCTTATGGTACGACAAAATGTAAATGGGACAAGTGTATTCCATTTGAGCCATTGTGGGAGCAATATAATCGCATCATAAAAGATAACGGGGCAATTTTACTATTTTCTTCACAGCCGTTTACAACAGATTTGATTAACAGTAACAGGAAAATGTTCCGCTATGAAGTCATCTGGGAAAAGACAACGAGTTCAGGTTTTTTAAACGCCAACAGAATGCCATTAAAAGCGCATGAGAATGTCTTGGTATTTTATAAAAAGCTTCCTACATATCATGCACAAAAAAGCAAATCAAATTTTACTGGATCAGGAAGAAAAAGAAAAAATGGAGAAAATCGTGCAAAACAGTACGGAAAGTATTATGGATATGTTTATGAAGAAACAGGACAACGTTTCCCAACTGATGTCATTAAATTCAGCAGTTGGAACGGTGCACTATTTGGAAATACACAAAACGCAACAAAGCATCCCACACAAAAACCAGTCAATTTGCTTGAATACTTAATAAAAACATACACAAACGAAAATGAAACTGTCCTCGACAATTGTATGGGCTCCGGTTCTACTGGCGTCGCTTGTGTTAACACAAACCGCAATTTTATTGGTATTGAGCTTGACGAGGATTATTTTAACATTGCAAAAGACAGGATTACATCCGCACAAAAATCTAAATTGGAGGTATAATATTATGAAAATCACGCAGGACTTTGCAACAACTTCAGACTGTTACCGTGCAGGAAAAACTATAACGGTAAAAGGGCTTATGTTACATAGTGTAGGCTGTAATCAGCCTGACCCTAAGGTGTTTGCACGTTTATGGAAGAATTCTAAGGCTGCTAATGATGTGTGCTGCCATGGTGTTTTAGGTGCAGACGGTACAGTAATACAGACTCTTCCATGGAATCGCCGTGGCTGGCATTGTGGCGGTGCTGCTAATGGTACACATATTGGAGTTGAAATGGCTGAACCCTCTACAATACGTTATACAGGCGGTGCAAGCTTCGTAGACAATAACCCTACAGCAACTAAGACGTTTGTACTGGGAACGTATAAGACCGCTGTAGAGCTGTTTGCTTATCTTTGTAAGATGTATAATCTGAATCCGTTAGGCGATGGCGTTATTATAAGCCACAGTGAGGGTTATAAACGTGGCATTGCGTCGGGTCACGCTGACGTTGAACATATCTGGAACAAATACGGTCTTACTATGAATCAGTTCAGAGAGGATGTTAAGACTGCTATGAATGGTGGTACGGTTAATACTGGTACTACAACAAGGCCTACAGAAAACACTAAGAGTCTTTACAGAGTACGTAAATCATGGGCTGACAGTAAGTCTCAGATTGGAGCATACAGCAGTTTAGAGAATGCTAAGAAAGCTTGTAAGGACGGCTATACTGTTTATGATGAATCGGGTAAGGCGGTTTATCCTGCTTCGCAGAATAGCTCTGATAGTGCAGATAATACATACAAAGTACGTGTTTCTATTGATGATTTGAACATCAGAACAGGTGCCGGTACTGAGTATCCTACTACAGGTAAGTATACTGGTAAGGGTGTGTTTACTATAGTAGAAACTAAGAACGGTTGGGGCAGACTCAAGTCTGGTGGCTGGATTTGTCTTGATTATGCGGTGAGGATTTAACGTTTAAAAAAAGGTTGAAAATGAAATGATAAAAACAGCGGTACTGGATTTTTCTCCGGTATCGCTGTTTTTTTGTTTATATGTATAAGTAAATTTAAATGTATATGTTAAATATGATACTTTTTTCTCATATATCCACATTTATCAATTCCCCTCCTTTTCCCACGGCCACGGATCTTGTATCCAGTTCCATTCGTTATCGGTATCTGACTGCTCAGCAGTAACCGGACCATAAAGGCGTACAAACTGCTCTTCAGCAGCTTTTTTCATAGCTTTGTACTTTTTATACTGTCGCATAGCTTCTGTACAATTTGGATGTGAATCAAGGTAAAGCTGCAAATCATACAAAGCGAATTCATACTGCTGCAAAGTACACAGTAGATCTCGGCGTTCATTCAAAATTGCAGTCACCTCCCTTGAACGGGTAATCAAGCTCTGGGAACATTGTTCCTCTGCAAAATCCATCGTTTGCGGCGTATATATCTCCCCATTGTTGATACGGCACATATGCCATACCTATAGGCGTATTTTCAGGGAATGGGCTTATCCCATCATTTTGTCGATGTTTTGAGAACACTTCCATTTCTTCATTTATTTGAGAACGCCTGAACTCACAAGGCATTCGCATAAATTCATAGGATTCCTTCAACAACAACAGCTCCTTTCGAATTATTGAGAACAATTGCCCTCTTTCCATTATATTCAGATGCTATATATGGGTGTTACATGAAAATATAAATCTAAATAAATCATATATTAATGAAAAATTGCCCCTCTAAAAAATTAGAGAAGGCAATTTTTTTAACGCTTAACATACACATCTTATTTATTCATATTAAGAATTGATTTCAAGCTTTAGTCTGAACAACACGGATAGAATTTTTCCAATACTTCTACCAACATTTCCGGAATAAACTGATAATGTTCAGAATCAGGATACAGCTTACATTCAAAGTTTGTAAACCCATAATCCGTAAGCCGTTTTGTAAGATTTTCAACGCCCTCCAAAGTAGAATCATTATCACCGTAATATTCTTCGTAAACAGGATCTTCATCAGCTCCGGCACATATAAATATACGTTTCTCAAGAGTATCGTTTCTATCAAAATATCCGTACTCATTTTTACAATCTGAAATGTCAACATACGGCAGAAAACCCGGTGACCAGAATGCAGGACTTCCGATAATATAATTGCCAAAAGGCTGATTTTCATATCTATCAGAATTAAAAACTGCATAGTGAGTAAACGTACCGCCAAGAGAATGTCCATATATAGTAGAATTACTGAAATCTACATTGTACTGTTCACCGAGATACGGCATAAGATTATCGGTTATAAAATCAAGAAACTCCTTGCTTTTGTCACAGAAATATTTTATTCTGTTCTGATCGTCCATTCCATCTACGGAGTAATCATAACCGATACTTACAAGAAGTGCATCGCCCGCCTCTTTATTTTCCATCGCCTTTCTGAGTGCGGGATGATTTCCAAAACGCCATACTCCATCAGTAAGCACATATGCAGGATATGTCTTTTCAGGATCATAATCAGGCGGCAGAGTAACGTGTACTATAAAGTTACTGTCAAGCTCCTCATCGTAAATAGATATCTCACTTACAAATTCCGCTATCTCTTCAGTTGCATCATGGTCTATCTCCCATACAGGAATAGCATGATTAAGAACATTGTAAAATTCCTCTGTAGAACCGGCACTTAGCTCTTTATAGCTTTTATCTATAATTGCTTCCCATACACGAATAACACGCTCATATTCCTGTTCAATATCGCTTTGCTCAATCAATCCCAATTCCGCTAAAATCTCTACTTCTTTACGTATCCTTGATTTATATTCCTCGAAATTACTGTATGTTTTCTTTCGAGAAGAATCATATGTCCATTCTTCCACTTCTTCGGCAGTAATCTCATCGAGATTTTCATCATAATAATGTGGTTCGACACCATCAGTAGTAAAGCATGTCATATCCATTATAGTTATTTCTCCGCCATCATAGTCAGGGCTTGGAAAACTTGTATATACTGGAAGTCCGTCAACATAAGCAACATGTACCCGATCAACGTTTTCTTCATCTATTGAATCAATTACCTCCTGAGCATTTTCATCAGAAGGATTTTCTTCCATATATTGCTCCCAATACTCTTTTTGATATTCTGGAGTCCATATCTCCAGATAAACACCGTCCTTAGGAATTATGTCTGATTCAGATTTCTGCTCATGGTCAAATACCGTCAGCTCACCGACTTTGACATTTTCTCGTTCCTTGTCCGTCATGTGATTTGTTAGTTTGTTGTTTACATCGTGCTCCGAATTAACAATTTCTGACGAGTTATCTTGAGAATTTGTCATGTCTTTCGATTCACATGCAGCCGCTGATAGCATAAGAGTAAGTGCTAAAAAAATTGATGTAAGCCTTTTCATTTTTAATATCCTTTCTTTAAAACAATGCTGTACTCATAGAAACCTCATTTATCCATCTAAAAATTCCCTTAATTTACAATTAATAATACAGTTCTTTCGTGAAAGCAAAAAGAAATATTGGTGAAAAATAAATCATAAAAAGATGATATTTAATGTTCATACTTTAGTTCACCCTACAAAAAAGGGAGCTTAACAAGCTCCCTGAATCAAACAAATATTTATCCCGCAACAAAAGTAAATCTTCCGCTTTTAAGTCCGAGTACTGACCGGAGAGATTCACCTGTAACAGTTTTTGTACCGCCTATAAGTGCGCTGGTCACATAACCTCCGCTTCCTATATTAAGAGATATCCATGAATAAGCATTTCCCGAAAGAGCTACTCCATAAGCTCCCTGCAAACGTGAGCGTACTTCTTCTGTCGACATATAAGTAACTGTACCATAATGAGGGTCATAAGCCGCATCATATTCACACGGAACGCTTATCAAATACGGATAATTCGTACGGAATACATCATACGAACTTGCAGTATATCCTCCGCTTGACGCACTGAATACTGTCATAGCATATCTGCCATCATAATAAAGTGCCTGTCCCAGAACAGACTGCACCGCAGCCCTTACACTTTCCGGTGGATTTGACTTACATATAAGTGAAGATGAACCTCCATTAGGATTCATAATTATAGTATATGCCGCAACCGCCTGAGCTTTCATAGCTTCCGGGTGCATTGTGTCTGACATTTCATTGTACACGATCATTGAAACTATATCAAGAACGCTTCCTGTTCTTCCGCCTGCTGATATTGATGCAGGAATTTCTGTTTGTACAAGCGATGTGCCCGGATAATAATGAAAAAGTATCTGACTGTAATCATATCCGCCATATGAAGCATATGCATTAGCGCCATTTTGACTCATACCAACACCATGTCCGAATCCGTATGTTGTAAACCCAAACTGACCAGCTTTCACAGCCGCAAGATTTACAGCAGCGTCAGCACCTGCCGCCGAGCCTAATGCAGATGATGAAATTTCACCGGGTTTAAGCGTCTGCTTTAGCATTGCCTCTTCCCTGTCCACCTCTTCATACTCCACCAAAGAAAGCTTGCGTCTATCCTGCATATTTTCTTTAGTACGAAACTGCATTGAATCCGCAACGGAATAACTATGCAAATCAGGTGAAGAAAGAGACGGAGTATTATTACTTGACGCTTCAATACAAATCGCATTTTCAAACACTACAGTAAAAATCATCGCTAAAGCGGCAAAACATGCAATAAATTTGCGAATACTCATAATCTATTATTCATCTGATGCAGTAGTAGCTGCATTCTTTTCATCATCACTGTTCAAAAGCTTCTTAATAGACGCTTCTGTCTCATCATCACGCAGCTTTCTTGCAACTATAAGGAATCTGGAATTGTCCTCGTCTGAATAGCAGGTTGAAAGCGTAAGAAGCTCATCACCAAATTCAACATCTATCTTATTGTCGATCATGTTCATCTTTTCAACAGTATCAACATAATAATTAAAGTGCTTTTCATCATCAAGCTCCTGCATATTCCAATACGGGAATCCTTCCCATGTGATTGGGTCAGCATAAAGATCATCACTCGGAGGAGCTGCGTCACCTGCTGTGATCACCAGACCAAAAATAACGTAATTATAATCCTTATAATTAGAGCTGAATTTTACAATAGGGCTTTCCTTATAAAATTCAAGATCCTGACGATAGCGTCTTAGCGAACCAAACATGGTATTGTCAGCCATATTGTGACCATAGAGTATGATATTCTCCGAATTCTCATCTTCTTTCCAGCTGAAAACATCACGATAATCCATATATACAGTACCAGCTCTGTATTCCTGACCATCAAATCCGATATGAAGATAATAATCATTATCAACTGTCTGCACAATAGGATTATCCACATCAGTACCCGGAACGCTTATATAACCGATAGTATCCGGATTCTGTGCAAGAAGCTTCTTTGCACGTTCAAGCAGCGGAGGCTCTGTAGCCTCAGTCACAGATTCTGTTGCTTCTATAACCTCACTGTTGTCCTCGATCTTTTCATCAGTAGCAGATGAAACCTCTGCTGTCTGATCAATTTTAGAACTACAGCCTGTTGACATACAAGCAAAAGCCGACAGAATGGCTGCACATACTAAAAGATTCCTTTTCATAAAAACATCTCTTTTCTATTATTTTTAACCATATGGAACAAATTCAGCCTTTGGATCATAAGAACTGCTGTCCCAATGGATAGTTGGCCATTTTATATTTGGGTTAGGCCTGCTGCCCGAAGTACCCTCATATAAATCTTCTCCATCACGAAGCATTCTTGCACACACTACAAGTCGTCCATTATTTATCATACTGCTGCAAGTTGACAATGTAAGAAGCCTGTCACCGTACTTTACATCAACATCTGTAAGACGCAGTGTGCGGCGTTTGATTTCGTTAACATAATCATAAAACTCACCCTCATTCTGAAAATCAATATAATTCCAGTATTCAAAACGGGTGTCAGTAGTATCCGTAGCATCTGCAATGAAATAACCGTATATTTTAAAAGTATACTCACGATAGTTGGAATTTATTTCAATAATAGGATGATTTTCATAATAATCATCCTGTCCGGCATATTTTCTCAGACTTCCAAACATAGATTCATCTCTCATGTCGTGACCATACACTATAAGATTATCAGAAGTAGGCACGGAAAGATGCTTGTCACTTCCAACAACGTCAAAATTACAGCGAAAGTCCAGATATATAGAACCCAGATGTGAAGAATTGCCGTAGAAATCATGCTCCAGGAAAAATTCTTCACCTTCAACGTCGTCCTTATTCTGCATAACAGGATAATTTACAACAGTATCAGGAATACTGATATATCCCACAACATCCGGACTAAGCCTGAGAAGATTTGCTGCACCGGGTATCATTTCGTATGTAGCTTCTTCCGTAGGCACTTCCTCAGCATAGGGGTAGTCATCTTCTGTAGTTGCAGGCTGCACTGTAGTATATTTATTTTCTGAGCTGCCGTATTTACTTGAAATATCATCATACTTCTGCTTTGTGTCATATCTGCTGTAAAGCTCTGTACCAAGAAAAACAATACACCCTACAAATACACAGGCAGACAGCCAAAACACCGACTTTCTAAGAAGTTCAGAAGCAGTATCGCCCTTCCTCGGAATAACTCCGCCCGAAATTCTCTTCTTTCTTCTTCGCACCACGGCATGATTTTTCTTTTGAGGCGCTTTTCTTTTTTTAACAGTTTTAACAGCAGGCTTTTTCTTTTCAGCCAGAAGTTTTTTTATCAGTTCTTCACGCTCATACTTCTCAGGATGTTCCTTTTGATCCTTAAAAAGCTTTACATTTTCAGTAATGCGATTTTTGATCTCGTTTTCTTCTTCCCTTTGAGAGATCTCGTTAAGAGCGATACGGATATTTTTTATTTTTTCGTCTTCCGAAGCGGTAACAGGATTTTTCTTCTGCTCTACAGTTTCTTTACAGCTGATGTCAGATTTTTTAACCTGCATTGCTACTCCTCCAAAAGCATTTTAAGAGCTATTCCAAAAGCACACACCGCAGCGGCAAATCGCACGTTACTACGGCTGATCTCACACATTTCATACGCCTTAATATGTGCCGTACAGATTTTTTCTCCAAAGATCAGCCCGGCAAATACAGTACCAACAGGACACTCCGGCGTTCCTCCGCCCGGACCCGCAAGACCTGTTATTGAGATGCATAAATCAGCTCCTGAGAGCTTATGCAGTCCCATAACCATAGCACGTGCAGTTTCAGGGCTTACCGCACCGAATTCTGACAGCACATCCTCAGGAACACCAAGAAGCTTATGCTTTACATCATTTGAATAGGTACACAAACCCATTTCAAAAACATTTGACGCTCCCGGAATATCAGTTATAAGCTCTGATAAAAGTCCCCCTGTACAGCTTTCAGCAGTACTGATCTTTAGTTCTCTCTTATCTAATAATTGTACAATATTCTTAATGGCTTTGTCAAGAGCATTTCTGTTTTCTTTATAAACTTGCACAATTTCTTCACATGATAATCTCATGCTTTTCATCTACTTCACAAACCTTTCAAAACATCACAGTATTACCTCTTCACCCATTTTAAACACCTTCATCTCAGTTTCAGCAACTGCCTTTTCAATAAGCGGTGTAAAATCAAAGCTTTCCTCCGCCTTTTCGATATCTTCAAGATGCGGACGAACCTTTGGATGTCTGGGAGTAAACACTGTGCAGCAGTCCTCATAAGGCAGAGTAGATATATCAAATGTATCTATTTCACGTGCAGTTTCAATGATCTCTGTCTTATCAAGAGCTATAAGCGGACGCATAACAGGTATATTGCAAACTGCATCTGTACAAGTTATGCCTTCCATAGTTTGACTTGCCACCTGACCTATACTTTCACCTGTTACAAGCGCACTGCATTTATCCGAAGCAGCAATTTTTACAGCTATCTTCATCATAAGACGACGCATTATAATAGTAAAATACTCCTCAGGGCAATTTCTCTTTATCTCTTCCTGAATTTCGGTAAATGGTACGCAGAAGAAAGCTATATTCCCACAGTAAGCAGTCATTTTCTGACATAGAGCCTCTACTTTAAGTCTTGCACGATCAGAGGTATACGGAGGGCTTACATAATGTATTGCCGAAATATGCACACCTCTTCTTGCCATTCTGTATCCTGCAACAGGACTGTCGATTCCTCCTGACAATAAAAGCAGTGCTTTTCCGCTTGAACCTACAGGAAGTCCGCCTGCTCCTTTAACGCTTTCACCGTGAATATACGCATGAGTATCACGTATTTCAACTGTAACCGTTACCTCAGGATTATGAACATCTACAGACAGATTCGGGAATTCATCCAAAAGCACGCCGCCAAGCTCCATGCATATTTCAGGTGACTTCATAGGAAACGCCTTATCTGCACGCTTTGCCGTTACCTTAAATGTATTCGCACAGAGAAGCTCTTCTGCAAGATATGTTTTTGCAAGCTCTGCAATAGCGTCAAAATTTTTCTCACATGCTTTTGCTCTGCATATTGCTGCTATGCCAAAAACCTTTTTCATGCATTCCATTGCCGCATCTATGTCCTGTCCGTCTTCTCTCGGCTCAATATAAATAGTAGACTGCGCCTTTGTAACATAGAACGCTCCTACCTTGCGAAGTCTGCGTCGAATATTTTTCATAAGAATATCTTCAAAGGTCTTTTTATTAAGTCCTTTAAGTGCTATTTCGCCATATTTAGCGAGAATAATTTCATTTGCTGCCATCTTTTTTATCCTTTCTTATTTAATTAATTATGCATTATTTCCTTTTGACCGGCTGCTATTCCATCTACAAGTGCACAAACGTCCTCAAGTGTATTTTCAGATGAAAAGCTTATCCTAAGCACGCTGTCAGCTTCCTTTGATGAAGCGCCAAAAATTTCCGGCACTCCGCTTCCCGCACCTTTAGAGCAAGCCGAACCGCTTGAAACATATACTCCTCTTGCCTCTAAATAATGCAGCATTATTTCCGAACGTATATTAGAAACAACAATACTAAGAACATATGGAGAAGCATTTTCCGGAGAAATTATACGTACTCCGTCAAGCTGCATAAGCCTTTCTCTTAGTGATATATTAAGTTCTTTCACATAATTAAAACGTTTTTCAATATCTGATGAAAGCGCCTCTACAGTCGCACCGAAGCCTGCAATAAGCGGAACGCTTTCTGTTCCTGCACGAAGCTCTCTCTCCTGCTTTCCGCCAAAAATAAGAGCTCTTAGTTTAACTCCCTTTCTGGCATAAAGCGTACCTACTCCTTTAGCGGCATGTACCTTGTGTCCGCTTATTGAAATAAAATCAGCACAGAGCGCATTTGCCTTTACAGGATATTTCATAAATGCCTGCACAGCGTCACAATGAGTAATAACATGAGGGAACTTTCTCTTTATCATAGAAAATGCTTCCTTGACTGGCAGAACATGTCCTGTCTCATTATTAACCATCATCATGCTTATCATAACTGTGTTATCATCACATTCTTTAAGGAAATCTATTGCTCTATATGTACCTGTTTCATCAGGTTTCACTTCAACTATTTCAAAGCCTTCGCTGTCAGAAAGATATGCAAGCGTTTTCTTAACGGAAGCGTGTTCCACTGCACTTGTAATTATTTTCTTCCTTCGTCTGCCATAAGCAGCCGCTGTACTTCTAAGTGCCATATTGGTACTTTCAGTGGCACATGATGTAAAAATTATTTCTCTTGTATCGCAGCCAAGAGCTGATGCGAGCACTACTCTTGCATGATCCGTCTCCTGCTGTGCCAAAAGACCTGCTTTATGCAGCGAAGATGGATTACCGTAATGTTCGGAAAAGCATCTCATCATAGCATCTACAGCGGCTTTGCAGGGTTTAGTTGTAGCAGCGTTATCAAGATAATGTATGGGCATATATCAAAACCTCCGATATCATATTTTTTTATTATAGCATATTTCTGCATTTTGTGCAAGTATTTAATCAAGCAAAAATCGCTCATAAAAACACAAAAACAATTCAAATAAAACTTGACAAATAAAAAATCATGTGATATAATTATTACATTATAAATGTTATCAATTGATTTAAGTTTTATAATTTGCGGATATGGCGGAATCGGCAGACGCGCTAGCTTCAGGTGCTAGTCCTCGCAAGGGGGTGGAGGTTCAAGTCCTCTTATCCGCACCATAAATTAATACACAAATCTTTAAGGCTGATGCAGTTTCGCATCAGCTTTTTTATTGCCTTACATCAAAAAAACTATAAAAATCATATCATATTTTTCTAAAAAAGCGCATACACTGATTTGAGGTGATGCGTTATGTCGAAAAGTAAGCTTATATGGTTTACTGATTTTCTGTGGGTATCTATAATAGGGACTCTGCTGCATTTTACTTATGAATGGTCGGACAGTCATCCATTCATAGGACTTTTTTCTGCAATAAATGAAAGCATATGGGAACACCTTAAACTTCTGTTCTTTCCGGCTGCTATGTTTGCTCTTGCAATCTTTCCGCTTTTCAGAAAAAAATACCCCGCATTTCTCACCTGCTGTGCAGTTGGGTCGATAATTGCAATGCTGGTCCAAACATCTGTCTATTACACATACAGCGGTATTATCGGAAAAGATATTCCGGCAATAAATATCATTCTGTTTTATGTCTGTTCTGCAATAAACAGTATCCTCTCATGCTATCTGGTCAAAAAAAATCCAAAAACCGGAAGTCTTTGGGGACTGGCAATTTTATGCGGTATATCTATATGCTTTTTCTATTTTACCCAAAATCCCCCTGAACTTGGTATATTTACTGATCACCTTCAAAACACTATCACATAACTTTCATCTAAAACTTTGAGTTTTTTTCTGATTTCCATTGCAATTTATTTGATTTTCTATTATAATATAGAGGTAAATAAATTTTTAATAGGAGATTTTAAAATGGAAGAAATGAAACCCAATAAAAAGCCCTACATATGGTACTGGGTAATCGCAATCGTAGTATTCATTCTGCTGAATATGTTCGTATTTCCTAATTTTCTGCAAAAACCAGTAACCGAAGTAGGATATGATACTCTTCTGGAAATGGCTGAAAATCAAGAGATCGGCTCTGTGAATATTGATTCCAGCAAGATAACTTTCTCAAACAAGGAAGATACTGAATATTTTAAAACCGGAATTATAGACGACCCGTGGCTGGTAGATAGGCTGTACAAATCCGGAGCTGAATTCAAGGCTGAAATAATCACCGGAACATCCCCTATCACATATATTCTTGTAAGTTATGTTTTGCCCCTTATCCTGATAATTCTTGTGTTCAGACTTATGACACGAAAAATAAACGGAAAAGCCGGCGGCAACTCCATGATGTTTGGCATGGGAAAAAGCAATGCAAAGGTTTATGTTAAATCAACGGCAGGTATCAAATTTAAAGACGTAGCAGGAGAAGAAGAGGCAAAGGAACTTCTGGAGGAAATCGTTGATTTTCTCCACAATCCTGACAAATACAAGGAGATCGGTGCTTCCATGCCAAAGGGCGCACTGCTTGTAGGCCCTCCCGGTACAGGTAAAACACTTCTCGCAAAGGCTGTAGCCGGCGAAGCTGACGTTCCGTTCTTCTCAATATCAGGCTCTGAGTTTGTAGAAATGTTCGTTGGTATGGGCGCTGCAAAGGTTCGTGACCTGTTCAAACAGGCTAATGAAAAAGCTCCGTGTATAGTTTTCATTGACGAGATAGACGCTATCGGCAAAAGACGTGAAGGCGGCCATATGGGCGGTAATGATGAACGTGAACAGACGCTCAATCAGCTTCTTACTGAAATGGACGGTTTTGACGGTTCTAAAGGTGTAGTCATTCTCGCTGCAACAAACAGACCTGAATCATTAGACCCAGCACTTTTAAGACCGGGACGTTTTGACAGACGCATTCCAGTTGAACTGCCTGATTTACAGGGACGTGTCGACATATTAAAAGTCCATGCCAAGAAAATTAAAATTGCACCTAATGTAGATTTCCATGCCATTGCAAGAACAGCCGCAGGTGCTTCCGGTGCAGAACTTGCTAATATTGTAAATGAAGCGGCTTTGCGTGCAGTACGTAACGGCAGAAAGTCCGCCACTCAGGAAGATATGCTCGAAAGCGTTGAGGTTGTAATCGCAGGCTACCAGAAGAAAAATCGTGTTCTTTCAAATCAGGAAAAGCTTACAGTTTCTTATCATGAAGTAGGTCATGCACTCGTTGCAGCTCTTCAAACTCATTCTGCCCCTGTACAAAAAATAACTATCATTCCACGTACATCAGGAGCACTTGGTTATACCATGCAGGTTGAAGAGGGCGAACATTTCCTAATGACTAAAACAGAGCTTGAAAATAAAATAGCTACATTCACAGGCGGCAGAGCTGCCGAAGAATTAGTCTTTAACGAAATATCAACCGGTGCAGCCAATGATATTGAACAGGCTACAAAAATTGCAAAGGCTATGATAAGCCGCTACGGCATGAATGAAGAGTTCGGCATGGTTGCTATGGAAACCGTAGGAAATCAATATCTTGGAGGCGATGCAAGTCTTGCATGCTCAAACGAAACTCAAACAAAAATTGATGATAAGGTAGTCGCACTTATCAGCAAGCAGTATGATAAGGCACTGTCGCTGCTTCGTGAAAACCTTCCTAAGCTTCATGAGATAGCTAAATATCTGTATGAAAACGAAACCATCACAGGCGAAGAATTCATGCAAATTCTAAACGCACAGTAAGAAAAATAAAAAAGGAGAATAAAAACATGAAAGATAAAATGGCGGTAATAACAAAACGTGCATACAATGCACAGCATATAGGTACTATTCAGCTTGCCGACGACTGCTTTGACGATAAGGACAGCGGATGGCGTTTATTCTATGGAGATGAAGATGACCATGTACTTGACCGCATGGAATGTTTCCGTATCATTGCGCTGGAAGAGGCTGTAAAAATCTGCCCGGAGCTTGAAAATATTATTTACAGCGATGGCGCAGAACACTCATACTATCACCTGAGCGAAAACAGCGGCTTTCAAAAAGGAGATTCTTTTAACGCTCCGGACGCACCGGATGCAGACCCATTTTTAAGCGCTTTTACAGGTAACGGCAGGTAAACTCATATCCAAGGAGGAATCTTATATATAACAACACAAACAATCTTGTAAACTCGGCAGCGTGGCTTACAATGGCAGCTGTCATGGCTTGCAACAAAAGCAATGTAAATAATGCTCAAGAAAAATCACTTGACATTTCAGATATTAAAAAAACCGGGAGGAAACATTATGAGGTACAATTACACACCAAGGGGAGTCTGCTCACGACAGATCGCAATCGAAGTTGAGGATGGCATAATACACAGCGTTGTATTTACAGGCGGATGCAATGGCAACTTACAAGGCATTGGCGCTCTTGTAAAGGGAATGCCCGTAGAGGAAGCAATTTCCCGACTGGAAAACATTCGATGCGGTATGAAAAACACTTCATGCCCTGACCAATTGGCGAAGGCACTAAAGCAGGCACTATAATAATAGCTTCAACAATAGCTTCTTAAAACAAACACAAAAAGGCTGATGCTTTCAAAATGCATCAGCCTTTATTACTTTATTCTGTTTGCTCGCCAAGCAGCTCACAATACATATTTTTATAATCTTTAGCAGACTTTGACCAGCTGAAATCACAGTTCATAGCTCGTTTTACAAGAGCATTCCACTTACGCTTATTACCAAAAAGCTCTATTCCACGCTTAACTGCATCAAGCATATCAAGCGCATCAAATGTCTTGAATGTAAAACCATTTCCATTTTTTCCGCCTGCATCATTTACTGAATCTTTCAAGCCACCTGTTTCACGTACTATCGGAATAGTTCCATAACGCATTGCAACCATCTGCGCAAGTCCACAAGGTTCATTTTGAGACGGCATCAGGAAGAAGTCTGCTCCTGCATAGATCTTTCTTGAAAGCTCAGGCATAAATCCAATATTAGCCTTCACCTGATCAGGATACTGCTCCTGCATTTCTGTAAAGAAATCCTCATAAAGCTTTTCACCGCTTCCAAGTATTACAAACTTACATCCCATATCAAGCATCTCATGAAATACTCTTTGTATAAGCTGTATTCCCTTATGTGCCACAAGGCGTGTTACAATGCCGATAACAGGCTCGTCAGTTACAGGAAGCCCCATTTCTTTAAGAAGCGCCTCACGGCATTTCTTTTTGCCTGCTGTATTCATAGAAGAATAATTCTTCTCAATCACAGTATCTGTTTTGGGATTATAATTATCTACATCTATACCATTAAGGATACCCTTTACTCCGTCCTGCCTGCGCACCAAGGCTCTGTCCATTCCATAGGAATACCAAGGATCGAGAACCTCTCCTGCATACGTCGGGCTAACAGTTGTGATAATATTTGCAGTTTCAATAGCACCCTTCATAAGGTTCACACAGCCGTCAAATTCAAGTAGACTTGTATGATAACCGGGCAATCCCATAAGCTCAGTCACTACTTCCTTGCCGTATACGCCCTGATACTGGATATTATGAATAGTATATATAGTTTTGATACCCTCATATTCTCTGTGATACTTATACATTACCTCGTAATATACAGGGATCATAGCTGTCTGCCAGTCATTGCAGTGGATTATGTCCGGCTTCCACTCTATAAGGGGAAGTATTTCCAAAACTGCACGGCTGAAAAATACAAATCGCTCACAGTCATCATAAAAACCATACATACCGTCACGCATGAAGTAGTAAGGGTTGTCTATCAGATAATAAACAACGCTGCCGTGATTAATAGTATACACTCCGCAATATTGTTTACGCCATGCTACATCAACTGTAACATCTCCGATATATTTCATCTTATTGCGAAGCTCAGGCTTTACACTTCTGTACATGGGAATTACTACACGGCAATCACAATCATGTTCACTAAGCGCTGCCGGCAATGAGCCGAGTACATCAGCAAGACCTCCCGAAGCTGCGAATGGCAGTGCTTCACTTGCTGCAAATAATATTTTCATTAGTGTTCCTTCCTTTGTCTAAACAATACCGCACAATCTCTGTGCGGTATTGCCTTTAGTATAGTGCATTAGTATAGTGCAGAAAAATCAACTAGCTTAGATCTTAGCCTTTTTACCAAGATAAAGCGGATATTCAGGAGAGCCTGTAAGTACCTTATCAGCAGAAATCTCAACATCCTTATCTGTAACAACACATTCCAGATTGCATTTTTCACCAATTACAGTACCCTGCATAATTACGCAGTTCTTTACAACAGTGCCCTTGCCTATCTTTACGCCTCTGAAAAGTACGCTGTTTTCAACAGTACCCTCAACTACGCATCCATCTGCAATAGTAGAATTCTTTACATTTGCTTCAAGACCATACTTAACCGGCGCATTATCGCCTGTCTTTGTATAAATAGGAGCTTCTGTATCAAAAAGATTCTTTCTTACATCTGACTGCTGGAGCATGAGGTTTGTCTTATAGTAAGCTTCAAGGCTGTCAATCTTAAAGAAAGTACCCTTATGTTCGTAACCCTTAAATACAAATTCATCTTTACGTCCCTGAAGAACATCACGGATAAGGCTATGCTGATTCTTGCTTGCAGCCTCACGAACGATCTTTTTAAGGAAATCCGTTCTCATAACAAACATATCAAGGCAAATATTACACTCGCCTGCCATGTCCGGATTAACAAGAACCTCAGTAACATTATTGTCCTCGTCAATTGTAAGAATATTTGTGCTGATATTCTTTTCCATGCGATAAGGACCTTTTGCGTAAATAATAGTAATATCAGCGTCAGAATTTTCGTGCTGAGCAATAGCTTCACTAAAATCAACGCTTGCAACAACGTCGCAATTAGACATTACAACATACTCAGACTTAGCATAGTCAATAAAGTTCCATACATTATTAAGAGCCTCAAGTCTACCCTGATATACTCCTCCGCCAACATGACTGAAAGGCGGCAGAAGATGCAGTCCGCCCTTCTTTCTTGCCAAATCCCATTCTCTACCTGAACCCAGATGATCCATCAAAGAGCCGTAATTAGATTTAGTAATTACGCCGACTTCCTGAATTCCAGAATTCACCATATTAGACAGCGGAAAATCAATGAGACGATATCTTCCGCCAAAAGGAATAGATCCCATTGTACGCTGTTTTGTCAGATCAATAACAGTTGAGTCATTGATACTTGCAAAGATCAAACCTAAAACATTATTATTCATACCCATTTTGTTCACCGCCTTATATATTTTCAGAAATAATTTCCTTTGGAAGTACTGGTTTCTTACCGGAAACGGTAATATTGTGACCTACAACGGCGATTCCCCAGTCATCTCTGTTTTCAACGCATTCAGGGCTCATACCGATCTTAGCGCCTGATTCAATAACGCTGTCCTCACCGATAATCGCATATTCAACAACCGCACCGGACTTGATAACTGTTCCGGGCATGATGATGCTATACTTTACAGTAGCGCCTTCTTCAATAGTAACTCCTGCTGAAATTACAGAGAAGTCAACCGCACCGTCTACAACACTGCCCTCTGTTATCATTGAATTTTCAACATGAGCATTAGAACCGATATACTGTGGCGGCATGTTCTCATGACGTGAATATATCTTCCATGAAGGATCATAAAGGTCAAGCGGAACGCTTGGGCTTAACAGATCCATGTTAGCTTCCCAAAGGCTGTCCAGTGTACCTACATCTCTCCAGTAGCCCTCAAATTCGTATGCAAACAGACATTCGCCATCGTTCAGCATTGCAGGAATAATATCCTTACCAAAGTCCTTAGAACCTGTATTAGCATTTTCATTTTCGATGAGATACTTTCTAAGCTTTTCCCATGTAAATACGTAAATACCCATAGAAGCCAGAGTGGATCTCGGATTCTTCGGCTTTTCCTCAAAGTCTACAACTCTGCGATCATCGTCACAGATCATGATACCAAATCTTGAAGCCTCAGACTGTGGAACGTCGATAACTGCGATAGTACTATCTGCATTATTTGCAACATGGAAATCAATCATCTTTGAGTAGTCCATTTTGTAAATATGGTCGCCGCCCAAAACAATTACATATTCAGGATCATAACGTTCGATAAACGCCATGTTCTGATAGATAGCGTTTGCAGTACCTTCATACCATGAAGCACCTGCTGCTGTCTGATATGGCGGCAAAACATGTACGCCACCATGCATTTTATCCAGATCCCAAGGCTGTCCATTGCCTATATAATCATTCAGTACCAAAGGCTGATACTGGGTAAGCACGCCTATTGTGTCAATTCCTGAGTTAATGCAGTTGGAAAGCGGAAAGTCAATAAAACGATTCTTGCCTCCATATGGAATTGCAGGCTTTGCAACCTTCTGAGTCAGTGCGTAAAGTCTGCTGCCCTGGCCACCTGCCAGAAGCATTGCCACACACTTCTTTTTGATTTTCATAATACTCCTCCTGACAATTTTAGTATTGTTTATATATTAGATTTATTATAGCACGCTGTTTAAAATCACTTATTTTTTCTTTGATTTTGAACCGGATGCTTTTTTAGCTGCTGTTGTACGCTTTTTTACAGGAGCTGTACGCTTTTTCTGTTCTGGCTTTGGTTCAGGTTTAAGCTTCAGATAAACAACTGAAAGCGGCGCAAGCGTCATAGAGATACACTGTTCAAAGCCATGCATTCCCTCAGGAATAGTAACAAATTCCTTTTCAGAAACTCCGCTTCCTCCAAATTCGGAAGCATCGCTGTTCATTACAAGCTCGTATTTACCTTCAAAAGGCACACCAATGCGGTAATCACATCTTTGTACCGGACAGAAATTGCACACAGCAATTATCTCATTACCCTCTGCGTCTATTCTTCTGAAAGCTATAACACTCTGGAGATAGTCATCATGAGAAATCCAGCTAAAGCCTTCCCATGAGAAATCCACCTGCCACAGAGGAGAGTTTTCAAGATAAAATTTATTAAGAGTCTCTGTAAACTGCTTCATATGCTGATGGTTTGGATCATTAAGCAGATCCCAGTCAAGCTGAGTCTGATAATTCCATTCGTTACTCTGAGCAAATTCCTGCCCCATAAAGAGAAGCTTTTTGCCCGGATGCGCCATCATATATGCAAGAAACGCACGATATGTTGCGAATTTCTCTTCAATAAGCGGTGATGACATCTTCTGAAGCATCGAACATTTTCCGTAAACTATTTCATCATGTGAAATAGGAAGGATATAGTTTTCAGAGAAGCAATAGAAAAATGAGAATGTAAGCTTATCATGATTAAATGCACGGTATATTGGGTCAAGGGAAACATATTGAAGCATATCGTTCATCCAGCCCATATTCCATTTAAAGTTAAAGCCCAATCCTCCGATATCAGTTGGTTTTGTTACCAAAGGCCATGCTGTTGATTCCTCAGCTACCATAAGAACACCCGGATAACGTTCAAATGCTGCTTCATTGAGATGGCGCAGGAATTCAACTGCTTCTGTATTTTCGTGTCCGCCATACTGATTTGCTCTCCACTGACCATCAGGACGGTCATAATCAAGGTAAAGCATAGAAGCCACAGCGTCAACACGAATACCATCTACATGATAATCGCCAAGCCAGCTGCAAGCACTTGAAATAAGGAATGAGCAAACCTCGCCCTTGCCGTAGTCAAAAACTCTTGTACCCCATGCCTTATGCTCCATTTTAAGCGGGTCTGCATACTCATAGCAGTATGAGCCATCGAATTCACATAAACCAGCGGCATCCTTTGGAAAATGTGCCGGAACCCAGTCAAGAATAACACCAATTCCTGCTTCATGGAACATATCTATCATCTTGCGGAAGTCATCAGGAGTACCGTGACGTGATGTAGGCGCATAGTAACCGGTAACCTGATAGCCCCATGAACCATCATAAGGATATTCAGTAAGCGGCATAAGCTCAATGTGAGTATATGACATACTTTTAAGATATGGTATTATCTTGTTTGCGAAGCCCACATAACTCGGAAACTCCTCATCCTCACTATGCTTCCATGAACCCAGATGTGCTTCATACACATTCATAGGGCTGCTATATGGAGAACGTTCAGCTCTTGCCTTCATCCATTCTGCATCATTCCATTTATAGCTGCTCTCATAAAGCTTTGAAGCTGTACCCGGACGACGTTCAAAATGCTGTGCATACGGGTCGGCTTTATCAAGTATACGTTCGTCCTCTGTTTCAATGCTGTACTTATACGCATCAAACTGCTTTAAGCCATCAATTGTAATTTCCCATACTGTTTCGGATATTTTCTCCATAGGATTTTTCGTACGATCCCATTCATTGAAATCACCGATAACCGAAACACTCTTTGCTTTCGGTGCCCACACTCTAAAGCGCCAAAGTTCACTATTCTTTACTTTGTGTGCTCCGAAGAATTTCCCTGCTTCATAATTTTTGCCCTGATGAAACAGGTAAAGCGGAAAATTATTGTCTTTATTAATCTGCACTAACGGCATATATTTTCCTCCATTTATCTTATTTTAAGAGATTTTCCGTCTGCGCCAAGGATCCACTGCCAGTGCAAATAAAACCTCTACTTTTACATATAATATTTTAACACAAAATAACATTATTTTCAAGCGTTTTTTTAAATAGTCCGAAATTTTCATATATCCGAACAGTTTTGAGATTATTTTTTATGCATATTGCACAACGGAAAAGATATTATATACATTGTCTTATAAATAAGTCTTATAAATTATATCTATCATTTCTGCTGCAAAGTTCTATTATCATAACAGAAACATCGTCACGACATCTGCCGCCGCTGAAAATCTGTGCCTTTTTACATATTTCCTCTGCTATATAATCAAGATTTTCGCTTCTAAGCAGAAGTTCCTTTATAAACGGATACTGACTTTCCGGAACTCCGTCTGACATCATTACAACAAGATCTCCTGCCGACAATTGAATGCGTTCTGTAAAAATATCCGGTGAAGCTGCAACGCCTATTGGAAAGGTCGGAGCGCACACACGCAATACTTTGTTCCCCTGCTTTATTATACTTGAAGCAGCACCTGCTTTCATAAGTTTCATCTCACAGCTGTCCAGATCAAAACAAGCTGCATCAAGAGTTGCAAAGCTTTCCTGTTCTGATTTTGTAAGCATAAGTCCGTTTATAATACGCACCGAAGATTCCGTGTCTATACCGCTACTTTTAAGTTTACGGAACATCTCCGTTGTCATTCTCGACTCAACGGCAGCCGCTTTTCCCGTACCCATACCATCTGATAAAACCGCATATGCTGAGCCTGTACCATCATAGAATATAACTGACGTATCACCTGAAACATTGCCGTTTTCGGCACAGCGTTTTGAACTGTGAGCTTTAATATAAAAAGGCGTCTCCTGACAAAGACAAAATCGTACTGATTTTTTAGTTCGAACCTTTTGTGATTCCTGAAATTCAACTCTCAGCATTTCCGAAATAATTCGGCACACAGCCGGCATTTCTTCTTCAAACTGCTTGTCCTCACTATAAAGTTCTATTATAAGTCTTTCCTTATCATTATAATATGCAGCAATGCAGTCACAATAATATCCGCATCTTTCCAGACGGCGTTCTATTGCATCTGTAAGCTCACTGCTGTATCTTATCGCCATTCTCTCCCCAAATGACGAAAGCATTTTCTCGGACGCAAGAAGCTGCTGAAAAAGTATATGTCTGCTTTCAGCTTTACGTGCTGTTTTTTCCATTCGGAGCTTCAAGCGTTTTTGTTCATGCTCAAAGACTTTACAATTATCTATACCTATTTCACGAACAGCAGAATCTTTTTCAGAGCACGTTTCACGAACCATACAGGCAGCACATACAGGAGTTTTATTTTTTGAAAAGGACTCCTCAGAAGAATGAGACAAAAGTTCTGATATTCTTTCCGTATCTGCACGCACATTTCCTATTGATTCAGCCATGAAATTCATTCTTACTGCCATATTGTCAAATACCTTTTGAGTGACAGGTTCTTCCGCAACAAGCCATTTATCAAGGCATATTGTATGCAACAGAAGATATACAATACATCCGATCATAAGATTACCTATAGAAGAATATGTAGTAAAACTGCTTTGAACCGTAAGCTGTGCAAGCGCATTAAACAGAAAGAAAACTCCCGATGTAACAATGCCTCCACTTTCAGCCATATATCCTGCAAGAAGTCCAGTTACAGGAAGAAAAGCAAGGCTCATTCCAAGCTCCTGTGCTGAAAGCATTGCTCCGCAGGCAGTAAGAGAACCGCATATGACTCCGCCTGCATAACGAAATCTTTGAGCAGCCATAAGTGTTACTGCAACGCCTATTACATATCCAGGGTTAATAAGTGAAAATTCAAATGAGCACAAAGCTGCAATAAGTACAAAATAAACTACCGCAGCAGCACAGCCTACCGAAGATTTTATTCGTATTTTGTTATGATTTCCAATGCTTATTATAACGGTATTTAGAAAGTATGCTGTTGTGCCTGTAAGTATTGCACTCATTATTGAAACAAGTATTCCTTCAGCACCGTCATTTTGTGCAAACGAACAGATCATCCCTGCCGCCAATACGCAAAGTGATGACGAAATAGATACAAAACTCAGTGAATTATATTCACGCAGAAAAATTCGTATACATGCTGCAAGCATAAGAGAAAGAATAAGCGGTAATTGAGCAGTAAATTCTCCGGAGATGCAGCACGTTGCCAGAGTTCCGAGAAGAACCGCCGCAGAGCCTAAAGAACCTGTACAAAAGGCAGCTGCCACAGGCACAGGAGATGCTATACTCCCTAGCTGGGCACATGAAAAAATGAGTCCGCAAAGAAATGCTGCTGCGGTATCACGAATAAGTGATAGTGATGATTTTGTTTTACGAGGTTCTTTTGACATAATGCGTCCGTCCTTTCGCTTTGTTGCGTATTTTTTATATGTCAGCACCATACAATTCCTGCTAAAGCTTTGATACGCCCTGCGATCTGTATATAAAAATTATATAGTGTTGCTAATACAATAAATTATACCTGACATTAAAAATGAATACGGTCGAAATCTGTTGTCGCATTAAGTTATCTGTTATGGTTTTTAAAAGGGAAATCATGAAAAATCTTTTTCTTGAAATAATGTTTATTATATGTTATATCTGAAATAAACCCATTATATAAAAAAATAAAATTAAAGCAGAAAAAAGTCTTGACTTTTAATTCAATATACTGTATAATTATAACGTTGCATTAAATTGGGGTATAGCCAAGCGGTAAGGCAACGGACTTTGACTCCGTCATTCGCTGGTTCAAATCCAGCTACTCCAACCAATAAGTCGTGAATCGATAAAAATAGCGGTACTGGAATAAAATCTAGTACCGCTATTTTTATAATCAAGTAATTAAATCATTTTCAAATTTTATGCGCATAATCAAGACAAATCCAGCCACCAGACTTTAATTTACCCCAACCGTCCTTAGTCTCCACAATAGTAAACACGCCCTTACCGGTATATTTGCCTGTAGTAGGATACTCAGTACCAGCACCAGTGCGTATGTTTAAATCAGGAACAGAAACACGCACCTTGTATGTATTATTCGCAACATCAGAGCTATTCTGCTTCACTGGATAAACCGCCTTGCCATCTGAATCATAAACAGAATAACCAGCCTTACAAGCTTTTTTAGCGTTCTCTAAGCTGCTATATGCGCCAATCTGAGACTTACTATCACCCCATGATTTACGAACTCTGTAAAGAGTTTTAGTGCTTCCGGAGGGTTTTGTATTTGTACTTGCATCTGTATCAATCGCACCGCCATTCATAGCAGCCTTAACGTCTTTTCTGAACTGATCCATAGTAAGCCCGTACTTATTCCAGATGTGCTCTACGTCAGCATGACCGGACGCAATACCACGCTTATAGCCCTCACTATGACTTACAATAACACCATCACCAAGCGGATTCAGGTTATACATCTTGCAAAGGTATGCAAACAGTTCTACAGCCGTCTTATACGTTCCTAGAACGAACTTTTTAGTAGCTGTAGGATTATTGTCTACAAAGCTTGCACCGCCTGTATAGCGTATTGTAGAGGGTTCAGTCATTTCAACGCCTATATGAGTGTTGTTAGCCGCAGCGCCACAATGCCATCCACGTCTATTCCACGGCAGAGTTTGAATCACCGTACCGTCTGCACCAAGAACACCATGACAGCAAACATCGTCTGAGTTCTTCCAAAAGCGGGCAAACACTTTAGGGTCGGGCTGATTACAGCCAACACTGTGAAGCATTAAGCCTTTAACTGTGATAGTTCTTCCTGCACGATAGCAACCGGATGTTGTTGCGAAGTCCTGTATTATTTTCATATTATTATACCATTCCTTTCATAAACAAAAAGCGCCCTCGATCACACGAAAGCGCTTAAATTTTTATTTGACTTTTGCCGAAATTCATGATATAATGTCTCTTGAGGGCATACCAAAAGCGGTAGACGGTCAATCCACGCTCCCAGAAGGGAGTGATTATAATGGCAAATTACGTAACATGGAACGATTTAATCCAACTGGGAATTCTTCTCGTGGGATATACTTCATTACTGTACATGATTTTTCATAATAATAAAAGGAAATAACCGCCCCAGCGACCAAACGTGAGCGGTTAATTCTTTTAACATTCACAACGGGAGCGACCGCCTATCGGTATGCTCTCTTTACATATATATTATACCGAATTTCAGCGAAAATGTCAAGCGTTTTCGTTTTTTTATTTTTTATCTTTACTCTGTAAAATTTCAATAGCATTTTTAAGAGCAGCCGGAAGCGGAACGCCCAATAAACCGGCATTTTCTATAATGCTGAGTAGTTCATTTGCCATAAAGCCTATGCAAACAGCGTCTCTTATGTAGCTTGTATCAAGTGTAAAGTCAAGTCTTGCCGCAACAAGTACAAGCATAAGAATAACACATTTTTTAGCAAGACCTTTAAGTCCAATTGCACTGGAAAGTCCTCCGTTTTTTGATTTCGGGGACTTGTTCACAGCTGCCACGATAAGACCCGTGATATAGTCCACACTCATAAATATAAGCAGCGTTACTATTGAGGCGTCAAAGCCGCCAAAAAGTCCGGCTATAAAGCTTCCGAATATTCCCAGTGATGTACAAACTGATTCTTTCACTTTTCCGCCTCCAATTCAAAATCTCCCGATAAAAGCACCAGCATTTCAGGTTTTAAATCGCCGCTTGCAAAAATCTGATACTCGCCATTTTCAAGCTGTAC
Source organism: uncultured Ruminococcus sp. (assembly GCA_910579955.1). Taxonomy (GTDB): domain Bacteria; phylum Bacillota; class Clostridia; order Oscillospirales; family Ruminococcaceae; genus Ruminococcus_C. The sequence continues at coordinate 15,341 of CAJTWE010000023.1, read as the reverse complement.
TGCTTTGATATTTGCATCGCCCCAGCTAATTCTTTTTATGGCTTTTCCTGCTTTTAGTTGTTCAATTGCTTTGATAATGTTCATTTTTTATCCTCCTCATAATACAGCAATACTTTTGATAAGCGGATGTGAATTGTTGCTTCTACCAACCCATGCAAGATAATATGTGCCTGCCTGTACAACCTCGCAGGGTGTAAGCGTTGTTACATAATCGCTTGCATAAATCCACTGCATGGAAAGCCCTGTGTAACTGCCTTCCGTTTGAGCCTTTGCAAGGATATCCGCAGCCGTACCCGTATCGGACTGTACAAGCCGCATAATGCCGGCTTCCGTACTTCCGGAAAGAAAACGCATGGCAATCTGAGAAGTCTCTGTAATAGAAATGGGAGTAGTACAACAAGTGAATATCTGACTGTCCCAGCCGAGCAATACAGGGTCATAATTTAGAGCATATCCGTTTGCTTCGCTGCAAAAATCGGGATACTGCATTGTGAAATCTGCAATGCTACTTACTGTATCCCCGTTCTGCAAATAAATGTTATTACGATTATCCGAATCAAAAAGAATGGTTTTCACAGGTTGAGTACCGCCCGACTGAGGAATTTGCAGTACCTTTGGAACGAGAGTGTTAAGCTTTTCGCTTGCCGCTGCTGATACGCCCATCGTTACTAGATTTGCAGCCAAATTATCACGTTGTCTCTCCAGTTCTGTTAAATACTGTGCAATTGTAGCGATTTTAGCCATTATGCCGTCACCTCCACTATTTCTGCAAGAGCTGTCTGAATGCTGCCAATAGCTGCGCTTAACGAATTCAGACTTATTTCTTTACCGTCTGTACCCGTTGCAGTTACATCACCTGACAGCCACAAATTACCGTTCCAGTCGAGGGTCAGAGCATTGGAACGGGTTTTATCTGTACCGTTGCCGATAATATAGACGTATTTTTCGCTACTGTCAAGAAGATTGTATTTTCCGCTTGTGTGCTGACATTCAGAAAGTGCATATGTACCCAAACCCTCTGCATGAGAATAATTTCCAGATGCCAGTGTAGTAGAACCCTCTGAATGAGAAGCCTTTCCGCTTGCTCTTGAACGATAGCCCTCTGAATGGGCGTATTGAACATCTGATTGTGTGCCGCTGCCCTCTGCATGTGAGCAAATACCATTGGCTTGTGTGTTACCGCCTTCTGCATGAGCAAATTGGCTTCTTGCCAGATTATTTTCATAATCGCCGAAGATCTCGCCTTTGATCTCTCCGTTATTGTCCTTCCAGAATCTGCCGACACCTAAGTCATTTGCTTCTTCAATTGCAGCTCTTAGGGCTATTTCCAAGAAGCTTCTCTGAACACACAAATTAAACTCTCTTTCCAGCCTTTGGGAAAGACTACTGTAAGTGTAATCATCAAATGCACCCTTTCGAGCATCAATGACTTCTTTAAGAATGCCGCTTTCACCGGATAATTTATCCCCTATATCAAGTGCTTGTTTAAGCAGCTCAGTCATTTGCAAGAGCTTTTCGTCCACAACATCCGGGACTGGAACATTGCTTCCCATCACTGCGTCTTTCACATAAATAGGCGGCATTTTGAATTTGATAATCGTCTCTTCTGCTTTAGTGCCAATAAGTTCAAGCCTGAGCATTCCGGGAACAGCAGTTGCCGTGTACGGTACTTTCCACATGAGAAGAATCTGCTCATTCATAACAGTCTTTGGCAGAATAGTTTCCGTCATACTGCCCTCCGATGCCACAGTACGTAAAACAAAAATGCAGTCTTTTATATCTACATCATTGTTTTTTGCATCCACTACTAGGTGAATAAGATCCGAGCATTTTTCACCTTGTGTAAGAAGATACTTCATTTCCTTTGTGTCAATGAATTTGCCTTGTGCCGTAAGTTTGATCATAAAATCACTCCTTAAAAAATATAGGGATGGTTTATCCCTTCATAAACACTCTCGTCACTAAAAAAACTTGAAGTCTTTTCTTCAAGTTTCATATAATATTTACATTTAATATTTACATTTTCATTGGCATGAAATAAAAATAGCAATAAAAAATCCGAACCTGTTCAGTTTTTGAATTCCGGTTCGGATTTTCTTGCAATTATATGATAACACCTATTTTATCTATAAGCATAAACTAATAATAGAGCTTATTATTGCTTCTGTTAAGAGCGCGTTAAGATAAAAATCAAAATCAAAGTCAAGGAAAGGATTGATATTTATTATGAAAATTACAGTTGATTATGCCACCGGCTCTGATTGTTATAAATCAGGTCAGACTATCGTACCAAAGGGGCTTATGATACACAGCGTAGGTGTAAATCAACCTGATGCGAAGGTATTTGCCAGAATATGGAAAACATCCACAGATGTTTGTTGTCACGGTGTTTTAAGCGCAGATGGTACAGTAATTCAAACACTGCCATGGAATAGACGTGGATGGCACTGCGGCGGCAGCGGCAACAACACTCACATCGGAGTAGAGATGGCTGAACCATCAACTATACGTTATACGGGCGGTGCAAGCTTTATAGATAATGACCCTGAGGCAAGCAAAAAATACGTTCTTGGCACTTATAAAACTGCTGTTGAGCTGTTCGCATATCTTTGCAGGATGTATGGACTAAACCCGACAAAAGACGGCGTTATTATAAGCCACAATGAGGGCTATAAAAAAGGCATTGCGTCCGGCCATGCAGACGTTGAGCACATCTGGAATAAGTACGGACTTACCATGAATCAGTTCAGAAAAGATATTAAGGCTGCAATTGAAAATGCAAATAATGCAGATATTGACGACAACAGCACACCATATATTATAAGAGTATCTATTGATGATTTGAACATCAGAACAGGCCCTGGAACAGAGTACCCTACAACGGGAAATTTTACAGGAAAAGGTTCTTTTACCATCACTCAAACACAAAACAACTGGGGAAAACTCAAATCCGGCGCAGGATGGATATATTTGGGATACGCTGAGAAAGTTTAAAAATCAAAAATTTAAAACATCATAATATTACAGCAGCGATACTGGTATATAACATAAAATATATAAATAGTATCGCTGTTTCTTGACTATCTCCTGACAGTATTATATAATAATATTATATAATATTTAACGGAGGATTTCATAATGATAATAAACAACGTAGGCTTTAATCATTGCCATGACGCTGATTTTTATATCGACCGACCAAACGGCAGCGGAGATTATCTGCTTCTGCTTATAAAAACAAAATCTATCTTTACACTTAATGAAAGCGACATAATAGTTCCGCCAAATACCGTTTTTCTATATAAAAAAGGCACACCGCAATTTTATCGCTGTATGCCTCAGCAAACCTTTTCCAACGACTTTGTTCACTTTGATTTTGAAAATAACGAAAAGCAACTATTTGATGAGTTTAATATTCCTTTTAATACGCCTATTACTTTAAAAAAACTGAACCTTCTAAGTTTCTTTATTAAGTCAATAACATATGAAAACTACTCCTACAATAAAAATAAGGATAAGAATATATTCAGTTACATGACTCTGATGTTTTCCAAGATAGATGAGGAAATGCGTTTTGAAAGAGAACTTGCTTTTGACAGCAAATATGAAAAGCTTTCTATAATCAGGGGGAAAATGTATAGCCGTCCATACGACTTTCATAGCGTTGAAGAAGCGGCACATGAGCTGAGAATGAGCAAATCTCTTTTTCAACATAATTACAAGAAAAAGTTTGGTACTACTTTCATCAAAGACCTAATAAACAGCCGCACGGCATATGCCAAAATGCTGCTAACGACCACCAATATGACAATAGAAGCAATAGCTATTCAATGTGGATATAAGACATACGTGCATTTTGCAAAACAATTCAGAGAACAAACAGGGCTTACTCCATCAGAGTACAGAAAATCTTATAAATAATAAATAAAACCAACGGCAATACCGCAGTTCATTCGCAGTATCGCCGTTGGTTTTTATAAGTTTATTACTTTGCTATTTCACTTTTAAGTATTGAAAGGTCAAAAATATTTACTCTTCCATCTTCATCCATATCTGCATTTGACTTCTGAATAGGTGTAAGTGTAGTCAGACCCACAAGATAACGCTGTAGATGAACCGCATCCGCAACAGTTACACTTCCATCTGTATTAACGTCGCCCTTTAATGCTGAATCATCATCAGATGTGAGTGCCATTAAGTATGTCAATGGAGAATTCCAGTAGATCGTGATTTCATTTGTCGAATAGCTTTCGGAATGATCCACATAACACTTTGCAGACGGCATATTTGCAAGATAAGCCTTTGCTGCGCTGTCCTCTAAAGCTGAATTTACTCCTCCTACAAGCATACCCTTCATAGCCTCTCCCGCTGCCATCGACGGTCTGTGATGAGGATTCTGAGGAGATACCGTACCATAGCCTGTAACAAAGCATACAGCATTAGGGTTATTGCCAAGAAGATAGTTAAGAACTGTTTTTGCTGTCTCTGTATACTTATCGTCTCCTGTAATCTGTTTTGCCAGACCCAGAATAACACCTGCATTTGCAACGGTCATGTTGCTGCCCCAATTAAATTTACTGATAGGAGCGCCATATGGAGTCTTTCGGGAAGTATTTACAAATGTATTTGCCTGTAGCATAACAGCATTCTTAGCTCGCTCATAAGCTGTGCCGTTTTTATCTATTCCATCCATTGTAAGAATTGCTATATTGCCGTAGTCGCCTACCTTGCTCCAATCAAGACCATTGTAGCTGCCCATACTTTCAAGTGCAGAAAGATACTGTTCTTCTCCTGTGGCACGATACATCTGAGCTGCTGCCCAATAACGTTCATCTCTATCACTTGAATCACCGTAATCACCTGTAGTGATATCAGTAGGATTTGAATATATCATATTAGGATTCTGCTGTAAGAAGTCCCACGCTTTCTTTGCAGCGTCCATACACTTGTTTGCAAAGTCTGCGTCAACATCCTTATAAAATTCATATGCAAGCGCCATTGATGCACAAAAATCTGCTGTTGATGTTGTGGTAACTGGAGTTACTATAAGTTCTTTAGTTTCAAACTGCGGCATTACGTAACCCGGGAAATTTTCACAAGTTACCTTATGATAAACACCGCCTGAAGGTGCTTGCATTTTTAACATCCATTCAAGTTCATAGCGTGTTTCATCAAGAACGTCCGGAATGCCGTTTCCGCTTTCTGGAATTCCTATATTATCACTGAACATATCAGGATTTTCATCATAAGCATACAGAAGGTCAGCCACGGATTTTGCAGCAGGTACAATATATCTTCCATAGTCGCCTGCATCATGCCAACCGCCGGTTACATCAATAGTTTCATTTGTTCCATAAAGTCTTGCCTTTGTGTTGTGACAAGCCGGATGACTGAATGAACCTTCTCCCTCAATAGCTGTACCGCATCTCTGAAGATAAAGCATACGTACAGTATCATCGAAAAGCGAGTTATATACATCCTCGCCTATTGTAAATTCATAAGATTTATCCTGATCGCCACATGTAATGTAATATGTACCCGGTTCTTTCACTGCTGAAAAATCACCTGTATAGTTTATCTCATCAGCGCTGCTGTTATTATATGGGCCTACAAGCTCGCCTGTAAAAACAGTCTGATTAGTTTTCGCATTTACAACAGAGAACTCGCTTTCACCATCAAGCTTACGAAATACCGCTGTCTTCGTACTATCAGGCTTAAATCCAATCTGATTTAATACAATAGGCGGTTCATAAGGACGATTGGCCGAATAGTCAACCTCTGAATCATCAACAAGCTCAATAGATACATTATCAAGATAAATAGTATGCTCTCCAAGCTCCTCATTGCTCTGCTTGCCACAGTTAAAAACAAACTTTGTCATTACATCTGTTTCTTGTTTCATAGTAAACTCATAGTCTACCTTCTGCGGCTCTGGTGAAATATCAATGCCCTTCCATGTATATGCCTGATAAGTTCCTCCGTTTTGTTGGATCATTCCCTCTACGTATCTTTCAGTAGAACATGAAATTTCATACTGCACACGATAAACACCGTTTTGATAAAGCGGAACGATATCGTAATACACCTGACAGGCATAATTTACTTTGCCAACGTTTTGAACATTCAAAGCCAGCTTTCCATCCTGAGCCGAAATATAACATGAACCGCCGCTTTCCTTATATGTTCCCCAGCCTGCAGTTCCGCCGTCGAACGATCCATTGACTATAAGATTTCCTGCCGCATCAGAAATTACTGATGGTACAGCAGGAATAAGCATTGTACATGATACAATTCCTGCAAGTACCTTTTTAAAAAGTTTCGTTTTCATTTAAAACATCCCTCCACACATAAAAAAGCTTCTACATCTTTTGCAATTTATATTTATATTATACAAAACTAAAAAAGCAATTTCAATAATTTATCGTGCTGGTTTTATAGCTTTTCGTGCAAAAACGTCTATATATACTAATATATTAAAAAAATCAAGCCGCATGTATAATACACACGGCTTGATGGAGGAGAAGAAATCCAATGTTCAAATAATAGAATAATCATTACACAATAATTGTATGAGTACACCGGCGAAAATATTCATCAAGATTTTTTATCGTTTTTTTCATACAGCTTCTTAAATTCAGATGGTGTACAGTGCTTAATATTTCTAAAAGTCCTATTGAACGTCGCAAGACTTTTAAAACCAGAACGTGCAGCTATCTCTGTAACAGAAATGCTTGAACAAAGGAGCATCTCCTCAGCAGCATTTACTCTTCTTTCATTAAGATATTGCAAATACGAAACAGAGCTATACTGTTTAAATATCCTTGAAAAGTGATACTTACTATATCCCGACACCTCAGCCAACAATTCAAGAGAAATATCATACATATAATTTTTGTCTATATAATTAAATACTCTGTCAAACATCTTATTGTACTCATTAAATGTACTGTTGTCACAATCAACTGATGAAAGCTGACGCTTTAACTCAAGCTCACGAACAGCTATAAGCGTACTGATGATTATATTATATATTCTCGCCTCGGCAAGCTCATCATTGGAATTATATAGTTTAAAAATGTCTATCATGCCCTTTCTGGCGAGAGCATGTATTTCTTTGTTATATTCAGGAGTTATATTTATCGGAGAAGAGAGACTTCTCATAATTGGAGCAAAAACAGGGCTTGAATCAAAAATAGAACTATCAAACTGAAAAATAAAACGTCTGCCCTCACATGCAAGCAAATGATGCAGTTCAGATGAAGGAATTATAAAAACCTCGTTTTCCTTTACCTCATATTTTTTTCCTGCTATTTCCATGTAATAGTTTTTTCTTATGGGCATAACCACTTCAATTTCTCTATGCCAATGAACAGGATATTCCTCAAATTGAACATTATCATACAGCATGACAGTTTTCTTTGCGTCATATTCAACTGTCTCAAAATCATCTGTAAGATGCTTTATCATGAACTACAACTCCCGATTATAATATACTAAAGAATACACATTTCATTCCAATATCAATTATATCATAATCAATTAACAGTTTCAAGTATTTTGTATAGAATCAACATCAAAAACAGTATTAGAATTTTTGATAAGATATCGGTAAGTATAAGTCTCTTTCTTGTTTACTCTTTAAGTTTATTTTATCTCTCCGGCAAGCTCAAATCCTTTTTTGGCTGCTATCACTGCAATAAATTCATTTATGACGGCTGCGGCTGCGATCGTACCTTGTACAATCTGAACCAAATCCGGTGCAGATGCCAATGTTGAGCAGATAATACCAGTAAACACCAAAGATACGCCGGAATGAGGCAGCAGGGTCAATCCAAGATATTTTCTAACGCTATTGGCAGCAGAGTTTCTGTTACAGGGCCTTTTGCATGAAATTCATTGACAATTGACAAAGCAGGTGCGGGTGCAGTTGCAAGAGCGATACCGCCAAATACAAACGCTAGATAAATCGGAACATTTGTAAAATAAAAAGCAATTCCAAAAGCAAGGGAAACGACTGCAAACGTACCAAGAGATTGAGAAAACGTTGTAACTATCAATGACTTACCGGATGTTTTCAGCTTTTTCCAAATCAGTTCAGAGCCAAGCATAACGCCAAATGCGCACTGCATCCACATGATTATTGTTTTATACCAGCTTGCATCCAGAACACTTTGCGGCATTATATTTACGGCATGAGGTCCAAAAATCATACCAACGATCAGCCAGCCGAGTATTGACGGCATTTTAATTTTAGTCATAAGCTTTCCGGCAACAAAGGCTAAAGCTAATACAGCAATCCAGCGTAATACATCAATTATTATCATTTGATTTTTCTCCTTTCGCAATTCCATACAGCATATAGTTAAGCAGCTTCGGAACGATCATCTCATGTATCTTTACTTTTTCAGACAAATCTGTATTTTGAAAAGCAGGACTGCTGAAATATCCATTCAGCATAAGCTGCATCAGATGAAAATAAGATACAGCGTCATCTCTTGATACCTCATCACGAAGAATAAGCGAATCAAGTGTACAGTCGTACATTCTCTCATTTAGCGCATTGAATTCTGAAAGCATCTGCCCTATTTTATCGGATAAATGTAACGGCGGCGTAAGCAAGGCTTCAAAAAAAATGTGTGCTTCATTTGGATAATCATTAAAAAAAGACATTCGAGCAGACAAATAGTTTTCCGGATTTTCTGTGCCGCCTTGCTGCATAATATAATCCAGCAATTTTTGACAGCTTTGCTTCAAACAAGCCAGATAAATATCATCCTTGCCTTTGAAATTGTGATAGAGCAGCCCTTTATTTATCCCTGTATTACAAATATTATTGACAGTTCCACCAGAATATCCGTTTTTGCCAAACTCATTCATAGCAGCATCAAGTATTTTTAAAATGGTATGCTCTGTTTTTTTGTTTTTTTCCACGTACTTCACCTCTCAATATTATTGACCGTACGGTCAATAATATTATACAGGCTATTGAATGAAAAGTCAAGGCATAGCTGCTGCATTTTTTGCAAGTGTAATAATTTGAACCAATAAATATAGCAAAGCCCATCTGATACTAAAACCAGATGGGCTTTTATTGCATTTAATGCAACTTAATATTATTTTTATTTACTTCCATATGTAATCATATTACAATTGTAATATTCCCAATGGTCATCTTCATTATCAACTGAAAAAAGCTCACCGTCATACGCCATAAAATTATCCCAGACAGTTACAGAACAATCCCATGAATTAAGAAAATACATTTTCTTGCCTGTAGAGCCTGTATTTACATCCATATAAACCTTGTTGCCATATACAAAAGCATTCTGTCCCCAGCCATCTACAACGTTATTCTGCTCAAATGCTCTTAGAATCTTTTCGCAGCCGTTTCTGTAGCCGATATTATTTCTCAGTGTACAGTCATTGCCCTTTATATTTACAAAGCTTTTTGATGAGTTTTCTCCACTCATTCCTGTTCCGTCAAATGTACAGTTTTCAACAATCGTTCCAATCGTATATTCTTTTATATCAACGTGTTCGGCTGCTACATTTGGTCCAAGCTTACAATTTCTTATCGTATTGTAATGGCAGTTAAAACCATAACCCGTTGTACTTTTCGCACTGCCGACATAAATAGCCTCACCATATCCGGGAGATACAACACCTGTATCATGAACATAGCAGTTTTCAGCAAGGCAATATGAACTGTTATCCCTAAAATGAATGCCCTCAGAACCTACGTTATAAACCTCACAGCCTATAATTTTTGTATGATTTGAATTATCTAATACAATTCCCTTTTGAGCATTAGTGAATTTTAGATCTCTGATTTCCCACCAATCACCAAATACTGAAAAAGCAATGTTTGATGAAGTAGACGAGCCTTTTATAATTGCTGGTTTTTCCGGATTTTCCGAGCGAATTATAATTGGATTTTCTTCTGTTCCTTCGGCAGCGCTTTTGAACATATAACCCTTTGCTGTCGAGCCGCTGTATACATATTCACCTTCTGCAAGTATGATTTCATCGCCGGCTTTTGCGTTTTCAAGGGCACTTTTCAGCTCTTCTGTATTTGCTACATAAACTTTATTTAAGCTTGCTTCTTCGGATGTCAAATCCTGCTTCATCATACAAAGATCAAATACATTCAGTTTTCCGTCTTCGCATAAATCAGCAGCTTTCCGGTCGGCAAGTTTAACATCCGGAACAGAAACCAGCCACTTTTGAAAAATAACAACATCTGTTATATTAAATTTTCCGTCAGCATTTACATCGCCTTTTATAGACTCAGTTTTATCTGATTTTACTAGAACCTTAGCATTTTTAAGCGTTATTTCGCCAGTATAAGCGGAAATAGAGATTCCGTCAAGTTCACTACTGCTCACTTCCAGCTGCTTTAATGCTGATGATATGTCCTCAGCAAGAAAAACTGCCTTATCTCCGTTAAAATAAAAAGGCTGTATTGTATGCCATATAGACGGTGTTGACGACCATCTTTGCAATGCTATTATCGGCGGATAACCTGTTGCACTTTCATAATCAAGTTCGATAGCATATGTATCGCCCAAACTCTCAAGCATATCCTTATCTAAAGAAATGCGGTCTGTAGCATCTGCTTTTATTTCTTCATATAATTTATAATTGCTGCATGGGTATTTGGCAACATTGGAATAAATTATATTACCCTTTGGCGTTTCTCCCTGACGTTCAAACAGCTCTGTCAATGTTACAAATTCATATCCCTGCTCTATAAGCTTAGGCATAAATATTTTAAGAGCTTCAACGGTTTTGTCATTTCCTGCCGCATCATGGAGAAGTACAATTACTCCGTCCTTTGCACCATTTAATATGAAATCAGCACGATCCTGTGCAGAAACATTTTCCATATAATCCTTACAGTCTATACCGCAAATAAAGGGCTGGTCAATCGCATCGTACATACTCTGACTTACATCAATAAAAGGCGGACGGAAAAACTTTGTGTTTTCCCCTATGATTTCGTTTACCTTTTCATCAACAAATGAGATCTCCGCCTTTAATTCGTCAGCAGACATTTTTGACATATTGGAGTGTGTCTTTGAGTGATTATCAATCTCCATTCCCATATTGTAGGCACGTTTAACTGTGACTGCGCTTTCAGCGTTGATATTATCACCTATCAGAAAAAATGAAGCTTTAGCGTTATATTCCTCTAAGATATCAAGCACCTCATTCGTTGTAGTTGTATTCGGACCGTCATCAAACGTAAGTGCAATAAGTTTTGTTTCTGTACTTTCAGCGTTTACAGAAAACAAGGGAGTACAATTTGGAATAATTATCATAGCTGTAATTACAGACAAAATCTTTGATACAAACTTTTTCATAAAGCACCTCACACGTTATATTATTTTCTTATGAAAGACATATCAGAAGAAGGGATATCTTCTTCATCACTTACATATCTTTCAATCTTCATATGCAGATCGTATTTTTCACGCAGTTCGATTATTTTTTTCATCATCGGCGATTTATGATGAATATCAATAGCTTCCTGATTAGTCCAGCTGTCTATTAGTAATATGGTTTCAGAATCGTTTATTGGTAGAAAATACTCATATTTAAGATTTCCGTTTTCGTTTCTTATTGCATCTACAGTACCACTATTAATCATTTCTTCGGCAAATTTTCTTGCATTGCCGTTTGTTCCTGTATAATAAAGATTTACTGTTATACTCATAAGATTATAAATTCTTTCCAAGCATATACGCTTTTTCTTCGTAATCAGTACCTTTAAGGTCAGCAGCTGTAGAACATGCAAAAGCATTTACAATTCCGCAGTCTTTCCATTCAAGCCATTCAATAGCTGCTTTATATGATGCATTAGCAGCATTAACGGTTTCGGGTCTGTCGTCTGCCATTGCAGTAATAAATACTGTTTTCTGATTCTTTCTTATAGAAGATTCGATAGCATAGAATCTATCTATAACCGCTTTAAGCTGTGCACAGATTCCGTAATAATATATTGGTGTTGCGAAAGCTATACAATCTGCTGTTGCCAGTTCTTTGCCTATTTTTACCATATCGTCCTGAAAAGCACATACGGCATCATCAGAAGAGTGGCATTTCTCACAGGCAATACAAGGGTGAACATTTAAAAAGGCTGTGTCAAAGCGAACGGTTTCATGTCCGGATTCATTAGCGCCTGCTATAAAGCTATCCACCAATTTTGCTGTTGTACCGTTTTTGTGAGGACTTCCTGATAAAATTACAATTTTCATATTTTTCATACTCCTTTAATTACTTTCGTCATATGAATTTTTACCAATTCTATATTGACAAACTTATATTTGATATTGTTTTTATTGTACCATATTTTTCAAACACTTTCAACTACTTTTAATAAAAAAGTCAGGTGATTTGATAATATTTAACGAGTAAATAGAAATACGTAACCCCGCATCACTGGATTAGTGGTGCGGGGATGTTTTACTTATTCTTCTTCGCCATCATCTTCATAGTCTGGGTCAATTTCATTATAATCTACATCTATGATAGTTTCCTCGTTTATACTTTTTAAAAATTCATCTTCTTCCGCAGAAGACTTGTGGTCAGGATTTGAGAGCATAGTATCTTGAAGAACGTTCTTTAATCTATAGCAACATGGTTTGAATGAAAAGAATGTTATTCCTCCACCGACAACGCCACCAACAATAGGAATTGCTTTTTTGAAAAAACCGGCAAAAATAGTTTTTGTCATTTTAATACCAAACCATTTTGCAATTGCTTTCACTAACGGATAGAAAGTTCCTTTTGTAAGTGCTGCATTGAGTAGTTTCTTTTCAACGCCTACTGCTAAAGCTTTTGCCATACCTTTAATTGCATTATTCGCCCCTGCAACACCATTCATAACACCAAGACACAATATTATTTGATTAACAGTTTGACTATCAAGTTGTAAGCCATCTTCATTAGAATCTATTTCTGGAAATCCATAAAGGTATAGCAGCTTTTGAGTTGCACGAAGAGTATAACCATAATATTGAATTATATCAGCTGGAATAGTCGCAGCCATAGCCCAGCCTCCGGGAGCACCTAATGCAGCGGAAATGCCAGATACACAGTTTCTCTCAAACTTGATTACTTCATCTGCTATTTTATCTATTTCAGCAGCAGGTATTCCAGCTTGAGCAGGAGTAGTGGCAATTGCTTTATTGATTACTTCTTGCGGATAATTTTTGAACAGCTCTTTTTTCAGAAAATTTGCTCTTGTGATGTGTACGCCCGGCGTTTTAATGGTTAAAACGATTATATCTTCAATATCAATTGTTCCGTTGCCGTTTTGGTCTAGCGATCTAATTACGGCATCTTTCGCCTTGATAATTGCATTCTTATCTTGCGAATCAGTATTCTTTTCTTTCTTTACTTCAAATACGGTTTTAGTCTTGTCTTTTTTAGTCTTCACTGAATGACACCCCTATTCTCCCATAATCCTTGTTGTTTATCATAGCTGATTACCTTTGCTGATTTTATTTTTAAGCAAACAAATTCATAACCATTTCTTTTTTGAGTTGTTTGGGAAATATATTAAAAAACTAAATTTGTCTTTATGTAATCAATCTATCACTAAATTCTCCATAGACCTTTCGCCTGTCACCTTCTCACCAAGTCTATTTGCCCATCTTTCAGTAAAAAATGAAAAATATGAAATCTGCTTATCTTTTCTTTTTTTATTTAAATTAGGCAAAAACCCCCATAAAGTTGAAGGTATACCAATAATAATAAGATAAAGTGGTCCTAAAATAAAAGATTGTATTGTATGACCATATTCGTGTACAAGAAGTCTCTTTGAAAGTTCATCTTTCGTATATTCATCTTTTAATTTATCATAAAAGTAAGGTTGTTTCGTTACGAATACAAACATTCCAAGCGAAACGCTTGATTTATCGTTCCATTCTGTTATTACTGCACCATGATAAAAATAGTGTCTATCACGAATATGAAGCAAAAAATTTATAAGTCCTAACAAAGACTGAAAAATACCCCATGTACACTGCACGATAAAGTATAAAATAATTTTCATAGATCAGTCCTCTTCTTCACCATCCAAATTAAAATATTACAAAAATAAAAAACTGAATACACAAACATCTACGATGGAAAAATCAATTTTTCCTTGACATCAAAACCACACACTCAACGTGCCTCGAAAGCCTGATATTGATGTTATTATGACAACCATATTAGTGCATCAACTGGGTGGAGTAGGAAGTTTAGATATTGATTACAGTCAGAATCCACCATCATGATAAGCACGAACAATCACATAGGACGGCTCATAATAAGCACTGCAATTGTAGTTGTCTATTGTTTTGCAAATGTCATTTTCATAAACACGCAGAATCGCTTCTGCATAATCTTCATCCGGTAAAAGTGTTTCAAGTATAAGCCGCATATATACTTTTCCAATTTGAGTAGGAGCAGGGATCTCCTCTGCCAAAGTTCTGTCCACATCAGTAATATCGAAATCACCGGAGCTTAAATCATACTCATCTATCCAATCCTGTTCAATTTGCAATGGATTAGCACAGTGATTGACGTTTGCAACGCTGAGCTGATGACGTAGCCCATTTAGTCCGAGCTTTTCAGCAATATAGAAGTTGTGCTGATGAAGTTTGCGGGCAGTGCGTTCGATCATGTAGCAAACAAAATACAGATCGTTCGCAGTAATTTCTTCGTCAGGGAAATAGATATTTTTCATAAAATCTCACTTCCTTCATAATGCAATGTTTCTAATGCCTTTTGTGTACAAAATACGATCTGGTGCGTTGGATACTTAAATTTTACCAGTTCCCAGAAAGCGACTCTTGAAATACGTCCGGATATAAAATCCTCTACAAAATCCCACACCTGATCGTCCGCCATAGGACCTTCAATGATATCGTATTGATGTTCGATGCCAATTCGACAATTTGTCACGAAATCAAGCCATTCCTCTGTCATCGTTTCAAATATAAGTTTATTTAAATTTTCATTCGGCGTGTACTCATAAAGATTAACAACTGACTTTCCACGTTTTGTGAGTGCCCAGCGTTTAGCCTGTTTCTCAATATTAGTACAGTAGAAGCCAAAGCCGAAATCCTTATAGAAACCATTCACAAGAATACGCGGAGAAGATACTTCAACATTGCTGCCATGATATACGATCATCATAATCACCTCTTGCTTTCTAAGTTAAGTAGTGTCTTTACTCCTATTATACCTCAAAGTGGCTGAAAAAGCAAGTAGTCTCCAAAACACACCTGACTTGTCCCAACTTTGCCACTTAATCAGTCGAAAAGTCAGAAAAAAATTTATAAAAACGG
>CAJTWE010000022.1:5956-42065 GCA_910579955.1 uncultured Ruminococcus sp. | reverse complement strand
AACTGTTTTTTCAGCTGCTCTTTTTCTTTGCCTACTTTTATTTTACACTAAGAAGAGGAATGATCTGCATATCATTATATTAAAAACTTCAATGCCATAATTTATTCCTCTGTTTTCATTTCTTCCCACCAAAAAACAAGTCAAACAAAATCTCTACACCTATTTTTATGCCGAAAAATATAATGGCACAAAACATAATTGCACTGAACATTAAAAATCACTCCTTATCATATTCCAGCCGGTGCTTAACTGTTGCCGGAATAAATCATCAAAACTTTTTATAATGCATAACCATATCGCCTGTTTTAACCCCGTTTTCAACTGAGGAATCTGCCTCAGCGTACAGTATTTCGTTTTCATCTGAACAGAACAGAAGCCGTGTAAAAAACATATCGTTCAGATAATCCGCATAATTTGGCACTATTTCTTCTAAGGCTTTCTTCTGTCTTTCAACATGAAGCTTATTTGCTTTTTCGATTGTTTCTAAAAGTAAAAGCACTTCTCTGCTTGTCAGTTTTGCATTGCATCGTTCCATAAGCTCAGCTTGTTCACTTGTGCCATCGTAAACATCCTCATCCCAAAGATAATATGCACTTTCCAGATTATGAACCTCTATATCATGGAAATAGCTGTCACCAATTTCATCAAGGAAATCATCATGTATATATATCTTTTCAAGAAAACTTTTAGCCCATTCTGCATCCTTTTCATTTTTACACACTGATTCTACAGCATCATCAAAAACAGGATAGATTGTTTCTTCATATAGATAAAACCACATAATTTGCGGATTTATAGGATACCATATCTTATCGGGATTATCAAGAAGAATGGACTTATCCACTAAATTTTCGGTCATTGGTTCAGCTCCCCAGCCATAATCAGCCATTCCATAACCATACATTTTATACTCATTTTCGTCATTGTCAAATACACCGATTGCGCCCTCACCATTTCGGCATTCATCAAAATAACGACTAATACAGTTATAGCTAAGGCAGTCTCCAAATTCTTCGTGCTTTTCCGCATACTGATTTTGCAGATACTTATGTCTTTGAGTAGCATTATACAATAATCTAACGATTTTTAGTACTTCCTCATAATCAACTTTCAGAGAAAATCCATTATCAAACAATGGGTTCGTAGCATATAATTCAAAACGATTATTCCAGTATTCTTCAATCACAATGTGTATCTCATCGTCAGTTTCGTTACGGTCAATCTTACAGCTTGCATACGGACGATTATTATCTTCATAACCGTAGATCATTGACGGTGATGATTTATACGTAAACTGTGAGAGAAGATTCAGAAGGTCGGTATAATAAGCTACCTCAACAGAAATGAAGTCCTTGGCTGCGTAAGTTTTTTCTATCAGTTCACGTTCGGCATCTGAAATGTTGTTCTTAAAGAACTCATAAGCCTCGTCCTCGTCCATTTCGTAAGATTTTTCCCTGCAATCCTCATATCTTTTAAGCAATTCAGCATTCTTCTTAACAATAATTTCCTGTTTCTGATACATAATTATTTCCTCCGTAAATTAAGTCTCAAGTTTGTTTTCCTAGCGATCAATACTCGTCATCTTCCAGCCAATACTTATCAGCTGGATCGTAAAGCAGTCTTGTTTTATCCTTGTTATAAAGCTTGCCATTTTCACTGCTGTAATACGGATTCTCTTCCGAAACGTCAATTCGTTCCAATGCATCGCAGCAATAAAATACCGTTCCAACATCTTCTGCGAGTTTTGAAAACTCAACATCTCTGCCAAGGTAGACACGCTTTAAATTGTAGCAATGCTCAAAGGCAAATTCCTGTAAAAAACATTTGGTATCATTGTCAATTATGACGCATTCCACCGTATTGGCATCAAAAAAAGCCTGATTCATTATTTCCTCAACGCCTTTCGGAATGACAACTTCTTTCTCCTTACCAAGATATTCTTCAAGTGTGCCGTCTTCAATTTTAAAATTCATAATAATTTCCTCCATCAATTAAGTTTTGAGTTTGTTTTCCTTTGTTGATTATATTATATCATTTCAGATATTCAAAAGTTTCATAACTGAAATTATTTTTTTGTCAAGATAAAAATAAATGCAACACCGCATAAAACTTTGCAGTGCTGCATTTATTGGCTTTTATGAAAAGGAGAATGTTTACACTCAATAAACCTTACTCCGGCAACGGTGTAAACAAAAAATCAAAGCTGCCCGGTTCAGCTCGCAAACAGGTTTCCAGCACCTTGGCATACAGCTTCAACTTCCGGTAGGTTTTTTCATAATCGGTGGGGAAAAACGACTGATTCAGCAAAAATGTCAGCATGGCAACGATCATCTCTGCACTTTCCTGCGGCGTTTCCGTATAAACTGAACCATCCTGTACACCTTCCAGCAACAGCTGCTCCAGAATCGGTGAAACGGTCTGGATGGCAGTAATCATCATCTTACAATGTATCAGCATGTTATCCTGTACGTGAAGTGACAGGATAACATTTTTTTGACTGTCCTGAAATTCTTTGCACACCATAGATCGGAACAGCATCTGCACCTTTTCAAGAGTGGTGTCGCAATTTGCTGTGATAGTAAAATACTCCTGAATAGCAGAGGTATAACTTCGCTCAATGACAGCATCAACAATATCATCCTTGCTTTCAAAATAGTAATAAATACTTCCCTTCCCGATTCCGGCATTTTTGGCTATCATGTCAACGGTAATTTCACGGTTCGGTTCGTCCATACTGCACATCAGCTCTTCCGCTGAATCCAGAATAACATCAATTTTACTGTTTCGCTCGTACATATGCTTGTTTTCCTCCGTTCTTTTAAACATATGGTTGTATCCTTGCCCTTTGGCACATAACGCTGTATTACTGTAATATTATACCATAAACCGTGCCAATTTGCAAGTTAATATTATGAGAAAAAACAGTTGACCGCCGGTCGAAAATGTGTTATAATAAAAACAATCTAAGTTTCGACTGGTGGTCGAAACTTGGGAGAAACGTATTTCGGGTTTCTCTGAAAAGGAGGATATAATTATGCGAAAATTGTTATTTGGTGCGGCGATCGCAGCAGGAAGTGCAGCGGCTTGTACAGCTGGTGCACTGACACTATTTAACCGAACCATTCCACGTCAGGACACACTGCGTGTTGATCTCAATGAGATGGCAGATATGGAGAAGTGGGAGGAATACAAAAAATTCATCACACCAAATCGTGAGTGGCTTATGACTCAGAAACTGGAACATGTCACACTGCTGTCTCATGACGGTCTGCGGCTTCATGCCGACTACTTTCCGGCTGAAAAACCGACTGACAAAATCGTCATCTGCAACCACGGTTATACCGGCTGCGGCATTCGTGACTGTTCTTCCATTGCAGTATTTTTCCATAAACTCGGCTATGACTGTCTTTTGGTTGACCACAGAGCACATGGTAAAAGCGAAGGTGATTATATCGGTTTTGGTATTCTGGACAGATATGACTGCCGCAGCTGGATAAACTACATTGACAATCGCTTTGAAAAGAAAAAGCAAATCATCCTGTATGGTGTTTCTATGGGTGCAACTACTGTACTGATGGCATCTGGTATTGTGGGATTGTCTGATAGTGTTAAGACTATTATTGCAGACTGTGCATTTACTTCGCCCTATGACGTATTTTCGCATATCTTAAAAAGGGATTATCACCTGCCGGCATTCCCTATTATGAATATCAATGATGCGCTATGTCGCAAAAAAGCTGGATACGGTTTTCAGGATTATTCGACACTGGATGCGGTAAGCCACACAAATCTTCCGATTCTCTTCATTCATGGAACTGAGGATGATTTTGTACCAACTTGGATGACCCGTGAAAACTTTGCACGATGCCGTTCTGAAAAGGAACTTTTGTTTGTGGAACATGCAGCACATGGTGCATCGTATTATGAAAATCCGACATTGTATGAGGAAACTGTAAAGGCATTTATGGCAAAATATGTTGCCTGCTGAAGGAGTAATTATGAAAGAAATCAATATTCACGGCGCAGTGATGCAGTGCTATCCGCTGAGCGCCGCACAGAAGCTTCACCATTATACCATCCGCTACTGTCCGCCACAGGTGCTGTGTATTGGTACTGGTTTGTACATTCAGCAGGAGGTAGATTTTGCACTGCTTAAACAAGCCATTTACAAGGCATATGATATGTTTGATACAATGCGCCTGCGCTTTGTACAGGATGAGGATGGTGCAGTATACCAGTATATTGTCCCAAGCGAGGAGCGTGACATACCACTGATGGACTTCTCACAGTGGGAGGAAGAAAAGGCACATGACGAAATGCGCCGTTGGACAGCAATTCCGTTTGAACGCTACAACAAACCGATGAATCAGGTTGTAATGATAAAATTGCCGAATGGCTTCAATGGCATGTATTTAAAGGTTGACCACATGACAATGGATTCCAGCTCACTGATTGGTTTTAACCGTGCGGTATTGGAAATCTACTGCGCAGAACGCTACGGAACTAACATGCCAAAGGAATTGAAATCCTACATTGCACAATTAGAAAAAGACCTTGCCTATGAAGCGGATTCCCCTGCCAAAAAGCGTGACGAAGAATTTTGGATGAAGGAAATTCAGCGTGATGAACCAATGTATACCGATTTTGCCGGACAGGGCAGACTTTTAACACAGCGCCGTGAAAATCAGAACCCAAACCAAAGATGGGCTATGGTTGTTTCAAAAAGTCCAGAAGCGTCAATTTCTGTTTACTCATTGGAAAAAGAAGCCTCTATGCGACTTATGAAATTCTGTGAACTATACCATGTGCCAATGGCAAGTCTGCTGGCTATGGGACTGCGAACGGTACTTTCAAAGTTCAACGATGATGAACAGGATGTTTCTATTAAAACATGCGTGGCAAGGCGTGGAACACTCTCTGAGAAATTTTCGGGCGGTACAAGAGTTCACTTTTTCCCACTGCGTACGATTATGAATCCGGAAATGACTTTCTTGGATGGTGTACATATGATACAGGCAGAGCAAAGCCGTATTTTCCGTCATGCAAACTTTGACCCAATCGAACTGACCATGCGTCGTGCACAGTATTGGAAGTCTGCACCGGGTACAAGCTATGAGAGCATAAGTCTGACATACCAGCCGCTGACAGTTAAACAAAATATTCAGGATATGCCGGATATTCAGTATAAGAGTTTCTGGTACACAAATGGTGTGGCAGGTCAGCCGTTGTATCTGACGGTCATGCACCGTCCAGAGGATAATGGTCTGAATTTTAATTTCGAGTACAGAAAAGATGCCGTTACAGCACAGGAAATGGAATATTTTTATTATTATCTTTGCCGTGTACTGTTCCGTGGCATTGAAGATGAAACGAGAACCATCGGAGAAATTTTACAAATGATATAGAGGAGGAACTTATAATGTTAGAAAAGATGAAAGAACTGATATGCAATTATGTTGAGGCTTCACCAGAGGAAATCACAGAAAATGTACGCTTTATTGAAGATCTGGGTATGAACTCCTATGATTTCATGTGTCTGCTTGGTGACATTGAGACGGAATTCGGCATTGCTGTTGATGAGAATGAAATCGTCAAGCTCCAGACCGTTGGCGAAGCTATCGCTTACTTTAAAACATTGCAGGACTAACGGAGGGAATGATGGATAAACATAAAATCAAGACATTACAGGATTTGGTCACAGCTGCTGCTAAAGAGTATGGTGATAGTATCTTTTTGAAAGAAAAGCACGGCAAAGATGTTGTGGAAAAGTCTTTTAATAAATTTTGCGAAGATGTGCAGCGAATGACTGCCTTTGTTAGCAGCAAGCGCAGTACAGACAAGCCACTTCATGCTGCTGTAATCGGAGCATCAAGTTATGCATGGCTTGTCAGCTACTTTGGCACGGTCTGCGGCGGAAATGCCGCTATTCCGCTGGACGCACAGCTTGGCTGTGCAGACATATGCGAGCTGCTTAGTCGTTCGGATTCTGAAATTTTCTTTTATGATAGCCGCTATGAAAGCATGATTCCGGAAATCCGTAAGTCCTGTCCAAATGTGCAGACATTCGTTTGCTCTGGTACAGATTTTGAAACTATTCTAAAAGAAAATGCACCGGCAGAATTCCAGCCTGTTTCGCCGCAGGCATTGGCTGCAATTTCCTATACATCCGGTACAACTGGAAAAAGCAAAGGCGTTATGCTGCTGAACAGCAATCTTATCGACAACGCTATGTGTCAGGATAACGAAAGCACACCGGATGATGTAATACTGTCCGTATTGCCAATACATCACATCTACTGCTTTACCTGTGACATACTTTGCTGCCTGCGATATGGAGCACAGCTTTGTCTTAATGATTCTATGCTGCATATTCCACAGAACTTGAAGCTCTTCCGCCCAACCATTATGCTTATCGTACCTATGATTGCAGAAACTATGTACAAGCAGATTCGTGCAGCAGCAAACGCAAAGCCGGATATTCCTAAATCAGCCATTGCCAATGCAGTATTTGGCGGTAGACTGAGAACGATTTACAGCGGTGGTGCTTATTTGCGCCCAGATCTTCAAAAAGCGTATATTGACATGGGCTTCCAGATGGCACAGGGCTACGGCATGACGGAGTGTTCTCCTAGAATTTCTACAGCAGACCCATTTGATACAGCATGTGACGGCGACGTTGGTGTTATTGTAAACGGCTGTCAGGTAAAGACTGTAGACGGTGAAATTATGGTAAAAAGTCCGTCCGTTATGGCAGGCTATTACAAAGATGCAGAAGCAACAGCAGAAGCAATTACACCGGACGGCTGGCTGCATACAGGCGACCTTGGTTATGTAGGTGACAAGAACCGTATTTTCATTACCGGACGTAAAAAGAACCTTATTATTCTTTCCAACGGTGAAAATGTATCTCCTGAGGAGCTTGAAAATAAGTTCGCTGGGACAGACTATATTGCAGAGATACTGGTTTACACAGAAGATAGTGTCATCTGTGCTGAGATTTTCCCTGATCAGAACGTCTGCGCCGATTGGACAGATGAAGAACTGGCAGCGAAGTTCCATGAAACAGTGGATGCTGTAAACAAAACGGTGACATCAGCAAAGGCAATCCGCCGTTTGCGTATCCGTGAGGTAGAATTTGACAAGACCACATCAAAGAAGATTCGCCGTAACCAAGCTGTGCAGGGAAAGCAGGTATAAATAAGAAAACAAAAGGAGTATTACAAAATGACTTACGAAGAGATTTTTGCCAAAACAAAGGAACTGGTTCTTTCTCACGATATCGACGGTCTGGAAGGCAATATTGCTGTGCAGATTAACATCATCGGTGAAGGTGAAGGCGCATTTTATATCGCACTTAAAGATGGTGTTGTATCGGTAGAACCGTATGAATACTATGACCGTGACTGCATTTTCATTGTGACCGGTAAGGATTTCCTGAAAATGTGTGAAGGCACGCTGAATCCAGTAAAGGCATTTACTGTCGGCAAGCTTAAAATTAAGGGCAGTATTGAGAAGGCGCTGGAATTTTCTAAAATCATTGAAGGTGTAAGAAAGCAAGACTGAGTTTTAACGGTAGAATAGTAAAAAAGGAACGGCAAACATCTGTCGTTCCTTTTTATATTAAGCTTGTAAAGTTTATTTCAGGTCATCTCTGATAAAATGCGTCGGTGTGCCGATTTCTGTTTCAGGCATACCGTATTTCTCCTTGCCGAGTGCAATAGATTTCATCAAAAAGCTCATATTATGCGCAAGATTTCGCATTGTTCTCAGACCTTCGGCATCAAACGCCGCTTCTCCCGATACTCTGCCATGAACGCTGTTCCAATAGGTACTGGAAGCAACAGGCATTCCGCATATAGTGAAATACTTATTCAGCTCGTCAAATGTCGCAGAACATCCGCCACGTCTTGCAACGACAACACTTGCGCCAACCTTCATCGTCTTGTTGAAGTGCGTACTATAAAACAATCTGTCAAGGCAGGCAATAAGAGTGGCGTTTGCCGAAGCATAATAAACAGGAGAAGCCACAATCAGACCATCTGCTTCCTCAAACTTTGCAGCAAGCTCATTTACTACATCATCAAATACACAATGGCCAAGATCGACACATTTTCCGCAGGCGATGCATCCTCTTATATCCTTATTGCCGATTTGAAAAACCTCAGCTTCGCTACCCTCTGCTTCAAGAGTCTTGACAATTTCATTCTCAGTTATTCTTATTCAATAATGTACTTCTCATCAAGCACAAATCAAATACATTCAGCTTTCCATCATCACAAAAATCCCCAGCTTTCCAGTCCTTCAACTCAGCATTCGGAACAGCAAGCAGCCATTTTTGCAGCAGCACTACATCTGCAATATTGAATTCTCCGTCACAGTTGACATCACCCATTTGTGCATTGCTGCTTAGGTAATCTTCATATTCCGCAAACGAATAAAAATCCGCACCAAGTTCGTTTTGTTCACCGTTAAGCTCTGTTAATCTGACGGATCTCTCGCCGTCATAATAGTACAGATCGTATTCACCATTTGCAGTTCCGCTGTAAATCATCGAATCATCTGTTAGCGGACAAGGGTCTGAGCAGTCATACTGTTCAGAATTGAACGGCAGAGCAAAAATATTGCTGCCATCATAGCACATCATTTGGTCGCAATGATTCTCCGCACTGTACCATTTTGCGAAATAAACACGCTGATTTTTCACGATCGGATAATACGCAGTTACGCCATTTTCGCTGTAAATATCCACAGTTTCATGAGTCACTGTATCCATGCGACAAATAGAGCCAATGCTGTCCACATACCGTGTAAAATAGATATATTTTCCGTCCTCAGAAAAGAAAGGCATAGCATCCTCCGCACGGTCATTTGTCAGCATAGTTACCTCTTGTGTGTTTATGTCAAGCAAGGCGAGGTCATACACAAAATCACCGATACTGTTATCCCAATATCCACGCTTAAACACGATTTGCTTTCCATCCGGCGACCATTTAGGGTCTTCATTACGAAAGCCGCTGTTCTGCGTGAGATTTTTGATGTTTCCATTATCGTAGAGATAAATATCCCATTCGTCAGCCGCTTTGTCAATAGCCATGAAGGTTATCTTTTCAGGCGTGACACCGAAGCTGCCGTTTATGGCATGAATGAAATCGCCGCTTATCTCTTCTGTATTGCCGTCCGGAGTCCGCAAATACATCTTGCTGTCCAGTGCGGTATATTCGCTGTATGTATGCCAGAGCAGCCAACCTTTCGGTAGTTTTGCAACCTCTGTATCATCAACTGCGGATACATTCTGCGAAAAAGGCATTGTGCAAAATACGGTCATTACAGCCATAAGGTTTAATGTACGCTTAAAAATACCCATAATAAGACTCTTCATAAAGCAGCACGCTCCAATATATTTTTTATGATTCTATTGTATCATATTTATGCAAAAAATGCAAGTGGCAGTTTAGGATTTTATGCTATAATAGATAAAAAATTATGCATTAGAAGGATGCATTATTAGTAAATCAGAAAATCATAAATATAAAAGAGCGTATCCATTGGAATAAATTCTAATTTACATAACTAATCAACAAAAGTCCCTGAGGGATTCAATCCTCAAGGGCTTAATTTTTTCCATTATGTCAATTAGCAGTTTCTTCTGCTTACTCAACGGTTACACTCTTGGCAAGGTTTCTCGGCTTATCTACGTCAAATCCCTTTCCCACAGATACATAGTAGGACAGCAATTGCAGCGGAATCACAGCAAGACTGCCTGCAAAAAGATTATCTATCTTCGGGATATACACGGTAAAATCTGCAACATCTTCCATTGCGTAGTTGCCGTATGTTGTAAGTCCGAATAGTTTAGCACCACGACTCTTGACCTCTACCATATTACTTACAGTCTTTTCATAAAGGGCAGACTGTGTTACTACGCTAAATACAACAGTACCATCCTCAATTAGGCTGATAGGTCCGTGTTTCAGTTCCCCTGCCGCATATGCCTCGGAGTGAATGTAGCTGATTTCTTTAAGTTTCAAGCTACCTTCCATACCGATTGCATAGTCGATACCACGTCCGATAAAGAATGCATCCTTGATATTGACTATCTTAGAAGCAAACCACTAGAGTCTTTCCTTATCCTCTAAAATCTTTTCGATTTTTTCAGGAATTGTATTGATTTCAGCGATAAGTTCTGCGAACCTCTCGTCTGTAATTTCTCTTCTTGCTTTGGCAAACTGCATGGCAAGCAGGTAAGCTGCAACAAGCTGACAGCTGTATGCTTTTGTTGTAGCAACGGAGATTTCAGGTCCTGCAAGAGTATAGAATACGTTATCTGCTTCTCTTGCGATAGAAGAACCAACAACGTTGACAATACCAATAGTTTTAACGCCTTTTTCTTTACAAAGACGAAGTGCTGCAAGGCTGTCTGCTGTTTCACCTGACTGGCTTATGATGATTGCAATGCTGTTTTTCGCAAGCCGCATTTCTCTGTAACGAAATTCAGAAGCTAGTTCTACACGAACAGATAGAGAGGTCAGCTTTTCCAGAACATACTGTGCATCCATTCCAACATGATACGCAGAACCGCAGGCTATGATATACACCTGCTGAATATTTTGCATTTCTTCATCTGTCAGGCTTTCAAAGCTGATATTTCCGTCTTTCAGGACAAAGTTGATAGTGTCTTTTACAACTTTCGGCTGTTCATGAATTTCCTTTAACATGAAATGCTCATAACCACTTTTTTCTGCTGCTTCTGCGTCCCAGTCAATGGTTTTCATTTCTTTCTGGATTTCTTCGCCGTCAAGGTTATAGAATGTTACTTCCCCATTGGTCAGTTTAGCAAGTTCCAGATTACCGATATAGTAGACATTTCTGGTATATTTCAGAATTGCCGGAACATCAGATGCGAGATAGCTTTCGCCGCCTGTCACACCGATAATCATAGGACTGTCTTTTCTGGCAGCGTATATTTCGCCGGGATAATCCTTGAACATGACAGCAAGTGCATAAGAGCCACGGATTCTTACAAGTGCGTGATTTAAAGCATCTACAGGTGTTCCGAGGTACTTTTTATAGTAATAGTCGATCAGCTTAACTGCCACTTCTGTATCGGTCTGTGACTTGAAAGTATAGCCCTTTTTCATCAGCTTTTCACGAAGTTCCTGATAGTTCTCAATAATGCCGTTATGTACTGCAATAACGTTTTCGTCATCACTGCAATGCGGATGTGCATTTGTTTTGGATGGCTCGCCGTGAGTTGCCCAGCGTGTATGACCGATACCGCAAGTGCCTTTTACAGCGTTGCCGTCGTTTGTCTTTTCTTTCAGGACTTTAAGCTTGCCCTTTGCCTTGACGATTTCAGGCTCTGCATCGCCGTTTCTGACAGCAATGCCTGCCGAATCATACCCTCTGTATTCCAGTTTTGACAGACCGTCCAAAAGAATCGGTGCTGCTTCATTATTTCCTGTAAACCCTACTATTCCACACATGTTTTACTCCTTTTAATCTCTTCATAGCAAAGAAATTATTCTTACTATCATATTATACCCAGCGCCCATTTCACATGCGGATAGCTCATCCTGTTGCCTTAACCATAAGCTTCCGATTAAATTCCTCTGGTGTCACATAAGTCGGCACCATATCATGTAGTGCCTGCACCGCAACTTCTTCATCGTTCTGTTCAGCTGCATTACGCAGTTCATCCAGCTTTTTCAGGAATTGCTTCGCCTCAATTTCAATTTGCTTTCCAATAAAGATAAGCTTATTGGATGTTTTCCTCAAGCCCTCTTCATTCATAAGCAATTCCTCCTTGATTTTTTCACCTGGCCTGAGCCCTGTAAAAACAATATCTACATCTTTATATGGTCGCTTGCCATACATACGGATGAGATTCTCTGCCAGTGCCACAATGCGTACTGGCTTTCCCATATCCAGCACAAAAATCTCGCCGCCGTCCGCAATTGCAGCCGCCTCCATAACGAGACTTACAGCTTCTGGAATGGTCATAAAATAGCGAATAATATCTGGATGCGTTACAGTTACCGGCTTGCCTTGCTCAATCTGACGCTTAAACAGCGGAATCACAGAGCCGTTCGATCCCAGCACATTGTCAAATCTTGTTGTTACAAACTCCGTTCTGCCGTCATGTGTTTGAGATAAATACTGAACAATCATCTCACAACAACGCTTAGAAGCACCCATTACATTAGTAGGATTGACAGCCTTATCCGTAGAGATCATCACGAACTTTTCAACGTTATAATACTGTGCCAAAGTCGCAGTGTTAAATGTGCCGATAACATTGTTTTTGATTGCCTCCATAGGAGAATCTTCCATCAGCGGCACATGCTTGTGCGCTGCTGCGTGGAATACAATATCTGGATGATATCTGTCAAAAATCTGATTCATGCGGAAATAATCTCGTACTGATGCTATCAGTGTCACTAAATTGAGGTCATTCCCATACTCTATTCGCAATTCCTGCTGAATATCATAGGCATTGTTCTCGTAAATATCTACGATAATAATCTGCTTCGGGTCATATTTTGCAATTTGACGTACCAGCTCTGAACCAATACTGCCACTGCCACCCGTTACCATGCAAACTTTCCCATTAATAAAGTTGCGTATATCAGAATTATCAAATTTAATTGGCTCTCTGCCCAGCAGGTCTTCCACCTTAATATCATGGATTTGATTGAGCAAAGTTTGCTTGCTGTCTGTATTTTCAAAGATCAAATCACTAATAAACGGAATAACCTTTACCGGAACATCTGTCTTTGCACAAATATCCAGAATACGTTTTCTCTCATCTTCCAAGCAAGAAGGAATCGCAAAGATGATTTGTTCAATATTCATCTGATCTACATATTTCTTAATTTCGTTGGTAGTGCCAACAATCGGAACACCACGCAGTTTAGTTCCAATTTTGCTGGTGTCATCATCAATAATGCAAACAGGAAGGTAAGGAACTTCTGTCTGGTTCGGACATTCCTGCGCCTGAAAAATTTCACCTAACAGCATTTTTGCAGCTCGTCCGCCGCCAACGATCATGGTCAACTTATTCCTTTTGGCTTCATTGCGACCACAGCTGATTAGTTCTACAAATGTCTGCTTGAACGCAAAACGGAACAGACACACACCAATAGTCGCAATCACACCATGCAGCACAGCATACAGTCCTAGCAAATTTCCACGAATCACATATACGAAAATACTTGCCGCAAGAATGCCTGTCACGATGCCGTATACGCAGGATAGATAATCTTTCACATTAAAGTATCGCCACATTTTGCTGTAAGCACCAAACATAAACTGCGCTGCAAAACAACAGAACACACTAACTATAATGGAAATTACCATGCTGTGATGTGTAATACCATATCCAAATTCTGTAAGAATAAAATTGGATAATAGTGCTGCAATTGCAACAATAAAAGCATCGGCAATTGCAAGTACGACTTTTCGGAATTGGAATTTTTTAACAAGTTCCCTCATTTTGTCTCCTCCCCATAGAACATCCCAGCTTTTCTATTTCTTTTTCCCTGCCATCACAAGTGCTAACAAAATCACTCCAAGTGTAGAACCGATCGGTATTCCAAGCAGCAATCCAACCCAAAAGTTCACATTACCACATCCTGCCGCTTTACTTCAGCCATATATATCTGCCCCGTCCTTATTTATGCAAATGCTGTTCCAGCAGCACATTGGATTTTTCCAAAATTTCCGCTTTTAGCTTTTTTTGAAGAATGTCAAAATTTGGTTTTCTATCTGTAATGTTATGACAATCTGAGCCAAACAAAAAAGGAAGTTCTCTTTTGATTATTTCTTTTGCAATCCTTCGCTGCGAAAAGCTCTCAAATACCTCTGCATTAATCTGAAAAATTGCGTCAAACCGCATCATTTGCCTGATCTGTGTTTTGCTGTACCAGTCAAGATACCGATGCACATGTGCAAGAATCGGCGTCAAATGATATGTCATTGCAATGTTATCAATCTCCTCCTCCATCCAATCCTGATATGGTGCATACGGCAGTTCTAGTAAGATTAGGTCCGTCCCTTCAATCGCCAGCTTTTCAATTCCCGGCGTATCGCATAGTCCCTTTTCGATTGCCACCTCAGCACCCAGCAGAATATTCTGGATTGTCGGATTTGCTTCCATTAGTTTTTCAAATTTTCGCTGTCGTCTTTCCAAAAAAGATGCAACATTTTTCTCTCGGTGACAGTAAAAATGCGGTGTTGCAACAACTCGCTCAATGCCTTGCTGATGCATCATATGCAACATGGTTACAGACATCTCCACGGTTTCGCTGCCGTCATCCATTTCCGGCAGAATATGATTATGACAATCAGTCAGCATTTTTTTCATCATCTACACTTTCTAGAGCATCTTCTTTTGAAGATGCTGTCTTTTCATTGCCATAACGATAATTATAATTGTATTTATACTTATATTTGTACTTATAATTGGAATAATAACCAGTACCATGCTTGTGCTGTACTTCATTCAGCACAAAGCCAAGAATATCACAATTTGCAAGCTCCAGCTGTTTCTTTGCATCTTCAAGCTCTGCAAAGGTCGTTGTTCCGTATTGCACTACCACGACAACACCAGCAATGGAATTTGCCAGACTGACAACATCCGATACAATATTAATCGGTGCGCAGTCAATAAGAATCATATCATACTGTTCTTTCAGCTTGTCAAGTAGCTCAGCCATCTGTCGGGAGGCAAGCAGCTCCGACGGATTCGGCGGAATTGTTCCAGCAGTCAGAACGTCCAAATTGCCAACGACTTGCTTGTGCATAGCCTTGTCCAGCAGCTTTACATCAGTAATAACATTTGAAAGACCGATCTTATTGGACAAACGAAAGTTTTTATGCTGTACTGGTTTTCGCATATCTGCATCAATGAGCAGAATCTTTTTATCTGTTTCCGACATTGCAGTTGCCAAGTTGGCAATTGTCACAGACTTACCTTCACTAGGATTAGAGCTGGTCACCGCTACAATTTTGTTTTCGCTGGTTGATACCAGAAAATTCAAAGATGAACGAAGTGACTTATAAGTTTCCAAAATATTGAAAGGAATATCCTGATTATTATAGATCAGCTTCTTCTTTCTATCCGCAGAAGTGCCACGATCTTTTTTCTTGACCTTTCCGCCAATATTCTGAATTTCCCCGATAATCGGCTTCTTGAACTCCTCGTTCAGTGCTACGGTATCCTTGACGGTATTGTCAAAGAAATCAATCATGAGAATTACAAAAATCGCAAGCATTATTCCTACTACAAAGCCTAGAGCTGTATTTTTCATTACATTCGGAGAAACCGGCGCATCATACACCTTTGCAGCTCCGATTTTTTCAACTGAACCCGCTCCAACTACACGAATCAGAAAATCCGGTGCTACATCTGCCATGATATTGCACAGTTCAGAAGAAAGCTCTGCATTTTTCGTGGTTGCTGTAATTTTCAATACCTCAGTCTGATCTACCGCACTCATCTGGAAGCAGCTTCTCAAACTAGAGTTTGTGATTTTCCCATTGTTTATGGTGAAATATTCCTGCAATTCTTCCTCAGAATATTGTTTCAGCAGTTCAGAACCGATTTCATCCATGACAACATCGTTGTTCATAATGACGATATATGTACTTACCAGTGATTTGGAAACGGTCAAGTCATTATTATTAATACCCTGCTGCTGTTGTTCCTGATTTTCACTGTTTTTAACATACATGGAGATATTAGATTGATATTGTTTTGGAATCATAAAACGGGACACTCCGAATGTACTCATTGCTCCTACAATTGCTGCTGCAATGATCCACCAGATATGCCCTAACATCAAAAATATCAAATCTTTTATCGATTAACTTTTTTTCATCGTCTGTCTGATCCTCACTTTGTCTTTATATGCCTTTTCGCAAAAGTAAACCTTTTGCGAAATGATTTTTTTATTGTCATGAATTTAATACTTCATATTCATTTGCTTTTCTATTATACTACAAGAATTTAGAAAAAGCAATAAGAAAATGATATAATTAAAAAAAAAAAAAAATCGTTACAATGTATTAAAAAGAAAGCTAATTGTATGTGAAAATATGCAATTTGTTATTTTCTTTCAAATTGTTTTACATATATTAAATTTACAAATCAGGAGGAAATAAAATGAATTTATATCACCGTAAAGACGGACGTTGGGAAGGAAGAATAACAAAAGACAAAGAACAAGGTGGAAAACGTCATTTTTTCTATTTCTTTGGGAAAACCAAAGAAGAGGTCATTAGAAAAATGCAGAAAAAGAAGAATCAAAAACAATCGCAAAAGAACACTATGCTCACGGTTACGTTTTCCGATGCATTTCAGAAATGGTTTCAGAATATCCAGATTTCTATCAAAGAATCTACACGTTCCAACTATGCTATGAAAGCACAGAAGCACCTCTTGCCGGCATTTGGGGAAATGGAATTATGCGAAATAACCGCAGATGTAATCTACGCTTTCATAGATCAAAAACAGAAAGACGGACTGTCAAACCGCTATATCTCTGATATTTTGATACTGCTAAAGACAATATTTAAATATATCTCCCGTATCTATCAGATTTCCAATCCCATGACGGAAATTGCGCCACTAAAGAAAAAAACATCTGAAATTCAGATTTTATCCCAGAATCATGCTAAAGAACTGCAACAGACACTGGTGAAAAAGGCCAGTATACCTTCGAATCTTGGTATATTGCTCTCTATGGCAACTGGAATACGCATTGGTGAATTGTGCGCTTTACAGTGGAAGGATATTGATTTAGAAAAACGGACTTTGACCGTCAAAAAAACAATTCAGCGTATCCAGTGTGCAAATGAATTTGCAAAAACAAAGTTGATCCTAACAGAACCCAAAACAGAAAGTTCCAAGAGAATAGTTCCGATTCCAGAATATATGGTTGAGATTCTGCAAAAGCACGTCAAAAACAGTTCTATTTTTCTAGTATCCGGAAAGGAAAAGCCCATGGAACCACGTACATTGCAATATCGCTTTGCACGAATCCTCAAAAACGGAAAACTGCCGTCAGTTCACTTTCATGCCTTGCGCCATATGTTTGCTACCAACTGTATTCAGCTTAGATTCGATGTAAAAACGCTTTCAGAATTGTTGGGACACGCTTCTGTAGAGACAACACTGAATAAATATGTGCATTCTTCCTTTGCACAAAAGGCAATGTTGATGGATCGTTTGCAGCTGCTAGTATAAGAGATTGCACTGCATTTCGCAAAAGGTTTACTTTTGCGAAGACATTCAGCCAGATTGCTTAAAGCAGACTGGCTCTCTTTATTCTCTGGCATATACTATTATATAATATATAATTATGCTGCGTCTATTGATATCAAAATTATATATTACTCAAATCCTGTAGGATGTATATGAATAACGGATTTTGACCGTCAAGACAAAATTCTCCCCGATCAGAATCCATTATGGGAACTCCAATCGGGGAGAAACTATGTGTATATTCTTTCTATCCATCATTCCTTTATCAGTGAATATGGATTTATTTTCTTTATCGGACGACAAAGAATCATGCTGATTATACTATTCACTGCCGTCAGTATCAATGCCATAACAAGTAGCAGAAATACAGGAATCTCAAAATTGTTCTTCATAGCGCCTAATACACCAAAGATACCATCCAGCATTACAGGGAGATAGAAAATTCCAAGCAGCGAGGAAACAACGGCTCCACCCAAAATAACAGGTGTGATGCTTCCTACCGTTCTCATCATAAGTTGACTGCTAGTGAAGCCCATTGCCTTGTAAATACCGAAATCTATTTTCATGCTTGTGAGCATTGAGCGAAGGATCACATAAAGTATAAGCATTACAATAAGCACTGTTATAGCAAAAAGAACGGCGGCAACAATGGTAATGAGAGATGAATACATCATCTGCATACTTTCGGCTTCCTTTGCGGCATTGCTTACATTCACTGTTAATGCGTCATAATCACTTTCAAGCTTTTGAACAAACGCCAGAATATCTGAATCTTCATCAAGATAAAGATTATAGGTTAACAAAGCATCGTCCGTCATTCTTGCATAGCCTTTATCAGTGATTTCTGCAATAAGTCCGTTGTTGTTTACGCTCTGGATAAATCCTGTTACAGTAAACTCGTATTCTTTACTATCAATTAAAAGAGTGAATGTATCACCCACTGCATAATCCTCTGAGAAGAAATTTCCAATTGCAATTTCATCTGGGTTTTCAGGATGCTTGCCATCATATGCAATATTGTTTTCCAGCTGAGAAAAATCCTCACAAATAATAGTTGGAATGTTTCCGTCAGCATATTCTGTAATTACAGTTCCGTATTTTACTGCCTTGACATTTTCTTTCTTAAGCGCAGAAATCAGCTCATCAGTTTTTCCGTTCTCTGCCTGTACTCTTACATCCGGAAGTTCCTCAGAAAGAGTGGTCAGGAAGTTCTCCGGTTTAACGTTCACATTAAAAAGAAGCGTACAAGTAAATGCAAGAAGTATCATCAAAACAAAAGTAACTGCAAAGAGAAGCACATTTCTGCCTGCGGAAGCGCTTGCTTGTTTAAGTATCAGATTAAAGCCAACTGAGCCTTTTGAGGTATCAAGAGGAAAATGATTCTTAGATACTGGCTTTAGTGGGTCAATACCACGAATTGCATTAATAGGCTCTAGCTTCTTGATTTTCTTTGCAGATAACAGAATGAAAAGGAAAACAATTACAAGAATTGTGATAACTGTAATCAACGCTGCCAGAATGTCAAATTTCGGAGCATAGGAAAATCCCGATTGAACGGCA
Source organism: uncultured Ruminococcus sp. (assembly GCA_910579955.1). GTDB lineage: Bacteria > Bacillota > Clostridia > Oscillospirales > Ruminococcaceae > Ruminococcus_C. The sequence goes on along the minus strand of CAJTWE010000022.1, from coordinate 23,242 downwards.
AGAACATTTGCCAAAACAGGAATCAGCAGATAAGACAGTGCGTCTCCTGCAATAAGTCCCACGCCGCAAACGATAACATAAGGAACAACCTGACTTAATATCAGCATTGTACTTGTGTATCCAATGCCTTTCAGTACGCCCATTTCGTTAATTTCTTCGTCAATGGTATTCTTAACCTTAAACCTACTAAGGAAGATGCTAACCAGAAGAACGATCATTGCAAACACTGTCAGGAAAAGCACTATCGTACTGGATGTCATAGTTCTGCTGCCTTTCGCTGTTTCACTATCTAAAAGAGAAAGCATAGGCACATTATTTTCTTTAAAAAGCCTGCTTACAGAATTTTTGACAGCAGAAATATCAGCATTTTCAGTAGTCTGAATACGGTATTCTCTTACCTGTGTGAAATTCTCATCGTCTTTTATTGCATCATAAGCGCTGTCAGGAAGATACAGACCGATATATCCCGTTCCATAATTTCCGTACTGCATTTCACTGATAACACCTTTTACGGTGAATTTGTATTCAGTGCCGTCAATGATATAGCGAATAGGTTCGCCTGTTTTATAACCACCAAGATCAGACAGATAAAGCGGAATATATACACTCATTTCATCGGAAGTTTCCGCTGTTTCCGTTACCTCATGACAGTTAAGCTTTCTCTCATCGCTGAAACGATAGAAAAAAGTATTCATTGTAAATTCGGCATCCTTAAATTCCTGAAAAGCAGCTGAGGCAAAAACTGCTTCGCCTTGCTCTGTGTCCTTTACTCCGTCAAGCTTTAAAATATCATCTTCAATCCCGTCATACTCCATTCCATAAGGTATGGTTACGTTGACATTGGCAGTATTTAGGTCATTGAATAATGTATCGTATGCGTTGGAGGTCTGAAACAAAAGCACAAGAGCTGTATTCAATATTATTGCGGTTATGAGCATAACAATGCCAAAAGACGCAAACTGTCCTTTTGCTTTTTTCAAATTATGAAGAATCAGACTGCCCATATTACCACCCCATCTTTGCAAGAAAATCTTCCAGTTTCTTCATACGGTCTTTATCGTCAGCAGAATATGTACCAAGGTCGCAGTCGCCGAATATTTCCCCATCCTTTAGATAAACGACTCTGTTACCTCTGAGTGCAGATTTCTTGTCGTGTGTTACCATGATGATGCTTTGTCCTGTGGCATTCAGCTTTGAGAAAACGTCAAGAACAGCGTCTGAATTGCTGGAGTTGAGCGCTCCTGTAGGTTCATCAGCAAAAATTGCCGCAGGAGAATTGATTGCTGCTCTAACGATTCCGGCTCTCTGTGCTTCACCGCCTGAAATCAGGGATGGCAGTTTCTTTCTGGTAGCAGGTGGAATGTTTACCATATCAAAAAGCTCATTCGCTCTGTTTACAATATCCTTTTTGTTTTTGCTTGTTAGACTTCCTGCTGTTATCACATTATCCATCAGATTCATTTTGTCTATCAGATAGATCTGCTGAAAAACAAATCCACAGTTTTTTCTTCTGAATACAGCAAGAGCGTCGCTGCTCATTCCTGTTATCTCCGTTCCGCAAAATGTGATAGTTCCTGCATTCGGTTTATCCATTCCAGAAAGAGAATACATAAGCGTAGATTTTCCCGCACCGGATGCACCCATGATTACGGTAAAATCCCCCTTGTAAATATCAATATCAAAATCGGAATAAATCACCTGCTCGCTCTCTCCAGAGCCAAAAACCTTTTTCAGATGTCTTGCTGAAATAATGACTTCTTTTCCCATAATTACCTCCATATTATTACTGAATTAACTGACGTATAAATTCAAATGTTCCCCTTTTTGCACCCAAAATCTTTTCCACTGTATCAATGAACACATCGATATCGGCAGACGTAAAGCTTCTGTGATCAAACAAATCGCTGCTAATGATGAGAGTCATTCTTACACGTTCTTTGATGTTGTCACACTCCAGTATACCCTGTGCGATGCCCTCCTCAACCACCTCGCTTAAAATTGGAACTGCTTCATCTATCACCCGTCTGTTAATTTTTTCATGCATGACAATGTTTTCCTCTTGATTCAATGCATTGGCAATCGTCATTTCATCCTGCTTTGGTCTGAGGGATGTAATGATTGCAATAGCCTTTTGCGGAACAGGCAACGGTGCAGATAGGAACTGTCTAGCCTGTTCGGTTTCTTCTGTTATCATCTTGTTTATAATTGCTTCCAGCAATGCTTCTTTGCTTTTGAAATGATAATAGAAAGTTCCCTTTGCAATCTTAGCCTCTTCAATGATCTCATCAATGCTCGTTTCTTCATATCCCTTGGACAGGAACAAACGATATGCAATTTGCAGAAGCTCCTGTTTTCTTTTTTCACCTTTTTCGCCTCTCATTTTTCCACCTCCAAAACCGACTAAAGGTCGGTTTATCTGTTTGTAATTATACAATAGAATCATAATTTTGTCAATAGAAAAACCGACTTAAAGTCGGCTTTTCTAAGATATTTGTAAGTTTGATGATTTTTTAATGTTATATATACATTTTTATTGTGCATTTCGGATATCATTTCCCATCGAACTCAGGCGGTCAATATCTCTACGTATGGTAATAGCGGAAACATTCTGCATATTTCCGCCATTTGATAGATGATTCTGAATTTCTTTTATCGTTACACTCCTCGTTTCATCTGTGTAACGGCATAGATAATCGTAGATTTTTATTATTCTTTCGTGTTCCATAATCGCTCCTAAAACCCGATACTATACTATATTATATTTAATTATATCATCTAAACATAAAAAAGTCAATATTTTTAGTTTTTTCACCCTCGCATTGGCTGTGAAAATTGGTAATTTCTCTCAGAATCCAACACTAAAGTTTATGCAAAAGATAGAATATGAACTGTTTGTGCAAAACGTCTTGTTTTTTTTTTTTTTTTTTTATAATTATATATGCAATATACAAAAAAGGAGTGATGTAACGTTGCACAGTGATGTAAAATTTCGACATTCTGATTGTCAAAAGAAGTATGAAGAGCTATTCTATGATGAAAGTCTTAAAGCAAAGTGTTTTGACCAAATTGCCACTCTGTTTTTTGACAGAAATTTTGGCTCATCAAGCAAAGCAGAGATAGATTTGCTGATGTTTCATATCCTGATGGAACAGCTTATTGAGCAGAATCAGAAAGAAGGTGTTCTTGATTACAGCAAATGCTCTGATTATTCTATGAGTAAAATTCTTGGTATTTCAGAATCGAAAATACGAAATTTGAAAGTTAAGAAAAATTTGGTGTATCCTGAAAAGTATAACTGGATTGATTCTTTTGCAAGCATTGTTAGCGACTCAAAATTGACAAGGACTCATGATAACAAAGTGTTGATAACAATCCCCGACCCGAATGTAATGATCGAAGTCAAGAATTTTCTTGAGGAAAACGGTGATATTGTTGAAAAACACCTGAACTCCAAAATTTTGGAGATTGAAATTGATTATCTCTTTATATTTGCCTTAAAATTTGAAGAGGAACATGCAGCTGATGAAGAATTGATAAAGCGATTAAGGAATGAGTATGCGAAGTTTGTTGCAGATGACGCTATATCAGATTTAAGAGAAGCATCAGAATCTGTCAACAAGTTTTACAGCTTGTTCAGTGCAGGAAATAAACTGGTTACGTTTATTAAAAAGAACAAAATAAGGTAAACCTAAAAATTACATACCTAAGGAGAAGAATTATGGAAAATGCAAATGAAAAAGTATTAGCGAAATCCCAGCTTTATAACATTGCGAAGTTTCGTAAGGTTATGATCATTATAGGAATTATCGCTTTTATTGGAACATTAGTTGTCGGTATTTGTATTACGAACCTTTATACGTCACATTATATAGAAGATTGTACAGAGAGGGCAGATCTACGTTATCGTGTATATCAAGGATATTTTGTAGAATACACGGAAGAGTCCTGGCTTCAAGATAATTATAATAGTGCCGAAGAGTATGCAGATTATTACATGGGACTAAAGGACCCATTATATCCAGATTCTCTCGAAAAGCTTAAAGAAGGCAGAGATGCGTATGTAAACGGCTATATTGATTATTGCCTTGAGGAGCTGGGATTCTTTGAGAAACATTTTGAACCGGGGTATATCATTATAGGAATTTTTCCTTTTCTGTTTTTTGCGGCAATAGGACAAGTTGTCTATCTTGCCTTCCGCAACATCAGCATCGCTGTCACAGACAAACGTATAACAGGCAGAGCGCTATTTGGCAGGCAGGTCGAACTTCCGTGTAATCAGGTATCTTCGATTTCTATGGGTCTCCTAAAAAGCGTTGCCATTGCCACTTCGTCCGGTAAGATTCATTTTTATCTGATAAAGAATCGTGATGAGATCTTTAAAACAGTTTCCACTTTATTGAAAGAAAAGCAGGACATTCCAGCTGTCGAAATTCCAAAGCCTACTTCCTCTCAATCTACAGAAGCGGACGAGCTTGCAAAATACAAATCGCTACTCGATAGCGGCGCTATTACACAAGAGGAATATGACGCAAAGAAAAAGCAAATACTGGGATTATAATTTATACAAAAAGGAGCGATTTTTTAGTCGCTCCTTTTTATATCAAATATTAAAAACATACTTGAGCCAATCTAAGAAATACTGACAAGCTTCTTGCTCTGTTTCAAATTCCTTTAATGAAGTGCGTTGACCTCGTTCTGAATAGTAAGTGTACCACTTACCCCCAATTTTTTCTATGCAATGTGCATCACTTGAAAGACCACCATTTAGGTCATATGCAAGTTTGTCAATATTTAACTCATTTAAATTTTTTTCTAATTCTCTTTTTGTCATCTTAATTCCTCAAGTTTCAAATTCGGACTTGGCTCAACAGCTCTTGCTTGTTATTTTATTGAAAGCTAAATTATATAGCTTTATGATATTACCAATGAGTACAGCTGCAATAATGCTGCCTTCTCTTACCCCTTCTAATTTTCCTACAAAGATAAAGCAAATCACGGCAGCAACTACGATATACAGGACGTCGAAAAATATCTTGATGTTTTCATAGCTTTTTCCGGTAACTTCGCTTATTGCACGGTTCATTGCTTCGCCGGGAAGCATTGCTACTCCACCTTTAAACTGTATCCAGATGCCAAATCCAAGAACAATACAGCTTAGAATCATAAGAGCAAACTGTACTGCATAGGAATTTACTTGTAATCCACTGATAAGATTACATGAAAAATCCGTCAGATAGCCGTATACAAACGCAAGCACTGTCTGAATAATGATTTCAACGGGTTTACATTTTTTACGGAGCAAAGCGACCTGCACCAATATCTGAACGACGCTGCATATATTCAGCCACCAACCAAATGTCAGCGAATGATTTACAAGTGATATAGAATACGGAACGGATGCGACTGGTGATGTTCCAAGGCCTGCCTTTGCGGACAGCGCTACGCCCATTGCAGCGATAAAAAGCCCAATGAGGAACAGGGCGTAATTTTTGATTACTTGTTTCAATAGATGTGCCTTCTTTCTTAATTGCATTTTTAATTATAGCACACTATTCTGAAAAAGTCAATTCAAAATCTGAATCCATTTTATCACCGGATGCGTATTATTAGAATATCTAGCAAAGGCAAAATAATATGTAGCATTGCTGACATTACAATTCGATAATATGGTTACCATTGAGATGAAAATGTGGAATGGAGAAGAGTATTACAGCGGATTTCTGAATATCTGGAATCACTATTACATAGACAAAAGTTATTTGTCATTATTCACTCAGAATAGTTCTTCTTGACTTTATTACGATTGCGCCATTCACGAGGAGAAAGCTCATAGATGTTTTTGAACGCTCTGGAGAAATGCATTTGGTTATCATAGCCAACAGCAAGTCCGATATCGCCTATGGATAACTCTGTTAATTTTAATAGTTCCGCTGCTTTTGCCATACGAAATTTCAGCAAGAACTCTTGTGGAGAATTTCCAACGGCTTCTTTAAAAATTTTCCCAAAATAGCTTCTGTTTAAACCGCAAACCTCTGCAATCTCCTCTACTGTAATATTATTTTGAAAGTTATGTTCGATGTATTCCAAAGCTTCATGAATGTAAAAATCACGCAATTTGCTTCCGCTGGTGATTCTGAGTCCCGTTGCAGAGCGAACGAGATAGTCCAAAAACAAATACAAATGTCCTATTAAATGCAGTGGTGAAGAATTTGCATTTTCTACTATATACAGCATTTCGTTTTTCATTTCTTCCCGAAGTTCCTTCATTTTGGCACGGTAAACCGGTGAGTCTACCGTTATACCTGCCATCTCAAGCATACCCTTTACACGAAGCCCGTCAAATTCAACCCAAACATATTCCCAAGGCATATCTTTATCAGCAATATAGGTTGCGATTTGATTAGGAAATAACATAAATCCCTGCATACTTTTAATAGAAAATGTCTGTGTTTCGCCATGAGAATTATCTGACATAAGCATTCCTGTTCCGGAAATCACATAATGAAAAAGGAAATGGTTTCGTGCAGCAGGGCCGAATGAATGCGCAGCACTGCAACGTTCTTTGCCAAATTGAAACAGTCCGAGATCAATAAAATTTTCATTGGGGAAAATAGAAAACATCAGATCGTTCATAACGCAATCTCCTTGAATAAAGCTTCATTTTTACTCATTATATCATTAAATATACCAAAATGCAATGTGATTTTAAATTTATTGGAAAAAAGTGGCAAATTGGTATGAAAGTGGTTGAATCATGAGATTTACAAGTAGCATTAAGGATGATATAATATAATTAAATTAAAAGCAACGTACAACATTTTAAAGGAGGAGTTTATATGAATCATAAAAAAGTCAGTACATTTCTATTTGCTGCTATGATTTCAGCATCCGCAGTGTTATCAACTGGGTGTAATATGAATGATGCAGATGATGAAAAAACGATAATCAATATGCTGCAATACAAGCAGGAGGCTGTGGACGCATTTGAAGAAATGGAAAAGCGATTTAATGAGACGCACGATGATATTGTTTTGCAAGTTGAATCGCCGTATGAAGCCATGACTATCTTGAAAACACGTCTCATCAAGGAAGATTATCCGGATATCGTTGGAATCGGCGGAGATATCAACTATTCCAACTTTTTAGATGCAGAATTGTTTATGGATATTTCGGATTTTGAAGGCGTTTCTGATATAAAGCCTTCCTATATGCAGATAGAAAAAGATCTGGAATTTATTCCGCAAGATGGTGTATACGCCCTGCCTTACGTAGCAAACTGTGCCGGAATTCTTTACAATAGGGATATGTTTGAAGAAAACGGCTGGAAGATTCCAGAAACATGGACGGAATTCACTGCGCTTTGTGAAACAATACAAGCAAGCGGTCAACAGCCGCTGTACCTTGGATATAAAGATACTTGGACAACACTTTCGCCTTGGAATTCACTTGCTGTAGGACTTTCGGATGCGGATATTTGTTCTCAGGTAAATGCAGGAAATACAACCTTTACCGAAGGTTATGCAGAAGCTGCGAATAAGATCAAGGAGCTTCTTAGTTATGCAGAACCTAATCCTTATGCATATAGCTATAATGACGCTTGTACTGCTTTTGCACGAGGAGAATCAGCAATGTATCCGATTGGAAGCTATGCAGTTCCGCAGATACTTTCTGTAAATCCGGATATGAATATCGACACATTTACGTTCCCCACAAACGAAGCTGAAAGCGATAACATTTTGACATCAGGTGTGGACTTGCAGTTTTCTGTTATGAAAGAATGCAAAAACAAAGATGCGGCATATGAAGTTTTGAAATTCCTGTACGAAGATGACACAATACAGATTTATTTGGACAACCAGAATGCAATTCCTTGTAAGAAAGGCGATTTTACGCTTCCGGCAATGTTGGATGGAGTAAAAGGCTATATCGAGGCAGATAGAATGTCTGATTTCCATGACCATCATTATCCGAGCGAGATGAGCGTAGATGCGATGATACAGACTTATTTGATGGATGAAAATGAAGACGCTGCTGCTGATTTTCTGAAACGTTTTGATAAAGAATGGGTTAGATATAATCGTGATTTGATTGAAAAGGTAAAAAAATATGAGGAGGAACAGTCATGAAAACCATAAAAAAGCCTATGTCGAAGAAAACAAAGACGCTATTGCTTATGATTATGCCGGCATTATTATTGTTTGTGCTGTTCAATACAATACCCCTAATTACCGGCGCATTTTATAGTCTTACAAATTATCGTGGATATGGTTCTTACGATTTTGTTGGATTCAAAAACTTCATTGATTTGTTTCAAGATAGCAGAGTAGGAAAATCGTATTTATTTACATTTAAGTATGCAATCGCCGGAACGATATTGGTTAACGTTTTGTCGCTGCTTATTGCAATGGGACTTAACAGCAAAATCAAATTTAAAAGCACGCTTCGTGGACTGTATTTCTTGCCGAATATTTTAGGCGGATTGGTTGTCGGATATATTTTTAGCTTTATCTTTACTTATATTATCCCAACTGCTGCAAAGGCAATGCATATTGATTTTTTAAGCAGCAGTATTCTTGCAAGTGAAAAATGGGCGTGGGTCGGAGTACTTATTGTTGGCGTATGGCAAACTGTTGCTATGAATACGATTATTTATATTTCCGGTCTACAAACGATTCCATCAGATATTTACGAAGCAAGTTCCATTGACGGAGCAGGAAAATGGTATACATTCCGCAAATTAACTTTACCGCTTTTGCTGCCGTTTATTTCAACTAATATGATACTTAGTACAAAAAATATGCTTATGGTATTTGACCAGATAATGTCATTGACAAAGGGCGGTCCTGCACAGAGTACAGAATCAATTTCCTATCTGATTTATCGTAATGGTATGGATGGCGGTCAGTTTGGATTCCAAAGTGCAAACGCAGTCGTATTCTTTATTGTGATAGTTACAATATCTGTAATACAGCTTGTTATTACAAATAAAAAGGAGGAGCAGTTATGAGTTCTGAAAGACATCGTGTTCCTGAGATGCCGAAAGTGGCAATCAAAAAGGCATGTGAAATCAAAAATGATAAAGACAGCAAATCGAATATATTTTTGACAATAGTTCTGATTCTCGGCTGCCTGACAATTTTGTTTCCGCTTTATATGACTATTGTTATCGCATTAAAGTCACCATCTGAAATGACAAATGACGTTGCCGGTGCGCTTAGCCTGCCAAGTAAATTCAGTCTTGAAAACTTTGCAGAAGCGATACGTGTAACAGATTTTTGGAATTCTCTTGGAAATAGTTTATTGATTACAGGTATAACTATTATATTATCGGTTATAATTCATTCAATGGCTGGATATGCTATTGGACGAAGCATGGCAAGACATAAAGGCTTTAAAATGATCTACCTTTACATCGTTAGTGGTATGTTTGTACCTTTTGCGATTTTGATGATGCCGCTTGTAAAAGAAACTGCGATGCTGAAAATTGATAATATGTTTGGCGTTATTCTCCTGTATGTTGTATTCTATATGCCAATGAACGTAATGCTTTACAGTGGATATTTAAAAAACATACCGCTTGCGATGGAAGAAGCAGCAGAAATGGACGGCGCGTCAACATGGAAAACCTATTGGAAAATTATTTTCCCGATGATGAAACCGATGCATGCTACAGTTGCAATATTAACGGCACTTGGTACATGGAACGATGTTATGACACCACTAGTTATCATGTCTGGTTCAGAAAGAACAACGCTACCGCTTGCACAATTGAACTTCCAGACGCAATTTGGCACAAATTATAATCTTGCGTTTGCCTCCTATTTACTTGCACTGATTCCGATTTTGATTTTCTATATTTTATGTCAGAAGAAAATCATAGGCGGAGTTGCAAACGGTGCGGTAAAAGGCTAATAAAATTAGATATCTTCAACACACCCTTTTCAATATCTGCGGTTTTTACCGCAGATATTGAAGCATAAAGGAGAAAAAAATATATGAATATACAAAATAAAATTATGCTTATCACTTATGCAGATAGTATGGGTAAAAATATAAAAGAACTGCATGAAATCCTGAACCAATACTACAGTCAGGCAATTGGCGGTGTGCATATTCTTCCATTTTATCCATCCTCAGCAGACAGAGGCTTTGCGCCTATTAGATATGATAAGGTCGATGAAGCTTTCGGAACTTTTTCAGATATTGACGCTCTTGGAAAAGATTATTATTTGATGTTTGACTTTATGGTCAATCATATTTCAGCACAGTCAGAATATTTTCAGGACTTTCTGAAAAACAAAGAAAATTCTCCGTATAAGGATATGTTTATCCGGTATAAAAATTTCTGGAAAAACGGTGAGCCAACACAGGAACAGGTCGATTTGATTTATAAAAGAAAACCTCGTGCGCCATATGTGGAGGCTGAGTTTACAGACGGTACAAAAGAGAAAATCTGGTGTACTTTTTGCGAAGAACAAATAGACCTTGATGTTTCCAAACCAATCACAAAACAATTCATTCATGAAACGCTGGAGTCTATGTGCAGTCATGGCGCATCTATCATTCGTCTTGATGCATTTGCGTATGCTGTAAAAAAAGCGGATACCAATTGCTTTTTTGTAGAACCGGAAACGTGGGATTTGCTGCGTGAAATTGAAAAAGTCCTCTCAGCGCAAGGCTGTGAGATTTTGCCTGAAATTCATGAGCACTATACAATTCCAATGAAAATTGCAGAGAAGAATTTTTGGATATATGATTTTGCTCTGCCCGTTCTTGTACTTCACTCACTCTTCAATCATACCGGTGCATATCTGAAAAACTGGCTTGAAATGTGCCCAATGAAGCAGTTTACAACGCTTGACACACATGATGGCATTGGCATTGTAGACGTTAAAGACCTGCTTCCTGATGAGGAGATAGAAACTGTAAAAGAGCAAATGTATCAGCGTGGCGCAAACGTCAAGAAAATCTACAGTTCCGAAGCCTATAATAACCTTGATGTCTATCAGATAAACACAACTTATTATTCCGCACTTGGCAATAACGATGACGCTTATCTTCTCGCAAGAGCAATACAGTTTTTTGCTCCGGGTATTCCGCAAGTTTACTATATCGGACTTCTTGCTGGTGAAAATGATATAGCACTGATGGAACGCACAAAAAACGGCAGGGATATCAATCGCCATTATTATACAGCAGAAGATGTTTCTAATGAGCAGAAGCGTGATGTTGTACAAAAATTAAAATCACTTATGGAACTGAGAAATACACATCCGGCATTTGGACTGGACGGAAGTATTACAGTAGAGGCAAACGGCGATAAGTTGATGATAAAAAGAACATGCAGCAGCAGTCAAATAACACTAAACGCAAATCTTACGGATTATAGTTTTACTATTTCATAAAGGAGAAAATTATGGGAATTTATACAGATGAACAGGAGAGATTTTTCAGCCTGCGAACTAAAAATACAGAATATCAGATGCAGGCGGATGAATACGGCGTTCTGAAACATTTATGGTACGGCAGACCAGTTAAGACAAATATGTCATATCTTCTGGAGTATACAGATGTTGGATTTTCAGGTAATCCATATGATGCAGAGGATAATCGCAGATACTCGCTTGATACTATGCCATTAGAGTATGCCTGTGGTGGTACGGGAGATTTTCGTATTCCGGCAATTTCTGTTTTGCATACGGATGGCAGCAATTCTCTCGACCTTCGCTATAAATGCCATCAAGTGAAAAAAGGCAAGTATGCGATTCCGGGACTTCCTGCTGTATATGCAAATGAGGATAAGGCGCAAACTCTTGAAATCACGCTTTGCGACTGTGCATCTGGCGTTGAAGTTATACTACGTTACGGCATTCTGGAAGAGCTTGATATTATCACGAGAAACGTTGCAATTTGCAATAATGGCAATGCAGAAGTCATTTTGAAAAAAGCTGCAAGTCTTTGTCTGGATTTGCCTTATGGAGATTGGGAATGGGTTCATTTTCACGGCAGACACACAATGGAGCGAATGGTGCAGCGTAATCCTTTGAACTATGGCATTCAGGAAAGTGCAAGTACAAGAGGAACTTCCAGCCATCAGCAGAACCCATCCTTTATTCTGTGTTCTACCGACTGTACTGAGAAAAGAGGAGAATGCATCGGAGCTTGTTTTGTATACAGCGGCAGTTTTCAAACGCAAATAGAATGCGACCAGTTAAGTCAGGTTCGTGCAGTTATGGGTATTCATCCAAGCTTATTTGAATGGCATTTGTCTGCTGGAGAAACATTTGAAACACCGGAAGTGATTTTGACCTACAGCAGCAATGGTTTTTCCAAAATGTCCCATAATTTCCATAAAGTAATTCGTGAGCATATATGCCGTGGAAAATATCAGCTTGCACAGCGTCCGGTTTTGATAAACAACTGGGAAGCGACTTACTTTGATTTTGATACGGATAAGATTTTGGACATTGCCAAAGAAGCTGCAAAATTGGGCGTAGATATGCTTGTGCTTGACGATGGCTGGTTTGGCAAGCGAGATAGCGACTGTTCCGGACTTGGCGACTGGTTTGTCAACGAAGAGAAATTGTCCGGCGGACTTGAAAACCTTGTAGAGCAAATAAAAAAGCTGGGCATGAAGTTTGGCATTTGGTTTGAGCCGGAGATGGTTTCTGAAGATAGCATGCTTTACCGCAGCCATCCTGAGTGGGCAATACAAATTCCGGGCCGCAAGCCCACAAGAGGGCGTTATCAGCTTGTTTTGGACTTATCAAGAAGTGATGTACAAGAATATTTATACAACTGTATTAGCAATATTCTAAAAAGTGCAGATATATCTTATATAAAATGGGATATGAACCGCAGTATTTGTGATTGGTATTCAAATAATCTTTCAGCTGAGAATCAGGGCGAACTTCCGCATCGTTATATGCTGGGACTTTATGCGCTTTTGGAACGTTTGACGACGGATTATCCTAATGTGCTTTTTGAAGGATGCAGCGGTGGCGGCGGACGTTTTGATGCCGGAATGTTGTATTATTGCCCACAAATCTGGTGTAGTGATGATACTGATGCTTATGAGCGTACAAAGATACAATACGGCACATCATTTATTTATCCGATTTCAGCGGTTGGTTCTCATATTTCAGTAACTCCAAATCATCAGACGGGACGCATTACACCAATTGAATCAAGAGCAGTTACCGCAATGGCAGGCAGCTTTGGCTATGAGCTTGATTTGGGAATGCTGTCAAGTGAGGAAAAGCAAGCTGTTACGGAACAGATTAAAAGGTTCAAGCAATTTGAAGCCTTGATTCATGGCGGAACATATTACCGTTTGAGTAATCCTATGAATGAGAATACGGCTTTGTGGGAATATGTTTCTGAAAGCATGGACGAAGTACTCGTACATGGAATGATTTTCCGAACTGTTCCAAATATGAAACGCCAAAGAATAAGGCTTTCTGGACTTTGCCCCGATTGCAAATATCAAGTGACTGGTAAAGATGAAGTTTACACAGGCATGGCACTTATGCAGGGCGGCATACTCTTGCCAGAATCCTGTGGCGATTATTACCCTATTGAGATTCACTTGAAAAAGCAGGAGGGATAATTATGTATGCAAAAAGTTTTGTGCAACAGCTGGATAATGGCATTTACGATTTGCAGTTAAAAGAACTTTATGGCGATTCAAATATTGATATTGAAATCCAGAAAAATCGTTATAAAAATGCAGTGAATGAATTTCAAAAACAATTTCCACAGCATAAAAATGCAGAAATAGCTGTATTTTCCGCACCGGGACGGACTGAAATAGGCGGAAATCATACAGACCATCAGCACGGCTGCGTTTTGGCGGCAGCAGTAAATCTGGATGTGATAGCAATTGTGGCTTTTCATTCAGAACGTGTAATTAAAGTGAAATCAAAGGGTTATCCGATGGATATTGTTTCGCTTAATGATTTATCCGTACATGAACCGGAGAAGTCTACTTCTGCCGCATTGATTCGTGGGGTTGCTGCCAAGTTTGCAGAAATGGGTGTACAGATAAGCGGATTTGACGCTTATACAACTTCCGATGTTTTAAGCGGAAGCGGTTTGTCCTCATCAGCAGCATTTGAGGTATTGATAGGTACGATAATTGACAGCCATTACAATGCAGGAAAAGCCGGTGCTGTGGAGATTGCAAAAATTGGTCAATACGCGGAAAATGTGTACTTCGGGAAAAAAAGCGGTCTAATGGATCAGATGGCAAGTTCCGTAGGCGGACTGGTTTCCATTGATTTTCAGGATACCGAAAACCCGAAAATAAAAAGCTTCTCCTATGACTTTGAAAAAGCCGGTTACTGTTTATGTGTGACTGATACAAAAGGCAGTCATGCTGATTTAACGGAAGACTATGTTACAATACGTTCTGAAATGGAAAGCATTGCAGCACAGTTTGGGAAAGAATTCTTAAGAGATGTAGACGAAAATCAGTTCTACCGTGAAATTCCGCAGCTTCGGAAAACATGTTCTGACCGTGCCGTTCTAAGAGCCGCACACTTTTTCGCAGAGAATAACCGTGCCGTGCTGGAGGCAAATGCACTCTTAGAGGGAAACATGGACTCCTTCCTTGCACTGGTCAGAGAATCGGGAGAATCCTCGGCAAATTATCTGCAAAACTTCTATTCCTGCCGCAAACCTCTGGAACAGGCAATTCCGCTGGGTGTTATGATGAGCAAAAAGATTTTGAGAGAAAACGGTGCAGTTAGAGTACATGGCGGAGGTTTCGCAGGAACGATTCAGGCATTTGTACCAACGGAAAGGGTGAACGAGTATTCACGGGAAATGAACCGCATTTTCGGCGACGGCAGCTGTTATATTCTGAAAATTCGTCCAATGGGCGGCGTAGAAATCAAAGAATAGGAAGTGAAACATATGATTTATGATGATATTCAGCGACTGATAAGCTACGCTTTAAAAGAAGAACTAATAACTACAGAAGACGTTTATGTTATACGCAATCAGTTTATGGAAATCTTTCAGTTGACCGACTGGCAGGAAACAAATGCGAATTGTCAGAACGAAGATATTGATACGATTCTTTGTCCGCTGATTGATTACGCCTGTGCAAAAAACATTATTCCGGATACGACTGCTTATCGTGATTTGTTTGACACAAAGCTTATGGGCATTCTGACACCAATGCCAAGAGAAGTAACATACGCATTTCGTAAGCACCATGCGAAATCTCCCGAAGCTGCAACCAACTGGTATTTTGATTTCAGCAAAAAGGTGAACTATGTGCGTCAGGGCAGAATCGCAAAAGATTTAAAGTGGACTTATGAATCGGATTACGGTACGCTTGATATCACCATAAACCGTTCCAAACCGGAAAAAGACCCGAAGGATATTGCTGCTGCAAAATCGGCACATGGCACATCTTATCCAAAATGCCAGCTTTGTCCGGAAAATGCAGGCTTTGCAGGAAATCTGAATCATCCGGCAAGGCAGAATCTTCGACCGATTCCAATAAGCGTTTATAAGAAAAACTGGCAATTACAGTACTCCCCTTATGGCTACTACAATGAGCATTGTATTGTATTGAATGAAGCACATACGGCGATGAAAATTGATGATACGGTTTTTGAAAAGCTGTTTGACATACTGGATTATCTTCCACATTATTTTGTCGGATCAAATGCAGACTTGCCGATTGTTGGCGGTTCAATCCTCAGTCATGAGCATTTTCAAGGCGGCAGATATACATTTGCAATGAAAAAAGCAAAAATTGAAAAATATTTTTGTATGCCGCAGTTTCCAAACGTACAAGCTGGAATTATAAAATGGCCAATGTCTGTTATCAGGCTGAAATCCGAAAACAGGAACAGTCTTTCAGAAGCGTGCAGTTATATTCTAAAAATATGGCGTAATTACAGCGATGAAAGCGCTAGCATCCTTGCTGAAACAGACGGTACTTTGCATAACACAATTACGCCGATTGCTCGAATGAATAGCAGTTGTTATGAATGCGATTTAGTTTTGCGTAATAATCGCACAACCGAAGAACGTCCCCTTGGACTGTTCCATCCAAATCCGTCTTTGCATCACATCAAAAAGGAAAATATCGGTCTTATCGAGGTAATGGGACTTGCGGTATTGCCTTCACGTCTTGCAGAAGAACTTGATGCTGTAAAAAATGCCCTTCTGTCTGGTAAAAATCTCTGTGATAATTTGCTGACTGCCTCTCATGCAGAATGGGCTAAGAAAATATTGCAGGAGCATCCGAATTTTTCTTCTGAAAATGCTTTGGATATTATTCATGAAGAAGTCGGAAAGGTTTTTGAACAGGTTTTACTGGATGCCGGTGTATTTAAAAAAGATGATACGGGCAGACAGGCATTTGATAGATTTGTAAGCAAATTAATATTAAGACCTTAAGAAGCTTTTGTTTGATTTCGCTTTTTATTAAAAAATAAGGCAGACTGAGAAAATATTCAAAGTCCGCCTTATTTTTAATTTTTATAATATTACTTGATGCAATATTACATCATTATTTATGAGTAATAATTTCATCCCACGTTGGATTTAATTCCGCAGCTGTTTTTGCATAGTAAGATAGTACGCAAGTTGCATCATTTAAAGAAATTAACATATCAGATGTATCAAAACCATTCTTACTTTCTGTATCTATATCAGAAAGGAAATAAGCAAAAGAATTTAATGTTTTATCATCTGGACAAAATGCATATTCTGAGGAATCTAAACTTGCCATAGATTTTGCATAGTAATTCAATATACAAGAAGCATCATCTATACTAACATCACCATTTAAATTAGCGTCGCCCTTAACGCCGATATAAACTGTTGGAGTTGCATTTTCAATTATTGCATCATTATAATATGCTTGAACATTTGCTATTGTGTATGCAGCATCTTGATTATACAAACTATGCGGAGTTACATTATTGAAATGAATCTGGTCTATGATATCAGTTTCTATTACAATTCCCTCATTATCCGTTTCTATCAATACAATAGATTCAAATAAATCATGTGCATCAAATTCATCATCATCCGTAGAGAAGTAGAAATTTGATTCTTTTAATGTAAATTGAATAACAGATTCATTTATACCAGTGTCAGATGTTTCTGTAGTAATTGTTGTTTCTGTTGTACTTGTAGTTGTAGGTTCTGTTGTGGTTGTGGTTGTAGGCTTTGTTGTGCTACTTGTTGTTGTTTCTGTCGTGGTAGTGGTTGATGGCTTTGTTGTACTGCTTATTGTAGTTGTTTCTGTAGTTGTAGTAG
>CAJTWE010000022.1:0-5856 GCA_910579955.1 uncultured Ruminococcus sp. | reverse complement strand
ATGGCTTTGTTGTACTGCTTATTGTAGTTGTTTCTGTTGTGGTTGTGGTTGATGGCTTTGTTGTACTGCTTATTGTAGTTGTTTCTGTTGTAGTGGTTGTTGTCGGCTTTGTTGTGCTGCTTGTTGTAGTTGTTTCTGTTGTAGTGGTTGTTGTCGGCTTTGTTGTGCTGCTTGTTGTAGTTGTTTCTGTTGTCGTTGTGGTTGTCGGCTTTGTTGTGCTACTTGTTGTCGTCGCTGTAGTTGTAGTAGTTGTCGGCTTTGTTGTGCTACTTGTTGTTGTTTTTGTAGTTGTAGTAGTTGTCGGCTTGGTTGTACTACTTGTTGTTGTTTTTGTAGTTGTGGTAGTTGTCGGCTTGGTTGTACTTGTTGTTGTTTCTGTGGTTGTAGTAGTTGTTGTAGTCGTAGTAGTAGTTGTTGTTGTGGTAGTGGTCGTAGTAGTTTGTGCCTTTATTATCATAGTTCCAGTAACAACATTATAATTGTCTTTGTCTTCTGGAGTAAACTGCCATATCAATTCATTTACACCTGATTTAATGACATCCGCAATGGTATCAAGCCATTTAATTGTTCCGGGAGTATCATTTTCATCAATAGAAATTTCAGGAAGTTTATCACCTTCAAAATATGTTTTGTCTTCAATTGTTGGAGTTACTACAGGGTCAGCCTTTTCGATAGTGAAGTCTATTGTTACTGTACCTTTAAATATACTATCTTCTGTTGCGGTAATAATTGCTGATGCAGTACCAGCATTTATATTGTTTTCATAAGTTACAGTATAGTCTTCACCAAGAACAAGCGTATCTTTACCGGATGTTACTATAATTTCCGGCTTGATTTCCTCGCCTGTATAGGCATGTGCAGGAATATCACTTATCATATCCTTTGTAATATATGAAGAATCAAAAGTCAGAGTAAAAGTTTCAAGTGTGCCTTTTCCATCAATATCATATTTGTAAGTAATATTTTTCTTAGACGCATCTGTTACAGTGAGAATATTGCCTTCAACAGTCGCATTTGACCATCTACTTGCTCTTGTGACATCAAATTTACCAGGAAGAGTACTAAGGTCAAAGGTGTTTCCTTTATCTAAGGCGATTTCATATGTATTATTTCTGCTGGAAGGATATTGAATATTAGTATTTTTACTAATATCTAAACTTGTCAGATTATTTTCTTCACAATATAAAATCTCTAAACTTTTATTGTTTGAAACATCTAAACTTGTCAATTTATTAGCATGACAATCTAAATTTGTCAAAGAAGCATTGTTAGCAACATTTAAACTTGTTAACTTATTTTCATAACAGTGTAACTCTTTCAAATTTTTATTATTTGAAACATCCAAATTTTCTAATTCATTTTTTTCACAATATAAGATCTCTAAACTTTTATTGTTTGAAACATCTAAACTTGTTAAATTGTTTTCATAACAATATACAACTTTAAGATTAACGTTGCTGCTAATATCTAAACTTTCTAAATTACATCTGTAGCAATTCAAATTTATTAAATTAACATTTTTTGAAATGTCAAGGCTTCCTAAATTATTATCATAACAATTTAAATCTGTCAAAGCAGTAAAATATTCAATACCCTTTAAATCACTAATGCCTTTATTATCTACAACAATATATCGTGCTGCATCAAGTTCGCTTTTATCAAGAATTCCGTCCTTAATGTCGTTCTCGTCAGCTTTGTCGAAATTTTCTGAAATATAGTTTCTAAAGTTTGCATCAGGGAAATTGGTTTCATCGATTGCAACTTGTTCTGGTGCATTAACATCTGCACCTACGTCTTGTGCTAACGTGCTGATGTCAGCCCCGGAATCTGCGCTAACCTGCAAACTCGCTGGAATCGGTACGGAACAAACGGTCAATATTACTGCCATAAAGCCGGCAAGCAATTTTGTCCATCCTGTCCATCTTACTTTTGGTTTCGCTTTGTGTTTTTTCACATAACCACTCCTTAAATTAAAAAATTTTATATAAAATCATTTTAGCATAAAACCAAATGATATTATACCGGAATAATACATTTTCCTCTGCTACTTATTGCTTTTATTTTATTATACCATAATGTTCATTAAATGTAAAGCTTTTTACGTGCGAATATTGCAAAGATATGGATGTAAAAATAATTAAACATATTCATAAAGAATAACTTTATAAATAAACTTTTCCTCATAATAATTCTAATATTCAAAGTTTTTAAACCTCTGCTTCTCTTTAACCCCTGCTCCTTATGATTTTACCGCTACTTAATTATATTATATTTTCCCGCATAAGCAACAAAATGATTTAAAAGCGCATAAAAATGATGGTAAATGTCATTTACTTTGTCTGAATCATCATGTATAATATATGTATCAATTAATACATAACAGTTTCATAAAGGAATGGTGATTATACATGAAGAAAGCAAAATTATTGACAACGCTTACTGCACTTACAATGCTCATCGGAAATGCAGCTGCAATATCGGTTCAAAATGTTTCGGATGCATATGAAGCAGGCAACAATATTGTAGAACATCTTGACAGAGGAATCTGTGCTGTTAATACTGGCAATGGCATGATGGTGAGCTGGCGCTTTAATGCTGACGATTACGACAATACAGAGTTCAATCTCTACCGTGATAACAACCTTATTTACACAAGCAGCGCCGGCAAGGCAACTTCATATCTGGATGCACAGGGCAATGCAAATTCCAAATATCGTGTAGATACACTAGTAAACGGCAATGTAATTTCTTCTGATAGCTGCAATTTAACATCAGGTAATGCGTGGCTGGACATTCCGCTTGATATTCCAACAGGTGGAAGCGACTACAGTTATACTGCCGGAGATTGCTCTGTAGGCGATGTTGACGGCGACGGAACATATGAGATTTTCTTGAAGTGGGACCCGACAAACGCAAAGGATAATTCACAATCGGGAATTTCAGGAAACGTATATATTGACTGCTATCGCCTTACAGGTGAAAAGCTTTGGAGAATTGACCTCGGCAAAAACATTCGTGCCGGTGCTCACTATACACAATTTCTTGTGACGGATTTTGACTGCGACGGCAAGGCTGAGATGACTTGTAAAACTGGCGATGGAACAGTTGATGGTACAGGTAAAGTAATCGGCGATGCAAGCAAGGATTATCGCAATGAGGGCGGGCACATTCTGCAAGGTCCTGAATATTATACGCTGTTTGACGGTGCAACAGGCGCTGCACTTGATACTGTAAACTATGAGTATCCCCGTGGAGAAGTTTCAAAGAAAACATGGGGCGATGATTACGGCAACCGCTGCGAGCGTTATCTTGGAGCTGTTATGTATTGCGATGGCGTACATCCAAGCGCTGTGTCTGTCCGTGGCTATTATACAAGAATGACCGCCGTTGCATATGATGTTGTGGATAAGAAGCTTGTAAAGCGCTGGGGATACGATACAGGATATGACCCTTCTAAGCCCGGCTATGGCGACGGCAATCACAACTGTATGCCTGCGGATGTTGACGGTGACGGCAAGCAGGAGCTTATGATCGGTGCAACAGCACTGGATGATGACGGAACTATCCTCTGGTGCAATGAAAAGGGTCACGGCGACGCTATGCATCTGAGCGATTTAATCCCTGAACGTCCCGGTCAGGAACTTTGGGTTTGTCATGAACACGTTCCCTATGGAGTTTCACTTATAGATGCGAAAACTGGTGAAGATATATTCCATTTTGACGGCGACAAGGATACTGGAAGATGCGCCGCTGGAAACGTTTATGCAGGAAATCCCGGTTCAGAATTCTGGGGTGCAAGACCGGCAAAATCCACATTTGACCAAAATGGAAACAAGATAAATATTTCTCCAAATTCCATGAATTTCCTGATTTACTGGGATGGCGACTTAGAACGAGAACTTCTTGACAATATTACAATTACCAAGGTCAATCCAAAGGCACAATATGGATTTGATATTCTTCTGGAAGCAAGCGGCTGTGCATCTTGCAACGGCACAAAGGCAACGCCTTGTCTTTCTGCTGATATTCTCGGTGACTGGCGTGAAGAGCTTGTTTTAAAGACAGAAGACAGTAAATATCTGAGAATTTACTGCACTTCGCATCAAACAGACGTAAGACTTACAACACTTATGCACGACGTACAGTACAGAACTCAGGTAGCAGGCGAACAGGTCGCATACAATCAGCCGCCTCATACCAGCTTCTTCCTAGGTACTGGCTATAATCTCCCTGAAAGACCTGCTGTAACAGTTGGAAACGGTACTAAAATAAAGCCATTAAACGGCAGACTTATCTCAAATCTCATTGTTAAAGACAGTGCAAACCGCAACAAATGGAGCATTGCAGACGATATAAAGAATGGAAATAAGATTTTCGGCGACAGAGATTTTACATTCACAGCATTCCCAAATCAGCTTGAATGTGCGGAGATGATACAAACCGCCTGCGATTCCAAGAACAGTACAGGCGAGCTTGCGGAATTTACAGCGGCAAAAGATATGACTGTTTTCATTATGCTTGACAATAGAGTGGAAAAAGTTCCGGATTGGATGAACGGTTTTGAAAAAACAACTATGACAGCACAAACAAGCAACGATGTTACATTTGATATTTACAGCAAGGAAGTTAAGACAAGCGAAGTTGTCGCTCTCGGCTCAAACGGACAGTCGGCATATTGCGTAAATTACAGCGTTTTGGCATCTGATTCTTACGTTAAGAAAATCAAAGGCGATGTCAATGCAGACGGAAAATTTGATATTGCAGACGTTGCTTTAATGCAAAAATGGATACTTGCTGTACCTGATGTTACGCTTGCAGATTGGCAGGCAGGCGATCTCTCTGAGGATAACAGAATTAATGTGTTTGATTTGTGTTTAATGAAAGAGTTTTTGATTGATTCTATATAATTATAAATAATAGTATATAATACAGAAAATGTCCCTGTTCAATAATAGAGCAGGGACATTTGTTATATCTGATGATTGATTCTGTAATTTTTTGCGGTTTCTCCTGTATGTTCCTTAAACTGCCGCATAAAATGATTGCCGTTTTGATAACCGCATTGATAAGCTATTTCCTGAATTTGCAAATTTGTATGAAGCAGAAGCTGCTTTGCACGTTCGATACGTGCGTGTATCAAATCTTTAGAATCCGCCGTGATAACTAAAGCAAAACATTTTTCAGAAATTCGCACACGCATAGCTGTATTTTGAAACGTATTCAACGCATTGGCAAATATAAGGACAGGATCGTGAGTACTATTTTCACTGCCTTTGATCCATGAAATCAGCATCATGGCATATGTCTTATTCTTTTTTTACGGTTATCATTTTATACAGCTTGCAAACAGCTTGAATGCCAAATTGTCTGTCACGTCCTGCAACAGTTGTGATTTGCGGATTATGAATTACTGCATTCCAAATTCCGTCATAACCTGTAACGGCAATATCCTCTGGAACTCTCACTCCCCTGCTTTTAAGTTCATCAATCAGGGCAATAGCCATAATATCGCTAAGGCATACTAACCCATCAAGCATCGGTATTTTTTCCTCTGCAATGTCTGTTGCGATTTGCTTCGCTACATCTTTTCAATAGTAACCATAAAAAATATCATTTTTGCTTACAGATAATCAAAAATTTTCTCCACAAGCTGTACATTATGAAAACGCTCGGCAGCAAAATGATTCCGTCAAGATCGCTTTTGCAGACAAGTAAGTAAATGTTTTCAAGACAGTTTGTGAAATAATCCTACTGGAATTCTACCTGCGAATTGAAAATACCCGTATATATTATCACATCATAAGGGCCTGCGGACAAAAAGTTGGACGTAAGGAGTGCACAAATCAATGTACAGTT
>CAJTWE010000021.1 GCA_910579955.1 uncultured Ruminococcus sp. | reverse complement strand
ATCTCCTATGTAAACATTGACTGTAGGAGGGGCGGTGTTGTTTTGTGGGAATGATACTGGCTGTGCAGAAGAGCTGCTTGCTTGATTCTCGTAACGTGACGGGAAAGATGAAGGTGCTGCAAGGCTGTTGTATATGCTGGAGGTATTAAAGCCAGAAAGAAGAGAGGATGCAAGATCATCAGAAGCATTAATGACATTTTTAGAGCCTGCTTCAAGACCGACAGCCACACCCTCAGCAGCATATTGTCCTGATTCTGCCATTACTCTTGACGGGCTATGTATGTCAAGACCCATGTTAAACACAGAAGAAACAAGGCTTGCTACTTCACCAACGACCTGAGATATTTCCACCTTTTTCCCGTTCAATCCTTCGATGAATCCATCGCCAGTTCTTTGTCCTGCAAGTTTATATTCTTGTTCTGCAAGTTCTGCAAAACGCTTGGCTTCTGCAAGCATATCTTCACTTACGGCAGTACCGTCTTTTGCTGCAAGAGATTTAAGCTCTGAATAGTATAGTGCTGCATCATCTTTTTGCTTTTTCAGTACTTCAATAGGTGCATGAGATGAATCAATAAAGCCATTATTAAGCTGCTCTATAACCTTATTAGCTTCTTCATAGTTTCCAGTTTCCACCAAGGCAAGAAGGGTTGAATACTGATCTATCATAGAATTTTGTTCTGCTTGCGTCGTTTGAGCAAGAGTAAGGTTTTCACGCAGCTTTTTCTCCCTTTCAAGAGAATCTGATATAGTATTTTGCATCTCAGCAAGACGAGTGTAATAGTCCCATTCTGCATGAGAATCAGCACCGCTTTGGTGCAGCCTGTATCCCTCTGAAAACTCTCTCTGTGCAGCTTCTCTTTTACCTCTTTCGGTTTCTATAGCATACATAGAATCTTGTACAGCAGAAGCATTATCTTTTCTATTTTTGATAGCTGATTCATACTGGTCTTTGTATGCGTCAAGATAGCTAAGTACGGTATTCTTTTGGATTATATCGTCAAGGGATTTTGATATAGCATCATAGCTGCCAAGAACTTCATCATTTTTGGTTATCAGACCATCTGATACACCAAGGCATGATCCTGTAAGAGAATTTATTTCATCAATGATACCTGTAACTTTTTCTTCTGTTCCGTCTTTGATAGTTCCATCGGCATTAACAAGCTCAAGAAGGCTTGCACTAAGAGCTTTTACACGATCGTCAGCCGCTTGAGCTGATGACTTACTTGACTGATGCATACTGTCCCAAGCCTCAGCTGTCTCTTCAAGTGCTTCTTTCTGCCGTTCCTGTTCTTCTGTAAGATTACGTGCCTTTTCACGCATTTCTTCCATTTCTGCAATACGCCTTTCGGACATTTCATTCATCGCAGTGCTAAGACCTGCTATTGCACCCACAGCGGCAAGCACCCAGCCTAAAGGATTTGATGCAGATAAAGACATAAACGCAGACTTTATAGTCTTTATTGTAGAAACGGTTGTTTTCCCGAATGATACTATCTTATTAGCTGCAAAAACTGCGGCTAATGCAGCACCTACAGGTTTTGCAATTGCAGCTATCTCATCAAGATGCTCCGTTATCCATTCAACAGCGTCCTGTACTTTTGGAATAGCGTCTTTAAGCATAGGCTTAAACATATCGTAAAGAGAAAGCTCAAGCTCCTCGACCATAGATTCAAGGGTCTTCATTTCTCCTGAAACATTATCGGTCATAGTTTCAGCCATAGCATCACATGCACCATCGCAATCATATATTGCAGATTTCAGATTGTTAAAGTCAGTATCAGCAGTATTAACGATCGCAAGCAGTCCGGACATGCCTTCTTGCCCTGCAATAACAGATGCATAGCTTGCCTTTTGAGCTTCATCAAGCCCTGAGAAAGATCTCCTCATATCTCCAAGAAGAACATCAAGACTTTTCATATTTCCCTCAGAATCAGTAAGAGAAATACCAAGCTCGCTCATCGCAGCAGCCTGTTTGTCTGTAGGCTCTGTAAGATTAGAAAGCATGGTACGCAGGGAAGTACCGGCTTGTGATGCTTTTATTCCGTTATTAGCCATAAGACCTACTGCCACGGCAACATCTTCCGCACTATATCCCAAAGCACCTGCAACGGGGGCTACATATTTAAATGTTTCTCCCATCATGGAAACATTGGTGTTTGATTTGCTGGAAGCCGTTGCAAGAATATCTGCAAAGTGAGCTGAATCTTCCGCTTTCATTCCAAAGGCTGTAAGTGCATCGGTTACAATATCAGAAGTCGTTCCAAGGTCTTCACCGGCAGCTGCTGCGAGATTTAAAACACCGGGCAAACCGCTTGTCATCTGCTCTGCGTTCCAGCCCGCCATGCTCATGTAGTTAAGAGCGTCGGCACACTCAGAACTTGAAAAAACTGTATTTGCACCATATTCTCTTGCAAGAGATGTCAGACTTTCAAGCTGCTGCTTTGTAGCACCTGATACAGCTTGCACCCTTGACATTGATGCTTCAAATTCTGTACCGGTCTTAGCAATATCAGCAATAGCACCGCTTGCAGCAGCAATACCGGCGATCTTTTTCAAAGCACCATCTATACCATTTGTATCTACTTTTGTATCAAAAATTAAACTTCCGTCTGCCACGTCGTTACTTCACCTCCATTACATAAATGCCTCACCTATTTGTTCCGCTGTCATAACAGGACATGGGATTGCAATAGCTCTTTGAGCTGCTCTGATTTGCCTTCTGCGTTCCTTATCCTTTATTTCTCCCGCCCTTGTCTGTCTTAGGGACATACGCTGCTTTATTGGCGTATCATCAGGAAGAGCCATAAAGAGTGCAAAAAACTTGTACCAGTGCAAATCGGTGCTTTCGATGAGATCTATATCATAAACACTTTTAAAAGCTCCTATTACAAATGGAGCATCATACAGCCATGAAAGACAAGGCTTTTTAGTGCCGCTTTCTTCCGGTGCTTCTGGATTTTGCTTTCCTGCCCTTGGAACATCTCTACAAGCTGCGAAGTTATACAAAGAGCAAAGTGCCGCTGACTTATCCGGCGGCACTTCATCTTTAAACATCTTCATAGCGAGAATCATTTTCAAATCATCTTCTATATCACGATTTTCAATAAGCTCAAAGAAACTTATCCAGCTTTGAAAATCAGTAAATACAGCATAATTTTTGCCGTCTACCAAAACAGCAGACGGCAGTTTATCAGTCAGAAGATTCATTTACATCACCTTTTAAGATGTCTTTGTAATGGTGATTGAATACGTTGACACTGCACCACCCTTATTAAGTGCGATAACGACAGAGTTTGTACCGTCATTCAGTGCGATGTTACTAAGGCTTGAAACAGATGTACCATTAAGCATATATGAAAGCGTTGTATTGCTGCCTGCTGTTGCTCTGATAGTCACATTTGCACTTTTTGCATTCATCTGATAGTAGAAAGTACTTGCATTGAATGAAGAAGGCTCTGTGAAGGTAGCACCTGTAACTTCGAGTGAACTAAGAATAGGCACATCTGTATCAAGACCTGCATAGCAAGTCTGCCAATCGTCTGTAACAGATGACACCTGAATCTTTTCAAGCTCACCACGAGCTTTAAATGTACCTGAATAGGTCATACAGTCTGTTTTATCACCGTCTGTGTCGGGGATGATCGCATACTGTCTGCGATATGCGTCAGCATAGAATTTGCCGTCACCCTCTCTAACAGTGGTCATATCTACTGTTACGATCTCACGCACGGCATCCTGACCACAAAGTTCATTTTCCGTTATGTTTACAATATCATCAAGTACAGCGTTACCCTTGTATCTATCAAAAGAGTATGCCTTTGATGTGTTATAGCCTGTAACATCAGTACGCTTGAAATCTTCGTCTACATACTGACGTTCGTATTCAGTTGCATTCTTGCTTGTACCTATTTCAGTAAAGCCTTCCATTCTGGTAAAAGTGTGGCTTACACTTGCACCAACGCCGAAAAAGGATATTTTTCCGGTACGTTTAACAAGATCTGCTTTTTTAAGATTTTTACCCATAAAATAAACCTCCTATGTTTATTCCTGTGTATAGCGATAATCCTGCTTATACACAAAATTCATTGTGATTTGATAACGTGCTGTACTGTCACCCGCGTCAAATGGATATCCACCGGACAGTACTTCTATATATTGTGGTATGCGGTATTCGTCAAGCTCCGGAAGGTTTTCTTCTTCTGACTGCTTTTCAACCCATGCTGCTAACTTTTCATAAAATCCGGAGTTGGCTATATTTCGCAGTGTATTTGCACCATAGCTTTCTCTTGATGCAAAAATAAAAGGGAACTGCCTTAGGCTGCTCCCAGATGTGTATTTCTTTAAAATCGGATTTACAGGCTGATCCGCATCAATGGTATATCCAATGCCATCAGCTCCTAAATAGTCCACATTCAGCAGCCCATCGCTCAAAAACGGACAATCTGCAAACCATGTACGCAAGCTTTCGATTATGGTCAATTTTTATCCTCCTTTCAGCATTCTTTGTGCTGCTGCAAGCAATTCCTGCCCTTGCTCTGACTTCATACGCTGAAACCATCTTCTTCCACGAGTGGTAGACATCCGTCCTGCATAGTACTGATACCTTGCATATGGTGCAGTATATCTGACCTGACCGCTGCCTATTTTTGTACCGTGAATACCTGACTTTTTAAGGTTGCCTATCTTAAACGGTACAAGAGGATCACATCGCCTTAAAACCTCACTGTCAATAAAGCGTTGAGTTTTACGCAGCTTGGATTCAAGCACTGATTTTTTCGGCATAATAGCCGTTTTGAAATTTATCATACTGCTGTTATCTCTATGTGCTGCACGGCAGGAGAACCAAACAAAAAGTTTTCTACACTCATGATTGTATGAGCGTCATTCTGATCAGCGTTTATCCCGTAAGCGATAAGATCGCCTTTTTTAGGAAGTGTATCAGGAACATATTCCTTTGGGATGATAATGAAAACGCTGTTTTTCTGCTTCATCTCATGACTGCCGTTTTGATTGCTTGTATGGCTCTGACCTATGCCTTCTTCCCAGTAAACGGCGGATATATTTATAGCGTCCCAAGTAGGCAAACGTGCCTTTTTATCGACACCCATGCGAAAAAGGGTGCAGCTGGCATTTGTAAACATTACTCACACACCCCTCTGTACATAAGTCCGGTACGTCCTAAATACTTTAAAGCCGTGTTATACTGATAAGTATCAAAGCTGCCGCTTGTAAGCTGTGCAAGGCTGTCAAGGGGATTTCTGAAAGTTACGCTGTACTTGCCAATAGTCTCCGACTGCTTTGCACCGCCTGACACTGCTGCATCAGGCTGCGTTTTTGCATCGTAGTAAAAGAGATTCTCAGCAAGGGCACAGCAGCATTTCTTGATTTGTCTTTGCACATCACCGTAAAGCAAGGCATAATCTTTTTCATTAAGACGACCGAATGTTACGGCGTCTATATAGTCAGATGCTCTTTCGGCAAAAGGCAGGAACGCAGCATCGGCGGTGAAAAGTACACCGCCGTATGTCATACGATATTCCTCAAAAGTTGCATATGCCATGATTAAACCTCTGTACGCTTTACATAAACCGTCTTAGGCTTTGAAATACCGATACCATAAACCTTTCTGCCCTGAACAGCGGAAGCACCGATATAGTTATTTGTAAGAGGAACTACAGCTACCGGAACAGACCAATCCTGAACACGGTGACACCAGTTAGGGTGACCGCAGATAAAGTCTGTAGATGTTTTTTTGCCGGCAACTGTCTCAGTGTTTTCAAACATGGTGTTATTTGATTCAAGCACAACATATCCGGCAATCTTACCAACAGCACCCTGTTCAAGAAGCTGCTGTGACATATCACCCTGTCTTATAAAATGGTCATCCATGAGCAGCATTTCCATAAATTCAGGTGAAGCAATGAGCCATCTGCCGTCCTTTGGAACTCCCATTCTGGACTGAATACGCTTTGCAGTAAGCACCTGCTTGTAGGCGGTTGTTTCCGTAATTGCAGCTTTTGAAGTAGCAATGGTAACTCCGTCAGTAGTTTCCAGCTTTCTGATAGATTTTGTATCTATCGAAAGACCGAGCGAATATCCTGCACTGTCAATACGTTCCGCAACAATACCATCGGGGACTGCCTTTGCGTCATACTTGTCGATAAGCTCATTTACAGCTTCGTCATTGTCGATCATAAGATCAAAATAGCTGGTAGAGCCTTCGGAGATGTCGACACCGTTCTGCTTATCGTATGTCTTGACCTCAACCTCTGTATCACGTACAGGAACTTTTACTATACCTGCTTTAGGATCGCCCTCATAGCGTGAATTGAAAATAAGATTGTCCTTGGTAACAAGAGTTGCTCTGAGTTTCTCGTCAACCAAACTTGAATATTTTGTCTGAAGTTCATGTGCCATAATTTAATACCTCCATTATTTTCTAAGTCCGGGATTCATTTCATAAAACCTTGCCTCAACGCCACTCATAGCCTGCGGAACACGACCGCTTGTAGGAGCTGCGGCACGTTCTGTAGGATCAGCAGCAAAAGCGTCCGGACAGCTTTCACGCAGTGCCTTTACAACAGCATCACCGCCAGTGAGAATGCCCTTATCATCAAACTGGAGATTCTGTGCAGTTATCTTATCTTTCAGATACTCTGCATAAACGCTGTTTTTCATGCCCTGATCTTTAATGAATTTGTCCAGCTTATCGCTGTACTCCTTTTCTTTCTGCTGTGCTTCGAGCTGCTCATACTTCTGCTGCCAGTCATCAGCAGATTTCTTGATGCTGTCAACATCCATATCCTTATACGACTTAATGGTTTTATTTGCCTCATCAAGCTGCGTCTTTATGGTTGTGACTGCCTCCTGTTCAGCCTTGATATCAGCAGAATAAGTGTCTGTAATAGACTTTACTGCTGCTTCATCAGTGATACCAAGCTCCTCCAAAAACTTCTGATCAATCATAATACTCTTCCTTTCTGTCATAATCTTCACAGAAATTTGTTTCAATTTCTGCAAGCGGCTGCTGTGCGAGATCGCAAATAAACTCTACTACCTCATCTGTTGTGCCTGTGATTTTCAGTGTCATAGTCATTTTCCTTTCTGTTTAAATCGGATTTAAATATATTAAAAACAGTGATTAAACTGCTTTTAAGGCATAAAAAAAGCACCCTGTAAGAGCACCTGTATTTATTCTACGATCATCCAATCTTCGGAAAGCATATCAGCCTGACTTGCGAGCCAACCAATAACAACTGTGTTTTGCGCTGTTTGCATACAGATACTGTCTGTGCATGGCGGCATATCATCGCTGCATATGCAAGCAGTAAGATCTTCGCCTTTTGCAAGAAATAAAAACATATCCTTGCCGTTCCAGCCTTCACGAGCAATTTTCCTGCCTCTTTTCAGAGCTTCTATAGCTCGTCCAAAAGTCATACATACGCATTTGGGTTTTCTCGTTGTGCTTACAACTGCTTCGTCTGCTTCAAACGTTAACTCTACAACGTTTATTCCAAATTCTTCAACTCGTGTTTCGATTTTACGCACATTGTCAACTTCGACACCATTTACGAATACACGACCTCTTCCGTCAACTTCAAATCGGTTATATCTACTCATGGTTTTTCTCCTTTCAGGGTATAAAAATAAGACGTGTTAACGTTTAAAGGGTATGAGCTGATAGAAAAGCTGAATGATGAACTAAAAACGGATGACCACAATCATCAAGCTTAGCATAATCTCTATTCAATGTTGTTTTATCACACACACAGCACATATTTCTATGTGGACACTCAACATTTTTACTTCTATCGCAAAAATAAACGGTTGGAGAATGCGAAGTGTTTTCAACAGAAGCAACTGCTTCTTGAAGCGCTATTAAATCGCTATCGCCAAGTTTTATTGTCATATTAGATTTTTTCGGCTGGCTTCTTAGTTCGTCTATGAAGTCAGCTGCTTCTTTTGGTGTGCATTCGATTTTCATAACATTACTTCCTTTCTGATTTTTGGGTATAAGAAAAGCACCCTGCGAAAGGTGCTTTAATTTGTTATAGCAACTCAATTCTTTCAATTTCATCTTCGGTAAAAATAAAACCTTTTCCATCATCTGTGTCAAAAGCAATACCATCCACATCGTCATTATTTACACCATCTGAAGCATCACAAAGGCAATCGCCTGTTCCAATATAAATGCTACCATCTTTACAATAAATTTTCGCTCTGCGAAATTGCAATTGATCTATTTTTCTTTTACCCCATTCCATAATCTATTCCTTCCTTTCTATAACCGGAAAAATGTGAGTACCATTTTTTACATATTTTATTTGCACCTTATGAGTGCGTATGTATTTTTTTTGACTTACATCAAAAGTAACACCAACTTCAAAAGGTAATGTAATAAACTCGTCTACACAATGATTATTCTTTTTGCTTCTAAGCACGCCTGTCCCACCATACTTATCCACAATTTCTTGTGGATCAATAGAATTAAACAGTCTGCTTTTTGGAGTTTGTTTGCCACCTGATTGCATAGCCTGTTTCACTTGATTTTTCCACGCCTTGCTACTCTGATGCTTTTGTTGCTGAGATTGTTCTATTATTGTATTAACGTACCCTTTTTTAAGTGCATTTTTAAAATTCTCTATATCTATTTTACCATCTTCATCAACTGTTGTCAACCAATTGATAAGAGAATCCTTTTTATTCGCCCACACCGCCCTCTGAGCCTGAGAATGACTAAACCCAAGCACCTGTTCACGGAAGCGATCTCTATCCTGATGAGTAGCATTACAAAATTCTTTAAGGTCTTGTTCAGCTTTTTTCAGCTTAACAGCAGAATCCTGATACTTCTTCTGCATAGCAGCCTTTGTATCTTCATCAGAAGCATTCTTCACAGCTTCATCATATGTAACAGCTCTGCGTTTAAGCTCACGAACCTTTCGTTCACCTTTTCGCTGCATCTGCGTTATCTCATAAAGCGTGTATTTCTCCCCGTTATATGAAATATCACGGGAATTCAGTTTTTCAAGCCGTTCCTTTGTATAAAGCGGTACGGAATATCCCTCAAAATATGGATACCAGTCATGACGGCAGTTTACACCGCCAAATCCTGTGATCAGTCCATAGCCTATATCATCAAGTGACAGTATACGTTTACCGTCAATCATCTCGCCAACTCTTTTGCCTGTAAGATCAACAAGCTGTCCTTGCCATACAGCATGATCAGGACGTGCTCCTGCATGAGCGGAAATCTCCATAAGATCGCAGCCGTTCTCTTCTGCATTCATTTTTCCTATCTCACGGCACGTCTGTCCTACACCTGTAAGTACGCTGCGACGAACAGCAACATCAATTTTATCTCTATGACCAGAATCATAATAAATGACTTTAAGTCCTGATGCAGATATATCACGTACTGCCTGAACAATGGCTTCCTGATACGAAAATGCACCGGAGACAACTTTCATATATGCCTGATTACAAGCATTGATATATAGCCGTTGTCCGGCAGTAGGCATTGTAGATGTTAGGTTATCAAGAAGTCCAAGCGTTTTCCTGTAGCCTGCTTCTAAGACCTGCCGCATGGAAGAAGATTGCCTGATATCCACAGGAACTTTCCCGGCTTCTCTATAAACTTCATTATCTATTTGAACAGTTTCCACGCCTGCATCTTCAAATAACGTCTTGACCTGTTCTGCACAAGCATCCGTTCTGTCAGCAATAGACTGCACAATATCATCATAAATAAGCCCTGCTTCCTGTAGCATTTCTGCCTGCCATTTTGCTGACTCAGTGACCATGCCGGTTTTCATCATTCTGCGAATAATGTCACGGATAATGGCGTTTTCAAGTTCAGCGTATTGTTTTACAACAAGATCGGCACAGCTTTCATAATATTCAGGCGAAAGCATTAGGCATCACCCTCAAATAGCTTTGATGCATTTGACTGCATGCTATTATCCGGCATCATTGCTCTCGCTTCTTCTTCGGTGCAGCCGAAATAGTATGAAAGCAGAAGTTCAGGCTTGTAGTATCCAGCCTGTGTAAGCAAAAACCTGCGTTGAAGCTCCTTTTCAGTATCTTCCAGAATGCCGTCACCGAACGTGACATTCAGATTTGCAGCAGCTTTGGAAGATCCACTGTAGTAATCTCTGTAATACTGCATTCCATAAAGCAATCCGCTAAGAGATTCCTGCAAGCCCTCCTGTATATCACATACTCTTGTAAAGCTTCTCTGCTTTGATGAGCGTATTTCTTCTGCCGTCTTTTCCACTTCCGACATTTCTGAAAGTGTTCCATAAGAAAGACCGACAGCATTTTCAATTCGCCTTAAAATCTGATTAAGAGAATTAAATTGAGATGTATCACGTATTTCAGGAGAAAAAGTATTGAAAATAGAACTGCCGTTTCCTGTGCTTTCAAGACATCTGAACATTCTTTCTCTGCCTTCCGGCAATACAGGCTTGCCGTTTCTAAATCGGAATAAATCCTCACTTGCATCAATAGCACGCTCAGAAGAAACAAGCTCCCAGAGAATTCTTTCCCACTGCTCATCTGCATCACGTATGAAGTCCATAGCATCAGCATATGCAGAGACACCAAGCGGCGATAGGAGATCAATATGATTTGAATCAGGCATACGAAATACCGCAAACAACGGCTTCTCTGCATTTTCAAATGTCTTTTTAGGTGAAATGTCCGACCATTCAGAGACCTCTGACAAACTGCAAGCCGTACCAAGTGAGCTGGGTACTCCGGAACGATAGCAATAATTTTCAATAGTGTGTGTACACTTTTCCCTGTCATGGTAATGATATTCAAGCCGTGTATAAAAGTTTTTTCCAAGAACAATAGTTTCAGGACAGATAACAGCATTGCAGGAATCGTCTGTAAAATTTACAGGTAAATAATGATTCTGCGGTGAAATGTCAACACCCGCACCATTTTTAGAATAGTAAGGTTTTAAAAGCATTCCGCCTGTAGCAATACCATAATCAAACTTTCTTCTAAGCTGCTTGACAACTGCATTCATGGATTTGTTAAGCTGGTCATCTGTTACCGATACAGATATTTCAGTTAGAGCAAGGCGTTTAAATTCTCTTGCAATAGTTGCAGGAAGCCGCATAGATCTTACTCTTTTTGTAAGCCATGAGGATTTATCTGTATATGCATTTTCCCATTCATCCATTGCAGTACGCATTTTATCGCTTACCATACAAGGAATACCCAGAGCATCAGCTATACCGTTTACATCAATCATTCCGTCTCATCACCTCCTATTCTGGATCAAGTTCATTTATGATCTCTCTGAATCTCTTCTTCATTACTGTGCGAACAAAATACCTCGTTTCATCCATAGCATGGTCATTTTCCTTGACAACTGTATCCTTTGAGCTTTTATCATCCCATCGATACAAGCCAAACTCACGTATAGTATCTTTGCAGCGTTCGCAAAACCTTAACCGTCCAAGCTGCAAAAGCACAGCTGTATCACGTATGCCGTCAACAACATTATTATCAGCTTTCCATACTCTTAGCTTGCCATGCCTTCGAATGCATGCAATAAACGAAGCAGCGGACGGGTCAACGATCACAGCACGTATAAAAGGAATAAGATTTCCTGCAAGCTTTTCAAGCTCCGCATAATGTTCCTCATCCGTACGTGAAAGTCCTTCTTTTCTTGCATCATAGTAATATTCTCTTACCTTTATTGCATAACCATGAGGTGATAAATGCCAAAGTCCTATAGCGGTAGGATTCAGTGTACCATAGTCACAGCTTAGATAATACTCGCCCTCGCCGATACTCAGCACTTTATCTGGGATAACGTGGTGCTCCTTTGAAAACATAGGATAAACAATACCCTCGGCAGCTCTCCAAAGACCTAAAACATATCGCTCATAGAATGCACCTGTATACAGGCTTTCGTATCTTTCTCTTATTGTTTCAGATAAAGCGTAATTATCTTCCATCATAAAATGAAGATGCAGCCGGTTCTTTTCACCTGCATTTCCGTTTACATCATCTATCCATTCTTTAAAGAACCAATGCTCTTCACTGCCGTCAGGGTTACAGTTGAACCACATACGTGAACCTTTTACAGAGCATCTTGCAATTGCCTGATCTACAAAAGATTTCGGCATAAGAGCCACCTCATCAAACAGTACGCCTGCAAGGGTCATACCTTGAATAAGTGAATAGCTTGATTTATCCTTACCGCCGAAAAAATAGTATCGGTTATGATGACCGAGCCAATCAATATCCATAGAATTTCTGGATAAATTGATTTTAGGCTTGACAATTCCTCCAAGCCACTTCTGCATAGGAACAATAACATTACGCTTTAAGCTGGCAATAGTTTTTCCGCAGAATGCGAATGTTTCGCCGTCAAATGTTTTCATACTCCATAAAATAAATCCTATAGACATCGCCATCGTTTTACCGGAACGCACAGAACCATCGCAGACAATAGCATAATGATGTTTGTATTCAGGAAGCTCCCACCATAACATAGCAGTCAGTTGCTTTGGAGAAAAGTTTTCAAACTTCATCTTAGTCCCTCCTTTATTTTCTCAAATAAGTTGCTGACTTCTGTATTGTCTGTTTCCTCTGCTATGCCTGATGCGGTCTGCTGCATGATTGATGATATTTTTGTATCAGAGGAAATAAGTCCGCTGTTTTCATTCAGAAATGCAGCAAGCTCAGAATGACGTTTTTTGTATTCCTCCGCAAGTTTCTTTCGCCGCTTAGAATCCGGCTCATTTAGATATGCAGTGCGAAATGATTCAAGGTCTGTAAAGTCTGTATCCTGCATGCCTTTCTTTTTATCTTCATAAGCTTTCATTCCATCAGCCAATGCTTTAATACTCTTTTTCTTTCTGCCCATATATGCTCTCCTTTCCGGGAATGAAAAAACAGGGGTGTAAATGCCCCTGTAAGCTGTACTATGTTTTTTCATAATCTTTGTCGCAAGAAAAATTTTAAACGCTCCTGCGGCAATTTAAACGCATTTTAAACAGGTATGCTTCGCCATTCAGCTTTTCTTCTGAAATTTGAAGCGTAAACCGTTTTGTATTATACCGTAACAGCCTCCGCATCGGGACGAATCAACCGATGCTTTAACTGATACTGATTTGTATAAACATAATTTAAATGCCGATTACCGGAAGTGAGATCTTGTATTCCTTACCACATATGGGTACACGTATTTTGGCACGCCTTTGACGTAGATCCATACTGACAATACTGTCACTGTATTCACGAAGTATGCCGGAAAGAATCATGTTATCACCGTTTGCCGTTTTGTATACACGAGATGCAGCGATTGGCTTTCCATGATTCCAAAGCCAGTATATGTACTGCTCCTCATGCAGTGCAAGTCTGGAAGGACGTTTTCCGTTTTTGAGAAATCCAATTACACACTCCGTATTGCATATATCATAATACTTTTTATCATTCAAAGGTTTACTATATGGATGCTCAAGAAAAAGATATCCCGGAAATACGGGTTCAATTTTTTCAGTCCACTTACCATCCTTGCGGATAAACATTATTCTCTGAGGACAGCGGACAAAATATCCTCGTTTACGAAGATTCGCTGCAACATTCAGATCTGTACCGGGCTTTACCTGAAATACATACATCATTTCTCATTATCCTCCTTCTGCTTGGATTTAATAAATTTCTTTACTTCCTTATATAGGTCTGGACGTTCTTTCTCCATAGCTTCAAATATGAGTTCCTTAAACTGCTCTGCACCATTTTCAAGTATATCTCTGTTTTTTATATCAATATTTTTCTTGTACGCTGCTGCTCTGGTAAGTGCCACCGCATTTTTCGATAGTGTGTCAAAATCAATATTTTCCAGTCTATCTTCTGGCAGCTTATTGATAGCTTCAAGCATCTGATTACACAGTAATCTGAGTATACCGTCTGTCATATCAAGATCAGGATATCTGTCTGTCTCTTCCATGATGGCACGGAAGTTTTCCTGTGAAAGTCTGAGTGCATCAAGTGTACTCATAAGATTTTTGGCATACTTGCCAACGGCAGTTACAGATATGCTGATTCCATGTGATTTGATGTAGTCTACTATTTCACGATAGTACGCTCCGGTCTTTATCATTTCATCGACAGTAGCTTTTACCGTCGGGTCAAGCTTGTCAATTTTTGAGTGTGTTCGTCTGCCCATACCGCACCTCACACATCAATGCATTCATCTGTACGAACACAAGCAATAATCTTAATGCCATCAGCTGTAACCTTTGCTTCCAGCATATTCATAGACGCATCTGCAAGGGTGATAAGCTCTTTGGACTCTATGCCACGCAGGCGAATATATCCGCATTCTGTCAGATAATTTACAGAGTCACGGAATTCCGATTCCGTCATACTCGGCTGCAACGCATTACAAATATCCTCCAGTGCCACATACTTATCACGCAGAAGATTGACGGCTTTAAGTACAATACCATTATTTCTGAAAAATACACTTTGCTGCATGCGTTCCATAAGTTTCTTCTGTTCCAATTTACTCACCCCTTCAATTTATCGATTTTAGTTTCAAGACGTGTCATAGTTCTTATGAAATCGTCATTTTTTGTTGTGTGTTCCTTGATATAGTCGATATTTTCCGAAAGCTTACTCATAGATTCCTTGATCTCTCTGATTTCTTCTTTGGTAGCATATCTGTCGGATAGGGTAAGCAGGTCATCACGCAGCTCACGTATAGCGATTTCATTTTGATCACTGCGATTCATTGTTCGTTTAAGAAAATATCCGATAATCCCTATCACTACAGTTATGCATGTTGTAAATAAATAGTAAATGAATTCGTGCTGCAATTTCTTCCCTCCTAACGTAAAAAAAGCGTTACAACGATTGTTTCTACAATCATTATAACGCTTCTATCATACCATGGAAAACCTACTGCATATCTTCATCATCACCGATAAATAATGTCATTTGTAAAGAGCTTTCTATTTCTTTTTGAGCTCGTATAATATCATGTATGGTCTTTTCTGCAAGACCATAGGCATGAGCAAGAGCAAGATAATTTTCTCCGTTAAACTTCCTGTAAATTTCTTCATCTCTGCTTGCACGAAGTACATCATCAGCTTTCCCTATATAAATATTACTGCCTCTATATTTCATAACCAGCTTTTTATATGCTTCAATGCCGATAGTTTCAGCAATTTCTCTTTGATTTCCGTGCAGCTGATCAAGTGTAAGCTTATCCAGATTCACTATGCTTCGCCTGCTTCCTTTGTGCTGACTCTACATATTTTTCAAGACGTGCAATAAGCCTTGATGCATCGCTCTTAGACACCCATAGAAGAGGATCGGAAGAGCTTGCTGTAATGCCCAGTATGCTTTTTACCGCACCTGCAAGACGCTCTGCATTGCTGGCTTTAGATGGGGATAAGACGGACAGCTCATGCATGAGTTTCCATACATAGTTTCTTTGTGTATTCGTTATCATGCCCGGCACATTGTCAGGTTTTAGCCTTCGTGAAAGTTCTTTATCTACACGCTGAAACTCCTCTCCTGTAAGTGATTTTACTGATTCTTTTCCGGTCAAACCAAAAACAAGCTGATGAAAGGCGTCCTCATGGCTATTTGACTCTACCATGCCCAAAGCAGCAGCTTTTGCATAAAGTTTTTTTACATCCATTTTCTCACTCCCTAAGTCTATAGTTTTTATTTGGATCTTTGTTTATGAGAATTCGATAACCCTTTGACATTTGGGCTATGCGTCCGGCTATAGCTTCATCAACCAGTGCTATCTGTTGTAATGTCCATTCTGTAGAGATCACTGTAATAAGGTGATTTCTATGACGATAATCCAGCAGTTCAAATGCCAGCTTTACATCTGCATTTGATATATCGGAAAGTTCTTTTGTCTTGAACAAGTCGTCTATGTAAAGAACATCTGTGTGTTTGTAAGGTGCTATCAGAGTATGATAATCCGGTTCGGATGCATGAGCTTTAAGTTTGCCTGATTCTTCACGCCAAACAAGATAAAGTGCCGACATTCCTTGCTTTATCATGCCACCCACTATAGCGGTACAAATATGTGTCTTTCCGCAGCCTGATTGACCACAGGCAAAAAAGCAGCCTGATTTATTTTTTACAAATTCCAATGCACTGCGTTTCATTTGCTCTTGAAATGGCTCATTTGTTTCAAAGCTCTGGAATGTATTAGTACGTAAAAGCTCGCTAAGACCGCTTAAACGAATACGCCTGAGTGTATCACGTACTTTCATACACTTACAGGCACGCAGTCTTTCGTAACCATCTTCAATAAATGCAATCATGCCTTTGTTTTTGCATTCTTTACAGTCATAACCTGTCAATTCGCCGGAAGTGCTGTTCCAAAAATTTATACGGTTCTGTAAATAATCATCGTATGAGATCTCTGGACAGTCTGCTATTTTGGGAAACGCAAGTTTTTCCATATTCTATTCATCCTCTTCATCAGAACTATCGTACTCTTCTTTGGCAATGCACTCAATTTTTGACACATCAACATTAAATTGCTCTGCCAAACTATCAGCAAGACTTTTATATGCTTCCCGTACTTTTTCTTCTGAAAAAGCAGTACAGTGATTAAATGCAGCCGCTGCATATCCTACTGAGCCTTCGCCGCCAAACATATGTGAATCGTGTATTTTGAAGTAGAAAGATATATTTATGTAATATCTGATTTTCTTATTCATTTAAGTCACCTTCCTCGCAAAGTTCAATTGATTCATTGTTTTTGATAATATGGCTTTTAAGAGAACGAAATGAATTCCAGTAAGGCGTAAACGAATAATATGTCGCCTGCTCCTGAACTGCTTTCTGAACAGATTTACGTTCCTTAGCCAGCTTCTTTTTATCAGCAGCGGTAAGCAGGGAGTGCTTGCGACGCTGATAAAACCTGCGGCGGATGTCGCAGTCTTCTACAAGCCATTCTCCTTTTATGTATTCGTTCACATATACTGCGATCACCATTTTCATTTTTATTGTCATCACACGAAGTGTAACGGCATAACCATCCACTTTCAGGTGAACTCCTGCTCCCGGATAGCAAAGTTTTCTTTCAATGCTTTCCCAGTCTTCTTTTGTCATAATAGCCTCCTTTACTTAATAGAAAATCTCTTGCTTGTGGAAGGC
Source organism: uncultured Ruminococcus sp. (assembly GCA_910579955.1). Taxonomy (GTDB): domain Bacteria; phylum Bacillota; class Clostridia; order Oscillospirales; family Ruminococcaceae; genus Ruminococcus_C. The sequence goes on along the minus strand of CAJTWE010000021.1, from coordinate 27,721 downwards.
TTAAGATACTGCATATACAGTTCTTCATGTTCCTTTTTGAATGTTGTTGTGTCAAATCGACTTGCAGCCATCGCAGCCCAGCGGACAGTAAATTCTCCGCACTGAACCTCTTCTATCTGCTTGCTTTCCATAAGTTCTTTTATCAAGCTTGTGTTCTCTTTGATCTGTTCTTCAAGAGCCTTTTTCTGAGCTTCCAGCTCCTTGACCTTTCTGACTGCCAGAAGCATTGCTGCTGTTTGTTTTTTTGTAAGTGTGTTTGTAGTCATGATAATACCTCCGTTTATGTATTTTATTTCCCTGACTCTGCATTTGTACGGGCTTGTCACCGCCTTCGGCTGCATTAGGGTGAGGAGCTGATTTGCTCCTCATTTTGTTTCAGTTCTCTTTATATGGCTCAGGAAGTGGCTTCCAAGCTATTACTGAAATGGCAAAATATTTTGCATCTTCATCACTCATTCTATCGTATGTATTGAATTTTTTGTGTTTAGCAGAAAACATCATAATTCCTACTCTTGCTAATTTAGTTGTCACTAAATACTCTCCGCTATTCTCCGGCAGCTTCTCAGATACCGGAATCCAGTTGCTTTTCATTGCTTATACCTCCAGTTTTTGATATTCCAGCTGATCAAGCTTATCTGACAGCTTGTTGTATCTCTTTGCATTTCGTTCAAGGCGATTCAGTACGCCCATTGTTGTTGTGGATGTACCCGGAAGAGAACGCCTAAGTTCTGACAGCTCTTCAAGAAGTCTTTCATTTTCTTTTATAATATCATTAATTGCACTTTCTATAGTTTCTCTTCTGATAGAGCGTACAAGTTCCGGAACATCATATCCGGTTTCCGAAGTGTATCTTGATGCAATTGTTGTTACGTCCATTAGAAACAGTATCATTTCTACAAGTTCCGGCTTGCTAAGAGGAGACAGATCTTTTTTTATTCTGATCTTCAATTCATTATTCATCATAGGTTCTCCTTTTGGGAATGGTTCTCATTTGTTCAGTAAACCTATGCATGATCACCATTTCTGTACTTGTATCTTTACGGATAAGCCAGTCATCAGATGTAAACCCAGCATATCTAATCAGATTCCTCTGCGCTTTGGTGGGTCGTCTGCCGTTTTTCATTTTAATCACTCCTATATAATCAAAAACGCAAGTAAACGTATAATCACTACTGTGAATCCGGTGATCAAAGATCCTAAAAAAGCACCAAACATAAAGTGAAATTGTGAATTTATACGTTTGCAGTCTGCGTTTTCTAACACCTTGATTGCAGTTTTAAGGGCTTTAATATCTTCATTAAAAACTGAATCGTATTCAGCATTAACCCTGAGAAAACTTTCTCTGTCACGTATAAGATCGTTCAGCTGGATTATCGTTTTTTCGTACTTAGTAGGTTTCATTCTGAACATTCTTTTCATTTCTTACGCCTCCATTTTCTTGATTTTGTTCAAGATCTCATTCAGATTATCAAAATGAATCTTTGCGTCCTTTGCGCCTTTAAGAAGTGCATCAAAATCATATCTGCCGTAGTTGTATGCATTTTTGAAAATGAATAAGGCTTTTCTTTGTCCAAGATTGGGAGTTGTCGCAATGCAGTGAAGAAACATAAGTTCTTGCAGCATATTCTGCTCGGTAAGCTGCGGATACAGCATCTTTGTATCTTCAAACTGTATCTGTTCTGCTGTATATGTCGGTTCAGTTACAAATCGGCTGCTTACCTGCACACGGTCACTGGTATACCTGCCGTTAAATTTGTTGTAAAAACAAGGATTTCCGACAAATGCAAGTCCTATGGTTTCGCCTTTTGATTCAAAGTGATCGGGGATAGAACGCAGTGCGTTTGCTGCCTGATATGTAAGTTCCTGTGCTTCATCTACAATGATGATCATTCCGTCATGCAGCTTTGAAAAGACTGCATTTTTTACACGCCTCTTATTGTTATCGCTGATTCCGAGTTCCGAAGCTAACAAGTACAGAACATCATTTGCAGTGTGATGAAATACACTTGCTGTAATTACAATTGTTTTTGTACGATTATCCTTAGCATATTTCTGTATGGTTTTTGTTTTTCCTATGCCGGAATCACCTGTTATGACAGCGCATCCGCCTATAACATGAACATTTCTCAGACGTTCATATATCATCTGAGATATAGTTGTAGGTGCGTAGTCGACCGGAACATAAACGCTCGGAAGCTCGCTTTTTTCTGATTTGATCTTAAAATATTCTATCAGAGCTGCAAAGTATTTTTCAGATCGACCTATATATTTTCCTCTTCTCATTTGTGAGATGACAGCTGAACCGATGCCCACCTTTTCGGCAGCGTTGCGTTGACTTCCTGCTGTAGGAATGGTCTTTTCAAATTCTTTAAGAGCAGAAACTTGCTCTGGTTCATATGCAGAGAACGCTGTTTCACGTTCTTCTAAAAATTGTGTTGCCTTATTAAGTGCTGCTTCATCACCATTACAAGCAGCTTCAAATTGGTCTTTTGAGATTCCTATGATCATATGGATCTTATCAAAATCCACATTCAGCTCATCGGCAATAGCCGCAGCTCTTTCTTTTAAATCCATGAATTATGCTCCTTTCGTTTTTTCAAGCCTGTCATTTACAGCCTTTAAAGCTGCAAGTTCATCCGATATGGAAACAGAAATTATATTTTCACGTCCCGGATACTCACTATTTAGCTCCGCAGCAGTTATCGGATGTACAGTTTTAGGACGGCATATTTTCATCTTGTCCATATTAGACGCAGCTTCATTGATTCTCGCTGCCAGAACATCAATAGCATCGGAATCTGTATATGCAGCCACTGCCTGTACGATCGCCTTTCTGTTGCGTGCAATATGCTTCATTGCAACAGCGATCTTATTCTGACCTTCTTCGTCCTTAGCATCATAAGGAACATCAAGATAATCAGTTCTTTTGTATACCCATAAAAATCTGCCAGTTTCTTTATCGTATACCCTGACTTCATCAAGATTAGCCGGATCATAACGAACGTAAACTTCCTTATTAACATGAAACGATGTATTTTCATCTTTGAACCATATCTTTTTGCCATAAAGCTCAATACACACGCCATTACGCTTGATTTTCTGAAAACGTGACGTTCTTGCAAGGAGCAGTACGAGATCTTCGTCCGCTGCATCACGAAACATAACTTCCGGAGAATTTATACTTTCATTCCATACATCAATTCTTGTCATGCCTCTATAGCGTTTTTCTTTTCCACCGTATGCCTTACAGTTATAGCCGCCATTTATCAATGTAGACAACAACTCCGCTACTTCATCATCTGTAGGTATTTCTCTGTTTTTAATCTTTTTTGCAAGATCTTCCGGTCTTTCAAGAATTGTACCGCCGGAATATCCGCTGAAAGCCTTTGAAATGGATTCCTTAAATATAAGAAAATATCGTTCAATATTCTTTGCTTTTGCATTTTTTACAAGAGCGTTGACCATTTTTACACCAAGCAGTGATAAAATTGTTGGAGGATCGTCGCCGCTGTTCCAATCAGCCTTTTTACGATGACCCCTTCCGGCTATATCATGCGTTAGAAATTCAGAACCATTGTCAAAATACACACCGAGCGGTATTCCGTAACCATTTAGAACCGCCGCACGGAACGCAAGTAATGTTGATTGTGAGCAGGGATTATCGCATAAATTCCAGCCAACAATAACGCCACTTTTAGCATCCATATATGCTGTGAGTGATAGTCTGTGCGGCTTCCCCTCTGATGATAATGATACGATGTCAAGCGTATGATTGTCTGCTATCCATATATCGTTGGCATTGAGGTCGGTATAATCACGCTCTATGTATGCAAGATACTTGTCAAAGCATGATTTTTTACCATAACGAGTGAATTCGATCACGCAGTCAGGTATCTCACTCTTGATCCTTCTGCGGAAGGTGCGTTCAGACGGCATGGAGCTATAAAGCTCCGGATAATTTTTAGCGCACCATGCTTTTAAGTCTGTGTAACATCTGCTTACAGTCGGACGGCTGGAAACAAGATATATTCTTGTAAACATCTTCCATACGTCATCATCCATAAATGAAATGCCTCTGTTCCAGCCTCCACGTTTATCAATAAGACCATCGTAGTCGTTTTCTCTGAATGCGGCATATTTTCTGTAGAGAATGTCCGTGCTGATATTTATGCGTTCTCCGTATTCAAGTCTGCACTTGCCTACAAAATCAGCGTCAAAAGAAGTTTTTTTCTTGTATTTTACTCTTAGCTCCTGCCATTCACGGATAATGCCGCACCACAGAGCAATCTCTTGACGCTCATCGGCAGAATACTCTTCAAAAGGCTTTTTAACGACCTTTTTATGAGGTTTTAAAAGCTCTGTTTCTTTCAGCTCTGGAGCTGTCCCGGCTTCTTTTTTAAGCCTGCCATAGTACTTTGACTTTAGGTCATCTGGTAAAGATGAAACTGGGATCATATAGCAACTATGTCGATTTTTGTTGCTTATAACCTGCTTTGAGGATATTTTTCCTTTTTTAACCTGATCTCGTATATTACGTTCAGAGCATCCCTTTAACGCAGCAACTTCTTTTACCGTTAAATATTCCACTTTATCACTCCTTTCAGGCAGTCATAAAGCTGCCGAAAATTTTATCTTGACAAAATATTATTTTTCTGATATACTTTTATTGTTAGCTTAACAAGGACAACTCCTTGTAAAGCGTCGCAATTTCCAGTTGTACGGCAGAATAAATCGTTCCTAGATTATATCCGTATGACTGGATTTTTTGTATATGCATCAGAATCTGCTGGTTGATCTCAATGAATCTTGTCTTGCAATCTTTTACTGCATCAACATTTATTTCATGACATCCAAAATTATCAATCAATTCCGCAGTTTCTGTTTCAGCGTCCAGAACGCTTTGAATAAGCTCGATCTGCATATCTACATTGTACAGAAGTTCCTCACACTTTGCCATATCAGCAAGAGCAGCAGCGGTCTTTGTGATCAGCTTTAAAACATGACTGATACTTTCCTCCCAACTCATTTCTGTTCACCTCTTTTCTGTTTTCAAGATTCATAGGCTGTACAGGCTCTCAATAGATCGTCAGCTGCTGCACCTGCTCTCGCTACGATTTATTTGCTGTCTGCGGTCTGCCATCATCAGTGCCGGGAGACCATCTCCGGCAGACAGCGGCGCTTGTCCGCTGTTTCGGCTTAGTAGAACTCTTCACAAAGAATCGTTATATGATGTAGCGTTTCATCGCAAAACCATGCGATTGAAAGAACGCCGCATCCATATGCGCAATTTTCAAAAGCGTCTGTATAGTCAACATTGTAAGGAATTCCGACAGATGCAAGAAACTCGCTGATTTCGGTTATGGCTTCTATGTCGTCATTTTCACGGCGTGGTGAGTAATGTTCGTCTTCGCCTTCATGGTAATATTGCTGTAAAATCTCATTTATCTTATTTTCAATTTTAGTTTTCATAATCAACCCGCCTTTCTCTCTGCCGATTCCAACAGTTCAGCTGCTGGCATTTGCAATGCTCCGGCAAGTTTGATAAGCAATACTGCCGATGGTACGCACTGATTAGCTTCAATACGGCTTACATGGCTCTGCGATGTACCGACACGTTCCGCAAGCTCTGGCTGCGTCATTCGCAATTCTTCTCTTTTTGCTCTTACAGTTGTTCCAAGGCTATTTTTACTCATATGTTACTCCTCCTCGCCATTTAAAACTCTTTTATTATGCTGCACAAGTGCAAGTTTAGCGTAAACAGCCAAAGCACTTGAAGCGATAAGTGCGATTGTCCACATCTTTTTCCTACTCCTTTCTTTTTTACTTTTTTCTTCTGACAGATCCCATGTGAGATTGTTGTTGAGCTTGATTAAACCAACGTTTGTGTCTGCTTTCATTGTATTTTCTCCTTTCAATGCGGCGTTTTAAGTCGCTTAAATAATCCGGATCATAGCAAGCATTGCCATCTTGTTCCATGACAGATTTGATTTCATCGAATATCACTATCATCTCTTCGATGTCCATGTTCTTGCAAACGATCACATCTAATATACGTGCCATAGCATCATCAAAATCACTGCTGTTATGTCTGTCAGAACTGATTTTTGGAATGCTTTCATCGATATACAATCGTGAATAAGTGCTCATGTCTGCCTCCTAAATTTATTGCCCTTTCGGGTGGTGGGTCCGGATACGCTCCGGACGGGCGGTTATTTTACAAGTTTGCAATCCCATACCTTTGCAAAGTCGTTCAAGAAGAAGTTTTCTCCCAGATGAAGAACTTCTTTTCCAGATGTATCCCTATCGATAGAAGCTTCATACCATTCACATTCGTAATTATTATCATCCATCATGATTATTCTCCACTTACGAACACCCATATAGTACAACCAATTATCAAGATCACATCGCTTCATGTATGGTGTGCTGATAATACCATACGCACCGTTTGAAAAATTCACTTTAATTATGAAGATATGCATATCATCACTTCCTTTTATTTGATGCGGTGAGCTGCTGCGGATTTGCACCGCATCTAAGTACTGTACGCAGCCCATATTTGCAGCCTACATTTCAGCTGCAAATTTTAAGGAGAGATGGTTAAATTACTTCATACTTTTCTGTAGTTGGATTCCACTTTTCAATTTTGGTGTCTTTAAACACTGATTCTAACCAACCAGAATCTGCATAAGCATTAAGTATAGCCTTATATTGCTCACAGGCGGACTTAAAATCGTTGAATCTATAAACAAGTGCACGACCGCCTTTTCTTGTTGATGTTACGATATATTTTTCCATTTTGACTTTCCTTTCTGATCAATCATTTATTTTCTTACTGGGTGCGGATAACACTCCGCACGAGCGGCTGTCTTTGGTTTAGTGCATTGGTGTCACGTCCTTTCAAAATATGATTGTATTTCCTGTCAGATTATGTTATAATTGGAGTAGGAAAGGGGGTGAGAGTATGTCCGATACATTTCCTACAAACCAAAGTGAAGCGTTAGCATTCCTGTACGTGCAGAATCAAGATCTTAATAATAAAACACCTGAAGATCTTGTTCACATGTATAAAGATGCTTTAATGAAGATTAGAGCAGAAGCCAAAAAAATGCAGGATGAAGAGCGAGCAACACGATATATACGTTAAACGCTCCCACTCAGTTTGGCAAGTGCTGAAACGACTTCCGGAAGAACTTCCACTTCTTTTTCGGAGGTCGTTTCTCCTTTTGATACACGAATTATAAAATCAACCAGTGCATCATTAACTTCCTTATATTGTTCGTTTGTCATGAAATCACCTCTTTTCAATGATTTTTTTGGTTTTAGTAAAGTCATGCCTTGGGCAGCAAAAGTGTTCTATGCTATCCACATCAATAGCTAATCTTATTGCAGGAGTGCCGCTGCCTTGACAGATACTATACTCAGACACATGCTCTATTTCTGTATCATCTAAAAATATACGTGTGCAGCCGTTCTCTTCGTTATGCAACAACTTGACTTTCATATGCTTTTATCTCCTTCTGAAAAATGAAGCATCTTTCTTAAAACGAATTTTACATAGTGCCTGTGTTCTTCTTCTGTAGGTTCACGAAAGTTCTCTATTGTAAACGCTATAGCAGAAAATGCAGTGATCTTCCATTTCAACCACTTATATCCCTCAAAAAGAACGATAACTAATAGCAGAATGATTATTGCCATTGTCATTGCTTCACCTTCTTTCAAAAGCTGATGGCTTGTTTCCGCATATACCATTTACACGTATCGTATTTCTAATTTTTCTTATGTTCTCCATTGCTTTTCGGACGTCTTTGTCGTTAAACGAACCAGAAATATAGTCGATAAATATCCGTGGAACATAAACACCGCTCGAAGTCTGATTTGCTGCAATTGAAGAGAGTTCTTTATTTCGATGACTACGTCCACCAACATCATGAGTAAGAAATTGGCTACTGGGAGCATTGCCGCAGATGTCATTTTCATCTAACTTGTGTTGTTCTACGAAAGCCAAAAACTTTTTTCTTAACTCTTCGTTACGAATGAGTTCCCGAACTACAAAGAAAGTATAAGGATTGCTCGAATCAAGTTCTTTTAGCAAAGCCTGTTCCTCTGTAACCGGAGCAGGTGATTTTTTACGCTTTCTGACTTTTACTTTCATGAAATTTACTCCTTTTCTATTTACTTTGATATTCCTTTGTGATACAATTATCATAAGGCTTACTGTGCCTTGCGATATCCGTATAAGTATATTATAACTCGCATTTGCAAATGTGTCAAGAGTTAAATTCGCAAATGCAAAATATTGTGCATTTATAACAGAAGGGTGGATTTAAATTTGTCAATCATAAACAATATACTTAAATTGTTAGAAGAAAAAGGAAGGAATCAAAAGGATTTATGTGCCTATTTAGGTATAGGCACAAGCACAATGTCCACATGGAAAAAAAGAAATAGCGACCCTCCGGCAAAATACATTATTCTCATTTGCGAGTTTTTAGAGGTGTCCCCTGAATATCTACTTACAGGAAAAGAACGAACAACCTCAAATATTACTCAATCTACGATTGGAGCTATAGGCAGCCATTCAACTGGCACAGTTAATGTGCAATCAAAAGAATTTTTGACCAACGGTTCTAATTCCTCTGAAGGTGATGAAACAGCACAAGAAATTACAAGGATACTTAACAAACTTTCTCTTAAAGAGCGTTCTAAACTTTTAACTATGATTTATGATTTTGAAGAGGAATGCGATCAGAAATCAAAAAAATGAAGCGACTCAAAAATTAGACAGTGTAGTAATACAGCATAGGTGCGGAAGCACTTCCGCACTAACGCCTAAAAACTTCCGCACTTCCGCACTGTTTCAGGCACTGCTATTGATCATTATTTTGATTGCTGTTTAAAAGTTGATTTAAAATCTATTGTTTAAAAATTAACGCATTTTCGGACTTTTAAACACTCAGAACTATTATTTAAATGCGATTTAAACGGCATTTATAAAATTTAAACGCAAAAAAATAAAACGCCCGGATTTGAGCAAACAAGCTCATTTTCCGGGCGTTTTCGTTGACACGTCACATTCTATTCATTTTTATCATTTCATCTTATTGCATTGCAAATATCACGCATTTTCGGCACTTTCAGCCACATTCAAGCGCATTAAAGCCTATTAAAGCTCTTTGCACCTTTTTGTATTTCCCCTGTCAACTCACACAAAATCAAAATTGCAGGAGCTGAAACAAGAGCGTTTGGTAAATGGGCAAAGAAGTATAGTAAGCTAAAAATAATGCCGAATATTTTTACTGTGATTTCATCAGCACTTAGCAATGCAGTCAGCTTTGGTGATATAATATTTTTATATTATCTTGCATTCACATCCAAAATGAATGCATCTGATTGTATCCCGAAAACCCCCAGTTGAACTGGGGGTTCAAAAAGCTTAAGCTATTATTTCATTTTTGTCTGGAGAATATACATATGACCAAACAGCTGATGAAGAATTTTATACTTATCAGCTTGTATCAGTCTCAGAGGACGGTACGTTATGCTTTAAGTCAGATAATGTTGGCATTTTAATGTTAAGCAGACTAAAAATATGCGCTGTATATCTTGCAATACTGATTTTTGCGATAATTTTGATATATTCCATAAATCGGTACAATTGATCTGCTTAGAAAGAATAAGCCCGAAAAAAGCACTATTATACAGCTTATCATGCTCGTAACAGCCCTTTCAGTGACCTTATGTGTTTCCTATGTAATCCTTGATAACTGTAATAATAGATATGTAAAAGAAACCGGTAAAAATCTAACTAATACCTCATACCGTATCGGAGACATTATAACAGCTTCCGACATAGAAAATATCAATTCTCCTGATTTTTCACCTTCTGACGAATACCGCCAATTGGATGAAAAAGTCAATGCTGTCATTTGTGTAAAAATAATGCGGAAGCCATGAACAGTAAAAACGTAATATCTAGCTTCTTATGACATTACCATAAATTAAAATATTAAGACTACTACAAAATGCAGGCAAATTGTAGTAGTCTTTTTGATTCATGATATTATTTTACATTACTTGAAATATCAATATTTAATTTTTTGATTGCACCTGCGATTAAGCCCGCAACTGCATTTGCTCCGGTTTCAGTAAAATGTGTCATATCAGTTGACCCTGTAGAACACATATGATATTTATAAGCATTATCATATCCAATGGAATTATAATGATCTACCATAAGTCCGTTTAGGTCAATATATGGTATCTTATAGTAATTAGCAAGCTTCTTTACAGAATCGGTATAGTTTGTATAGCTTGCGGTGAATTTACCGTTTGTATTATTTTTAAGACTAAGCGTAGGTGTTATAAGAATAGGAGTTGCACCCTTGGCTTTTGCACCTTCGATGTATTTTGCCATATAGAATTCATAGCTTCCTTCAGTTCCGGGAACATTTCCGCAAGTAGGTGCGTAACGCTCAGCATTGCTTGCCGCACTGTCGTTTATGCCGAACTGTACCAGCAAATAATCACCTTCACTTATTTTATTAAGAATAGTATCAAGTCTGCCATTATCATAAAAGCTCTTTGAACTTCTGCCAGCAATAGCATGGTTTTCTATATTTACAGTTTCATCAAAATAATTACCGATGAATGCACCCCAACCCTGCTGTGGAGCATAGCTTGCACGGTATGTTTGAACTGTAGAATCGCCTGCTATATAAATAGTTTTATTGTCATTTGTAGGTGTATCGGGCTTTGTATCTGGAATGTATATTTCCGCAATAGGCTCATCAGTCCATTCAACTCTCATATAATCAATATTAGGTCCGCCTTCGGCTGTTGCAGATGTTGTTCTTATAATATTCTCACCTGCATTCAATGGAAGAACTATTGCTCGTTCAGCCCATGTTGTCCAAGATGATGTTGTAAGAAATGGCTGCAACCAATAATCTTTACCATTGTTGACCTCTATTTTCATCTTTCGGTCATTGGCACTACCGTTTGCAATCTTGAATGTACAAAGATAATTGCCATTTTCAGGAACGCTTATTTTCCATTCAGCAAAGCTTCCAATCTTATTATCCAAATTCAAGTACGCATCAGAAGCAAAACCGGTATTTGTATTTTCTTCAATACCAGAATTGTACGCCTGATCGACTGCATAATAAACTTGTCTACCGTTTGCAGCATCACTGAGCTTGTGCATTCCAAGCACATACTCGTTCAATGCTTTACAATCACTTACATCAACTGCTGAATCTGCATTCACATCAGAACTTCTATGCTGTCTGCGTGTTTTTTCATTTGTATTAAGTATAGACTTCAAAAGAGATACATCAAAAATATTTACAACGCCGTCTTCATTGATGTCGCCTACAATCGGCTTGCCAGAAGATTTAACAGTCTTTTCAATAAACCAGTTCTGACAGGCATGACCATTACGTTCCCATTCCTGAATATTTGCACCAGAATCGCCAGACGCAGATGCAACCTCTACAGCGCTCTTATCTTTAGAAATATTCGTTGCAATAGTAAAGCTTCCATCATCATTTGCGATAAACTTAAAAAGCTGCGCTTCACAATTTGTGTTGCTCCAAACACCGATATTAGTTCCGTTTGCAGCTTTATTTCCTGCAACATCTAAAAGATATTCTCCACTGCCCGAAGTATTATATAAATAATAATATCCATCGCCGGCAGATTTCGCTCTCCAAACTGCTCTTCTAGAATCAATATCCTGTGCCGGAAGCTGTACTGCATTTACTCCATCCGAGGCATCTTTTTCAAGTGTAAGATAAAGTCCACTGTTGCTGTTTTTCAGCATGAAATCAGTATTTTCATCTATTTCAGCACCAGCTTCTAAAACACTATTATCAAAATCAATAAGCTCCGAAGCAAATTCAGCAAGTTTCATTGCACCGGCACGATTTGGATGCAGATCATCATTAGCACAGTACAGACCAAGTGTAGCGTCATAACCTATTGATGTGGTATGATTCTGCCACGCTGTAAATAGGTCGATTACCTGAACATTTTCAGCAGCGCCTATTTCATCGAGTTGAGTTCCAAACCAACGTCCTTTTAAAAGCGGTGTACGATTAACATCGCTTGCACGTCCCTGCTGTTTTACAAGTATTACACGCATACCTCTATCTTTTGCTTGCCTTACCATATCAGTTACAGCTTGTTTATATTCATCTGCATTTGAATAATTGGTATCATTGATACCTATAGAAATAATATAAATATCGCCGCTTTTACCGTATTTCTGAATAGGTGCAAACTGACCTGCTTCTATAAATCCTTTAGCATACTGACCACTTGCAGCCATATCTCTAATTTGCCATTTATTAGTATCAACAAATTTATCAAGGACTTGACCCCAGCCTGCTTGAGCACTTGTTTCTTTTGGATAATAATTGCAGACCGTTGAATCACCACACATCCATATAGTAGGGGGGAGCTGAGTATCAGCAGATACCCATTCGATATCAACTGCACTTAAAGTATGCGGATAGCCTTCTTTTCCATTAGTAACCATAATGTTAAGCTGGCCGTCTGTAACAGGTATTAAAATAGAATCGTAGGCATTATTACCTGTCATATTGATAATTTGAAGAACATCTTCGGCTACTACAGAAGTTCTGTTAGTATTGCCAAGAGTTACACTTACACGATAAAGTCCATTCTGTAAATCAACATTGAATGTATTTGACCAGCTTGTATCAGTAAATTGTACTGCATCGCTAAGCTCATTGCTACCAGAAGCAGTTACATTTTTTACACCAGCTGTATTTGCAAATCCATATCCCTTCTTGGAATCGTACCCATCAGCTGCACTTACAGGCGTATAACCAGAAGCTGCTCCATTTCCACCAAAATCAAAATGATAATTCGTTCCTGCCGCATCTGCACTCAAAGATACAGTACTGCTGCCGCAAACATTCATAAAAGCCATTGCACCTGCAAGAACTACACTTGCTGTACGCTTAAAAAATGACCTTTTCATTTCTTTTTTCCTCCTTTATCAAGACCTTGTTTTAAATATCTGTTTACAGATAATCATCTATCATTTATTATAATTATATATATATTCACTTAAAGTGTCAATGATATTTTCTACCCTTTAAGTTGCATTTTCAATCATTAAATCTATGTATGTAGTTTATAGCAATTATTTTTATATTGATATATTGAGAAAAAGCGCCTCACACCATTTTCGGTGTAAGGCGCTTTGTAATTACATTTTATCTAATAACTCTTTATTTACAATATTTTCTTGAAATGACTCATATGTAATATTTTCGTTTATTGTATTTAATGTTATAGTGAAAAAGGGTATTTTTTTCTTACATCTTCAATTTTTTTTAATAAATTCACTATCGTATTTATCACATTCACATGGGATTGTGTATGTCTTTTCAGCATAGCAAAAAAATATTGCTGCAGATTTTTTTGTATCCCAAACTAATACAGTTTTTGTATCATCAGAGTGTCGTATATTATTATCAGTTGCCGCAATAGCGCCAACAACAGCGCCAACACCACCACCAATAATACCACCAATAACAGCATTACCCACAACGCTCTTGTTTGATGATGTATCTTTAACTGTTTTCTCACCATTATAGTGTTTGACATCAGTTTCTGTTGCTTTAAATATACTACATTCGGAAATTGGAATACAATCTCTTATATTCTCATCTCCATATTCGAAAAAAATATATCCATCAATAATAACTACGTTCATACAAATATAATCTGCCTGACTTTTAAGCGATAATCCCAAACTGTACACAGAACTATCTTTGATTTTATCGTAAAGAATACGTATATTATCAGGATATTTATCAACACGCTGATCATTATTTATTTGTTTTCTAATGTTAAGATAGGACGGAAGAAAACATAAAGGTATACAACAAAAGAATATAATAATAAATACAATCATAATAATTATTCCTTTCCGATCTCAGCGTTTACTTTTAAGTATTTAAAATCTAAAGCAAATCCCAGACTGTTCAATTGTAATTTTTTCTTTTTTAATTTTTCTTCCCCTATTTCAGTAATCGTGAAGTTCCTATTACTCTTATAACTTGCTGTCGGAACGTCTTTTCTAACGTAGTTTGCCTCTTCCAATTGTTGCAAGATTGATTCAAACTGTCGTTTTTCAATACAAAGAATACGATAGTCGATGTATTCAAAGTTCATGCAAGCTCTAAGTATGTACTTTCGCACATTTTCTACCGTGATTTTTGAACCATTGTTGGGAACAAACGGCTTGCTACCGCTAATGATAATTTTTCCGTTATCCATCCGCACGTCCGGAATTAGTCCTATCTCCAGCCATATGCAAAGCGTTTCATAGGATACGTTCCATTTGTTTTTTGCTTCTAATAATGTCATATTGCCACCTCTTATGTTGTATTTTATAATCTTATCAAAAAAACAGGTGATAACTGTGTGAAAGTTATGTGAAATTTGTCATTTTTTACCTATGTAATATACTCTGAAATGCATTGCGTAATTGTAGTATTTGTAGTTAGTTTAGATGGATTGATTTTAAAACAAAAATATGATACAATAATGAAAACGATCAATGCAAAGAAGATGAATTATGAAAAGAGATCTTACATCAGGAAATATTGCCTCGGCTCTGCTATCCTTTGCAGGGCCAATGATTATCGGAAATTTGCTTCAGCAGATATATAACATTGCCGATACACTGATAGTCGGGCGATGTCTTGGGGAAGATGCGCTGGCAGCAGTGGGCAGCACATATACACTTACAACCTTTCTGTATTCCATAATTATTGGACTTTGTATGGGCAGCGGAGCACTTGTATCATATTGTTACGGCGAAAAAAATAGAAAACGACTGCGGTCGTGCATAAATATTTCATTTGTTTTAATAGGAGCAATTACAGTTGCTGCGGAAATAATTACACTGTTCACTACATCAGGTATTCTGAAACTGCTGAAAACTCCGCCGGAAATTATGGCGATAACAGGGGACTATGTAAAAATTATTCTGTCGGGAATCGTTTTTATATTTCTCTATAATTTTTACGCCTATATGCTGCGAGGTTTTGGAAATTCCGTAATTCCGCTGATTTTTCTTGGAACGGCTTCGGTGATCAATATTGTTCTTGATATTATTTTTGTTGGATTTATGGACTTCGGAGTAAAAGGGGCAGCGTATGCTACATTGATAGCTCAGGCTGTTTCGGGTATAGGACTTGCGCTTTATTCCGTTTTAAAAGAAAGAGAATTTAGAATAAAACCGTCCGATATTAAGTTTAATAAAAGGGAAGTCCTTGCAGTAGTGAGAATGTCCTCCGCTGCATCAGTACAGCAGTCAGTTATGAATTTTGGAATACTTATGATTCAGGGACTTGTCAACAGTTTTGGTACAACAGTCATGGCGGCTTTTACTGTAGCGGTAAAAATAGATACTCTTGCATATATGCCAGCGCAGGAATTCGGCAATGCATTTTCAATGTTCGTTTCACAGAATTATGGTGCAAAGAAAAACGACAGGATAAAAGAGTGCATGAAAAAATCCTTTCAAATTTCGGGAGCATTCTGCATAGCAGTATCGGCAATAGTAGTTGTATTCTCAAAAAGTTTGATGAAAATTTTTGTCAGTGCAGATAAAACACAAATCATAACAACTGGCGCACAGTATCTTGTTACAGAAGGAGCTTTTTACGTTGGAATCGGATTGCTGTTTTTACTTTACGGCTACTACCGAGGAATAAATAAGCCCGAAATGTCGCTTATCCTAACCATTATATCTTTGGGAACAAGAGTTGTGCTTGCTTATATTTTGTCCGGATTTGAAACAATAGGCGTGTTTGGAATATGGATAGCCATTCCGATTGGCTGGATTCTTGCAGATATAACCGGATGCATATATATGAAAAAGTGTATGAAATAGAGGCATAGAATTTATAAAGGAGTAGGGGGAAGCGTATGATATACATAACAGGAGACACCCACGGAGGATATGATGATTTTCTGAACAGAATATATCAGTTTCCAATTACGGAAGACGATACAGTTATTGTTTGTGGAGATTTTGGCTTTGTATGGGATACGCCTTCTCATCGGCAATCCCTTGCAAAATTAACCTTAGAGCCTTTCACAATCGCATTTGTAGACGGAAATCATGAGGATTTTAATTTGTTATATACATATCCTGTCCTAGACTGGAACGGCGAAAAAGCACATAAAATCGCAGATAATATCTATCATCTGATGCGAGGACAGCGTTTTGAAATTGAAGGCAAGAGTTTCTTTACTATGGGCGGAGCATATTCTATTGATAAGGCAATGCGTGTTGAAGGTAAAAGCTGGTGGCAACAGGAATTGCCAACAAACGAAGAATATAAGATTGCAAGCGAAACGCTGAAAGCGTGTGATTATAAAGTCGATTATGTTTTATCACATACAGTTCCTCAGTCGATAATTCATTACCTTGGGAAAGTACCTGATATGCATGATGCAGAGCTGACAGGTTATTTTGAATGGCTTTATGGTGAACTAAATTTCAAAAGATGGTTTGCAGGGCATTTTCATGTGAATAGACTTGTGAGAGATAATGTGCAAATTCTGTTCGATGAAGTGATTCGGATAATATGAAATAAAAAATCAAAAGGAGCAAGAATATGATAAAGGAAATTGTAACAGATCCGATTTTTCTCAGCCAGAAATCAGAACCGGCAACAAAAGATGACCGGCAGATAATTCAGGACTTATTGGATACGATTGGTGCCAATGCGGAACGCTGCGTAGGTATGGCTGCCAACATGATCGGTGTACGGAAAACTATTTTAGTTGCACAAATCGGCAAAGAATACTTGATTATGGTGAACCCCAAGATTGTAGACCATTCCAAGCAGTATTATGAGGTAGAGGAAGGCTGTTTGTCATTGCCTGGTAATCGTACGACAAAGCGTTATCCTATTATTGTAGTTGAATATTTGGATAAGAAATTCAAAAAGAAAAAGCAAACATTCAAAGATTTTGAAGCGCAGATCATTCAGCATGAAATGGATCATTTTGAAGGTATTTTAATTTGATTTAATTTAAACAAGTTGAATCCGTTGCTAAATCAAAAAACAGCCGCCGCAGTAATCGCATTGACTACTACGGCGGCATTGCTTTATGTATTTATTCGATTAGCAGTTTTTTCATCATGCAGAAATCAAATACATTTAATGTGTTATCTTGGCACAAATCCGCTGCTTTCCAGTCAAGAAGTGCTGCGTTCGGTATATTCAATAACCACTTTTGGAAAAGAACAGCATCGGCTATGTTAAATTTACCGTCTGCATTTACATCGCCGGTTGATTTTTCCGTTACATCAACAAAGGCAATATCGTTTTCGAGAGCATAATTTTCAGCAGCTGTTCCTGGAGTTCCATAAATCTTGAAATTTTCAATTTTTTTCCAGCTTGTTTTATATCCCATTGCCCTTTCACCAATTTTCTCAACTGTTGCAGGAATGATGATACCCTTCATTTTATCACAACCACAAAATACATAATCCTCAATATTTGTAACACTGTCTGGGATTGTTATAGAGGTAAGATTTGAACAGTGGTAAAATGTTTCAACTCCAATACGTGTAATGCCGTCTGGGATTGTTATAGAAGTTAGATTATCACAGTACTCAAATGCCCTATCTCCAATAATTGTAACACTGTCCGGGATTGTTATAGAGGTAAGATTCATGCAGTAACAAAATGCTTGATAATCTATAGTTGTAACGCTATCAGGGATTACATATTCAGTTTTGAACGATGATCCTGGAAATAAACACAGTTCCGTTTGATCTTTATTGAACAAAACTCCGTTTATTGACGAATAACGTTTATTGCCAGAAGAGACGTTGATTTCTTCTAATGAATAGGGAAATGCCTCATCTCTTATCATCATTACGCTATCAGGGATTGTTATAGAGGTAAGACCATCACAGTTAAAAAATGCCCTTTCTTTAATAATTGTAACTTTATTCGGAATGATTATAGAAGTCAGACCATTACAGTTTAAAAAAGCAAAACGTTCAATACTTGTAACGTTGTCAGGGATTTTTATAGAAGTCAAGCTTTTGCAGCCAGAAAATGTTTTTTCTTCAATAATTGTAATGCCATCAGGAATTGTTATAGAAGTCACACTTTCACAGCTGGAAAATGCAGATTTTCCAATACTTGTAACGCTGTCTGGAACTGCTATAGAGGTAAGATTTTTACATTTGCGAAATGCAGAATCCCCAATACTTGTAACGCTATCTGGAATTGTTATAGAAGTCAGGCTCTCACATTCCTCAAATACTCCATATTCAATGTTTGTAACACCGTACGGGATTGTTATAGATTTAAGACTTTTACAGAGACTAAATGCCTGATATCCAATCTCTGTAACGCTGTCTGGAATTGTTATAGAAGTCAGATTATAACAGCTGTAAAATGCACCGTTTTTAATACTTGTAACGCCGTTTGGAATTTCTATAGAAGTTAAATTAATACAGTTGTAAAATACATCTTTTTTAATGCTCGTAACATTGTCTGAAATTTTTATAGAAATCAGATTATCACAGCTGGCAAATGCACCGTCTTTAATACTTGTAACGCTGTTCGGGATTGTTATAGAAGTAAGACTATCACAGTCAAAAAATGCATTATTTCCAATATTTGTAACACTGTCTGAGATTTTTATAGAAGCAAGACTATCACAGTACCAAAACGCCTGATCTCCAATACTTGTAACCGGAAGGTCATCGATTTCTTTTGGGATTACTACACTGGTTGCAGATGAGTCACAATCTGTAATTTCAACATAGCTATCATAAGCTTCATATGTAAGATCGCCGTAGCTTGCTGCACTTGCAGTAATTGAAACTGATGCGATATCCTCTGAAATTTTGATGTTTACCGGAAGAAATATGCTTCCCATCATTATGCAGGACAAAAATCCTGCGAGAGCTTTTTTTAGATTCATTTTAAAATCCTCCTGTATAAATATTTATTTTTCAGTATCTCACTGATCTTTGAGCAGCATCTGTTTCATTATACAGAGATCAAAGATATTTATAACATTATCCTCGCATAGATCGCCTGCTTTCCAATCTGAAAGTTTTACATCCGGCACAGCAAGTATCCACTTTTGCATCACCACGATATCAGAAATACTGAATTCACCGTCGGCATTCACGTCACCAGGCACTATTTTTTCCTCAGGTGCAGGATATCCATATATGGCGAGTTCATTCAGGTCACCGCCGCCCTTAACAATTTTCAGCTTGTCGGTGGGATGACTTTTTTCAATCATAGAAATATTGCGATACATATAGCCACCCATGTCACTGGACCACAACAGTGTATCTGTGTTGGCATCATAGATTTTCAGACTGCCCGTTCCGAAAGTATCATAAACACCAAATCCGCTCAGAACGTACGGCGCATCCAAAGTCACATAACAAGTAACGCCGGAAGCTGTAACATTTGTTTTCGGCGCTTCCAGAGTAGAAATATCACTATAATAAAACTGCGGCATTGTACCTGGTTCATCAAACATCCGATAGAATTGATTCAAAGTACTATTAGAAGGTGCTGCCGATAAATCGCATTTCTCTGTGCTGTCATCACTGCTAAGGCATATGGATTGCGGCTTAATGTACTGCCCTTTGCCATTGATAATCGTTTGTTTTTGTCCGGAAATAGTAAGAAATACAGGCGTTTCAGAAATATCAACAGAAACATTTCCACCACTGATTTCTAGTTCTGTTGTAATACCCTCAGCATAAGTACCGGGAGTGGTCAGATAAGCATGATTAGCATTGCCCACAGAAACGGCATAGTCTGGAATAGTTGTTTCGTCTGAAGTCGGTGACCACAGGCAATAAATTGTATCTCCATTGCTGCGGTCTGTAAATGTATCACAACAAATTCCGTTTTCCATTGATGTAGAAATAAGATCCGAATGTTCCAACACTGTTGTCATGCAGGAAACATAATACCATGCAAGCTTTTTATCCCATTTGCCCTTTTCTGTAACTAATCCTGAATCGGCATAGACACCGCTGCTTTCATCTCGCAGCTGAAATTTTGTCACACGATCTACGCCTGCGCCAATGGCTGTGAGATATGTTCTTGCAACACGCTGGGCATAACGAAGCTGATATGTTTCATTCTCGTGATTGTCAATACCCTCAATCTCGCAATCAGCCATAGGTACTTCAAACTCCGAGATCCACAATTCAGTTCCCGGTGCATTTTCATCAATCCAAGCCTGAATCTCCCCAATTTTTTTGACCATACCTGAAATTTCCGGATCTGTGATATCTGGACCGAGATGGATATTTATGATATCTACTGTGAATTTTCCATCTGAACGGTTGTAATCAAACCAAAGCTTCATCTCCGAAAGATAATCCAGAACAGAAGCATTTGTCAGCAATCCGCCTACCGCAAGTTTAAAATCAGGATCAGCTGTTTTGACACCGGCATTGGATATTGTTCCTTCATGTCCGTCATAATCGGCAGAACACATGGCAGCCAATTCATATGGCGTAAAATAATTCGCCTTGCCGCCCCATGTTTTGTTTGGTTCGTTGGAGTTTTCTACTGCATTTAGAAGTCCCAAACCGACTTTTTCTTCGCTGCCATCAGTAACATTCAAGGTTGCAGAGTCAATTTCTGTGTTGCTGCCGTATCTTGCGGCAACCTGATACATTGCCTGAGCATGAACAGCATAGCTTGATGGATCTGTAGTATCTGCACCTGCTGCTGTGGGAATTTCCGGTGGGGGAGTGCTGCCTGATACAACGGAGCTACCACCCTGAAAACAGGGAATAATGCTGATGTTTTGCATTTTCATTGATTCGTAGTAGCTATCCATATCGCCCCAAGTTCCCTGAGTGAACTTGACCTTGCCGTTTTCATCCAAAAGCCAACTGAAATTGTGGTATTCACGTACATTTCCGGCTGCCGCAATTGCCGTCATTGGATCGTCAATAAAGGCATTGAAACCGATTTTCTGTCCGGCAGTCAAGTATGTTTTTTCGCTGCCGGAAGGCTTTGCAGCAGTTTTCGCCTTTTGTTCCTCTGTCAGCTCTGATACTTGATACCCATACAATGCAATTTCACTTACGCCGCTGTCTCCGCAGGCAGTGGAAAACCGCAGATAACGTGTAGTATGACTCTCCGCAGGTACAGCGCTCCGCCATACCATATATTGATCGGTTGTAAATTGTGTCAAAGTTTGCCATGCGAAAGGTTCGCCATATTCAACAGTCCAATCCTGACTACCATTTGCGTCAAGAAAACAGATACCTGTAATTACATAATTTGCGCCCAGATCTATGTAAAAAGAATCTTCTCCGTATTCTGGTTGCAGATTGGGTTTCCAATTTGTGCGGGATGTTGCATTCCACAATTCTTTTCCCACATCCAATTGTGTGACATACGAGGGGACTTTGTCTTGGTCATCAAATAACACGGAAGCATCATTCAAATAATCTGCACTCAGATATACCAGATTTTCATCCATAACAGAAAATTGTGAAATATCCAGTAGTGTCGATTCTCTCTCTTGAGAATCTGCTGGAATTGTAGATACAATGGACATACAGTATGCAGTAGCTGCTGCGCAAGCAAGCAAACGAATTTTTTTCATTTACGATTCACCTCATATAATACTTTAAAGGCAACTAAACATTGTTAAGCCTTGTTATAACGTTTTATTTTATTATACAGCAAATCATTAGTTTTTTCAAGGCATTTAGAAGTGTTTCAAGAAAAAAACAAGTAACAGAGTGCTTTTTGACACTCTGTTACTCTTGCATAAATACATATTAAATTCGTAATTTATTAGTCCTTTGTATAATCCCATAGTAAAATATCCGGCTCATCATTTACACCATGCATATAAACATCACTCGAATATTCATAATTAAATCTTTCAAATATCTGAATAGAATAATAGCCTAACTTCGACTCATCTTCATCTGATTCTGTATAATAGATAATTCGCATGCGATATGATATATCGTCTACGTCAAAGTCAAAAGAAGGTGTCAGCATATATGTTATCTTACCATGATTTGACCAGCGCTCCATAGTATCCGTTATTTCATAATCATCATTCCATCCCGGAAACTCTTCAATCAAACGGTCGATTTTTGCATCCAGATTGTCGATATTGCTTTGAGCATAGGGAGAAAACTTATCTTTAATTGCCTGCGCATCTTTTCTTTCTATCGCATCAACCAGAAATTCAGCTTCCTTTTGTGCACTTCTATATTCTGCATTTTTATGTTCTTCTACAGATTTTTTAAAATTGGAAAATTCATCTTTTATTTTATCTTTTATATCTGCTATATCTGCACAGCCTTGAAATGCAGCTGACATAATTATAAGCATGCATACTGCTGCAACTTTTTTCAAATTCATTTAATCACCTGCTATCATATTGTTAAACTTGAATTTATCTACTTTCCCATTGTTTTTTTTGTAATAAAAGTGGCGTGTCCAATTCTTTTCTCATTAAGAAGAGGTACAGGCATTTCTTCAGAATGATGATATTCAAATCCCAGCTTTTCATTAACCCTTTTTGACTTTTGATTTCCATCATAGTATCCACACCAAACAGTTGTCATATAAAGTTCTTCAAAAGCTCTTTTCAAAAGGGCATTTGCTGCTTCGGGCATATAACCTTTGCCCCAGAATGGTTCTCCAAGCCAATAGCCGAGTTCACATTCATCATCTTTTTTAGTCATATCACTATGCCCATTGAGTTTTAGCTCAACAGCTCCAATTGCTGTATTATTGCCTTTTTCACAAATTGCGTAACATTCCGCACCATTAAGAACATTAGCAATTACTTCTCTGCTTTCCTGAGCGCTTCTATGTGGCGGCCATCCTGCCATTGGACCAACATTAGGATTCTTAGCATATTCAAATAAGCTTTCTGCATCTTCGTTTGTCCATTTTCTTAGAATTAATCTTTCCGTTTCTATTATCATTATTAATCATTCCTTCGCAAAAAATATGAGTTTATTATAACAAAAAGCAGATGAAATGTCAACGTTATGATATAAAAATATATCCCGTGAAGAAAATGCACCACGGGATATTTATATATTCTTGATGATAGGATGGAATTTGTTATTCCAATACTTTCTTTAAATCAAGAATAAATTGCATTTGTTGCTTTTTCAAATAAGATTTTACAAAGGGTTTCATAAACCACTTTTTAGGCATTACATTTTCTGTAAGGTCAATTTGAGTTTCATTTCCTTTGGAGGTAAAAACACCAATCCAATGACCTTTCATATTGCTATTTTCTATATCAAACTCCCATCGCTTATATGGTTCTACCATAGTAACAGTAAATGTAGTAGCATATCCCTCTTTTGTATACTCAACAAATTGCTTGTCATTTATTACTTCTGTTTTGCTTAAATCACTTCGCCATGTGCTATATTTATCAACAGCTAAAACAATATCCCAAACTTTATGAATATCCTTACTGATAATTGCATTTATATTTGAAATCGCCATTTTTACCCACCCTTTTAAGTTCCGATTTGTTTATGAGTTTATTATAGCAAGAACAAGATGAAATGTCAATGTTCCGATAAGGAAAAATACTATGATGGCAATGAAAATGATATATAGGTGCGATTTAACCTAAATTAAGTTATATTATAACAAAATCCAATCAAAAATAATAGATAATGATTGATAGTATACCGCATATACCGAAAAAAGCAGGTATGCCATATGCATCTGATTTTCTTACTAAGCTCCAATTTATATTGTTTGGAGTCATTTTTTTATGATAAGCATTTTGATAAGAACAGAAAATATGCTTCCATTTGCATATATACCCAACTAATTCATATATTGCAAAAATCAAGAATGCTATCCCAGATATGAGAAAGTTTTCAAAAACCAAAGATGCTAAAAGCAATATAGGATACAGATACCTATTTGCATAAGCAAGAACAATTGTTAGTTTGTAATTTGAATTTTTCATTTTTATATCCTAATATTCAGCATTTTTACTTATTATCAGGGGAGGACTATGAATAAACTGAAAATACATCTATTCAAGCCATTGAATAAATGCTGTCTTGTCAGAACTGTTATATCCTGCACCTTCATAAAACTTTAAAGTTGATTCTTTCTTTGAACCTGTGAGTAACATCATTTTATAACAGTTTTCACGTTCTGCTATGCCTTTTGCGTATTTTAAACATTCAGTAGCATATCCGTGGTTTCTATAGTCCGAATGTGTAACTACATTTTCTATAAATGCATATGGTCTTATACCTCTAGTAAGATTGGGTATAATAACGCAGACACAAGATGATACTATTTTTTCGTCGACCTCTTTTACAATAATATGGTGATTAGTATCATTAATAATAGTATTCCAAGTGTTTTTTAAGTGTTCTGTTGCCTTTGGTATAGATTGTTCATGAAGATTCAGATACAATTCAAGCAATTTATTTAATTCTGATGATTTAATTTCTCTAACCATTATAAATACCTCAAAAATTATATTTAAGTGCAATTCAAACTGAATCAAGTTATATTTGATTGCAGCGTTTTTTCTGCTATCATGGGAGGTTGCGGATGAGTTAAGGAGTATTATAAAAAATATATTCCTTAAAGAAAAAACTATTTATGGTGTATTTATTTACTTTAATCTCATATATAAAAGGGAATATGGATTTCCTTGTTCGTCACACTCTGTTCTTTTGTAAACTTCAAAACCAATGTGTTCATAGAAACCTTTTGCAAGAGGATTTTGTTCATTAACTGCTAAATCGTTAACCGAATATTTTTCTATTCCGTATTTAAGCAATTCTTTGCCTAATCCTTTTCCTCTTTCTTCATTAGAAATAAAAAGCATTTCCAGATGCTGCTTTACAATTCCCATAAAACCAACAGGAATTTGATTTTCGTTTTCTATGATAATTAAATAGGGTATTTCTGTTAATGCTTGCGGTACATACTTCTTAATACTTTCAATTTCATCCTCTGATAAAAAGAGATGTGTTGCTCTTACAGAATTTTCCCATACTTTTAATAATTGTTCTATCAACGGTGCGGTTCTGTCTTTTACCTCTATAATTTTCAAATTTTCATCCTCCATGAATTCTGATTTGCTAACGAGTTTATTATAACAAAAGCAATATGAAATGTCAATATTTCATCAGATAATATATGTACCGGACACCTCAGGGTATCCGGTAAGCAATTATGCTTTATAATTTAATCTCGCAGCAATCAAAATCATTGTCAATATAATTTGCAATAAATCTAGCTTTGAGATTGCGGGCATCACACATGGAGTCTGGTGTTTTTGTTGAATCCAGACTTTCGGGCAGTACAAATTTAATACAACGGACAGTCACATCACGGCAAGAAGTTCCCGTGTGTGCAGGCACTGTCACAACTTTCATGCCTCGTTTGTGCTCATTACCTTCATTATCGACCTCATTTAGCAGAACTGCAAGTGCTACTCTTTTGTTCGGACAAACATTGCGCAGTGTTACATCAAGCTGTACAATACGTCCAAGGGATTCAAGTCCCAGCTGGCCTGCATCGAATTCTATGGTATCCTCGCAGCCATCAACAGTGAGCGCAATCGGGTCAGGACAATTTTCCGGAATGATGACGATTCCACAGTCTACCGCCAATTCTGGATTTTGGAAATTCACCACATTATTTTCGTCATCGCTGTAGGTGATTGACTCATTTACCTCAACTGTACCAGAACATGTTCCCGTATGCTTTACCGTAAATTCCAGTACAGCACCTTCGCTTTGTGTGACACCAAGCTCATCCATGTTCCAGCGTACTGTATTTGAATCAAGAAGACTTGCTGTGCCATTTGTCGGTGCGGATACCGCTGTAATACGGAAGCACGGTGACACGGTATCTGTGATTTCAATATTCGTTGCACCTGGACTTGTAATGTTTTTTGCAAGATCCTCAAAAAGATCCTCAAGCTCCGTATCGTCTGGAGTAATCGCCACATACGCAGAATCGGGATCCGATGCCCATTCACGCAGCGCCTGTTCATCAATACCGCCGTTTCCTGAAAGACCTATTACATAGATGATCACACCTTGCGCTTTTGCTGCCGCTGCTACTGCGGCAGCGTTTCCGCCTGCTGTTGTAATACCATCAGTGAACATCACCATCACCTTGGCATTGGTAGAATTAGGTTCAAAAAGTTCATTTGCCTTTGTAAATGCATCTGCGTGATTTGTATTTCCACTTGCAGAAAGATCATCAACCGCTGTTTTGAGATCATTAACAGAAGTGATCAGCTGCGTATCCTGTGTAGCGGTTGTCGCAAAGCTGACAATACCGATACGGCTGCCACTGCCTATTTGTCCATCCCGTGTTCCGTCAGTAGATTCATCAATGATATCAATAAAAGCTTTTGCTCCGCTTTTAAGATTTGCAATCGCACTTCAGACATACTGCCGGAACGATCGAGAATCAAGACAATATCTGTTGGGTTATCTACAATGTCCGGCTCTGCGGACAAAGATAATCTTATCTTAAATGAATCGCCGCAATTAATTTGCGTCGTACTCAGTTCTTTATTTGAATTGGTTACACCTATTTGCGTCATTCCTTTCTAAGCCTGTTTTAAGGCTTAGTACAGTATATGAATGGGTGTTGTGCGTTGTTCTTATGATGTTTTTATCTGCCCACAGTTCAGCGATAATAGTTCTATTATCTGGAATTCCTTTTTTACAAAATCAATTTCCGTTCCGTATTTATTTAAATAAGTTTCATCCTTTCTTGCTTAGGTGTAATTCCTTTCCACTTCTTATAAGTTCGTATAAAATGACTGCAATCAAAAAATCCTGTTTCCTGCGCGATATAATTCAAATCATAATCTGTATGAAAAAGCAAATCTTGTGCTTTGTTTAATCGAATATAGGTGATGTATTCTTTACAAGAGCGTCCGTAGTTTTCACGAAAAAGCTTTGCAAAATGAGAATAACTCATGTGACACATTTCCGCTAGGTCACGAATTTCAAGCTGTTCTCCAGAATGTATATCAATATATTCAAGGATGTGATAAAATGAAAAATCTACATCGGTGTGATTTTCTTTTGTAGTGACAGTTTCTTTTTTAGTCTTTCTTGCAAGTTCTATCAATAGTGTATAAATATTAGATTGTACTTGTAATGCATAAAAATCGTTTTTGTCTGTATATTCTTTAATTGTATGGCAAATCAAAGAATCAATATAGGCTTGATTAAGCTGTTCTTTATCTATAATCATGCAAAAGTCTGTTTCACGAGTTCTTCTTATAAAAATATCATAAATTTTTGATATGTAAGCCTGCGGGATATTTATCGTGTGAATATCAAATTTCAACACAGCATACTGCACTTCTGTGTCATATGCTTTTGAAAATTCATGAAGCTGTAATGGATAAATGTAACATAAATCGCCCTTTTTAAGAATGGACTTTTGATTATTGCATGTAATTGTAACAGAACCTTTTACTATATAAATGATCTCACTATAATAATGCCAGTGAAGAGAAGAATAAACAGAATCCGTATAAAAAATATCATAGGGCTGCTTTAAAATATCAATGTATTCAAATAACTGCATTTCATTTTCCTCGTATAATAGATTTTAGGATGTTTTCAAGAGCACCCTAATGAACC